>JAVJUS010000074.1:0-76594 GCA_040220455.1 Azospirillaceae bacterium
AGCCCGGCGAGCGCCCGGGCATCGGCGGCCGGATCGGCCGGCGCCGGCTCCAGCCCCGGCTCCAGCGCGCGGGCATCCGCCAGGGTCTGGCCCGGCGCCAGCCCGGCCGCCGCGGCCCGGGCGTCGACCGCGGCCAGGACCGGGCGATTGCCCTCCCCCGCCACCGTGACCAAGGGCCGATCGAGGGGCGGAAGCCCCTGCCGGCGGCGCTGGCGATGGAGACGATCGGTTGCGAGAGCAGGCAGCCAGACGGCAAGAATCCGACGCGCCACGGTTCTCTCCTTCTAATGGGAGAGAACAATACAGGAACAAACAGGAACGGATCAAGATCGCCAGACATGCTCTACGCATCATGAGAAATGCGACACCCCGACGGCCACCCAGACGGCGATGAAGAGTGTCTCGGCCAGGACCATGAGCACCGGCTGATACCCGATGGTGAACAGGGTCTTCAGCGATGTCTTGATGCCGAGGGCGGCCACCGCGGCGACGAGGCACCAGCCGGAAAGGTCTTCCAGGCCGCTTCGCACGGCCTCGGGAAGAACGCCGAGGCTGTTGATCACCACGCAGGCGCAAAAACCGATCAGGAACAACGGGAAGCGAACGCCGCCAGCCGTACCGCTGCCCGGGGCGCGGAAGGCCAGCGCGATCACGATCACCGCGGGCACCAACATCGCCACCCGGAACAGCTTGGCAATCGTTGCCACGTCGCCCGCGTCCGGTGACACGGAATATCCCGCTCCGACCACCTGGGCGACGTCGTGAATCGTGCCTCCCAGGAACAAGCCGGTCGTTCGCTCGTCGAATCCCAACGCGCCGGCAATAACCGGAAACACGATCATCGCGATCGTGCTGAACGTGGTGACCGCGATTACCGTGAAGATCAAGTTGCGCTCGGAATCATCGTGTCTGGGCAAGACCGCGGAGATGGCGAGCGCGGCCGACGCGCCGCAGATGGCGACCGCGCCACCGGTCAGCGCCCCGAACTGGGCGCGACGCCCGAGAAGGCTCGCACCGCCGATCCCGAACAGGATCGTCAAAGCCACGCCGCCGATCAGCAACAGGGCCACCTCCCAGCCGAGCGACGCGATCTCGCCGAATGTGATCCGCAGTCCGAGCAGGGTGACCCCGAAGCGCAATACCTTCCTGGCGGCAAAATCGACGCCCCTCGCGAAGCGCTCCTCTTCGATCACGAAGTGGAACGCGATCCCGATCAGCAGGGCGAACAGCATCTGCGGCGCGCCGTAATAGTCGGAAAGATAGCGCGCCGCCGCAGCGATGATGAGGCACAGCGCCAGCCCCGGCATGAGCGTCCGCGCGCGTTCGAACCTGTTCGGGGATGGCGCGGGATCGCGAAGGAGGGATCTCGGCCATGGCATGGTGGCGGCACTTCGTCGTGTTGCGCGGAGGGACGTGACGCTCGACCGGTGCGGAGGCCGGGCGCGGCGGGCCGGGCGCGGCGCCGCCTAGTCCGTGATCATGCGGTTTGCGGGTCGCAACGGTCGACAAGATAATCCAAAAGTATGTCATGGAAGATGCGTGGTTTTTCCAAATGCACCGCGTGCGAGGCGTTGGGCACCACGGCGAGTGAACCGTTCGGCAAGCCACGCCACAGAGTTTCGACCTGGGGCCAGCGATAGGATCGGTCCCGGTCGCCCCACACGATCAGGGCCGGCATGGACAGTTCGGGTAAAGCCGCTCGGCCATCCCACCGGGCCATGGCCTTCAAAGCCGCACGCGCGGCCGCCGCACTGGCCGCGCCGCCCAAACGACTGAGCAGCGCGTAGGCCGGGTGCCTGTCGCCGTCGACCAGCCACGTAGCCGAAATACGCCGTGCCGTCGCCGACACGCCATCGGCCTCCAGGCGGTCGATGGAAACCTCGATGGGCTCGAACCGATCGGGCATGCGGCCGAGAGGGCCGGTGCCGTACAGGATTAGCCGCTCGACCCGCTCGGGAATACGCCAAGCGATCTGTTGCGCGATCATGCCGCCCATGGAATGGCCCAATAGCGTGAACTGACCGATCCGATCACAATCCAGGGTATGCATGACGTGCGCGGCAAAGCCCTCGATCGTGTCAGGGGCTTCTTCGGCGGCGGCAGCGGCGAAGCCGGGCAGGTGCGGCGTGACAACGTCGAAATGAGGGGAAAACGTCGCCACCTCCCGCGCCCATTGCTCGGCGCCTCCCAGATAGCCGTGCACCAGAACCAGGACCGGGCGCTCGCCGGCCCGCGACGACGCGTCGGCCGCCGCCGCGGGAGACGTTGGCGTCATCCCATTTGCTCGGGCAGCCATAGCGCCGTCTCCGGGAACACGATCAGGATGACGATCAACGCGACCAGCGCCGCGATGAAGGGCAGGCATCCGCGGATCACCTCGACGATGCTTACCTGTCCGCGACTTATTCCTTGAATGACGTAAAGGTTCAGACCGACGGGTGGCGTGAGCACCGCGACTTCCATCGTGATGGTGTAGACGACGCCGAACCAGATCAGATCGAACCCCGCCGCGGCCATCAGCGGGAAGATGGTCGGCAGCGTAATGAAGGTCATCGAGACCGGCTCGAGGAACATCCCCAGCCCGATGTAGAACAGGATGACGATGACCAGCACCAGGTAGGGTGACAACTCGAAGCTGAGGAACAGCTGCGTGAACTCGTAGGGCACACGGTAATAGGTCAAGACGAAGCCGAACAGTGTGCCCGCCGACAGCAGCAGGCCCAGATAGCCCATCGTCCGCATGGTGGAGAACAGGGCGTCCTTGAACCCCTGCCAGCGCAGGCCGCCGACGCCGAACGCCAGCACGACGGTCAGAAAGGCCGCCACCGCCGCCGCCTCCGTCGGGGTCGCGATGCCGGCGTAGATGGCGACCGTGATCACCAGGCCGATCAGACCGATGGGGCCGACGGTGGCGGCGACCCGGAACAGGCCCATGCGCACGGCTTGTTCACGCTCGGGGATGTCGCCGGGATGCAGGACGCTCCAGATCATGACCACGACGGAAAAGAACGTGACCAGAATGAGCCCCGGGATGACGCCGGCGATGAACAGGTCTCCGATGCTCTGGTCCGTCACGATGCCGTAGAACAGCAGGATGAGGCTGGGCGGCAGCAAGACCGACAGCGTGCCACCGGCCGCCAGGACTCCCGACGACAACTGCTTTCCATAGCCCAGGCGCAGCATCTCCGGCAGGGCGACGCCGCCGATGGTCAGGGAGCCCACCATGGACGAGCCGCAGACCGCTCCGAACCCGGCACAGGCGCCGATGGAGCCATAGGCCGCCGACCCGCGGACGCGCACGCCCTGGTGCAGGAACTGGTAAAGGTTGGGTCCTATGTTCGACTTGCCGATCAATTCACCCAGGAACACGAACAAGGGCACGGCGAGCAGGATGTAGTCGATCCACACCCCCCACAACTTCAGCTGGGATGACACGATGGATGTGTCGAACGGCTGGATCTGCCAGAGAAACGGCAGTGCCGCGCCCGCCAGCGCGAAGGGAATGGGCAGCCCGATGCTGATCAACAGCATGAGCAGACCCAGCAGCCCGATGCCGACTTCATACCATTCCATGCCTCAAACCTCGCTGGCCGGAGTAAGCACGATGCGCGCGAGGCGCAGGATGGCGTAGGCCGAGAACAGCACGAGCGAGATGGCGCCGGGCAACCAGAACGCCCAACGCGGCCAGAGCAGGATTTCCGACGAGGCGCCCGACGTGTAGGACCGAAGGGTCGCGTCGACCCCCGCCATGGCGAAGAACACGCCAACGCCGACCATGATGAGAAAGTTGACGATGGTGATGAGCTTGCGCGCGACGTCGGGCAGGCGGTCGGTAAACAGGGTGACCTTGGGGTAGGCGTCCTCGCGCAGGGCATAGGCGAGGCCCGCGAAGGCGACCGGAAACAGGAGAAGCGCCGTGGCTTCCGTCACCATCCGATCGGGCGCGTTGAGCACGTAGCGGGTGAAGACGCCATATGTGATCCAGACCATCTGGACCAGGATGATGGCGGCTCCGGCGCCCGCCACCCACACGACGGCGGTCTCGACGCGGGCAATCAGGCGATCGAGCTTGTCCAGCATGACGGGATTCCCGGGTGGGGAAGCGTGGGCACCCGCAGGTGGGCCGCCGCCCGCCCGAGAGCATTGCCTGGCGACGGCCCTGGGAATGGTCGCGATCGATCGCCGTTCAGCGCGAGTTGTCGGCGAATAGCCCGAGCACGTCACCTGCGAGATCGGCGCCGCACGCGGCCTCGACCTCGGTGTTCCAGGTATCCTGGACGGACTCGATCAGCTCCATGCGCCTGTCGTCGCCCAGCGACACGGCGGCGCCACCGCCCTTCATCACGGCATTGCCCACGCGCTGGTCGACCCAGTCCTCATAGCGCGGCTTGAGCCAGACTTCCGTCTCGTGCGCCGCCTCGGTCAGGGCGGTCTTCTCTTCCGGGGCCAAAGAATCGAACTTGGACTTGTTCATCATGTACTGAATGTTGCCGTAGAAAAGGCTGCCATTGACCATGTAGGGCATCACGTCCCACAGCTGCCAGCTGGAGTACGTGGCGACGCCCATGTTGATGCCGTCCACCACGCCGCGCTCGGCAGACTGGAACACCTCCTTGGGCGCCACAAATACCGGGCTGCCGCCCCAGGTCTCGATCATCATGCTGACCAGCGGACCGATGGAGCGCACCTGAAGCCCGTCCAGCGCACCGATGTCGTCGATCGGTTCCTCGAACCACCACTCCTGGTCATAGGAATAGTTGGAGTTGAACAGCGGAACCAAACCGACCTCCGCCGCCTCCGGGCGAATGAACTCGGCGTAGGCGGCGTCCATCTCGATCTGGTTCTCGAGGTCGACCACCGTCGGATAGAGGGAGGTCACGCGATAGCACGGCAGGCGATCATCGGCAGGAATCCAGGCGATGTCCGCCACGCCGCCCTGCACGGCATCGACGCCTTCCGACCAGCCATGCAGCGTGGCGGAGGGGAAGATCTGGACCTCAACGCTGCCGTCGGTCTTTTCGGCGACCAGCTCGGCGAAATGGACGAAGCCGTCGTACCGGATGTCGGCCTCGTTGACGTAGGTGGACAGGCGGATCGTGGTCTGCGCCTGAGCCGGCAGCGCGATCACGGCAGCGAGTCCGGCGCTGGAAAGAGCGGTGATGATCGCTTTCGTCATGCGTGTCTCCCGTGAACGTTGGCATGCGGTTTGGGGGGCGTTCTATGACGTGTTGGCGACGTGTTGGCCCCTGCCGACCGCGGTAGTGTGCGAGACGATGAAGCCCGGCGGTTCGATACCGCTGAAAAAGCCTAGGCGCGGGGTGGAGCGCATTGCCAATTCGGATATGCTCACAAACTATTCTGAAATTGCATGATGCCGGCGCCGCCCTGTGCGCCGCGGCGCGTGGGAGGCGGCATGGATACGAATTGGCTTGCCGATTTCGTGTGCCTGGGTCGGACGCTGAACTTTTCCCGCGCCGCAGAGGAGCGCAACGTCACGCAATCCGCCTTCAGCCGGCGCATCAAATCGCTGGAGACGTGGGTCGGCGCCGCTCTGGTCGATCGGTCCAGCTATCCCGTCCGTCTGACCGCGACAGGTCGCCAGTTCCTGCCAACCGCGCAGGCGACGCTGGCGCAGCTGACGGACGCTCGACAGATGATCCGCGCGGCAGAGCGGGGAAAGTTACCTCTACAAAGATTCGCCGCCCTGCCGGCGATCTCGGTAAATTATCTCCAGGGCCGCCTTGTAGAGCTGGAGGCCGTCAATCCGACCTTGCGAACGCGGGTGATTTCCGAGTCCATGGCGACCTGTTGCCAACTGCTAACGGACGGATCATGCGAATTTCTACTATATTACCGCCACAAGGACGTGGAGCCGGTCCTGGATGAGACCCGGTTCGTGCGAAAGGACATTTGTACCGAGGACCTCATTCCGGTCGCCCATCACGCAGCGGCGTCGCGGCACGGTTGGACCCTCGGCGGTCGCAGCCGCATTGCCGTGCCCTATCTGAGCTATGATCCCGACACTTTCCTCGGCACCGTGGTCGATCGGGTGATCCGCGAGCGTGAGACGGCGCTCGACGTACGCTACATGGACGCCCTGGCAGAAGCCATCAAACGCCGCGCCTTGGCCGGCAGCGGCGTCGCTTGGCTTCCGGCCCTCTCCATCGCGCGAGAGCTGGCCGACGGGACCCTCGTACGCATGGGTGGACCCAGCTGGGTCGCGACGCTGACGATCTCGTTGTTCTGTTCGCCGGATCGGCTCGACGCGTTGGGGCGCCGCATCTGGGATGCGTTCTGATCCCGGTGCGCGCGCGGCCTGGCGTCAGGCATCGTCGCCACTGCCCTTTACCAGGGTCCATGCCGACAGCGCAGCGGCGCGCAGCGGTTCCGCCAGGCGCATGACACGGATATCCAGCGGCTGCTCGGGACCGGCGGTCATGACTCGGGCGAGGCGCCCCGATTGCAGATCTTCCGAGACCAGTGAGCGCGGTAGCCATGCTACCCCTATTCCGTCCAGCGCGTATCGATAGGCGGCGAGGGTCAGGGCCGTCTCGGCACGCTTGCGAGGGATCACGCCAGCCGGCAGGCGCGGCCACAAGGCGCGTTCGACGATCACTCCAAAGTACACGTCGGACGGGTAGGCGATGACAGGCAGGGATCCTTGATCGTCCGGCCCGGCACCGGGCAGCCCGACGGGGATCAGGGCGTCGGTGCCGATGGTGTGCTCGACGAAACCGGCCCCCACCTCGGCCGGGCTGTCGACCACCGCGTGGGTGACGACGAGATCGGCCGCGCCCGACAAGGCCGACAGCAAACACTCGTCACGATTCCCTGATCGCACCGTCACCGGTTCCCATCCCGCGTCCGCGAACCGGCGTACAAGACGCGGCGTGATCGTCGCCGTAATCGCATGCTGGCATGCAAGGGTGACCGAGGTTCCAGCGCCTGTGGCCACTTGGCAAGCCTCGCGGAATACCACGCGCTGAGCATCAAGCACTTTTCGCAGCGACGGTTCCAATATGCGGACGCTTGGCATTAGCGCGATCGGCTTGCGGCCGCGGTCGAAAAGGGGACCGCCAAGGGCGCGCTCGATGGCATCGATACGCCGAGTAAAGGCCGACTGGGTGATGTTGCGTCGGTCTGCTGCCCGCGCGAAGGAACCGGCGTCGATCACCGCCAGGACGTCTTCGATCCAGTCATGCCGCATCACCAACTCCTTGGGCGCCTCATTATTTGCAGAATATGCAATATACAATGCGCAAAATCACGTTCCGGTCCGGTCGCCCGACTGCTATCTGTCGGTGGATTCATATTCATGGAGCCCCCATGCAGCTAGCCCGATTCCCCCGCCGCTTTTTGGCGCATCTTCCGACGCCGTTGGAGCGGTTGGACCGGTTGAGCGCCGAGTTGGCCGGTCCGGAAATCTGGCTCAAACGCGACGACTGCACGGGTCTGTCGACCGGCGGCAACAAGACACGCAAGCTCGAGTTCCTCATGGCAGAGGCCGAGGCACAGGGCGCCGATATGGTCATGACCCAAGGGGCGACGCAGTCCAATCACGCGCGTCAGACGGCCGCCTTCGCTGCCAAGCTGGGAATGGATTGCCACATCCTCTTGGAAGATCGCACCGGCTCCAAGGACCACGACTATAATTTCAACGGCAACGTCCTACTCGATCACCTGCACGGCGCGACTACCGAGAAGCGCGCCGGCGGTATCGACATGAATGCCGCGATGGAGGAGGTCGCCCGACAGTTCCGCGCCAAGGGCCGGCGGGTTTATACCATCCCGGGCGGCGGCTCCAATCCGACCGGGGCACTCGGCTACGTGAACTGCGCCTTCGAAATGGTGAGCCAGTTCAACGGCCGTCACTTGGCTATCGACCATATCGTCCACGCGACCGGCAGCGCCGGAACCCAGGCAGGTCTGATCACGGGACTCAAGGCAATCAACGCCGGCATTCCCTTGCTCGGAATCGGCGTGCGGGCACCCAGGCCCCGCCAGGAGGAGAGCGTGTATGCCCTGGCTCTCGAAACAGCCGAGAAGCTGGGCTGCCCTGGCGTCGTTGCCCGAGAGGACGTGGTCGCGAACACCGATTACGTAGGTGAGGGCTACGGCATTCCCACCGTGTCGGGCCTCGAGGCAATCCGGATGTTCGCCGAACTTGAAGGTATCCTCCTCGATCCCGTCTATTCCGCCAAGGGCGCGGCAGGTCTCATCGACCTGGTCCGCAAGGGGCATTTCACCAGGGACGAGCGTATCGTCTTCGTTCACACCGGCGGCTCGGCGGCCTTGTTCGGCTACGGCAGCGCACTGGCCCCCACCGACACCGGCCGAAATACTGGAGCAATGCGGGAAACGAGCGCCTGATCCAGGATCCGGAATCCGGACGGAATTCGATCCGTTTCTGCGCGATGTCGAGTGTCCTGGAACAGAGGCGCTCGGCCCGGTCGATCCAGGCCCCGCCGGTCGGGGTGGCCATCCCGACCCGGCCACCAACAAGAACCCGATTGATCGCGATCACACAAGGTCGGCAGAGCGAGACAATGCCGACATACGCTCCCGGCCGCTGATGCGCGACGGCCCCGCCGCGCCCCTCGCCCGTCACGCCGGGCGCGGGCGGCGGGAACCGGCGGCATCGATGACGCTCTGCCGACCTACGCTCCGGGCGGACCGTAGGTCGCCCACGGCCGTCGGGCCGTGCGCGACGGCATCGGCGAAGCCGTCACGCACCGCGTCGCGGTGGGCGACCTACGCTCGGAGCAAAGGTCGGCGGAAGGGCCGCCGTCCCGTCACTCCGCCGGCTGGGCGCGGGCGGTCTCCTTGTCGCGGGTGATCGGGTGCTCCAGTCGGTCGACCATCTCCTTCGGCACGACCTGATAGAACCGGCCCAGGCTGGTGTTCCAGTCGTTGAGGATCTGGTCGGCGAAGCGGGACTGGGTCTCCGCCGCGTGCTCCTCGATCAGGCCGCGCAGCAGGCCGGCATAGTGCTCGGTCTCGACCCGCTGCCAGACCACGTTCTCGGGATTGACCATGGTCTCGAACGCCTCGTCGGGATCGAAGACGAAGGCCATGCCGCCGGTCATGCCGGCCGCGAAGTTGTGGCCGACGCCGCCCAGGATAACCGCGGTGCCGCCCGTCATGTACTCGCAGCCGTTGGCGCCGCAGCCCTCGACCACCACGACCGCGCCGGAGTTGCGCACGGCGAAGCGCTCGCCGGCCTGGCCCGCGGCGAACAGCTTGCCGCCGGTCGCGCCGTAGAGGACCGTGTTGCCGATGATCGTGTTGTCCTGGGTGGCCAGCGGACTCGCCGTCATCGGGCGGACCGTGATGATGCCGCCCGACAGCCCCTTGCCGACATAGTCGTTGGCGTCGCCGAACACCTCGAGCTTGAGGCCCTGCACCGCCCAGGCGCCGAGCGACTGACCGCAGGAGCCGCGCAGCCGCACCGTCACGTGGCCCGGCTGCAGCCCGGTCATGCCGAACTTGCGGGTGATCATGGCCGACAGCCGGGTGCCGATCGCCCGGTAGGTGTTCCGGACATTATAGGTGAGCTGCATCTTCTCCCCGTCCTCGAACAGCGGACGGGCGTCCTCCAGCATCCGGGCGTCGAGCGTGTCCGGCACCGGATTGCGCTCGCCGTCGGGCAGGGTGCAGTACATCGGCTTGTCGCCGGGATCGGCCTTCGCCAGCAGCGGGTTGAGGTCCAGATCGTCGAGATGGGCCGCGCCGCGGCTGACCTGCTGCAGCAGCTCGGTATGGCCGATCACCTCGTTGAGCGTGCGGTAGCCCAGCCGGGCCAGGATCTCGCGCACCTCCTCGGCCATGAAGGTGAAGAGGTTGACCACCTTCTCCGGCGAGCCGGTGAACTTGTCGCGCAGGGCGTGGTCCTGCGTGCACACGCCCACCGGGCAGGTGTTGGAGTGGCACTGGCGCACCATGATGCAGCCCATCGCCACCAGCGACGCGGTGCCCACGCCGTACTCCTCCGCCCCCAGGATCGCCGCGATGACGATGTCCCGGCCGGTCTTCAGCCCGCCGTCGGTGCGCAGCCGCACCCGGTGGCGCAGCCGGTTGAGGGTGAGGACCTGGTGGACCTCCGACAGCCCCAGCTCCCACGGCACGCCGGCGAACTTGATCGAGGTCTGCGGGCTGGCGCCCGTGCCGCCGACATGGCCGGAGATCAGGATCGTGTCGGCGCCCGCCTTGGCGACGCCCGCCGCGATCGTGCCGATGCCGGTGCGCGAGACCAGCTTGACCGTGACCCGCGCCTCCGGATTGATCTGCTTGAGATCGTAGATGAGCTGGGCCAGGTCCTCGATCGAGTAGATGTCGTGGTGCGGCGGCGGGCTGATCAGCATGACGCCGGGCGTCGAGTGGCGCAGCCGCGCGATCTCCACCGTCACCTTGAAGCCGGGGAGCTGGCCGCCCTCGCCGGGCTTGGCGCCCTGGGCGACCTTGATCTCGATCTCCCGGCACTGGTTGAGGTACTCCGCCGTCACGCCGAAGCGCCCGGAGGCGATCTGCTTGATCGCGGAGTTCCAGTTGTCGCCGTTGCGGTCGGGCTTGAAGCGCGCCGGATCCTCGCCGCCCTCGCCGGAATCCGACTTCGCGCCGATCCGGTTCATGGCGACGTTGAGGGTGCCGTGCGCCTCCGGCGACAGGGCGCCCAGCGACATGCCGGGCGTCACGAAGCGCTTGCGGATCTGGGTGATCGACTCGATCTCGTCGACCGACAGGGGCTCGCGCGCGCTGCGGAAGTCCATCAGGTCGCGCAGGGTGATCGGGCCCTGCTTGCGCGCCGCCTCGGCGTATTTCTTGTAGGCCGAGTAGCTGTCGGTGGCCACCGCGTGCTGGAGCATGTGGACCAGCCCGCCCTCGTAGGCGTGCCGGTCGCCGGTGCGGCGATAACGATAGAAGCCGCCGACGGGCAGCGTGACGACCGCGTCGTCGAAGGCCTTGCGATGCGCCTCCAGCACCTTCTTCTGCAGGCCGGCATGGCCGATGCCCGACACGCGGCTGGGCATGGAGGGGAAGTATTCCGCCACCAGCGAGCGCGACAGGCCGACCGCCTCGAACAAGCAGCCGCCGCGATACGAGCTGATGATGGAGATGCCCATCTTCGACATCACCTTGAGCAGCCCGTCGTCGACCGCCTTCTTGAAGCGCTTGAGGCAGGTGTGCAGGTCGATGTCGCCGAACAGCCCGCGGGCGTGCCGGTCGGCGATCGCCTCCTGCGCCAGATAGGCGTTGACCGTGGTCGCGCCGACGCCGATCAGCACCGCGAAGTAGTGGACGTCCAGGCACTCCGCCGAGCGGACGTTGAGCGAGGTGAAGGTGCGCAGGTGCTGGGCGATCAGGTGCGTGTGGACCGCGCCGGTCGCCAGGATCATCGGGATCGCCGCCCGGTCCCGGCCCATGCGCTCGTCGGTCAGGATGACGTGGGTGGCGCCGCCGCGCACCGCGTCCTCGGCCTCGCGGCAGACCCGGGCGATGGCGTCCTTCAGCCCGCCCTCGGGCCCCTCGGCGTCGAAGGTGCAGTCGATCTCCGCGGCGGTGTCGCCCATATAGGCGCGCATCGCCTGGTACTCGCCGGTCGTCAGCACCGGGCTGTCGAGCTGCAGCAGATCGCACTGGGCGGCGTCCTCGTCGAGGATGTTGCCCAGGTTGCCGAGCCGGGTGCGCAGGCTCATCACCCGGCGCTCGCGCAAGCTGTCGATCGGCGGGTTGGTGACCTGGCTGAAGTTCTGCCGGAAGAAGTGGTGCAGCCCGCGATAGCGGTCCGACAGCACGGCGAGCGGCGTGTCGTCGCCCATCGAGCCGATCGCCTCCTTGGCGTCCTCCACCATCGGATGGAGGATGAGCTCCAGGTCCTCCATGGAGACGCCGAAGGCGACCTGGCGCCGGCGCAGCCCCTCCTTGTCGAACAGCACCGGCTCGCGGCCCGGCTCGCGGATCAGCTCGTCGATGACCTTGGTGCGCTTGACCCACTCGCCGAAGGGCCGCTGGTTGGCCAGCAGCTCCTTGATCTCGCGGTCGTGGTAGAGCCGGCCGGCGGCGAGGTCGGCGGCGATCATCTGGCCGGGGCCGACGCGGCCCTTCTCGACCACCGTCGCCTCGTCGATGCGCACCATGCCGGTCTCCGAGCCGGCGACGAGAAGGCCGTCGCCCGTCACGGCGTAGCGCAGCGGGCGCAGGCCGTTGCGGTCCATGCCGCCGAGCACCCAGCGCCCGTCATAGGCGGCGATGCCGGCCGGGCCGTCCCACGGCTCCATCACGGCATTGCAGTAGCTGATCAGCGCGCGGTGGCTCTCGGGCATGGTCCGGTCGCCGCCCAGCGCCTCGGGGATCAGCATCGCCTTGGCCATCGGCCCGGCCCGGCCGCCCCGGACCAGCAGCTCGAACGTGGCGTCGAGCGCGGCGGAATCGGAGCTGCCCGGCTGGACGACCGGCTTGATGTCGTCGATGTGGTCGCCCAGGAACTCCTCCGACGCCATGCGCGTCTCGTGCGCCAGCATCCAGTTGATGTTGCCCTTGAGCGTGTTGATCTCGCCGTTGTGGGCCAGCATCCGGAACGGCTGGGCGAGCCGCCAGGTCGGGAAGGTGTTGGTCGAGTAGCGCTGGTGATAGATCGCGAAGTTCGACACGAACCGCTCGTCGAGCAGGTCCGGGTAGAAGGCGGTCAGCTGCTCGGCCAGGAACATCCCCTTGTAGATGATCGACCGGCAGGACAGCGACGCCATGTAGAACTCCGCCAGCCCCTCGGCCTTGGCCGCCTTCTCGCAGCGCCGGCGGATGACGTAGAGGTCACGCTCCAGCACCTCCTCGGGCACGCCGCGGGGGTTGCCGACCATGATCTGCTCGATCTCGGGCCGGGTCGCGTTGGCCTTTTCGCCGATCACGTCGACGCTGACCGGCACCTGGCGCCAGCCGTAGATGTAGTAGCCGAGCTTGAGGATCTCCGTCTCGACGATGCAGCGGCAGCGCTCCTGCCCGTCGAGATCCGTGCGCGGCAGGAAGACCATGCCGACGGAGACCGGGCCCGCCATCGGCTCGTGGCCGGCGCGGCGGACATGCTCGCGGAAGAACTCCTGCGGAATCTGGACATGGATACCCGCGCCGTCGCCGGTCTTGCCGTCGGCGTCGACCGCGCCGCGATGCCAGACGGCCTGCAGGGCCTGGATCGCCGCCTGGACGACCTCGCGCCGGGGCTGGCCGTCGAGCGCGGCGATGAAGCCGACGCCACAGGCATCGTGCTCGTCGGCCGGATCGTAGGCGCCGGCCGCGGTCAGGGCGTCGCGGTTGGCTTCGTACTCGGCGACGAAGCGCTGTCCGGCGTCGCGGATCGTGTCGGTCATGGCGAGGCCTCCGGCGGAAGACGGATGATCGTCGGTCATGCGCCCGCGGCCTCGGCCGGGGCGCCGGTGGCGGGCGGGGACTCCCAGCCGCCGTCATGGGTGATCGGCACATGGCCGGGCAGCGCGGCGAAGCGCGCGCACCAGGCCTGCACCGCGGGGTAGGGATCGAGCGGGATGTCGCCCTCGTGCGCCACATGGGTGTAGGCGTAGAGCGCGATGTCGGCGATCGTCGGACGGTCGCCGACCAGCCAGTCGCGCCCGGCGAGCCTGTCCTCCAGCACCTGCAGCGCGGCGCGCCCCTTTTCCCGGCGCTCGGCCAGCTCGGCCGGCTTGTGGTCGCCCGGGGGCAGACCGTGCTGCACCCAGTTGCGCACCACGGCGACATAGGGCTCGTGGCTGTACTGCTCGAAGAACAGCCACTGCAGGACGTCGGCCCGCGCGTCCGGGTCGGCCGGCAGGAAGGGCGTGCCTTCCGCGAACCGGACCAGGATCGCGCCGCTCTCCCACAGCGTCCGGCCGCCCTCGAACTCGACCGTCGGCACCCGGCCGTTCGGGTTGAGCGCCAGGAACGCCGGCGTGCGCGTCTCGCCGGCGTCCAGGTCGTACTCGACCCGGCGGAACGGCACGCCGGTCATCCGCAGAAGCAGGCGCACCTTGTAGCCGTTGCCGGAATGCAGGCTGTCATGAAGCGTGAGCATGGCGGGGGTCACCTGGCTCGGGTCTCGGGGAGGAAGTCGTCGTCGAGGATCTGCGCGATCGTCCACGGGCAGTCCTCGGGGAAGGTCTCCAGCGGGAGGCCGGTCTCCGTGGCGGCATAGCCGCGGGCGTCCGCGTAGCAGTCGGCGACGGCCTCGGCCGACGCCTCCGGACGGCCCGGCCTCAGCGCCAGGCTCGGGCTCTTCCTCGCGATGCGGGCGAGCTGACGGCGCGAATCCAGGATCGTCAGCCGCCAACTCCGCGTCCGACGACGCGGCTGGGACTGCCACTTCAAGAGATGATGGAGCAGGCGGACGAGCTGGCTGTCGCGCGCGTTCTCCTGACTGCGTCCCAAGCTCTCCAGCTCCTCCGCCACGTTCGGCAGATCGAGCGCGTTGACCCCCTCTTCTCGCGCCAGCCTCCCCTGCTCGGCCGCCCAGGCGGCCAGATCGATGTCGTAGTCGGTCGAAAGGTCGATCCGACGCGGCGCCGCCCCCCCGGCGTCGAGCGCCACGGCCTCCGGCGTCACGCGATGGACCGTCGTCGCGCCGTCCACCTCGGCCACCACGTCGACCGAGTCCGGCGTCTGCCGCCTCGGGGTCAGTCGGCGCGCATCGCCCGCGACGCCGAGCACGACCGTGTAGGCTCCGGGCTCCGCCGCTCGCGAGACGGCGACCGGAAAGGCGAGCGCGCCGGCGCGCTTCCACGCCACCAGCAGGCGGCGCAGCCACCAGGGCGCGGCCGAGCCTTCCTCCCCGAAGCTGCCTAGATCCTCCGAAAAGGTCTCGCGGCTGTTCAGGACGAGGAGCGAGCGCGTTTCGGGGCGCTGGTCGACGGTCGGGGCCACGGGCGGTCGGCGTCCTCTGCCGGATTCACTCGGCGGCGACGGCCGGGCGCTCGTCGGCGCGCGCCGCCTCCTCCAGATAACGGTGCATCGCCTCGGCGGCGTCGCGGCCGTCGCGCACGGCCCAGACCACCAGCGAGGCGCCGCGCACGATGTCGCCGGCGGCGAAGACGCCGTCCAGGTTGCTCATCATCGTGCGGTAGTCGACCCGGATCGTGCCCCAGCGCGTCACCTTGAGCTCCGGGCAGCCGAACAGGCCCGGCAGATCCTCCGGATCGAAGCCGAGCGCCTTGATCACGATGTCGGCGTCGAGCTTGAAGTCCGAGCCCTCGATCGGCTGCGGCGTCTGGCGGCCGGTGGCGTCGGGCGTGCCCAGATGCATGCGGTGGGCGCGCACGCCGGCGACCTTGCCCTCGCCGTCGAAGCCGTCGGGGGCGGCCTGCCAGATGAACTCGACGCCCTCCTCCTCGGCATTGTTCACCTCGCGCTGGGAGCCCGGCATGTTCGCCCGGTTGCGGCGGTAGAGGCACTGGACCGAGGTCGCGCCCTGGCGCACGGCCGTGCGCACGCAGTCCATCGCCGTGTCGCCGCCGCCGATGACGACGACGCGCTTTCCGTCGGCGTTCAGGCTGCCGTCCTCGAAGGCCGGCACGCTGTCGCCCAGGCCCTTGCGGTTGGAGGCGGTGAGGTACTCGAGCGCGGGCACCACGTTGTCCAGCCCGACGCCCGGCGCCTTGAGGTCGCGCGCCTTGTAGACGCCGGTCGCGATCAGCACCGCGTCGTGGCGCTCGCGCAGCTCCTCCAGCGTCGCGTCGCGGCCGACCTCGAACTCGTGGTGGAAGACGACGCCGCCATCGGCCAGCAGGCGATGGCGGCGCTCCACGACCTCCTTCTCCAGCTTGAAGCTGGGAATGCCGTAGATCATGAGCCCGCCGACCCGGTCGTAGCGGTCGTAGACATGCACGGCATAGCCCTTGCGGCGAAGCTCCTCGGCCGCCGCCATGCCGGCCGGCCCGGCGCCGACGATGCCGACGGACTGGTCGCGCTCGGCCACCGGGGTCGGCGGCTTGACCCAGCCTTTCTCCCACGCGGTGTCGGTGATGTACTTCTCCACCGCGCCGATCGTGACGGTGCCGTGGCCCGACTGCTCGATGACGCAGTTGCCCTCGCACAGCCGGTCCTGGGGGCAGATGCGCCCGCAGATCTCCGGCATGTTGTTGGTCGCGGAGGAGACCTCGTAGGCCTCCTCCAGCCGGCCCTCGGCCGTCAGCATCAGCCAGTCGGGGATGTTGTTGTGCAGCGGGCAATGGGTCTGGCAGAACGGAATTCCGCACTGGGAGCAGCGCGAGGCCTGCTCTTCCGCCTTGTCGCGCACGTATTCGCCATAGACCTCGTGCCAGTCGCGCGCGCGCTCGATCGCCGGGCGCTTGGCCGGCATCTCGTGGGCGGTGCGCGTGAACTGCAGCATGCGTTGCGCCATGGTTCCGTCCCTCGTCCCCGTACTCCGTTTCGGGCGGACGGCGCACCGTCCGCACAGGGCCACCCGCCGTCCCCGACCGGGCGTCCCGCGAGGGGGGCGCTGCCGGATCTCCGGAGTCTGGGGGAGCCGTCCCGCGCGATCCTGGTCGCCGGGTTTCGTGCGATATACGACGGCAAAGCCCGGAATGCGAGCCTTTTTCGACATCAAGGTCAGATATGCTGACCTAGTTTCGTGCCGGCTTGGATGGATTCCATGATTATCGGCCCGCCCGCGCCACCCGCGCCGACGGGATAGTCCCGGAGCGGACCTATCGATCCGTAGCCCATCGGAGCGCTTGGATCATTGCGTCGGGGCCGGTATAAGCGGCCGACCGTTGCCCGAGGGGCCGCGCCCGCCGGCCCCGCCCCGCGGTCCGCCCGCCTTCCCCTTCCGATCCCGGTGCGCCGACCGTGACCCTGCTCCAGCTCGTCGTTCTCGCCCTCGTCCAGGGCATCACCGAATTCCTGCCGATCAGCTCGAGCGCCCATCTGGTGCTGGTGCCCTATCTGACCGGCTGGCCGGACCAGGGGTTGATAATCGACGTGGCGGTGCATGTCGGCACGCTTCTGGCCGTCCTGGTCTATTTCGGACGCGACATCCTCCGCATGCTGGCCGGCGCCGGCGCGCTGCTGCGCGGGAAGATGAAGCCCGGCGGCCGGCTGGCGCTGATCGTCGTCGTCGCGACGATCCCGGCCGTGATCGCCGGCTTCGTCCTTCACGAGATGGTGCCCGGCGGCATCCGCAATGTCGAGGTGATCGCCTGGACGACGATCGGCTTCGGCATCCTGCTCTGGATCGCCGACCGCTTCTCGCTGACCGTGCGCAAGGCCGAGGATGTCGGCTGGACCGGCGCGGTCTTCGTCGGCCTGGCCCAGGCGCTGGCGCTGATCCCGGGGACCAGCCGGTCGGGCATCACGATGACGGCGGCACGCTTCCTGGGGCTGGAGCGGACCGAGGCGGCGCGGCTGTCGCTGCTCCTGTCGATCCCGACCATCGCCGGGGCGGGGCTGCTCGCCGGCCTCGACCTCGTGGAGACGGGCGACGCGACCCTGACCGGCGACGCCGTGGCCGCCGCGGCGCTCGCCTTCGTCTCGGCGCTGGTGGCGATCTGGGCGATGATGCGCTGGCTGGGCCGCTCGGGCTTCGGGCCCTTCGTCGTCTACCGCCTGGCCCTGGGCGCGGTGCTCCTCTTCCTGCTCTACGGCTGAGGCCGGTCGGGAGCCGGGCCGGGCGGGGCTTTACCCGGGGGCCGCCGGTCGGCTATGGCCAAGGGGCGGCCGTCGGTCGCCCCGCCCGCCGCCGCCCCGGCTGAACCGAGGATCGGGAGACGCCATGCGCCGCGACCGCACCGCCCCCGCCGGCCCCGTCCACCGCCTGACGATCGAGAGCGACGCGCTGGCCGACAATCGGCTGGGCGATCCGGTGGCGCGCGACGTCGATGTCTGGCTCCCCCCCGGCCATGACGGAGGCGGCCTGCCGCTGCTGGTCGACCTGGCCGGCTTCACCAACAGCGGCCTCGGCCACACGGCCTGGAAGAATTTCGGCGAGACCCTGCCCGAGCGTCTGGACCGGCTGACCCATGCCGGCACCCTGCCGCCGGTGGTCGTGGCCTTTCCGGACTGCTTCACGCGGCTGGGCGGCAACCAGTACGTCAACTCCCCCGCCATGGGGCGGTGGGAGGACTTCCTGGCCGACGACCTGACGGCGGCGGTGGAGGCCCGGTTCCGCTGCGGCGGGACCGGCCGGCGCGGCCTGTTCGGCAAGTCATCGGGCGGCTACGGCGCGCTGGTCAACGCCATACGGCGCCCGGACGCCTGGGCGGCGGCGGCGTGCCTGAGCGGGGACTGCGCCTTCGAGCTGTGCTACGGCCCGGAGCTGCCGGTCGCGCTGCGCGGGCTGGCCCGCCACGGCGGCTCGACGGAAGCCTTCCTGGCCGCCTTCGAGACGGCGAACCGCCGCGGCGGGGAGGAGATCACGACCCTGATGATGCTCGCCATGGCGGCGAGCTACGACCCCGATCCGAAGGCGCCCTTCGGCGCGGTCCTGCCGGTCGACCCCTACACGTGCGAGATCCTGCCGGAGCGCTGGGCCGCCTGGCGCGCCTGGGACCCGCTGCACCTGGCGGCCCGGCACCCGGGCGCGCTGGCCGGCCTGCGCGGCCTGTGGATCGAGTGCGGCGAGCGCGACGAGTACAACCTCCTCTACGGCGCCCGACGCCTGCACCGCCGGCTCGAGGACCATGGCGTCGCTCACGAGTACCGCGAGTTCCCCGACGGTCATCTCGGCATCGACTACCGGCTCGACGAAGTCCTGCCCTGGCTGGCCGGGCGGCTGGCGGGCTGACGCAGCCGGCATGCGGCGTCGCGACGGAGCGATCCGGTGGCGCGGGCTACGCCGTTCGCGCAGTGGCGCCTCTCCCGAACGCCGATAGACTTGGACGGAGTCCGCGGTCCGATGAGCGGTCGGCGGGACGATCGGGGTCGACGGGCAGCCGGGAGCGGGGGCGACATGAGGCTCGAGGCAGTCGAGACATCGACCGGGCCGGCGATCGGACCGACATCCGACCCGACCGGCGATGCGTCCGTGTTCCACACCCGCGGCTACCTCGACCCGGTGGCGCTGCTCTCTCCCGGCCAGTGCCGATTCCTCGTCGATCACTTCCGCCTCGGCGAGCCCGAGACGCCGGCGCCCTGGCTCAAGGGCCACGCGGTGACCGACCGCGTCGTCTACGACATCGCGACGACGCCCCGCCTGCTCGATCTCCTGCGCCCGCTGCTGGGCGAGGACATCGTGCTGTGGGGCGCCAGCTTCGTCGAGCGGCGGCCGGGCCAGGTCCATCACTGGCATGTCGACAAGGAATCCTCGGCGCCGGACCGGCGCTTCGCCAGCGTCTGGATCGGGCTGCGCGACACCAGCGCCGAGTCCGGCCTGAGCTTCGTCGAGGGATCGCACCGGTTCGCCACGCCCGTGCAGGAGCGCCACCACGCCGAGAACGGCGGGCAGGGCGAGGCGAGCGACGAGGAGGTGCTGACCTGGGCGCGCGCGCTCGACCCGTCGGCCGCCCTCGTGCGGCCGGACGTCCGCGACGGCGACGCGGTCGTCTTCGACGGCCGCATCTGGCACAAGTCGCACAACTGCCGCGATACCGGTGCCCGGCTCGCGCTGCTGCTGCAATATGCCGAGGCCGCCGCGACGATCTTCATGCCCGATTTCTCGACGCGCCAGAAATGGCCGTTCAAGTTCAACACGACCGACCGGCCGCCGGTCATCGCGGTCGCCGGGGAGGGCGACGCCGAGGCGAACCTGGTCGTCCCGCCGCCGCCGACCACCCCCGGGGACGCGCCCTGGATCACGACGGAGACGCGGCCGATCCGGATGCCGCTGGCCGACGACCCGCGGTCGGGCTGGCGCAAGCACCCGCTGTTCCACGGCGTGGGCGACAAGCACGACATCCTGACCTGCCACGCCTCCGTCCTGTCGCCGGGCCAGAGCCCGCATCCGCCGCACAGCCATGCGGAAGAGGAGATCCTGGTCGTCCTCGACGGCGAGGCCGAGCTGCTGATCGGCGACGGCCCCGACCCGGACGCCGCGACGATCCACCCCATGCGGCCGGGGATGTTCGTCTACTACCCGGCCTACCGCCACCACAGCCTGCGCAATGCCGGCGAGCGCCCGCTGACCTATCTGATGTTCAAGTGGCGCGGCACGCCGATCGCGACCGACAGCGTGCTCGGGACCACGATCATCGACCCGGCGCGCCACGCCCCCGACCGACGGCTGCCGTACCGCAACAGCCTGCTCTTCGAGGGACCGACGAGTTATCTGGGCAAGCTCCACGCCCATGTCTCGGAGGCCGAGCCCGGCGGCGGCTACGATCCCCACCGCGACGAGCACGACGTGGCGCTCGTCGTCCTGGACGGCGCGATCGAGACGCTGGGCCGCCGGGTCGAGCCGTTCGGCGTGGTCTACTACGCCGGCGGCGAGCTCCACGGCCTGCGCGGCAAGGGGCCGGGCACCGCGCGCTACCTGGTCTTCGAGTTCCACGCCGCCGACGGCGAGGGCGCCACCCGGGAGAAGGTGATGGGCGTCCCTCCCACCCTCAGAAACCTCCCCTACCGCCTGGGCCAGGGCCTGCTGCGCCGCTACCCGATCCTGAGCGAGCGCATCCCCCGGCCGGTGAAAGAGGCCGTGAAGTGGGTGGTGGGGTAGCGCGCTCGGGCGCATGCCGGAGGGATTTCGGAGCGCCGGAAGCCGTCATGACGGATCGTATCGGCTGTATCCCCACCTTCCGGGGGCGTCCGTCCGTTGCTGTCCCGTGCAGGGATCGGCTTGATACTTGATATATTAAACGGCATCGAAACTTTCTACAGATAGCATTAAAGATATCAAATTTTGACCCTCATGCGGGCATCGCATCCCGGCTCACGGAATGATGGCCTCAAGAACATCGACAAACAATTTTGATGTCGTTAAAAACATCATTCATGGATCACGCCCTGGAAGAGATCGGCACGACATTGAAGGAGGCCCGTCAGCGGAGAGGTCTCAGTCAGCGTGCCTTGAGCGCGGCTGCCGCCGTGCCGCAGGCCCAGATCTCCAAGATCGAGAACGGCAGCATCGATCTGAAGGTCTCGACCCTCCTCAAGCTGGCACGGACCCTCGACCTCGAACCGGTACTGGCACCGCGCAGGGCGCTGCCGGCGGTGCATTCCATTATCCGTGGCACGGCTCCAGGACGAGCGAAGCCCGAGACCGGAGAGTGGTCCCGCTACCTCGCCCAAGCGCTCGAAAAGACCGCCGGCAGCCCGGAGCGCACCGATTATGCCCAGCTCGTTCGAACGCTCCGGGAGCTGAAGCGGTTGGAGCCCGGTCCGGACCGGCGCCTCCCGGAGCGCATCGATGCGAAGCGCTGGAACGCGTGGCTGCGCGCGCGCGACGATGAAGAAGAAACACGCCGGCTCGTGTTTCATTTACGCGACCTGCGCAACAGAGCGATGCACGAAAACGCTCGCGACAGCGGCATGGAGGTAAAGCCCGCCTACAGCCTCGACGAGGATGGCGATGCCTGACGTGTCCGTCCTCGATGTCCTGCTTCACGACGAGCGCATCGGCACGCTCACGCGCCTCGGCGGCGACCGGAGCATCTTCGCTTTTTCCGATGACTATGCCGCCGACGACGCACGCCCCGTTCTCGGGCTGGGTTTCAAGGACATCCATGGCGCGCTGATCACCGACTTCAAGCCGGTTCGCACGCGAGTCATGCCGTTCTTCGCCAACCTGCTGCCCGAAGGACATCTGCGGGACTACCTCGCGGAACGCGCCGGGGTGAGCCCGACCCGTGAGTTCTTCCTGCTCCGCGCGCTCGGCGCCGACCTGCCGGGGGCGATCACCGTCAGGCCGGTCCATGGGGACGATTGGCCCGAGGCCGAAAAGGGCGACGCTGACGAAGATGCGGAAGTCCTGCGCGAGAATGCGCTGCGCTTCTCTTTGGCCGGAGTTCAGCTCAAGTTCTCGGCGATCGACGATGCTCGTGGCGGGCTTGCCATACCCGCCAAAGGCGTCGGCGGCTCCTGGATCGTCAAACTTCCCTCGTCCGTCTACAAGCGAGTTCCCGAGAACGAATACGCAATGATGACGCTTGCCCGAGCGGTCGGGATCGACGTACCTCCGGTGCAGCTCGTCGAGATCGACGCTATCGTGAACTTGCCGGAAAATATGGGAGGTGGGGAGCGTCTGGCCTTGGCGGTCGAGCGTTTCGATCGGCTGTCGGACGGGACGCGTGTTCATATCGAGGATTTTGCGCAAGTTTTCGGCGTCTATCCTGAGGAGAAGTACAAGCGCGCCAGCTATCGCAATATCGCCGCCGTTTTGGCTGCGGAAGCTGGCATCGACGATGTCGCCGAGCTTATTCGGCGCTTTACTTTCAACGCCCTGATCGGAAATGCCGACATGCATTTGAAGAACTGGTCGTTGATCTATCCCGATCGCCGGGCCGCTCGCCTGGCACCAGCCTATGATCTCGTCTCCACGGTCGCCTACATACCGGACGAGCATGCGGCTCTCAACGTCAGCCGGACAAAGCGATTCGACGAGTTCACGTTCGACGAGCTGTCACACTTGGCGGCAAAAGCCAGGATCTCCGAGCCTGTCGTCTTGAAGACGGCGCGCGAGACAGTAGCCAGATTCCGCGAGGTCTGGGGAGAAGAGAAATTTCATCTCCCTATTGCAGAACACGTGCGCAGATCGATTGAAACACAGTTGAGTAAAGTGCCGATCGCCGCGACATTGTAGGCGAAAAATGCTGTCCGACGCCCCTGGTCAAGTTATCGGCGCATCGGCGACCAGCTCCCGGCGGCCGCCGCAGCCCAGAGACGGTGGCGCTAGAGCATCCTGCGCCCCAACGGGCGCAGATAAGATGCTCTAGGTTGTTGAAGATAGGGCAATTTTTTCCGAACTGATAATCCAATCAGTTCGGAAATTGCCCTAGCGAAACGACGGCATCAGCGATCGGGCACGCGAGCCCGCAATCGCGACCGGCATCTCGCGGTACCCCCCCCCTCAAACGTCCAGGTTCGCCACCTTCAGCGCGTTGTCCTGGATGAACTCGCGGCGCGGTTCGACGACGTCGCCCATCAGGGTGGAGAACAGCTCCTCGGCCTCGTCGGCGTGGCTCAGCCTGACCTGGAGCAGGCGGCGGCTGTTGCGGTCGAGCGTGGTCTGCCAGAGCTGCTCCGGGTTCATCTCCCCCAGGCCCTTGTAGCGCTGGATCGTCACGCCCTTGCGGCCGAGTTCGATCACCTTGTCGAACAGGCCGACGGGGCCGTAGATCCGGTGCTCCTCGTCCTTGACGCGCAGCACGCCCGGCTGGCCGAAGGCGGCGGCGAGCGGCTCGGCCAGGCCGGCGAGCCGGCGGGCCTCGCCGGAATTGAGCACCTCCGGCGTCACGGCGAAGCGGCTTTCCACCCCGCGCAGGCGCCGACGCATGACGAAGCCGCCGCGGCCGTCCGCCTCGCCCTGCCAGCCGCGCTCCAGCTCGGATGCCAGGGTGTCGAGCCGCTCGGCCACGTGGGCCGCGGCGGCCGCGGCCCGCTCCGGATCGCCCAGCAGGTCGGCCGACAGGGCGCCGGCGATCGCCGCCTGCTCGGCGACGTCCCAGTCGCCCACGCGCGCGGCCACCGGAATCAGCCAGTGACGGGCGTCGCGCGATTCCATCACCCGCGTGCGCAGGGCCTCCAGCTCCAGGATGTCGCCGTCGCCCTGCTCGTAGGCCACGCCCTCGATGCCCTGGTCGACCAGATAGGCCTCCATGGCCGGGTCGTCCTTGAGGTACATCTCCGAGCGGTTGCGCGTGATCTTGTAGAGCGGCGGCTGGGCGATATAGAGGTAGCCCTTCTCGATGATCTCCGGCATCTGGCGGTAGAAGAAGGTCAGCAGCAGCGTGCGGATGTGGCTGCCGTCCACGTCCGCGTCGGTCATGATGATGATCTTGTGGTAGCGCGCCTTCTCGATGTCGAACTCTTCGCGGATGCCGGTGCCCAGCGCCGTGATCAGGGTGCCGATCTCGGCCGAGGAGAGCATCTTGTCGATGCGCGCCCGCTCGACGTTCAGGATCTTGCCACGCAGCGGCAGGATCGCCTGGAAGCGCCGGTCGCGGCCCTGCTTGGCCGAGCCGCCGGCCGAATCGCCCTCGACGATGAACAGCTCGGATTCCGCCGGATCGCGGGTCTGGCAGTCGGCGAGCTTGCCCGGCAGCGAGGCGACGTCGAGCGCGCTCTTGCGCCGGGTCAGCTCGCGCGCCTTGCGCGCCGCCTCGCGCGCGGCGGCGGCCTCGACCACCTTCTGGACGATCTTCTTGGCGTCGTTCGGGTGCTCCTCCAGCCAGATCGACAGCGCCTCGTTGATCGCGCTCTCGACCGCCGGGCGGACCTCGGAGGAGACCAGCTTCTCCTTGGTTTGGCTGGAGAATTTCGGGTCCGGCACCTTGACCGACAGCACGCAGGTCAGCCCCTCGCGCGCGTCGTCGCCGGACAGGGCCACCTTCTCCTTCTTGGCCAGCCCGCTGGAGACCGCGTAGTTGTTCACCTGGCGCGTCAACGCGGCGCGGAAGCCGGCCAGATGCGTGCCGCCGTCGCGCTGGGGGATGTTGTTGGTGAAGCACAGCATCGTCTCGTGGAAGGCGTCGGTCCACTGCATGGCCGCCTCCACGGTGATGCCCTCGCGCTCCGCCGAGACCACGATCGAGGGCTGGTGCAGCGCGGTCTTCGAGCGGTCGAGATAGGCCACGAAGGCCGACAGCCCGCCCTCGTAGATCATCTCCACCGTCTTGGCCTCGACCCCGCGCGCGTCGCTCAGGATCAGGGCGACGCCGGAGTTGAGGAAGGCGAGCTCGCGCAGCCGGTGCTCCAGCGTGCCGAAGTCGAACTCGATCTTGGTGAACACGTCGGGCGAGGGCAGGAAGTTGATCTTCGTGCCGTGGACGGCGCCGGCCCCGTCGGCCCGCGGCGCCTCGCCGATATCCGCGAGGCCGGACTCGGGCTCGCCGTCCTGGAAGCGCATGAACCAGGTCCGGCCGTCGCGCCAGATCGTCAGGTCCAGGCGCGCCGACAGGGCGTTGACCACCGAAACGCCGACGCCGTGCAGCCCGCCGGAGACCTTGTAGGAGTTCTGGTCGAACTTACCGCCGGCATGGAGGTGGGTCATGATCACCTCCGCCGCGCTGACCCCCTCCTCCTTGTGCAGGTCGACCGGGATGCCGCGGCCGTTGTCGGTGACGGTGACCGAGCCGTCGGGCTCCAGCGTCACCTCGATCCGGTCGCAGTGACCGGCGAGCGACTCGTCGATGGCGTTGTCGACGACCTCGTAGACCATGTGGTGCAGGCCCGAGCCGTCGTCGGTGTCGCCGATATACATGCCCGGGCGCTTGCGCACGGCTTCCAGCCCGCGCAGCACCTTGATCGAGTCCGCGCCGTAGGTCTCGGTCTCGGCGGCGGGCGTGGGCATCGGTCGGTCGGCCATGGTGGTCGCTTTCATCCACGATAAACGTCAACGCGAACAACGAGCCGGCTCCCCCTCGAAGCCGGCCCGGCACCCGGGATCAGTCCGTCCCCGGGGTCTCGGTCACCCGGGCGTCCTCCACCCGGAATCGGCGCGCCCGGTCGCCGAAACCGTCGAACAGGCCGGCATCCGTGCCGGTCAGCCAGGCCTGGGCGCCGAGCGCCAGGATCTCCGCATAGAGCGCGTCGCGCCGGTGCCGGTCGAGATGGGCGGCCACCTCGTCCAGCAGCAGGAGCGGCGGCGCCCCCCGCTCGGCCGCCAGCAGCCGCGCGTTGGCGAGCACGAGCCCGATCAGCAGCGCCTTCTGCTCGCCCGTCGAGCACTGGGCGGCGGGCATGTCCTTGGCCCGGTGGCGAACCTCCAGGTCGGCGCGGTGCGGCCCGGCCGACGCGCCGCCGGCCGCCGCGTCATAGCGCCGGGCGTCGCGCAGCCGGGCGCGCAGGTCGTCCTCGACCGCGAGCGCCGGCGCGCCGGCCAGCCCGTCCTCGACCGTCCCGGCGATCGCGATGTCGGCGGCCGGGAACGGCCCGTCGGCGAGCGTCGCGGCGGCCGCGGCGGCCTGCAGGCGGGCGACCACCTCCCGCCGGGCGGCGGCCAGCGCCACCCCGTTGGTCGCCATGGCGTCCTCGAGCGCGCCCAGCCAGCCCGGGTCCTGCCGCCCGTCGCGCAGCAGCCGCGCGCGCTCGCGCATCGCGCGCTCGTAAGCCGCGGCGTGGCGCGCATGGGCCGGGAAGAAACCCGCCACCAGACGGTCGAGAAAGCGCCGGCGGCCCGACGCGCCCTCGGTGAACAGCCGGTCGAGCGCCGGGGTCAGCCAGACCAGCGCCACCCGCTCGCCCAGCTCCGCCTGGCTCGCCGCCGCGCGGCCGTCGAGGCGGACCACCCGACGCGGCTGGTCGATCGGCGCGTCCGGGTCCATGCCGGTGCCGATGCGCACCCGCTCCGGCCCGGCCGCGGAGACCGTGTCGAGCGTCGCCGAGACCGCCCAGCGCGCATCGGCCGCCGCCCCCCGGCGCAGCGCGTCCGGCAGCGCCGCGCCGCGCAGCCCGCGCCCGGGCGCCAGGTAGGAGACCGCCTCCAGCAGGTTGGTCTTGCCCGCGCCGTTGGGGCCGGTCAGCACCACCGGCTCCGGGTCCAGCTCGAGCGCCAGGCGCGCGTAGCCGCGGAACTCCGTCAGGGCGAGGCGACGCACGGCCAGACGGCCGCCGGCACCGCCCGACTGGGCGTCGGCGGTCGGCGGGGCGGCGGGGGTCTCGGTCAACCGGGACAGGTGCGTCACGTCGGTCCTTGCAAGGGCGCCTGGTCGCAGCGCCCGGGGATTGGCGCCCTCGCGGTGCCGCGGCGACGGTCACCGCCCGGGCACCGGGCATCGGTCACACGCGCATCGGCATCAGCACGTAGAGGGCGCTGGCGTCCTCGCTGTCCTGCACGATCGTCGGCGAGGCGCCGTCGGCCATCAGGAACTTCGCCCGGGCGCCCTCGATGCGATCGGTGATGTCCATCAGATAGCGTGCGTTGAACCCGATCTCCAGCGGCGTGGACCCGTATTCCACCTCCAGCGCCTCGGTCGCGCTGCCCTGCTCGGCGCTGGTCGCCGACAGGGTCAGGGTGCCGTCCTCGATCGCCAGCTTGACCGCCCGGCTCTTCTCCGTGGAGATGGTCGACACGCGGTCGACCGCCTCGGCGAAGTCCTCGGCCTCGACCAGCAGGGTCTTGTCGTTGTCGGCCGGGATCACCCGCTCGTAGTCGGGGAAGGTGCCGTCGATCAGCTTGGAGGTCAGGGTGACGGAGTCGAAGGCGAAGCGGACCTTGCTCTCGCTCAGCTCGACCGTCACGGGATCGGCGTTCTCCTCGATCAGCTTGTAGAGCTCGCCCACCGTCTTGCGCGGCACGATGACGCCGGGGATCCCCTCCGCCCCCTGGGGCAGGGCGACCTCCATGCGCGCCAGCCGGTGGCCGTCGGTCGCCACGGCGCGCAGGGTCGGGCTGTCGCCGACGCCCGCGGCATGGAGATAGATGCCGTTGAGGTAGTAGCGCGTCTCCTCCGTCGAGATGGCGAAGCGCGTGCGCTCGATGAGCTGGCGCAGATCGCCGGCGGCGAGCTCGAAGCGGTGGCCCGACTCCCCGCCCGCCATCGACGGGAAGTCCTCGATCGGCAGACAGCCGAGCACGAAGCGCGAGCGCCCGGCCTGCAGCACCAGCGTCCCCTTGTCGCCGTCGTAGGAGAGCTCGGCCTGGCTGCCGTCGGGCAGCTTGCGCACGATGTCGTAGAGCGTGTGCGCCGGCGCCGTGGTCGCCCCCGGGGTCTGGACGTCGGCGGGAACGTGCTCGACGATCTCCAGGTCCATGTCCGTCGCGGTCAGGCCCAGGACGCCCGATTCGGCGCGCAGCATGACGTTGGCCAGGATGGGGATCGTGTTGCGCCGTTCGACGACGCTCTGTACGTGCCCGAGGGATTTGAGCAGCGCCGCCCGGTCGATGGTCAGCTTCATTCGGGAATCATGTCGCTCGGGTTGAGGTACCGACGGGATCGCGGTCCGGTGAGAACCCGCCGCGGACCGCCGTTCCCGCGGCCCCGGCCGCGCGGCGCGCCGAACGACTCGCCGACGCTCGACCAGGGCGCGACACTATAGCCAAAGGGCCCGCGCGTCGAAAGGAAATCCGGCGGTTTCCGGGGCCCCGCGCCAGCCCCGGAGGCGGCCGGGAGCGCCGGCCGTCGCAACCGCGGCGCCGACACGCTAGTCTCGGGCCATGGCCGAATCCCACCTCCTCGAAGGCGTCGTCATCGTCCTGCTCACGGCGGTGCTCGTCGTCCCGCTCTTCCAGCGCGCCAAGCTCTCCGCGGTGCTGGGCTATCTGGCCGCCGGCGCGATCATCGGCCCCTACGGCCTGGGCGTCGTGGGCAGCGGGCCGGAGGTCTCCGCCCTGGCGGAGTTCGGCGTGGTCTTCCTGCTCTTCACGATCGGGCTCGAGCTCTCGATCGAGCGCCTGCGCGCCATGCGCCACCACATCTTCGGCCTGGGCACCGCCCAGGTCGTCATCAGCGGCGTGGCGATCGGCGGGATCGGGTTCTTCGGCTTCGGCCTGCCCGGCGAGGCCGCGGTGGTGATCGGCGCCGCGCTCGCCCTGTCCTCCACCGCCGTCGTCCTCCAGCTGCTCAGCGAGCACGGCGACATGCTGGCCCGGGTCGGGCGGATCAGCTTCTCGATCCTGCTGCTCCAGGACATCGCCGTGGCCCCGATCCTGGCGCTGGTGCCGCTGCTCGGCATGGACGGCGGCGACCTGGCGACGGCGCTGGGCATGGCGCTGCTGCGCGCGGCGCTGGCGGTCGCGGCGATCGCGCTGATCGGCCGGCTGCTGCTGCGCCCGGTCTTCCGCCTGGCCGCGCGCACGCACAACCGGGAGGTCTTCGCCGCGCTCGCCCTCCTGGTCGCGCTCGGGACCGGCTGGACGACCCATCATTTCGGGCTGTCCATGGCGCTGGGCGCCTTCCTGGCCGGGCTAATGCTCGCCGGCACCGAGTACCGCCACCAGGTCGAGGCCGACATCGAGCCGTTCCGCGGCATCCTGCTCGGCTTTTTCTTCATGACCGTCGGCATGCTGGTCGACCCGGCCCTGATCCTAGAGCAGGCCGGGCTGATCGTCCTGCTGGTGATCGGGCTGCTGGCGCTCAAGGCGGCCATCGTCGTCGCGCTGTGCCGGCTTTTCGGCGTCGGCGCCCCGGCCGCGCTGCGTATCGGCCTGCTGCTCGCGGAGGGCGGCGAGTTCGCCTTCGTCATCGTCGGCCTCGCCATGACCGAGGGGGTGGTGGCGCAGCCGACGGGCCAGCTGGTCGTCGTCGTGGTGATCCTGAGCATGATCGCCACGCCCTTTCTCGCCGGTCTCGGCCGACGCCTCCAGCACCGGCTGGAGCGCGGCGCCCTGGCCGCGCCCGAGACCCTGTCGGCGGAGAGCGAGGGTCTGCGCGACCACGTGGTCATTGCCGGCTTCGGCCGGGTCGGCCAGACCATCGCCCGGCTGCTGGCCGAGCGCGAGATCCCCTACGTCGCCCTGGATCTGGACCCGAGCCGGGTCGCCGCGGCGCGCCAGCGCGGCCGGCTGGTCTTCTACGGCAACGTCGCCCAGCCCGACGTGATGCGCCGCGCCCATGTGGACACCGCCCGCGCGGTCGTCGTCACCATCGACCAGCCGATGGCGGCCGAGCGCGTGGTCCACGGGCTGCGCCAGCACTACCCGGCGCTGCACATCGTGGCGCGGGCCCATGACCGGGAGCACGGCCGCTCGCTGATGAACGCCGGGGCGTCGAGCATCGTGCCGGAGACGCTGGAGGCGAGCCTGCAGCTCGGCCACGCGGTCCTGCGCACCGCCGGCGCGGCCGACGAGGACATCGACCGGCTGCTCGCCCGGCTGCGCGACCAGGACTACGCGGAGCTGGAGGACATCGTGCCCGCCGCCGGCGGCCGCGGCACCGGCTGAAGCCCGGCACGGCGCCACCGCCCTCGGCCGGGCGCCGCCCGGCTCAGTGCTCCAGCATGCGGCGGAGCAGGTCCACGTCCTCGGCGAAGCCGTTGTCCGTCGAGCACAGCTCCTCGATCTTCTTGACCGCGTGCATCACGGTCGTGTGGTCGCGGCCGCCGAACTTGCGGCCGATCTCCGGCAGGGACCGGGCGGTGAGCTGCTTGGAGAGGTACATCGCCACCTGGCGCGGCCGGGCGACCGAGCGCGACCGCCGCGCCGAGTGCATGTCGGAGACCTTGACATTGTAGTGCTCGGCGACGCGCTTCTGGATCTCGTCGATGGTCACCCGGCGATCGGAGGCGCGCAGCAGGTCGTGGAGCAGCTCGTTGACGCTCTCCAGCGTGATCGGCCGGCCGACCAGCTCGGCATGGGCGACGATGCGGTGCAGCGCCCCCTCGAGCTCGCGGACGTTCGAGGTGATCCGATGGGCGAGGTACTCGATCACCTTGGGCGGAATCGTCACGCCGCGGAACTGCTCGGCCTTGGACTGCAGGATGCCCAGGCGCAGCTCGTAGTTGGTCGGGTGCAGGTCGGCGACGAGGCCCCAGCCCAGGCGGGACTTCAGCCGCTCCTCCATCGCCTCCAGGTCGGACGGGCTCTTGTCGGCGGAGATGACGACCTGCCGGCTCTGGTCGACGAGGGCGTTGAAGGTGTGGAAGAACTCCTCCTGCGTGGAATCCTTGCCGGAAATGAACTGGACGTCGTCGATCATGAGAACGTCGACCGTGCGGAACATTTCCTTGAAGCTGACCGTGTCGCGATACCGGACCGCCCGAATGAACTGGTACATGAACTTTTCGGCGGAGATGTAGAGCACCTTGCGGTCCGGGTGCCGCCGGCCGATCTCCCAGGCGATGGCGTGCATCAGGTGGGTCTTGCCCAGGCCGACGCCGCCGTAGAGGAAGAGCGGATTGAAGGTGACCTGGGTCGCATCCGCCACGCGCCGCGCGGCCGCGTAGGCGAGCTCGTTGGGCTTGCCGGTGACGAAGCGGTCGAAGGTGAAGCGCTTGTCGAGCGGGGCGCCGAAGGACTCCACGCCGTCGATCCCGCTGCCCGCCCCGCTGCCCGTCTCGGTGCCGCGGCCGGGCGAGGGCCGGCGGGCGGCCGGCGTCTCGACGGCGGCCATGGCGGCGCAGGGCGCCTCGCCGTCGACCTGGCGCGCGCTCGGCGCCGGGGCCGGCGCGCGGGCGACGACCACGTCGACGGCATGGATCTCGGCATTCTCGCGCGCCCAGAGGTCGCGGATGCGATCGGCGTAGTGGGTCAGGATCCAGTCGCGCATGAAGCGCGTCGGCACGGCGATGCGCACTTCGCCGTCATCGACGGAGGCCAGGGTCAGCGGCTTCAGCCAGCTCCGATAGGCGGCGTCGCCCACCTCGTCCCGTAGACGGCCCCGCACGCGCGCCCACTGCTGATCGATCCCGAACCCGGTCGGCATCTCTTTCGACCTCCGTGCGTATTCTTGTCGGACCACGGGCGCCGGGACCGGCGCCCCATGCCGGGCAGACCCGCGTGACGGCTCGGCGCCGGAGCGCGACGGTGCGGGGCCGTCGCGCCCTAAGGCGCGGAGGCTCTGGGGGGATCGGCGATCCCGCTGCCGGCGGGAACCGGGCCTGAAGCCCGGATCAGGGTCCGAAGGATTGTCGGCAAGGCCGCGCCAGGATGACCGGCGGCGTGTTCCGCTCGTTGCTTCATGATTTGACAAATGCCCCCTTTTGGCGGGAATTGGCTCCCCGTCTCGTCCTTCTCTCTCGGATTTCAAGTGAAACTTGAAGAGTGCGGTGTGAAGGGATCAGAATTTATTGAGCTTTATATTTAAAAGCGGCTCTGATCCTCCGCTCGTCTGATGACGCATATTCCACCTTGATTAACAAGTACTGCGCGACATCCAGGCGTCACATTAGCCGCGACTCTCCGGGCTGGCAACCGAACAAATCGGGACCATGGAAAAAAGCAAAATCCGTTCGCCGGCCCGTCGACTCACGACACACTGACCGATACGGGCGTTACAAGTCATTGAAAAATAAAAAAGGCCGCGCCAGATGGCGCGACCTCTGCAACGACCCGAAACGCTCGAGCCGGGTTCGGCGGCAGCCCATGGCGGGCACCGCCGGAATGCTCTCGCTCAGAGCGCGCGCACCCGCTTGGTGAGACGCGAAATCTTGCGCGAGGCGGTGTTGCGGTGGACGACACCCTTGGTCACGCCGCGCCGTATCTCCGGCTCGGCCGCCTTGAGCGCGGCCTCGGCCGCGGTCCGGTCGCCGCTCGCGATCGCCAGCTCGACCTTCTTGGAGAAGGTCCGGATGCGGCTGATCCGGGCATGGTTGATGAGCGTGCGCCGCTCGTTCCGCCGGATGCGCTTCTTCGCTTGTACGGTGTTCGCCATGATCGTCCCTGGTCGCCGACCGGGGCGCACGGTTCGCGCCCATCGGTTAGAGAACCGTCGCTGCCGTTTCCCGGGCTCCGCCGCGCCGCCGGTCGGCGGCCCGGATCCCGGCTGTTTCGGGGCGCCCCCGGACCGGCCGGGCAGCGCGAGAGGCGGCCTTATAGGCGGCTCTCCGCCCGCCGTCAAGCGCCGCGTCGGCGCCGCGCGGAGACATCGCCGGTCCGCGCCGGTCCTCGCCTAGCGGTCCTTGAAGTCGGGCTGGCGCTTCTCGATGAACGCCGCCATGCCCTCCTTCTGATCTTCCGTCGCGAAGGTGGAGTGGAACAGCCGGCGTTCGAAGGCGAGCCCGTCGGCGAGCGCGCTCTCGTAGGCGCGGTTGACCGCTTCCTTGGCCAGGATGACGATCGGGCGCGACATGTGGGCGATGCGCTCGCCGACGCGCAGGGCCTCGTCGACCAGGTCGCCCGCCGGCACGATCCGGCTTGCCAAGCCGGCGCGCTCGGCCTCCTCGGCGGTCATGTTGCGGCCGGTCAGCACCATCTCCATCGCCTTGGCCTTGCCGACGACGCGGGTCAGGCGCTGGGTGCCGCCGGACCCCGGGATCGTGCCGATCGTCACCTCGGGCAGGCCGAACTTCGCCCCGTCGCCGGCCAGGACGATGTCGCACATCAGCGCGATCTCGCAGCCGCCGCCCAGCGCGTAGCCGTTGACCGCCGCGATCGTCGGCTTGCGCGTCGCGGCGAGGCGCTGCCAGCTCGCGATGAAGTTCTGCGACAGGGCCTCCATGTAGGTCTTGGTCGCCATCTCCTTGATGTCGGCGCCGGCGGCAAAGGCCTTCTCCGAGCCGGTCAGGACGATGGCGCCGACCTCCTCGTCGGCCTCCATGGCGTCGAGCGCCTGGGTCAGCTCCCCGATCAGGGCAGCGTTGAGGGCGTTGAGCGCCTTCGGCCGGTTGAGCGTGATCAGACCGACATTGCCGCGCGTCTCGACGATCAGCGTCTGGTAGGCCATGGCCGCGGATGCTCCTGCTCGGCGAAGATGGCGCGCGCGGCCGGGCCGAGACCCCGCCGCGCCACGACGCGCGGTGTACCTTGGGCGCCGGCCCGCCTCAATACCCGAATTCGCCCCACGCGCCCGGTCCTCAGCGCTGGCGGGAGGCGCAGTAGAAGGTCGACCGGTTGGACTGGACGATGCGGCGGATGCCGCCGGTGCGCGCTAGGTCGCAGGTGCAGCCCGGACACGCCAGCCCCTCCTTGTCGTAGACCGCCCAGGCGTGCTGGAAGTAGCCGAGCTCGCCATTGGCCTGGACGTAGTCGCGCAGCGACGACCCGCCGGCGGCAATGGCGCGCTCCAGCACCGCGCGGATCGCCGGCACCAGCCGGGCGGCGCGCTTGCCGGCGACGCTGGCGGCCATGCGCTTGGGCGAGACGCCGGCGTGGAACAGCGCCTCGCAGGCGTAGATGTTGCCGAGCCCGGCGACCACGGTCTGGTCGAGCAGCGCCGCCTTGATCGGCGTGAACCGGCCGGCCAGCCGCCCGGTCAGGTACTCGGCCGTGAAGGCGTCGGACAGCGGCTCCGGGCCGAGGCGGGACAGCGCCGGGTGGCTCGCCAGCGCCGCAGCGTCGAGCAGGTCGACCATGCCGAAGCGGCGCGGATCGTTGAACGCGACCAGCGTGCCGTCGTCGGTCTCCAGCAGGATGTGGTCGTGGGCGCCGGGCGGCGGGCCGGGCGAGGCGGTCACCGTCATCCGCCCCGACATGCCGAGATGGACCATCAGCACCTGGCCGTCGTCGAGCCGGATCAGCAGGTACTTGGCGCGCCGGTCGATGCGCTCCACCCGCCGGCCGACCAGCCGCTCGGGCAGCCGCTCGGGCAGGGGGTAGCGCAGATCGGCGCGGCGCTGGACGACGCGGGCGAGGCGACGCCCGTCGAGCGCCACGGAGAGACCGCGCCGGACCGTCTCGACTTCCGGCAGTTCGGGCATGGCCCGGCTATAGCAGGACGGCCGATCCGACGCTATGGTCGGCCGTCATGACCGCATCCGAACGCCCCGCCGCCGACCGACCCGCCGACGCCGAAGACCCGACCACCTGGTTCGGCGACGACCGCGTCGGCGCGCGCGAGCACACGGACCGCGTGCGCGACGTCTTCGCCAGCGTGGCCGGGCGCTACGACCTGATGAACGACCTCATGTCCGGCGGCGTGCACCGCCTCTGGAAGCGTCGCTTCATCGCGCTGACGGCGCCGCGGCCGGGCGAGCGGGTGATCGACCTCGCCGGCGGCACCGGCGACATCGCCTTCGGGCTGATGGAGGCGACGGGCCGCACGGCCCATGTCACGATCTGCGATCTGTCGGAGCCGATGGTGCGGGTCGGCCGCGATCGGGCGATCGACCGCGGCCTCGTCGGCGGGCTCGACGTCGTCGTCGGCAACGCCGAATCCCTGCCCTTCGGCGACCGCAGCGCCGATCTGGTGACCATCGCCTTCGGCCTGCGCAACGTCACGCGGATCGACGCGGCCCTGGCCGAGGCGCGGCGCGTGCTGCGGCCGGGCGGCCGCTTCGCCTGCCTGGAGTTCAGCCGGGTCGCCGTGCCGGCGCTGGCCGCCGCCTACGACGCCTATTCCCGCGCGGTGATCCCGCGGCTGGGCGCCTGGATCGCCGGCGACCGGGAGAGCTACGACTACCTGATCGAGAGCATCCGGCGCTTTCCCGACCAGCAGAGCCTGATCGAGCGCATGGCCTCGGCCGGGCTGGCCCGGCCGCGTCACGTCAATCTCAGCGGCGGGATCGCGGCGATCCACCTCGGCTGGCGGGTCTGATTCCCTCGCCTCGCGCGCCCGATAGGCAAGCCTTGCCACGATCCCGCGTGTGGCGCATATCTCTTCGCATTAATATCGTTGCGCGGTGACGCCACCCTCGGGGCCCGTGCCGCGCCATCCTCAATTCCGCCGCCCGGGTGCCGGGCGGAACGTCCGCCTCGGAGTGACATCGCCGTGACCAAGACCCTGCTCCGCCCCGCCCTGCTCGTGCTCGCCCTCGTCTTCGGAGCCGGCGCGCTCGCCGCCTGCGACAATACGATCCGGGGCATCGGCGCTGACGTGAAGGATTCCGGCCGCGCCGTCGAGGACGCGGTGAACTGAGCCCGGGCCCCGGGCCCGAGCCGGCCACCGGTTCCAGGGCCCGCGCGCCGGACGCGTGCAACGATCGGTCGTTTTCCGCCGGGCGGATTGAACCCGGGCGCGGGCGTGCCATACTCCATCATGCCATATCAGCAACGACGGAGGATTTCATGCGTAAGATTCTTGCCGCCTCCGCGGCCGCCGCGCTCGTCGCCGGCGTCGCCGGCACCGCCGCCGCCCAGTGCGCGTCGTATCAGGGCATGGCGAAGATGACCCCCGTTCCGACGACCGAGCCGGTGGAGACCGCCGAGGCGGCGACGCCGGCCCCGTCGACCCCGGTGATCCTGCCGGAAACCACGGCCGAGACCGACGAGGGCTGAGGTCGCGAAAGCGCTCTCGCTCGTCACCGAACGGGAAAGGGCCCGCCCCGCCAGGCGGGCCCTTTTTCGTGGCCGGCATCCGGGGTATCAGGACGGCCCGAAACCGGCGAGGCCCACCGCCGCCTTTCCCCTGGGGAAAGGGAACGCGCGAGGCGACGCCGGTCACACGAGCCCCGACCGGAACCGCCCATGCTGCCAGAGCGCCTCCACCTCCATTCGAAGGCCGAGACCGGCAGCACCAACGCCGATGCCCGGGCGCTGGCCGATGCCGGCGCGCCGGCCTTCACGCTGGTCACCGCGACGCGCCAGACCGCGGGGCGGGGTCGCCGCGGCCGGGGCTGGGACAGCCCGGACGGCAATCTCTACTTCTCCCTCCTCCTGCGGCCCGAGGCGTCCTGGCCGGTGCTGGGCACCCTGTCGATGGTCACCGCGCTCGCCGTGGCGGAGGCGGTCGACCGGGTGACCGGGGCGGGCGACCGGCTGCGCCTGAAATGGCCCAACGACGTGCTGCTCGACGGCGGCAAGCTGGCCGGCCTTCTGCTCGAGGCCGGGCGCGACGCCGGCGGGCGCGACTGGGCGGTGATCGGCGTCGGGCTCAACCTGGTCGCCTGCCCGCCGGCCGGCGGCGCTTTCCCGCCGATCAGCTTGGCCGGCGCGGGGCTGGGCCCGGTCGCCCCGGAGACGGCGCGCGACGCCCTGGCCGAGCGGCTGCTGGCCCGGTTCGACGCCTGGGCGGCCGGCGGCCTCGGCGCGGTGCGCGAGGCCTATCTCGCCCGCCTGCACCGCCTGGGAGGGCCGATCCGCGTGCGCCTGACCGACGACCCGGCCGAGGACCTGACCGGCGTGTTCGAGTCGATCGACGGCCAGGGCACCCTGCTGCTGCGCCGCGACGACGGCACGCTGACCCGAATCACCGCCGGCGACGTGTTCTTCGGCGGGTGACGGGCCGGAGCGGGTGACGGCCGGGCGGCTACTGCGCGGGGGCGAGCCCGACGCGCCGGCGGATCTCCAGGAAGGTCGCGTAGGACAGGACGGCGACCACGATGCCGAAGGCGGCGAAGGCGAGGAACGCGGGAACATGGCCGGACTCGGCGATCGCCTTGCCGCTCGCCGCCGCGCCGACGACCTGGCCGGAGGCGGTGGCGATCAGCGGCAGCACCGGGCCGAGCGCCGGACGGTCCGCCAGGATCCGCGTTCCCATGACGAGATAGTGCCCGCTCAGCATCACGTAGGCGGCGCCGAAGGTGGCGGCGGAGACCATCGCCGCCGCGGGATCGCCGGGCTCGGCGGCGAGCACGACCAGCGAGGCCGACAGGATCACCATGGCGAGCGCATGGCTCGCCGCCACGCCCAGCCGGTCGAGCAGGTCGCCCGCGGCACCGCCGGCGAGGCCGCCGAGTCCGACCGCCAGCCACATCCAGGCGCCGGCATGCGGCGAGGCGGCGCCCTCGGTCACCGTCAGGTCGGGCGCGAAGACCCAGTAGATCGCGCTGACGAAGCCCATCGCCATGGCTGCCGCGCTCAGCCGGGCGATCGCCGCCCGGCGGACCGGGGTGAGCGGCGACGCCGGGCACTCAGGGCTCGAGACGGGATCGGGCTCTTCAGACCGGCGCGGCAGCCGGATCAGGGCGGCGATCACCCCCACCGCGGCCAGCGCGGCATAGCTCGCATAGATCTGGCGCCACGCGTCCTGAAGGAGGATCGTCGCCGGCACGGCGACCGCGATCCCGGCGGCCGCCCCGGCATTGACGGTGGCGTCGACGCGTCCACGCAGCGCCGGGCGGACGGTGGTGTGGACCGCGCGGGCCATGATCGGCGAGGACAGGCCGGTCGCGATTCCGCAGACCGCCACGCCCGCGATGAGGACAATCGGCCCCGGCGCCGCCGCGATCGCGGCCAGGCCGAGCGCGGCCAGCCCGGCCGAGAGCGCGGCGCCGTCGCGCGTGCCGAGGCGGCCCGCCACTGCCGGGCCGACGGCGATCGCGCCGATGAAGCTCAGGAACGGAACGGCGCCGATGATCCCGGCGATGTCGGTGCCGATGCCCAGATCCGCGCGGATCGCCGGCAGCACGAGGCCGAAGACGAACCGGGCGAGGCCGTAGGTGATCGCGATGATGCCGGCGCCCAGCGCCGCCATGCCGAAAGCGGTGCGTGTCTTCATGGCGCCCCCTCGTGGCGGCCGCTGTGTCACCGTCGATGCGTCGCCGTCGATGCTGATCCCGTGGAACGCCCCTCTTTCGCAGCGCCGGTCGATCGAATCGGGTCGGATGGGCGGCCTGATGCCCGCCCATGCGGCGTCGTCGCATCCGGCGCCTCATCTGAGTCCGGCCTTCCGCAGCGTCAAGCCGGGCCCGGACCCGGCGCGGCGGCTCCTGCCCTGGATCGCGAGCGCGGCAAGGCGTATCACTCGGGGGCCGTCATTCCCTGTCCGCCCACCGCCCCGCCCGAGCCCGAAAGGCCCAGCCCAGTGTCCGACGCGTTCCTGCCGCAGGAGACGATCCGCACCAAGCGCGACGGCGGCGCCCTGGACGCGGCCGAGCTCGCCGATTTCGTCGCCGGCATCGCCGACGGGTCGGTGACCGAGGGCCAGGCGGCCGCCTTCGCCATGGCGGTCTGCCTGAAGGGCATGAGCGTCGACGAACGGGTCGCCCTGACCCGGGCCATGACGCGCTCGGGCACCGTGCTCGACTGGTCGGCCAAGAGCCTCGACGGCCCGGTGCTCGACAAGCATTCGACGGGCGGCGTCGGCGACAAGACCAGCCTGGTCCTGGCGCCGGTGATCGCCGCCTGCGGCGGCTATGTCCCGATGATCTCGGGCCGCGGGCTCGGCCATACGGGGGGAACGCTCGACAAGTTCGATTCGATCCCCGGCTACGACTCGACGCCGGATCTCGACCGGCTGGAGCGCGTCGTGCGCGAGGCGGGCTGCGCCGTGGTCGGCGCGACGCCGGACATCGCGCCCGCCGACCGGCGCCTCTACGCGATCCGGGACACCACCGGCACGGTCGAGAGCCTGGACCTGATCACCGCCTCGATCCTGTCGAAGAAGCTGGCCGCCGGGCTCGACGCCCTGGTGCTCGACGTGAAGACCGGCTCGGGCGCCTTCTTCGCCGAGCTCGAGGACAGCCGGCGTCTCGCCCGATCGCTGGTCGAGGTCGCGGTCGGCGCCGGACTGCCGACCCGGGCGCTGATCACGGACATGGGCCGGGTGCTGGGCCGCACCGCCGGCAACGCGGTCGAGATCGAGGAGGCGGCGACGATCCTGACGGGCGAGCCGGCGGAGCCGCGACTGGTGGGGGTCACCCTCGCCCTGTCCGGGGAGCTGCTGGCGCTGGGCGGCCTCGCCACCGACGCGGCCGAGGGCCGGCGCAGGGCCGAGGCCGCGCTGGCCGACGGGCGCGCGGCCGAGCGGTTCGACCGCATGGTCGCCGCGCTGGGCGGCCCGGCGGACTTCCTGGCCCGCCGGCGCGAGCATCTGCCGGTGGCCCCGGTCCGCCGGGAGGTGATGGCGGCCGGGACCGGCATCGTCACCGCGATCGACACCCGCGCCGTCGGCGTCGCGATCGTACGCCTCGGCGGCGGGCGGCGGGCACCCGACGACACGGTCGACCCGTCGGTGGGCTTCACCGAGGTGGCGGAGCCGGGCGAGCGGGTCGGCCCCGGCGAGCGCCACCTGGCGATCGTCCATGCCCGCGACGAGGCGGCGGCCCAGGCGGCGGCGGAGCGGCTGCGCGCCGCGGTCACCCTGGGCGAGACGGCGCCGGCCGACGCCGCGGCCCCGCCGGTCCTCGAGACCGTCGCGGCCGGGTGACCGGGCAATGGCGGTGACCTCGACCGCCCGCGACGGCGCCGCGGCGGCGGCCCCGACCACGCACCTGCGCGCGATCGGGCTCTACTGCATGGCGATTCTCGTCCTGTCGCTCATGGACGTGGCGATCAAGTGGCTGTCGGCGGACTACCACACGCTCCAGATCCTGTTCTTCCGCGCCGGCTTCGCGATGATCCCGCTGGCCTTCCTGGTGGCGCGCGGGGGCGGGATCGCCGCGCTGAGGACCCGGCGGCCCGGCGCCCATCTGCTGCGCGGGCTGGTCGGGACGGCGACGGCGTTCAGCTTCTTCTTCTCCTTCGCCTACCTGCCGCTGGCCGACGCCTACGCCATCGCCTTCGCCGCGCCGCTGTTCGTCACGGCGCTGAGCGTCCCGCTGCTGGGCGAACGGGTCGGCGCGCGGCGGTGGAGCGCGGTCGCCGTCGGCTTCTGCGGCGTGCTGCTGATCGTGCGGCCGGGGGGCGGCGGGATCGACGGCTTCGTGTCGATCGGCGCGGCGGCGGCGCTCGCCGGGGCCTTCGGCTACGCCCTGATGGTCGGGCTGATGCGCCTGCACAGCCGAACGGAGTCGCCGGCCGCGATCACGGTCTATCCGACGCTGGTCACGCTGGCCGTCTCCGGCCTGCTGCTCGCGGGCGTATGGACGCGGCCGAGCCTCGCCGATCTCGGCCTGCTCGCGGTGACCGGGATTCTCGGCGGGGTCGGCACGATCCTGCTGGCCGCCGCGCTGCGCGGCGGGCCGGTCGCGGTACTGGCGCCGTTCGAATACTCCGCCATGGTCTGGGGCGTGGCCTTCGGCTTCGCGATCTGGGGCGACCTGCCCGACGGCTGGACATGGGCCGGCACCGCCGTCGTCGTAGCGAGCGGCCTGTACATCCTCCATCGCGAGCACCGGCGCGGCGGCACCGCGCCGACGGCCGGTGCCCCGACCGCACCGGTCGCCGCCGCATCGGTCGAGGCGCCGGCCACCCCGGAGGACCAGGGCGAGGAGGCCCCCCGATGACCGTGGAGACACCGGGCGCCGCCCCGCCCCCACCGCGCGGCGGTAGCCGGGACGACAACGCGCCCGGCCGCGGGATCGCGGCGATCCTGGTGGCGATCGCGATCTTCTCGACCATGGACACGGCCATCAAGTTCCTGGGCGACACGTTCACGCCGGTCCAGATCTTCTTCTTCCGCAGCGTCTTCGCCCTGCTGCCCCTGTCGCTCGTGATCCGGGCCGAGGGCGGCGTCGCCTCGCTGAAGACCGACCGGTTCTGGGGACATATCGGCCGGTCGCTGCTGATGGTCGCCTTCCTGCTGTGCTTCTTCACCGGGCTGACGCTGCTGCCGCTGACGGAGGCCTATGCCGTCCTCTTCGCCGCGCCGCTCGCGATCGCGGCGCTGAGCGTGCCGCTGCTGGGCGAACGGGTGGGGCCGCGGCGCTGGGCGGCGGTGATCCTCGGCTTCGCCGGCGTGCTCGTCGTCCTGCGCCCGGGCGGCGACGCCTTCGGGCCGGGCGGCCTCGTCGTGCTGGCGGCGGTCGTCTTCTACGCCTTCGCCATGATCATGGTCCGGCAGTTGAGCCGGACCGAGTCGAACGGCGCCATCGTGTTCTATTTCATCGTGACGTCGATCGTGGTCTCGGTGGTCGCGCTGCCCTTCGTCTGGGTCACGCCGAGCCTGACCGAGCTGGGGCTGCTGGCCGGGATCGGCATCCTGGGCGGGATCGGCCAGCTCTTCATGACCGAGGCCTATCGCCGGGCGCCGGTCGCGGTGGTCAGCCCCTTCCAGTACACCCAGATCCTCTGGGGCCTGCTCTACGGCTACCTGGTCTTCGCCGACCGGCCGGACCCGATCGTCCTGCTGGGCGCCGCGGTGGTCGTGGCGAGCGGGCTCTACGTGCTTCATCGGGAGACCCGGCTCGCCCGGGCGGGAAAGGCGTCGCCATGACCGCGAACGACCCCGGACGCGTCGCCCCCGGCAGCAGCGCCGCCGGCCGCATCGCCAAGGCGGAACTGCACGTCCATCTGGAGGGCACGGTCGGGCCGGACCTGATCCGGCGCCTCGCGGCCGGGCACGGGATCGCCCTGCCCGACGACCTGTTCGCCGGCGATCGTGGGTACCGCTGGTCGGATTTCGTCGTTTTCCTCAGGGTCTACGACGCCGTCTCCGGCGTCATCCGCACGATCGACGACTACCGCCTCGTGACCCGCGCCTATCTGGAGGGCCTGGCGGTCGAGGGCGCGATCTATGCCGAGCTGACCGTCTCGCCCGACCACGCGGCGGCGGCGGGCCTGAACTACGCCGACCAGCTCGCCGGCATCGCGCAAGGCGTCGAGGAGGCCCGCGCGGCGACGGGGATCGAGGCGCGGCTGATCGTCGTCGGCGTGCGCCACCGCGGCGTGGCGGCGGTGATGGACGTCGCCCGCCGGGTCGTGGCGGAGCCGCATCCGCTGGTCACCGGCTTCGGGCTGGTCGGCGACGAGGCGAACTGGCCGCCGGGCCTGTTCGCCGAGGCGTTCCGGGCCGCCGCGGAGGAGGCCGGGCTCGCCTGCACCGTGCACGCCGGCGAATGGGCCGGGCCGGACAGCATCCGGGCCGCGCTCGCCCTGCCCGTCACCCGGCTGGGCCATGGCGTGCGCGCCATCGAGGACCCGGACCTCGTCGCCGAGATCGCCGAGCGCGGGATCGTGCTGGAGGTGTGCCCGGGCAGCAACGTGGCCACCGGCCTCTATCCGGACCGGTCGCGCCACCCCTTCCCGGCGCTGCGCGACGCCGGCGTGCGGGTGACGCTGAACAGCGACGACCCGCCCTATTTCGACACGAGCCTGGGCCGGGAATACGCCGAGGCGGCGGCGCTCTACGGCCTCGAGGACGACGATCTGCTCGGCCTGACGCGCACGGCAATCGCAGCGGCCTTCGTCGACGACGCGACCCGGGCGCGGCTGCTGGATCGGCTCGACGAGGCCGGCGCGACCGCGTAGCCGCGGCGGTCAGCGCTTCGATTTCGGCTTGGCGGCAGGGGCTTTCTTCGTCGAAGGCGCCTTCTTCGCGGCGGGGGTCTCGGCGGCAGCCGGCGCCTTCGCTTTCACGGTCTTGCCTGAGCCGGCCGCCTTCGCTGGTGCCTTGGCAGCCGGTGCCTTGGCAGCCGGTGACTTGGCCGCTGGTGACTTCGCCGGCGCCTTCGCGGCTGGCGCCTTGGCCGAGCGCGGCTTCTTCGCCGAAGCGGGGGCCGGAGCGGGAGCGGGGGCGGCCGGCGCCTCGTCCTCGGCCTCGGTCAGCCCGGCCGCCTTGGCGGCCTCGCCCAGGAGTTCCCAGCGCGCCCGGTCCCAGTGATCGGCCTCGCGGCCCTGGGGCTTGCCCTCGCGCTCCCAGATCAGATAGGCCCGTTCCCGGATTGCCGCGTCGCTCGGCTCGGGCACGCGTTCAGCCGCCATGATCCCCTCCGCTCGTTGAGCACGGGGCGCGGGCCTGTCGGCCCCGGGAGGCCCTGCTTGCGCCCCACAAGTCTGGAAACCACGTTAACGGCAAGGATTCAAGCACCGATGCGCGGCGCGCTCGGACCGGGGCCGAGCGGAATCGGCGGATCGGTGCCCGGAGGGGAGTGTCACGGACGTGTTCGCGCCATCGATAAGGCTGTTCAGCCTCTTCGGCTTCGACGTCAAGGTCGACGCGAGCTGGCTGCTGCTCGCCGTCCTGATCGTCTGGTCGCTCGCCGCCGGCTACTTCCCGAGCGTCGCGCCGGGGCTCGAGCCCGCGACCTATTGGTCGATGGGCGTGATCGGGCTGATCGGCCTCGCCTTCTCGATCGTGGTGCACGAGCTCGCCCACTCCCTGGTCGCGCGGCGCTACGACATGCCGATCCGGGGCATCACCCTGTTCGTCTTCGGCGGCGTCGCGGAGATGGAGAAGGAGCCGACGAGCGCCAAGGGCGAGTTCCTGATGGCGATCGCGGGCCCGGCGATGAGCGTCGCCGTCGCCATCGGCTTCGGCCTGCTGGCGAGCCTGGCCGGCGGGCTGGCGGCGACCGGGGGCGGGGGAGGAGACGGGGGCGTCCCGCCGGTGGCGATCGTGCTGTCCTACCTGGCCGCGATCAACGGGCTGCTCGCCCTGTTCAACATGCTGCCGGCCTTCCCGCTCGACGGCGGGCGGATGCTGCGCGCCGCCCTGTGGGGCTGGCGCGGCGACATCGTCTGGGCGACGCGGGTCGCGGCGGGGGCCGGCTCGGCCTTCGCCTTCGCGCTGATGGCGCTGGGGCTCGTGAACCTGGTCAGCGGCAACGCCATCGGCGGCGTTTGGTACTTCGTGCTCGGGCTGTTCATCCGGGCCGCCGCGGCGGGGCAGATTCAGCACCAGACGACCCGCTCGGTGCTCTCCGGCGCCTCTGTCGACCGGTTCATGCGGGCCGAGCCCGTGGCCGTGGCGCCCGAGCTGCCGCTGGAGCGGCTGATCGGGGACTATTTCTACCGCTACTACTTCAAGAGCTTCCCCGTCGTCGCCGACGAACGGTTGATCGGCGTCGTCTCGGTCGCCGACGTCAAGCACGCCCTGGAGGCCGACGGCGAGGCGGCGTCCGACCGGACGGTGCGCGAGGTGATGGAGGATCCGGGCGAGGACGGAATCGTCGCGCCCGATGGCGACGCCGCCGACGCGCTGGACCGCATGCGCCGCCGGGGGGCGGGGCATCTCTACGTGGTCGACCGGACGCGGCTGGTCGGCGTGGTCACCCTGCGCGACCTGCTCAACTACCTCTCGATCCGGGTCGACCTGGACGAAGCCGGCCGCCACCCCCCGGCCACGCCGAAGCACGCGGCGTGAGCGGCGGCGGGCGAGGCCCCCGGAGCATCAGCCCAGCGCCTGCCGCCCCGCCTCGGTGATCGCGTTTTCCGTCGCCTTCCCGCGGCGCCGTCGGGTGACGAAGCCCTTGTCTTCGAGCGCTCGGAGCTGGCGCGAGACCGTCTCGGGCGCGATGCCGGTCGCGTCGGCGACTGCGCTGTTGTTCACGCCTCGGTTCTGTTCCGCGAGACAGCGCAGAACGGCACGCGCGTTGTCGCCCAGCGGCGCCCTGCGGGCCTCCATCGCCTCCAACTCGTCGGCGGCATGACGCAGGAGTGTCACGAGCGCCGAGACGTAGGCCGCGCGCTCCGCCGCATCGGCATCAGTGGATTTCGCCGCGCGCAGGCGTCGCTGGACCCGGGAAAGCCGCCTATCGACAGCCACGATGTTCTGCCTGTCGCGCGTGATCGCGAAATCCGCGATCCGGCGGCTCAGCGCGTCGGCATTCTTCGACAGCGCCGACCAGTTACGATCACGAACCGTCGCGTCGACATCGTCGAGCAGACGGTTCATCACCATCGAGAGCGCCATCCGTCGATCTCCGTCCAGGGTGTCGGCCATCCGACGACGGGACTCTATCGCGGCTGTCAAGTGATATCAATTGAATCGCATTCCCAGGACGTCGCAGGAGTTCCCGGGACGTCCCGACCATGACCCGCATGCCGGCTGGTCATCCCTCGAAACGAGACCACTCCTGTGGGCACCAATCGACGACGCAATGCGTCTCGTCGCCGTCGAGCGGCAACGTCGACGTCAGGCAGGTGATACCGCCCGCGGTCTCGTCCAGGCACAGGCCAACGCCGTAGTCGGCATGTTGCCTCGAATCGCCGGAGGCCGCGTTGGCGGCGTTCTGACGATGGCTGAGCACGGCGCTGTTGGCGACGAGGACGCGGCATCGGCCGGTCGCCGTGGCACGGGCGCCGGCGCGGCCGGCCCATCGCGCTGGCGCGAGGCCGGAATCGAGGACGGGCGTGAGTTGGAGGTCCAGCAACGCGTTTCGGCGCAGCCACGTGCCCGGCTCGGAGCGGTCCAGATCCTCGCAGATCAGGACCGCGAGGCGGCCGAACTCGGGGATCTCGACGACCGTGATCCGATCGCCGGGGGCGATATGCTCGTGAACGAGGCCATCGGCCTCCGGGCACGGCGCCAGCCCATAGCGGCGGGCCATGTCGGCCGACAGGTTCCACCGGGCAAGCTTGTCCTGGATGGCGACACTCTCGCCGCTCGCGTTCAGCAGGTGAGCCCGATTTCGGGGCGGCCCGGTGCCCTCCTGCGTCCGTGAGGTTCCGGCCAGGACGTAGCGGAGCTCGGTATCGGCGGCATTCGCCCGCAGCCAAGCCCGAATGACCTCCAGCGTGTCGCCGTGAACTGCCATTTCGGGCAGAACGATCAGGTGGCAGCCGGCCTCCGACAGCGCCTCCAGACCACCGGCCACCGCTTCGTTCAGCGGGCGAGCGACCGCGTCGTAGACCTCGCGGTCGCCGACCGAGAAACGGCTGATGCCGATGTCGTCCACCTCGGTCGCCAGCGGAAGGAAGCCGACCCGGAGGAGTTCGCCCGGGCCGGGCAACGGTTCGGCGTCCCGGCCCAGGGGCAGGAAGTCGAAGCGAACGGCCCGCTCGCCGGCCGGATCATCCGGATCGGTTGCCGGAATGGTCGGCGGCAGGACGAACAGGGCTTCGAACGCATCGACCAGATCGGGTTCACGGTCGACCTCGGCCGTGTCCCCGGGAAAGCCTCGGTCCGGGTCCGCCCATCGGCCGGAGAGCGGGCGCCGATACGCCACGACGCCGCGGTCGGGATCGGCATTCAACCGGCCGTCGCGATCCAGGCGGATCGCGATCGCCTCCGCCAACTCGTCGTCCGCCGTGCGGAGACCGGCGCGCCGGGCGCCGTACCAGCCGTCGATCGCCTGGGCGAGGGCGAGCATTTCCGTCGACGTGGTCGCCCGCGCGGCCAGGAGGGCAAGCCCGGGGACGTCGACGGCGCGCAGCGCCTCATCGACCGCCCGCTCGCTCTCCAAGGCGGCGTCGTCAGGGGCTTCGAGAGCGGCCAGCGCATCGGCCAAGTCCGGCCGAGTCTGGAGATCGGCATGAAGGTCGGCGAAGACGTCGGCGAAAGTCGTGGGTGAACCCGGCATGTCGCGACAGAGATGAAGAAGGGTATTGCAAGTTTGACGAATGGATAACCTGTAGACGCCGTTGACCAAAGGCAAACGATTTTTACGTGTATGCACTCATGCAAAAAAAGCGGCGGTCGGGTCGGGTCCGCCGCCGCTTCTTTGTCATATCGCCGGAGCCTATACGCCACGGCGCGCCGTGTGCCCGGAACGACTGCGACGTATCGAGTCTCGCACCGCTCCCACCACCCTGTGGCAGGGCACGGGCCGCCGGTGTCAGTGGAGCTTTTCGGGCATCGCCTTGATGGCGTCGTCGATGAGGGCGGCGCCCTTGGCCTCGTCGACCTGGTCGGCGAGGAGCTGACGCGTCGCCCGGATCGCCACGTCGACGGCCAGGTTGCGGACATCGGCGATCGCCTGGCTCTCGGCCTGGGAGATGCGGTCCATGGCCTGCTGTTCACGGCGGGCGAGCTGCTCCTCGAGCTGCTCGGCCGCCTGGGCGCGCAGGCGCTCCGCCTCGCCGCGAGCGTGGGCGATGATCTCTTCGGCCTCGCTCATCGCGTCGCGCTGCTTGCGCTGGAGATTGGCCAGCGAGGCCTGGGCGTCCTCGCGCAGTCGCTTGGCCTCCTCCAGCTCCTCGGCAATGCGGCGCGCGCGATCGTCGAGCTTGCCGAGGATCGACCTTTTCGCCGGCTTCCAGGCGATGGCGATGACGGCGATCAGGGCGAGCGCCAGCCAGATCTCGACCGGCCAGGCGCCATGGCCGTCGCCCGACGCCTCGGCGAGGCGGATCTTGGTCGTGTCGCCGACGATCTCGGCCTTGGACATCATCGGATCGAGCGCGGCGCGCACCCGGGCAACCCCGTCGATCATCGGCCGGCCTCCTGGCTGGCGGTCTGCTTGATGGCGGCGTCGACCTGTTTGCGGGCCTGAGCCTCTGTCGGCGCCTTTCCGACCAGCTTCTCCGCGACGCCGCGGCTCGCCTCGATCGCGATGTCGCGTACCTGGCCCATCGCCTCGTCACGCGCCTTGCCGATCCGATCCTCGGCCTCGTCGATTTTCTTGTCGAGTTCGGCCTGGAAGGCGGTCTGACGCTCCGACGAGGCCGCCGCGATGTCCTGGTTGGCCTGGGCCATGATCGCGGAGGCTTCCGATCGGGCCTTCGACAGCGCCGCCTCGTACTGCTCGACCACCTCGTCGGCCTGCTTGCGGAGCTGCTCCGCCCGGTCGAGATCGTTGGAGATCCGCTCCGAGCGCTCCTCCAGCACCTCGCCGATGCGCGGCAAGGCGACCCGCGACATCAGCAGGTAGAGGATGACGAAGGTGACGATCAGCCAGAAGATCTGGCTGGCGAAACTCGAGGGATCGAACTGTGGCATGCCAGCCCCCTCGGGCCACGGCGTCCTGTTGGCCGCCGCCCCGATTGCTCATGCGGTCCGGGCCCGACGTCGCGGCCGGACCCTCGCGCGTCTCGCGCGGTTCGTACTCCGGACATCCGATCGGGAACGGCCGGATTGGCCAGCCCCCGACAACCGCCGAAGCACGCGGCCGGCGCCGCCCGACGGGCGGCGATCGCCCGGGGCGGCGCGCCGGCCGGCGCGGGATCAGCCGAACAGGGCGATCAGGCCGATGATCAGCGCGAACAGCGCGATGGCCTCGGTGACCGCGAAGCCGATCCAGATGTTGGCGCCGATGTCGTCCTTGGCCGCCGGATTGCGCGCGAGCGCCCCGATGTAGCTGGACCAGACGTTGCCGACGCCGATGCCGGCGCCGATCATGCCGATGGCCGCCAGACCGGCGCCGAGGTAACGTGCGGCTTCAGCTTCCATGACGCTGTCCTTTCTCGATGAACTCTATGGGGACTCTCTGGGCCGGGACGTCGGATCGGGCGGGATGCCCCGCCCCGGCGGGACGGAAGGTCGAACGACCGGGGCGGCCGCGTCGGGCCACCGCGACCGTCAGTGGAGGTGCAGCGCGTCGTTGAGGTAGACGCAGGTCAGCACCGTGAAGACGTAGGCCTGGATCACGGCGATCATGATCTCCAGCGCCGTCAGCGGGATCAGGGCGATGAACGGCACGATGCCGAAGACGCCCATCAGCGCGATGAAGCCGCCGATCACCTTCAGCAGCACATGGCCCACGACCATGTTGGCGAAGAGACGGACCGACAGGCTCACCGGCCGCGACAGGTAGGAGACGATCTCCACCGGGATCAGGATGATGCCCGTCCACCACGGCGCGCCGTGCGGGAAGAACAGGCTCAGGAACTTCGCGCCGTGGCGGACCACGCCGATGATCGTCACCGCGACGAAGATGAAGGCCGCCAGCGCGAAGGTCACGATGATGTGGCTGGTCACCGTGAAGCTGCCGGGGATCATGCCCAGCAGGTTGGCGATCAGCACGAAGACGAAGAGCGTGAAGACGAAGGGGAAGTACTGCCGTCCCTCGCTGCCGACGGCGTCGCGCATGGTCGCGGCCACCGCCTCGTATATCAGCTCCGCCATCGACTGCAGGCGCGTCGGCACCAGCGCGCGCCCGCTCGTCGCATAGGTCAGGAAGGCGGTGATCACCACCACGGCGATGATCATCCACAGCGACGAGTTGGTGAACGACAGATCGAGCGATCCGACCTGGATCGGCACGATCGGCTTTACCTCGAACTGTTCCAGCGGACCGGCCACGCAGGTCCTCCCCGTTCCCGACACCCGTTCGTCAAACCGAAGGGCGTGCCGGCGGTCAGCCGTCGCGCCCCTCGAACCCGAAGGCCGACCCGGTCGCCCGGCCCGGCCGCGATCTCTATCCCCGGCCGTTCCGGTCGCCCCGGCCGGCCGCCTTGCGCTCCTTCGCCTGCCGGTCGAGTTCCTGCGCGGTTCGATAGACGTTCAGGAACCCGGCCGCGCAGCCGACGACGAAGAACGCGATCAACATCCAGGGCGACGTGCCCCACCAGCGATCCAGGACGATGCCGATGCCCGTCCCGACCACCACGGCCGCCGCCAGCTCCACGGCGATCCGCATTCCGGCGCCCATTCCGGAGTCGCCCTTGTCCGACCCCTCGCGCGCCCGCCGCTTCGCCTGCGCGGCGCGCAGCCGCTTGTCGAAGCCGCCGTCGTCGGCACCCCCGTTCCCAGGCCCCGCGAGGCCGGAGCCCCGGCCCTGTGACGGCCCGTTGCCGGGGGATGGTGCACCGCGATCGGAATCGCCCAAAAGCCCGGAATACTCCGTTATCGGTCGCCCGGCGCCGAAGCGCGCGGGAACTTAGTGACACCCCCGTCACCCTGTCAAGACGCGGGGCCTCGCCCATTGCCGCGACCCCGCGCGCCGCCGGCCGCGCCACCCGTCCCTCCCCGCCGCCGCCTCACGCCGTGCGGCGCAGGCGCTCGGCGTTCTCCAGATCGACGGAGACGAGCTGGGAGACCCCGCGCTCCGGCATCGTCACGCCGTAGAGCCGGTCGGCCCGCGCCATGGTCATGCGGTGGTGGGTAACGATCAGGAAGCGTGTCACCCCGCCATGGGCGAGCTCGTCGAGCAGCGTGCAGAACCGGTCCACATTGGCGTCGTCGAGCGGCGCGTCGACCTCGTCGAGCACGCAGATCGGCGCCGGATTCGTCATGAACACCGCGAACAGCAGGGCGATCGCCGTCAGCGCCTGCTCACCCCCCGACAGCAGCGAGAGGTGCTGCAGCCGCTTGCCCGGCGGGCTGGCGTAGATCTCCAGCCCGGCGGCCAGCGGATCCTCGCTGTCGGTCAGCTCCAGGCGCGCCTTGCCGCCGCCGAACAGCCGCACGAAGAGCGACTGGAAATGTCCGTCGACGGTCTCGAATGAGGCCAGCAGCCGCTCGCGCGCCTCGCGGTTGAGGCTGGAGATGCCCTGGCGCAGCCGGCCGATCGCGGCGATCAGGTCGTCGCGCTCGGTGTGCATGCCGGCGATCTGCTCGTCGAGTTCCGCCGCCTCGGTCTCGGCGCGCAGGTTGACGGGCCCCATGGTGTCGCGCTCGCGCAACAGGCGCTCCAACCGGCTCTGCATGGCGGCGAGCTCGGGCAGGTCGTCCTGCGGCGACAGCCCGGCGACGGCCATCACCCGGTCGGGCTCGACCTCCAGGCGCTCCCGGATGCGCTGGTCGATACCCTCGAGCGCGGACTTGGCGGCCGAGACCTCGCCCTCGGCACGGACCCGCGCCTCCCGGCTCTCGGCCAGCGCCGATTCGGCCGCCTTGAGCGCCCGGTCGGCCTCGGCCTGCGCCGATTCGGCCTCGGCCAGGGCATCGGCGGCGCGCCGGCGCGCGCGCTCGGCCTCGGCGATGCGCTCCTGCAGGGCGGCGCGCTGCCCGGCGATCTCCCCGGGCCGGTCGGCGAGCGCGGCGAGCCGCTCGTCCTCCGCCGATGCCCGGCGCTCCAGCTCGGCCAGCCGCTCGCCCGCCCCGTCGGCCCGCTTGCGCCAGGACGCCGCCTCCTCGTCGATGGCCGCGAGCCGCCGGCGCCGGGCGTCGGCCTCGCGCACCAGCGAATCGAGCGCGTTCTGCCGCTCGCCCTGGGTGCCGCGGGCCTCGGCCAGTTCGGCGCGCAGCTCGGCGATCCGGGCCCGGCGCTCGCCGGTCTCCTCGAGCTCGGCGCGCGCCGCGCGGCCGGCCTCCTGCTCCTCGGCGATGCCGGCCTGCTCGGCCTCCAGCGTCGCCACCGTCTCGTCGAGGCCGTCGCGCTTGGAGCGCTGCTCGGCCAGGCGACGGTCCAGCGCCGCGTGCTCGGACCTGGCCGATTCGAGCGCGCCGAACGCGGCGTCGACCGCGCCGCGCGCCGTCTCGGCGGCGTCGGCCGCCTCGCGCGCCGTCGCGCGGGCGACCTCGCGCTCGCTCTCGCGGGCCTCGGCCTCGGCCCGGGCGCGCTCGATCGAGCGGGCGAGCTCGGCCAGGCGGTTGCGCTGCTGCAGCCGGGCGGCCGCCGGGCTCGGCGCGCCGGCCCGGGCGACCAGCCCGTCCCAGCGCCATACCGCCCCGTCCCGGTCGACCAGCACCTGCCCGGGCGCCAGCTCCGGCGCCAGCCGCTCCCCCGCCTCGCCATCCGCGACCACGCCGACATGGGCGAGGCGGCGGGCCAACGCACCGGGCGCCCGGACCCGGTCGCCCAGCGGCTCGGCCCCACGCGGCAAAGCCGCCGCGCCGTCGAGCGGCGGCAGGGCACGCCAGAACACCGGCGCCGCCTCGTCCAGCGGCACCTCGGCGTCGTCGCCGAGCGCCGCGCCGAAGGCCGATTCGTATCCCTGCTCGACGGACACCGCGTCGATCAGCGGCGGGAACATGTCGCCGGCCTGCCCCGCCCCCAGGGCCGAGCGCAGGCCGTCGGCCTCCGCCTCCAGCCGGGCCAGCGTCGCGGCGGCCGCCTGCTGGGCGACGCGCGCCGCCTGCTCCGCCGCCGCGCCGTCGGAGCGCCGGCGCTCCGCGGCCTCGGCCTCGCCGCGGGCATCGGCAAGGGCCGTCTCCGCCTCCGTCACCGCGCGCGCAGCGGCATCCAGGTCGGGGCTCTCGCCAAGCTCCGCATCGAGCCGATCGCGCTCGGCCCGGGTGCGCTCCAGGCGTTCGGCCAGGCTCGCGTGACGGCGATCGAGCTCGGCCAGGCGCTTGTCGAGCTGGGCGCGCTCGGCATCGGCCTCGGCGACCGCCCGGGTCAGGGTCTCGAGCTCGCCCTCCGCCGCCTCGACGGCGGCGCGCGCCTCGTCCAGCGCGGCGCGGGCGGCGGCCTCGGCCTCCGCCTCGCCGCCCTGCTCGCCGGCCAGCCGCTCGCGCTCCTCGGACAGGCGGGCGAGCGCCGTCTCGGCATCGGCGGCGAGCCCGCGCTCGCGCTCGACGTCGCCGCGGCCCTGGTCGCGCCGCCGCTCGGCCTCCGCGCGCTCGGCGGCGATGCGCTTTTCCTCCGCGTCGAGCTGGTCGCGGGCATGGACCAGGCGCTGGAGCGCGGCCGCCGCCTCCGATTCGCCCTGGCGCAGCGGCGGCACGGCGCCAGCGGCTTCTTCCTGCGCGGTGGTCGCGCGGGTGACCGCCAGCATGCGCTCGCGCACCACCGCCTCGTTGTCGGCATGGCCCTGGCGCGCCGTGGCGAGCCGGTGCTCGGCCGCGCGCCGCTCCAGGTGCAGGACGGTCGCCTCGGCCGTGCGGATGCGATCGGACAGGGAGCGGTAGCGGGCGGCCTGGCGCGCCTGCTTCTTCAGACCCTGGAGCTGGGTGTCCATGGCCTGGATGACGTCCTCCAGCCGGGTCAGGTTTTCCTCGGCCGCCTTGAGGCGCAGCTCGGCCTCGTGCCGGCGGCTGTGCAGGCCGGTGATGCCGGCCGCCTCCTCCAGCAGCATGCGGCGGTCGGTCGCCTTGGCGTTGATCAGCGTCGAGACCCGGCCCTGGCTGACCAGCGCCGGCGAATGCGCGCCCGAGCCGTGGTCCTGGAACAGCAGCTGGACGTCGCGGGCGCGCACCGACTTGCCGTTGATGCGGTAGTCCGAGCCCGAACCCCGCTCGATCCGGCGGGAGATCTCCAGATCGTCGGCGTGGTTGAAGGCCGCCGGCGCGGTGCGCGCGGAATTGTCGAGATGGAGCGAGACCTCCGCCAGGTTGCGCGACGGCCGGTCGGAGGTGCCGCCGAAGATGACGTCGTCCATCTCCGAGCCACGCATCCGCTTGGCCGAATTCTCGCCCATCACCCAGCGCAGGGCCTCGACGAGATTCGACTTGCCGCAGCCGTTCGGCCCGACGACTCCGGTGATCCCCGCCTCGACCACCAGCTCGGTGGGATCGACGAAGGACTTGAACCCGGTCAGGCGGAGCTTGTTGAACTGCAACGGCGTCTCGGCTGTCGGCTGGGTGCGGCGGGGCGGAACCGGCGGGCGGATCAGGTCTCGATCAGCGGGTCGAGCTGCTCGGCGAAGAAGGACAGCGGCCGGTTGCCGGCGAAGGCCTCGCCATCGATCACGAAGGTCGGCGTCGCGGAGATCTGGTAGGCCGCCTCCGCCTCCAGGCGGACCTGGACGATCCGGTCGGCGAGATCCTGGTCGGCCAAGCACTCCTCGATCCGCGCGTCCGAAAGGCCGGCGGTCCGGCCGAGCTGGGCAAGCGCGGCGGTCGGGTCCTGGGCGCCGGCCCAGGTCGACTGCGTCTTGAAGAGGACGTCGACGAAGCCGAAGAACCGGTCCTCCGGCAGGCAGCGGGCGAGCATCCCGGCCTGCAGGTCGACCCGGTTGAGCGGGAATTGCCGGAAGACCAGGCGGACATGGCCGGGGTCTAGGTAGCGATCGGTCAGCCCGGGCAGGGTGTCGGTGTGGAACGACGCGCAATGGCCGCAGGTCAGCGAGGCATATTCGATCACCGTCACCGGCGCGTCCGCGTCGCCCTTGACGAAGTCGAACTCGGTGACGCCCGGGTCCCAGCCATCCTGGGCCCATGCCGGCGCCGGGGCGAGCACGCGCCCGGCGAGGATGGCGGCGGGCGCGGCGAGCACCCCAAGGGATAGTGTTCTGCGCTGCACGGTCGGCTCCAATCCACTAGATGTTGACGATAGCCGCGCCCGTCCGGGCGGGCAAGCGGGTGCGCGGGGCCTAGCCACGATCGGCTGTGGATGACTCGGCCCCGCGGCGCAGCAGGGCGCGGCCCAGCTCGGCGAGCCGGGCGCGCAGGTCGTCGTCCTCGACGCCGGCGACGGCCGCGTCGATCGTCGCCGCCTCCCCCGCCGGGATCGGGCGCGCCGGGGCGCGGGCCGCCGGCGCGGGCGGCGGGGGCGCCTGGACCAGCTTGATCTTCGCCACGGCGGCATAGCCGTAATGGGCGTTGATCCGCTCGATCAGGCGCGGCAGGTCGTGCTGCAGGACCAGCGCCTCGGCCGGCGCCACGGTCAGGGTCAGGGTCGCTCCGTCCTGGCGGCCGCGCGGGAAGGCCAGGCGTTCCGGCCGCGCCGCGGCGGCGATCTCCGGCCCGACCACGACGGGCCAGTCGGCGATCAGCGCGGCGATGGCGCTCTTGCTCTTGCCCAGCGCCGAGCGGGTGATCGGGCCGATGACGGCGGCGAGCGCGCGGGGCGGCGTCATCGCGCACCGCCCGGGGCTTGGCGACGGGGCCCCTGGGCCCTAGCGTGACGGGCCATGGACGACTCCTCCCCTTCGCGGACATCCCTCGACGATGACGATGACGGCGACGCGATCGCCGGCCCGCTGCTGGCGTGGTACGACCGTCATCGGCGGCGCCTGCCCTGGCGCGCGCCGCCCGGCGAGCGGCCGGAACCGTACCATGTCTGGCTCAGTGAGGTCATGCTGCAGCAGACGACGGTGGCGACGGTAGGGGGCTATTTCCAAGACTTCGTCGAGCGCTGGCCGACGGTGGCGCATCTGGCCGCCGCCGAGCTCGACGACGTCCTGACCGCCTGGGCAGGGCTCGGCTACTATGCCCGCGCGCGCAACCTGCACAAATGCGCCCGGGCCGTGACCGAACGCCACGGCGGAGTGTTCCCGGATACTGAGGAGGCATTGCGGCAGCTTCCGGGCATCGGGGCCTATACCGCCGCGGCGATCGCGGCCATCGCGTTCGACCGGCCGGCGGCGGTGATGGACGGCAACATCGAGCGGGTGATCGCCCGCCTGCACGCCGTCGAGACGCCGCTGCCCGGCGCCAAGCCGGCGCTCCACACCCTGGTCGCCGCGGCCACCCCGGCCGAGCGGCCCGGCGACTTCGCCCAGGCGATGATGGATCTGGGCGCGACGATCTGCACCCCGCGCAAGCCGAAATGCATCCTCTGCCCTCTGACCGAGAGCTGCGCCGCCCGGGCGGCCGGCATCGCCGAGGCCCTGCCGGTCAAGGCGCCGAAGAAGGCAAGGCCGACGCGCCGGGCGGTCGCCTTCTTCGCCACCGATCCCTCGGGCGCCGTGCTCCTGCGCCGTCGGCCGGAGAGCGGCCTGCTGGGCGGCATGATGGAGGTGCCGTCGAGCCCGTGGGAGACCGACGGCGCCGCCGCGCTCGACGAGGCCCGGGCCGAGGCTCCCGTTGCCGCAACGTGGCGCGAGCTGCCCGGCCGCGTGCGCCATACCTTCACCCATTTCCATCTGGAACTGACGGTGGCGGTCGCCCGTGTCGAGGTGTCCGGAGTCGGCGACGCCGGGTCGGCGCCCGGCCGCTGGGTCGCGATCGAGCGGCTGGGCGACGTCGCCCTGCCGACGCTGACCCGCAAGGTGGTCGACCACGCCCTGGCCCACGCCGGCTGAGGCCGCGCACCGCGGCGCCGCATGCCGGGTCGGTAGGCGACCTTCCGTTTCTCGTGGATTACTTCGCAATCAAATAATCGAGTCCTCGGGGCGGCGCAGGCCTTCGGCAAAGTCTTGCCGTTAACGCGACGTTAGGCACACGACGCCCAGAACAGGCGGTCTATGGAAACCGCCTATCCGGGGACGACGGGATGACCACGGGCGCGATCACGCTGGACCAGCGGCTCGACTTCTTCGGCATCGACGCGGCCACCCGGGCGGCCCTGCGCGAGGCCGGTCCGATCCTGGCAGAGGCCATGCCCGCGATCATGGACGGCTTCTACGCCCATATCGACGCCCATCCGGACACGTCGCGCCACTTCGGCGAGGTGGAGCGGCAGAAGCGGGCGCGCTCGGCCCAGGTGAAGCACTGGGCCCGGATCACCGAGGCGCGGTTCGACGAGGACTATGTGGAGTCCGTCCGCCGGATCGGCCGCGTCCACCACGAGATCGGGCTGGACCCGACCTGGTATATCGGCGGCTACGCCTTCCTGATTTCGCGCATGGTCGCCGCGATCTGCGCCCGGTTCGATGGCCGGCTGGCCGGCCGCGAGTTCCGGCGGCGGCGCGACGCCATCGTCGACGCGGTCCACAAGGCCGCGCTGCTGGACATGGATCTGGCCACGGCGGTCTATCTGGAGGCGGGCGAGCGCGCCAAGAGCGAGGCACTGTGCGCCATCGCCAGCGACATCGAGGGCACCATCGGCACGGTCGCCGAGGCCGTGTCGAGCGCGGCGACGGAGATGGAGGCCTCGGCCGGGTCCCTGTCGACGGTGGCGCAGGACGCCTCGCGACGCGCCACGACGGTCGCCGCGGCGGCCGATCAGGCCTCGGGTAACGTCGATACCGTGGCCTCGTCGGCCGACCAGCTCTCCGACGCCGTTGCCGAGATCGCGGGTCAGGTCAACAAGGCGAGCCGGCTGACCGGCGACGCCGTGGCGCGCACGGCGACCGCCGGCAACACGGTTGGCAGCCTGTCCGAGGCGGCGGAGAAGATCGGCACCATCGTGCGCATGATCCAGGAGGTCGCGGAGAAGACCAACCTGCTGGCGCTCAACGCGACGATCGAGGCGGCCCGCGCGGGCGAGGCCGGCAAGGGCTTCGCCGTGGTGGCCAGCGAGGTCAAGCAGCTCGCCAACCAGACCGCCCAGGCGACCGCGGATATCGGCGACCAGGTCGCCACGATCCAGTCGATCACCCGCGAGACGGTGGCGGCGATCGAGACCGTCGGCGATTCGATCCGGGACATCGACTCCACGGCGACCGCGATCGCCAGCTCCGTCGAGCAGCAGTCCGCCGCGACCAAGGAAATCGCCCGCAACACCCGCGAGGCCACGAGCGGCACGCGCAGCGTCACCGAGGAGATCGGCGGCGTCCTCGACGCGTCGCGCCAGACCGGCGAGGCGGCCGACGCCATGGTCGCGACGGCCGGCGACCTGGGCCGGCAGGCGACCCTGCTGGAGCAGCGGGTCGCGGAATGCCTGGAGAAACTCCGCGCGGGCTGATTGCCGGGCGCCGTCTTCGAACGGATCGGATCGGCCGTTCGGGCGCAGGATGCTCCAGCTGTCCAGGATGGTCCGGCCACGATGGTCCGGCCACGATGGTCCGGATCGTCGATCGGCCGGAGCCTCTTGGCCACGCCCGTCGGGCTCGTGACACCCGAAGGCCCCACGCCTTCGGGGCGGCGCTCCGCCTCTCGCGAAAGGACGCCGTCGCCGTCGGGGAGGCGCCAGGCACGCCGTCCGCACGACGGCGCCTCGCATTTCCCCGACCTGGCATCCCCCAGTAGCGACCGTCTCGCCGGAGCTCCGGACAACGCCCCGCACGGCGCGAGCCCGGCTCTTCAGGGACGCCCCCGTCAGGGACGGCTCGGTATCGCTCCCACCCGGCCGCCGGCCCGGCGTCCCCATCCGCCGGGCCATGGCCGCCGTGGGGTCGGGATCAGCTCGCCAGTTCCTGGGCGGCCTGCGGGGTCTCGAGGTGGTCGAGCGCCCAGATCGCCGCCTGGGTCCGGTTCTGGACGCCCAGCTTGCGCATGATCCGGCGCAGATGGACCTTGACCGTCCCGTCGCAGGTGCCGAGCCGGCGGGCGATGACCTTGTTCGGCTGGCCTTCGGCGAGCAGGTTCAGGATGTCGCGCTCGCGCGGGGTCAGGCGGTGCTGCTCGATCGACGCGGCCGAGGTCGCCCGGCGCATGGTCGAGCCGTCGAGGAACTGTGCCACCGCGCTCATCGGCACGACGGCCTGGCCGTACATGACGAGACGAATGGAGTGGAGCAGGGCCTGGGAGCTCATGTTCCGGTGCAGGAACCCGTCGACGCCGATCTGGAGCGCTTCCTGCATGGACTGCGGCTCGGCGGCATCCGTCAGGACCAGCAGACGGGTGGCCGGGAAGCCCTCGCGCAGGGCGCGCACGGACTCGGAGAACGCGGCGTCGCCGGTCTTCCAGCCGACGAGGATGACCAGGTCGGGCATGACGTCGCCCGCTTCGCTCATCAGGCGCTCGATCGATTCGGCCTGCCGCTCGATGCTGACGCCGATCGCCGAACCCAGACGGTCGAAGGCCTCGCGGAACAGCAGATCACCCGAAACCAGGGCGGCCGAGGTGAGTGTCTCGCTCATTTCTTTCCCCTTTTTCGCGACCGAACGACATCTCCGCTTTCCCTGAAGAGATGCCGTATCCGAAAACCTCGGACCCCTCGGTTACACGTAGCGTGCCAAGAGTCGGCCCGAACGGGTCGGATCGGCGCGGAAGGGCGAAATTCCTTGGATACGAAGGGAATTCAGGCATGCCCGAGGAGCATATACCTGTTCGGTCTAAGCCCCGAGTATTAGATTTTTTGCAAATTTAACCGGTTAAGATTCGCATTCTGAAAGCGATTATGCGAATTGCGGGTAATCTTTTTGCTCGGAATTGGTTACCGAAAATTCAGGTTAACGCCAAGTAAATATTCCCGGCCTACCAGTATCCTGAAAGAAATCGATTTCCGGTTTCACTTTTCACCTGTGGCATACGCGACCTTGCCCGGTCGGGCAAGCGGCGATCGTCCGAGCGCGATCCGATGGCCGGCGGATGGCCGTACCCACGGCCCGGACATCGCCCCAGCCGTAGGTCGGCCGAGCGCCAGCGAGCCCGACATCCCCGCCGGTCGGTGCGAGCCGCGCCCGTCGAGTTCGCTCGTAGGTCGGTCGAGCGTCACCGAGCCCGACATCGCCGACGCCGGCGCGGTCCGTGCCTGTCGGGTTCGCTTCGCTCAGCCGACCTACGCCGCGCCGGCCCGTCGGTCGGTCCAGCGCGAGCGGGCCCGAGGCAACCGGCTCAGAAACGCGCGGTGACGGTGAAGAGCAGCCGGACGTCACTGTCGTCGATCGAGTCGTCGGGCCCGGAGCCGTCGATCCGGCGGGCGATCTCCGGATTGACCGCGACGTCGGAGGTCACGTTCCAGCGCACGCCGAGCCCGACCGAGGCGATGTCGTTCTCGTCGTCGGTCGTGGAGTCGACGTCCCAGGCCTTGCCGAAGTCGAAAAAGCCGTAGGCCTGGTAGCTCTCCAGGAACTGGCGGTCGACGACGTTGCCGTAGCGCACCTCCGCCTTGGCGGCGAGGCCGTGGTCGCCGACCACGCTGCCCGGCGGGAAGCCCCGCCCGATCCGCCGGCCGCCGACCGAGAACCGCTCGGACGGCAGGAGCGGGTCGAAGGCGTACTGCCACTCCAGCGAGCCGAAGAACGACACGCCGCCGCCGACCGGCTGGAGCCGGGAGATCGTGCCGCGGATATAGGTGAATTCCGCCGACGCCCCCGACCCCTGACGCGAGACCACCGAGGGGCGGCTCGCGGTGAAGATGTCGAGGCCCTGGTGCATGCTGACATCGACCAGGTTCACGCCCAGCAACGGGTCGACCACGTCGTAGGTCAGCCCGCCCTCGACCACGCGGACACGGTCCTCGGTCTTCAGGTCGAACTCGTCGATGTCCGTCATTTCCTCGGACAGGCGGAAGCCGGCGCGGGCGGTCAGGTTCTGGTCGCGCGAGCGGATGATCGGCTGGACCACACGGATCGCGCTCTCGAACCCGCGGCCGGGGCTGTCGAAGCCGAAGACGTCGTCGGGCAGGGACGGGTCGGAGGTCAGCACTGAGCCCTCGAGCTCCAGGCGCGTGCCCCAGTCCCCGGGTCCGATCGGAATCGTGACGCGACCCGAGCCGTAGACCAGCTCCTCCGGATCCTCCGGGTTGAACGCGACCGTCAGGTCGATCTGCTCCCACCCGCCGAAGATGGAGTAGAACGAGGCGCCGGCAGCCGCCGTCAGCGGGCCGGTGAACTCGCTTCCATGGTTGTCGAGCTGGACGAAGCCCTCGGCATTGTCGTGAGCCAGCACGATGGTCAGGTCGGCGGCCCCGAATTGGTCGGGCGACGGCTCCAGCACGCTCTGCACGTTGACGCCGGGCAGATCGCCGATCAGCAGCAGGTTGCGCTCCAGCGTCGCGACGGTGAGCGGGCGTTCGGCCTCGATCGCCGCGGCCAACGGGGCGAGATGGCGCCGCGGCCCGGCGATCTCGCCCTCGAAAACGACCCGGTCGACATAGCCCTCGACCGCGCGCAGGCGGACCACGCCGTCCTCGACCTCCTGCGCCGGCACGACGACCTGGGAGAGAATGTAGCCGTCGCGGCGGTAGCGCGCGGTCAGGTCGTTGGCCACGCCGACGAGATCGCCGAACCCGACCTCCGTGCCGATCAGGTCGGACCAGGCCTCGGCGAGGACGCCATCCTCGTAGACCGTGACGCCCTCGAGCTCGACGGCCGCCAGCTCGAAGCGGATCGCTTCCGTTCCCTCCGGCACCGCCTGCTCGGGCGCGTCGGGGCGGGGCGGCAGCGTGTCGACCCGAGGTTCCGGCTGTTCATCGAACTGGCGCAGCAGCTCGCCCGGGCTCACGCCTTCCGGCGCCGTCTGCGCCGAGGCGCTCGCCACCGGCACGGCGACGAGCGCGATTCCCAGGACACCCGCGATGGTCCGCATCGCCCACCCCCCATGCAGACACCGGCGCCGATCCGCTCCGGATGGAGCGAATCGGATCACCGGTGATGGTCGGTGGAAGTCCTAACCGTCTTCGAAGGGGTTTTCAATGCAAGACCAGTAATCTGCCAACAATTGCCCCGCACTGCAGCTATCGGTCAACGCATCGGTTGAACTCGCCGTCGCGGACTCTCCGCCGGGACTTGCAGCCGGAGCGATCGTTTCGAGGTCGCTCGGACCGCCGGCGAGCCCGGAAAGGTTGACCGGGGTCCCGGCGACGACCGCACCCTCGCCGCGGGTGGCGTGCTGGCCGGTGGTGTCGTTGAGCGGCCCGCCGAAGGGCAGCGTCACCGTGCCGTCGGGCCCGGCCGCCGGCGCGATGGAGTCGAGATCCCGGAGACCGCCGGCGACCGTCACCCCGCCGAGGGCATAGGTCCGCTGGAGCGGATCGTACAGATAGGGGTTCTCGAAGGACGTCGTCCGGTAGACCGCGTCGCCCGGCGTGTCCGGGTCGCGCCCGCGCTCGGGCAGCTCCAACAGGTCGGAGAAGGCGAAGAGCGAGGCGTCGAGCGAGGTCTCCGGCCCCGGACCCGGCTCCGGCCCCGGACCGGGCTCCGGCTCGGGTTCCGGCTCGGGCTCGGGCTGGTCGTCGCCCAGGACCAGCAGCGTGCCCGGCTCGATGGTCAGGCGGTATCGGGGCGAGGTCGCGCCCTCCGCCGTGATCGGATAGGTGCCCGGGGCCGCCTCGGACCCGGGCGCGCCGAAGGTCAGCCCGGAGAGGTCGATCCTCGGATCGCCCGGCAGGTCGGCGCCTTCGACCGTGGTGGTGAATTCCGGGTTCGACGCGCCGACCGGCCGCGTGGCATCGCCGACACGGACCGTCGCCTCGGCGACGCTGGCCGTCAGGTCGACCGACGCCTCCGTGCGGTCGATCAGGGCGACCTTGCCGAACTCCTGGAAGCCGCCGCTCTCGTTGGCGAGCAGGCCGGCGAGCCGGAGCCGCGCTTCGGTCGTCTTGCCCTGGAGATCGACGGTCAGGCTCTCGCTGAGGCCCGTCTCCGGATCGTACTCGATCTGGCGGATGCGGTCGCCGGTGGCGCTGACGACACCGATGCCGCTGACGCCGAAGGGCTCGTCGAAGACGACCGTCTCGCCGGGCCCGGCGGACAGGAAGCCGTCGGGCGGCGGCGCGTCGGCCGTGATATCGAAGGTCCCCGCCCCGTTGGTCCAGACGAGCCTGTTGATGTAGTAGTCAGAGGAGTCGAGCAGCTCTGGCGGCGGCGGCGGCCCCTCGCCGACCCGGCGATAGGGCGTCGCCGTGAAGACCAGCATGTCGAAGCTGTCTTCGCCGGCGGTCAGGAGCAGCGGATCATCGGGCTTGTTCGGCGTGAAATAGGCATCGGTGAAGGAGCTGTCCACGCCGCGCGCGACGCCGGTGCCGACGAGTTCGATCTCGTTGCGGGTTATCATCCGCTGGGCGATGACGAAGGCGATCTCGCGCGGGCTCGCGTCGTCGGCCGTGCGCGGATCGACGATCGGATCCGCCCCGCCCTCGCCGGCGATCGTGACGGTGCCCGTGGCGTTCGACTGGGCGAAGGCGAAGTCGCCGTCGGTCGTCCGCCCGGCAATTCGGCCGGCGAAGTTGTTCGGACTCGCGAGATCGACCGACTTGCCCTGCACCGCGACCTTGTCGCCGAGCACGGCGGAGTCGGCATCCTGAACCACGTCGCCCGCGGCCTCGATCCACACCGTGCCGTCGCCGGCCTCGACCACCGTGTCCGGGCCGAGATCGACGCCGCCGTCGCCGGCGAGCACGACATGACCGTCCCGGGTCGCGCCGCCCGTCGCCTGCACGAGCCCGTCGAGATTGATCGCGCTGTCGACGACGCCGGTGGCGCGGCGCGCGTCCATGACGACGTAGCCGGCCTCGATCGTTCCGCTATGGGCGATCGGATTGGCGTCGTCGCCGTCGACGCCGGTGTCCACGGCGAACTGGACGAGACCGTCGCCGAAGAAGTCCATCGTGACCCGGTCGCCGGAGATCAGCCCGACCGTGCCCTGCCGGGCGACGATGGCGCCGGTATTGCGCACCTGGGGCGCGACCAGGGCGACCAGGCCCGCGTCGGCGGCGGTGATGTCGCCGGCGTTGGAGACCACCGCGTTAAGGGCCGAGCCGCCCTCGAAGGTGTATTCGCGATCGGGGTCACTGGGATCGAAACTCCTGAAATCGGCGTCCGAGATATTCATGGACGTCGCGATCAGCGATCCGACATCGACCCGCGCCGTATCGGTGAAGACGACGCCGTTGTTGTTGAGGATGATGACCTGGCCCGGCGCGGTGATCCGGCCGCGGATCGTGCTTTCTAGTCCACTGCCAGCGTCCACCCGATTGAGTGTCGCGGACGACGAACTCGGCTGGTTGAATTCGACAGTCTCGTCGACGTCGACATCGAACGATGTCCAGTCGATGGCTGCACGCTCAACGCTCTGGTTGACGCTTGTCGTCGTACCGCTTCGGTCGACGACGACATTGCCTGCCGATACATCTGCTCCGGACTCAACGCCCGGCCCCGCCATCGCGGGCGCGGACAGCGCGGCGACCGCCGTCGCGGCCGTGCCGGCCATGAGGATCCGGCGCAGACGGGCGGCGGAGAAGGAAGGGACGTCTTGGGCGTAGCGGTCGAATCGATGGGTCATCGCGGCCTCCTGATTGGCCGCGAATCTCGCCGGTAAGCCGGACAAACACAAAGAAACCTAAGGAAATCCGCTCAATTCTCCATCGATATCATCGATGGCCATGATCGTGTTCCGAAGGCGTCGATAGGGTAAATATCTGTTAACTTAATCGTGCGAAAAGGCGTCAGCGGAAACGCCAGAGGGCCTCCTCGTTGAGGGCGTAGATGGGCTCGAAGCCCTGCCGGTCGGCCACCGGGACCATGGGCATGCCCGGCACGTCGAGGACGAAGCTCTCCCCGGCGAGCGCGACGGTCAGGAAGGCGTGGTAGTCGCCGAGCCCGCGGTCGTAGCCGACGACGATCCGCAGCCGGTCGGCCGGCACGCCGGCGCGGCGCAGCTCGACATACTTGGCGATGGCGAAATCCTCGCAGTCGCCGCCCGTTCGATAGAAGGTATCCGGGTCGACCCAGCGGTCGCGCTCGCCCCACAGGGCGGAGTCCTCGATATAGGGCACGCGGTCGATGCGGGCGTCGATGGCGCGGACCTCGTCGACCGACGGCAGCCGGGCCGCGGCCGAGCCGCCGGCGGCAACGGCGCGGGCGACGGCGGGCGCCAGGTCGCGCCACTTGGCGAGCTGCTCGGGCGCGCCGACCTCGACCGGGCCGCGACGCTCGGGCGGCGGCGCCGGGACATAGGCCATGGTGATCTGCTGCGCCCGCGCCTGGGACAGCGAGAGGGCGGACGGGCCGGCCAGGGCCGCGGCGGCGGCCGCGAGGCCGAGCACGACCAGGCCGATCAGGCGCGTGCGCGCGTCGTCCGCCACTATTGCGGCGCGGCGCCGGCGGACGCGCGCGGCGCCGGCAAGGGCGGGGCTGTCGGTCGGTGTCGGGACGCGAGGACGCATCGGGCTCTCCTGCATTGCCCGATCGATTTCGCGTCCGATTTCCTAACGAGACCTTAAGCGCGCCCGGTGGGTGAACCCTTACGCGCAGAGCTATTTCAGAATTGTCACCGCTTTATCACCATGGGGGTAGAGACCCCTTCCGCGACGTCCTCACGAGGCCGCCGAAATGCCCTCGCCGAGGCCGATGAAGCCGCCGGACTGGCGCGCCCAGAGATCCGCGTAGGTCCCGCCCCGACGCACCAGCTCCTCGTGCGTGCCCTGCTCGACGATCCGGCCCCGGTCGATGACGACCAGCCGGTCGAGCGCGGCGATGGTAGAGAGCCGGTGGGCGATGGCGATGACCGTCTTGCCGGCCATCAGGTGCGCGAGCTGGGACTGGATCGCCGCCTCGACCTCCGAATCGAGCGCCGAGGTCGCCTCGTCGAGCACCAGGATCGGCGCGTTCTTGAGGATCACCCGGGCGATGGCGATGCGCTGGCGCTGGCCGCCGGAGAGCTTGACCCCCCGCTCGCCGACATGGGCGTCGTAGCCGCGCCGGCCCTTCGGGTCGACCAGGTCGGGAATGAAGCCGTGGGCCTCGGCGAATTCCGCCGCGCGGCGGATGTCCGCCTCGCTGGCGTCGGGCCGGCCGTAGCGGATGTTGTCCCGGATCGAGCGATGCAGCAGGCTCGGATCCTGGGTCACCATGGCGATGTTCTCGCGCAGGCTTTCCTGCGCGACCGAGGCGATGTCCTGGCCGTCGATCAGGATGCGCCCGCCCTCCAGGTCGTGGAAGCGCAGCAGCAGGTTGACCAGCGTCGACTTGCCCGCGCCCGACCGGCCGACGAGGCCGATCTTCTCCCCCGGCGCGACGGTGAGGCTCAGATCCTCGATGACGCCGCCCTCGCGCTCGCCGTCCACGCGCTTGTCGGTCCGGCCATAGTGGAAGCGGATGGTCTCGAAGCGGATCTCGCCCCGGTCGACGACCAGCGGCGGCGCGGCCGGGCCGTCGAGCACGGTCATCGGCCGGGCGATCGTGTCGATGCCGTTCTGCACCGTGCCGATATTCTCGAACAGGCCGGTGATGGTGCGCAGGATCCAGCCGGACATCTGCGACAGGCGCATCATCAGGGCGTTGGCGACGGCGATGGCGCCGATGCTCACCGTGCCCTGGTGCCAGAACCAGATCGACAGCGCCGCGACGGCCCCGATCAGCAGGCTGTTGAGCACCGTCAGCGTCACCGTCATGGTGAAGATCGAGCGCATCAGCCCGCGGAAGGCGCCGACATGGCGCGCCAGGCCCTCGCGCGCGAAGGCGTCCTCGCGCTCGGCATGGGCGAAGAGCTTGACCGCCTCGATATTGGTGTAGCTGTCGACGATCCGGCCGGTCAGCCCGGAATTGGCCTCCGACAGGGCGGCCGAGCGGGTGCGCACAGGCGGCACCATGAAGGCGATGACGGCGGCGTAGGCCGCCACCCAGGCCGCCACGGGCAAGGCCAGGCGCCAGTCCAGCGCGACGAACAGCGACAGCGTGCCGATCAGGAAGACGACGAGGAACCAGATCCCGTCGATCACGTTGACGACGGATTCGCGCAAGGCCGGGCCGGTCTGCATGACCTTCTGGGCGATGCGCCCGGCGAAGTCGTTCTGGAAGAAGCCCAGGCTCTGGCGCACCACGTAGCGGTGATTGTGCCAGCGCACGTGGTTGGTCAGGCTCGGCACCAGGGTCAGGTTGATCATCCCGCGCCCGCCCAGCACCGCGAGCGGCCGCACGATCAGGGCGACCACCGCCATGACCGCGAGCGCCGTGCCGTGCTCGGACAGGAAGGTCTCCGGCGTCGACGCGCTCATCCAGTCGACGACCACGCCCAGGAAGGCGTAGAGCGCCATCTCCGAGATCGCGGCGATGCCGGTGACGACCAGCGTCAGGACCAGCAGCCCGCGCACCGGCAGCAGGTAGTGCCGGAAGAACGCCAACACGGCGTCCGGCGGGCGGCGCGGCGCGGCGGCGTCGAGAGGATCGAACAGGCGCTCGAAGAAGGCGTACATCGGGTGAAACTCGCGAGAATGCGGAATAACGAACTGCAGACGTGGCCTCAGGCCGGAAGCGCTCGCCGCTGACCTGATTTGGTGTCGCCGGAGCCCCTGGCCCACCCGTGCTTCTCTGACAGTGGCCGGAAACACTGCTAACTTCGCTTCAACACATGACAGGCAGACTGAGATCGAAACTGGCTGATGGCTCGTACTGACGAAGGGCAGTTCCTTGCGGACCGAAATGGGGGAATTCGTCGTCGGAGCTCATCTGAAGCTCGAGGAGAACTGTGACTTCGTTGATTATAACGTCCGTCAACCCGGTGGCGGCATGGCCGGCCTTGCCGAACTTGACGTGATCGGGTTGTCGTTTGCGAACGGCACCGCGTTCCTGTGTGAGGTCACTACCCACATCCGCGGCCTCTTGTACGGTAGCAATCGCGAAACGCTTGCACGGATCGCTCGCAAACATGAGCATCAGCGCAAGTACGCTGCCCGCTATCTTCAACAGTTTCCAAACAAGCGCTTCATGTTCTGGTCGCCGGTCGTGCCGGTAGGTGCACTCACCAAGGGTTTAGCGGAGATCAATGGTTTGGAGACAGTCGTCAACAGAGACTATGCTCGATGCGTAGAGCGCTTGAGGGATCGTGCACGTAAAGAGGCCCATGACACTGGGAATCCTTTTTTCCGAGCACTTCAGATCCTGGAAAGCGTGCGACCGGATATCGAGTGACACGGCAAATCGGCAGCCAGGATCGGAAGCGAAAAGGGGATTGAAGTGTCGACTATCGTGGATCGCGTGATCGACGTTCTTCGAGACGGACCGGCGACGGCAACAGATATCGCAATCCGCCTCGGGATCCGCGAAAAGCAGGCCCGTGGCGGGATAGACAGTGCGCGATACCGCCGGAACCTGAGGATCGATAATGATCGGAAGTCGGGCCATTTTACGCTGATCGATTAGCAATCCGCCCCATCACCTCATCAACGAATATCATCCTTCGGTAGAGGTGGCGCGGCCCTCCTTGACTCCCGCGCGTGCCTGCGAGAGAGCTACTGCCCGTCGCGCCCGGTTCTGGCGTACACTTCCCCGGTACCCGGCGCCGCGCGCGCCAGCCGCGCCGCCCACGCGGTCGACAGCCCGTTCCGACCCCGAGACCGGAGGACGAGACATGGCCCGTATCACCCGCAGGAGCGCCGTCGCCGGCCTTGCCGGCACCGCCGCCGCGCTGCCCCTGATCGGTCCCGCCGCGAGCGGGTTCGCGCCCGCCATCGCCCAGGGCGCGCCGGTGCGCCTCGGCGCCGTGCTGCCCTTCTCCGGCGGGCTGGAGCTGTTCGGCAACCAGGCCAGGCTGGGCATCGACCTGGCGGTGGCCGAGCTCAACGACGCCGGCGGCATCCTCGACCGGCCGGTGGAGGTGATCTACGCCGACAACCAGACCGACCCGGCGACCTCGGTCGAGCGGGCCAACAGCCTGATCCGCGGCGACGAGGTCACGGCGCTGACCGGGCCGATCACCTCGAACGCGCGCGACGCCATGGCGGCGACGGTCGAGCGGTTCGAGACACCGCTGCTCTACGCCACGAACTACGAGGGCGGGGCCTGCGGCGACTACATGTTCTCCTTCAACACCGTGCCGAACCAGGAGCTGGCGCGCCTGCTGCCGGCGATGAACGAACGCTTCGGCTCGTCCTTCTATCTCTTCGGCGCGGACTATGTCTGGCCGCAGAAGATGTTCGAGACGGCGGAAGGCATCATCGGCGGCTTCGGCGGAACGGTCGCGGGCACGGAGTTCACGCCCTGGGGCGTCAAGGACTTCACCCCCGTCATCCGCCGGATCGAGGAGTCGGGCGCCGACGTGCTGGTCTTCGCCCTGCCCGGCGCGGACGGCATCACCTTCATCAAGCAGGCGGACAGCTTCGGCCTGCTCGACAAGGTGAAGGTCGCCTTCCTGGGCTTCGCGGAGACCTATCTGGGCGCCTTCGGCGAGGGCCGGGGCGACGACATGTGGGTGACGGTGCCCTTCGCCTCCTCCCTCGACACGCCGGAGGCGCAGGACTTCGTCGCGCGAATCCGGGCGCAGGCGGGCGAGGACGTGCCGATCTCGCACTACGTCATGACCCACTACACCGCGATCAAGGCGCTGGCGGCGGCCACGACGGCCGCGGACTCGCTGGACCGGCCGGCGATCGCCCGGGCCATGGCCGGGCTGACGGTCGAGGCGCCGACGGGCGCGGTCACGGTCGGCACCGACCACCATGTCACCCTGACCATGTATCTCGCTCGCTCGGCCGGCGGGGCGTTGGAAGTGGTGGAGCCCTTGGGCCGGCTGGCGCCCGAATCCGGCTGCGCGACCTCCTGACCGACCCGGCCGAGACGATGGCGGGAATCGTAGGTTGCCCACCGCGAAGCGGTGCGCAACGGCACGGTCGGCGCCGTCGCGCACGGCCTTCGGCCGTGGGCGACCTACGAATGCCGATCGCCCTGAACCCCGCTCTTCTCCCGCCGGGAGAGGGGGCGCGGGCGTCAGCGGTCGCGACCTGAATGGTGGCCGCGGTCGCTTCCGACCCGGGCTCGACCCGGCCGCTCCTCTCCCTCGACGGGGTGAGCAAGGCGTTCGGCGGTGTGCGCGCGGCCGATGCCGTCAGCCTGGACCTCGAGGAAGGGGCCATGCTGTGCGTGGTCGGGCCGAACGGCTGCGGCAAGACCACGCTGTTCAACCTGATCACGGGCGCGGTACGGCCCGACGCCGGCACGATCCGCTTCGACGGCGGGCCGGCGGGCGCGGGCGGGCCGGTCACCGCGGCGCGGCGCGGCATCCTGCGCAAGTTCCAGGTGCCGGCCGTCTTCGACGAGATGACCCCGCGCGAGGCAGTGGCGCTCGCCCAGTCCAGCCCCGCCGCCCGGGCGCGCCCCGCCGGAACCGGCACGGGCGGCCTCGCCGACGACCCGGACGCCCTGCTGGCCGCGGTCGGGCTCGCCGACCGGGCCGACACGCCGAGCCACGCCCTGCCCCACGGCGCGCGGCAGTGGCTGGAGATCGCGCTGGTGCTGGCCTGCCGGCCGCGCCTCATGCTGCTCGACGAGCCGACGGCCGGCATGACCCGGGCGGAGACGCGGGCGGCCGCCGACCTGCTGCGCCGCCTGCAGGACGAGACCGGCGTGACGACGATCCTGATCGAGCACGACATGGCCTTCGTCGAGCGGCTGGACCGGCCGGTCGCGGTGATGATCCGGGGCCGGCTGGTCGCCCATGGTTCCTACCGCGAGGTCGCCGCCCAGCCGGCGGTGCGCGAGGCCTATCTGGGCGCCGCCGCGCCGGCGCCCGCCCCGGTGCCGGAGCCGGCGGGCCGTGCTTGAGTGCCGGGACCTGACCGCCGGCTATGGCGGCGGGGTGGTCCTGGAGGGCCTGTCGCTGGCCGTCGGCCGGGGCGAGGCGGTCGGCGTGCTCGGGCGCAACGGCGTCGGCAAGACGACGCTCCTGCGCGTCATCATGGGCCTCCTGCCGCTGGCGGGCGGGGAGGTCCGGCTCGACGGCCTTCCGATCCACCGTGTGCCGACCCATGCCCGGGCGCGCGCCGGGCTCGCCTATGTCCCCCAGGGCCGCGGCCTGTTCGGCGAGCTCTCGGTCGCCGACAACCTGCGCCTCGCCGATCTCGCCCGGCCCGGCATCGACGACGCGCTGGGCCTTTTCTCCACGCTCGCCGAGCGGCGCGACGCGCGGGCCGACGCCCTGTCCGGCGGCCAGCAGCAGCAGCTCGCCATCGCCCGCGCCCTGCGCACGCGCCCGACCTGCCTGCTGCTCGACGAGCCGTCTGAGGGCGTCCAGCCCTCCGTGGTGAGCGACCTCGCCGACACCCTGCGCGCCCGGGTGGCGGAGACCGGCCTCGCCGTCGTCCTGGTCGAACAGAACGCGGACCTGGCGCTGCGGCTGTGCGACCGGCTGGTGTTCCTCGAGGCCGGGGCCGTCGCCGAGACCATTCCAGCCGAGGCGGCGCGCCGCGACCCGGCGCTCATCGACGCGCGGCTCGGCCTATGAGCGGCGCGGCCCGCCGCGCGGAGCGGTACACATGACCGGTGCCGATCTCGCCATCCTCGCCCTGGACGTGGCGGGCTATGTCCTGATCCTGACGCTGGTGGCGCTGGGGCTGGCCATCATCTTCGGCCTGCTCAGGGTCATCAGCATGGCCCATGGCGAGTTCCTGATGCTGGGCGCCTATCTGGTGCTGGTGGTCGAGGGCGCGGGCGGCTCCTTCTGGCTCGGCCTGGCGCTCGCCGGGCCGGCCGTGGCGCTCGTCGGCCTGCTGGTCGAGGCGGTGGTGATCCGCCGGGTCTACCGCCGACTGCTCGACACCATCCTGGCGACCTGGGGCGTGTCGCTGGTCATCAGACAGGCGGTGACCCTGGTCTTCGGCCCGGCCTCGCACTCGATCGACCTGCCGGTCGACGCGGCGGTGGCGTTCCCCGGCTTCGAGTACCCGGTCTACCGCCTGTTCATCATGGCGCTGAGCCTGGCGCTGGTCGGCGCGACGGCCTGGCTGTTCTTCGCCACGCGCTTCGGGCTGGCGGCCCGGGCCGTGATCGCCGACCGGGACATGGCGGCCTGCCTGGGCTACGACACCCGCGCCTTCGACCGGGCGACCTTCGCCTACGGCTCGGCGCTGGCCGGCGTCGCCGGGGCGGCGATGGCGCCGCTGATCTCCGTCGACCCGCAGATGGGCGTCGGGTTCCTGGTGCCCGCCTTCCTGTCGGTGCTGGTCGGCGGGCTCGGCTCGATCGCCGGGCCCCTGGCGGGCGCCGGCACCCTCGGCGCGATCGACGGGCTGGTCGCCCGCGCCCTGTCGCCGGTCTGGGCCCAGGTGGCGGTGCTGGCGATCGCGGTCGTCCTGATCCGGCTGTTCCCGAAGGGCCTGCTCGGCCGCCGGGGCCGCTCGCCGTGACCGGCCACGGGGTCGAGGCGCGGATCGGCGCCGTCCTGGCCGTCGCGGCGATCGGCCTGCCCTTCATCCTCGACGACGGCGCGACGGCCAATCTCTCGGTCTGGTTCGCCTTTGCCCTGTTCGCCGCGAGCCTGGCTTTCGCCTGGGGCCATTGCGGGCTGCTGAGCCTCGGCCACGCGGTGTTCTTCGGCGCCGGCGCCTATGCCATGAGCCTGACGACGCTGGGCCTGCTGCCCGGCCTGCCGGGCGTGGCCTCGACCTGGCTCGGCCTCGCGCTGGCCTGCCTCGTCCCCGCGCTGATCGGGCTCGCCATCGGCGCGTTCCTGTTCTCCAGCGACCATCTGCAGGGCCCGTTCTTCGGCATCGCGACGCTCGCGATCGGTGTCGTCGCCGCCCGGCTGTGCGAGAGCTGGGACTATCTGGGCGGCGCCAACGGGCTGATGGGCGTGCCGCCGATCATGCTGGGGCCGAACGGCGGCGGGCCGATGGTGTTCGACACCCTGCCGGTCTACTACGTCATGCTGGCGATGCTGGCCGCCGGGCTCGTGGCGCTGGCGCGGGTCATGGCCTCGCCCTTCGGCCGGGCGCTGTCGGCGGTGCGCCAGAACGAGTTGCGCGCCCGGGGCCTCGGCTACGACCCGGCCTGGCTGAAGACCCGGGCCTACGCCACGAGCGCCGCGGTCGCCGGCGTCGCCGGGGCGATGTTCGTGGTGCAGTTCGGCTTCGCCTCGCCCAGCCTGGTGGGCTTCGCCCTGTCGGCGGAGGTGCTGATCTGGGTCGCCGTCGGCGGACGGGACAGCCCGCTCGCCGCCGCGCTCGCCGCCATCGCCGTGCGCCTGGCGGAGGACTGGCTGTCGCGGGCGCTGGGCGATGTCTGGCCGCTGGTCCTGGGCCTGATCTTCATCGCCTGCGTCATGGCCCTGCCCCGCGGCCTGTTCGGCGAGGCCTTCGCGCGGCTGGAGCGGCGGCACGACCGGACCTTGGCGCCCGGTCGCGACGATCATCGTCATCCCGGGCGTTAGGCGAGCCCGAGGCCGGCACGGCCTCGGATGGCGAGCCTTACGACCCGGGATCCATGCTCCCCGTGCCAAGCCGGCGCCGGCGCCATCGAGATCCCGGCTCTCCGCTTCGCTCCGGCCGGGATGACGAGAGAAGGGGGCAACGGCCCGGCCGGTGCCGTCGCGCACGGCCGCAGGCCTTGGGCGACCTACGCGCCCGACACCCGCGAGCCCGACCCTCCATCGTCGGGATCGCTTCGCTCTCCCGACCTACCGCCGCCCGCCCCGATCATGCGAAGGTGGACGGCCTGTCTGGTCAACCACGGAACCCGTCCCATGGCCGCCATCACCACGATCGAGGCGCTCGAGGCCTGCTACGGCGCGCCGGTCGAGGCCTCCCTGGTCAAGGAGGTCGACCGAGTCACGCCGGAATACGCCCGGCTGATCGAGGCCTCGCCCTTCGTCGTCCTGGCGACGGTCGGGCCGGAAGGGCTCGACTGCTCGCCGCGCGGCGACTTTCCGGGCTTCGTGCGCCTCGCCGACGAGCGCACGCTGATGATGCCCGACCGCAAGGGCAACAACCGCACTGACTCGCTACGCAACATCGTCCGCGACCCGCGGGTCGCGCTGCTGTTCCTGCTGCCGGGCTCGGGCACGACCCTGCGGGTCAACGGCCGCGCCCGAGTGGACGACGACGAAGGCCTGCGCGAGTCCTTCGCCGTCTCCGGCCAGGTGCCGCGCACTGTGATCGTCATGGCGGTCGAGACGGTCTATTTCCAGTGCGCCCGCGCCGTCGTGCGCGCCGATCTCTGGAATCCGGAGCGGCACATCGACCCCTCGACCCTGCCGTCGGCGGGGGCCATGCTGTCGGCGACGAGCGGCGGGCGCGTCGGCGGCAAGGCCTATGACGAGACGTGGCCCGACCGCGCCAAGGCGAGCCTCTGGTAGGCTCGCCCGCCGGCCGCGAACCGCGATGCGCGACCCGGGATCCGAGGAGAGACGTCGTGAACCGCATCGATCGCCCCGATGCCGCCACCGCCCACCCGGCCACGCCGCCCGTGGTGGCGAGCGGCCCGCCGGCGACGACCGACTCCGTCGCCCCCGGCGTCGACCAGCGCGCCCTGCGCGCCGGCCGGCTGGCGCGCACACGGGCGATGATGCGCGAGAAGGGCTATGCCGCCGTCGTGCTGTTCGACCCGAACAACCAGCGCTACGCCACCGGCTCGCGCAACATGTTCGGCTACTTCCTGCGCAACAGCACGCGCTACATCTACGTCCCCGTCGAGGGGCCGGTGATCCTGTTCGAGTATCCGGGCAGCGCCCATGTCTCGACCTGGCTCGAGACGATCGACGAGGCGCGGAATTCCCGGGTCGTCTGGGCCCAGGTCAACCAGCGCGACACGGCGACCGCAGCACCCTTCGCGCGGGAGATCGCGGACTGCGTGCGCGCCCATGCCGGGCTCGACGCCGGCAAGGTCGGCCTCGACCGCTGCACCTGGATGCTGGCCGAGGCGCTGCTGGCCGAGGGCTGCGACGTCGCCGACTGCCAGGCCGACATGCTCCACGCCCGCCGGATCAAGACGCCGGAGGAGATCGCCTGCCTGGCGCAGTCGGTCGCCCAGTCGGAGGCCGCGGTCGACGCGGTGGAGAAGGCGATCGCGCCCGGTGTGTCGGAAACCGAGCTCTTCGCCGTGATGTACGGCACGGTGATCGCCAAGGGCTCTGAGATGATCGAGACCCGCTTGCTGAACTCCGGCCCGCGCACGAACCCGTGGTTCAACGAGGCGAGCGACCGCCAGGTCCGGCCGGGCGAGCTGATCGCGCTCGACACCGACACGATCGGCTGCAACGGCTACTATGCCGACTTCTCGCGCACCTTCCTGGTCGGCGACCGGCGGCCGACGGGCTACCAGCAGAGCCTCTACCGGATGGCGCACGAGCAGATCCACACCAACATGAGCCTGCTCCGGGCCGGCGTGACCTTCCGCGAGCTGGCCGAGGCCGCCTGGCCGATCCCCGAGCGCTTCGACGACCGCAAGTACCCCTCGATCATCCACGGCGTCGGGCTGCACGGGGAGACGCCGCTGGTCGCCCATGCCGACCGGCTCGACACCTATACCGGCGACGGCGTGCTGGAGGCCGGCATGACCGTCAGCGTCGAGAGCTATATCGGCGAGCCCGGCGGGTCGGAGGGCGTCAAGCTGGAGGAGCAGGTGGTCATCACCGAGACCGGCGTCGAGCGCTTCTCCCGCTACCCCTTCGACGACCGCCTCCTCGACCGGCAGGTGTGAAGGGAGGCCTCTCTCCCGACGCCGATCACCCGCCCTCTACAAGTCGTCATCCCCGCAAAAGCGGGGATCCATTTGGTGCATCCATGAGTTACCGGCGGTCGGCCGGGCACCCCTCCATCCCGTAGGTCGGTCGAGCGCAGCGAGCCCGACGTCGCCGGCGGTCGGCCGGTCCGTGCGTGTCGGGTTCGCTTCGCTCAGCCGACCTACATTGCGCCGACCTACCCCCGCCTCAATACCACGACGCCGGGATGGGGAAGTGGGAGAGGTCGCGGGCCATGCGGGCGGTGGCGAGCGCGAAGTCGTTGCGCCGGTCGGTCAGCGGCGCGGTGTCGGCGAGGGCGTCCCGGGTGACGATCGCCGGGTCCAGGCGCCGGGCGCGGCGGACGAACAGGCTCGACGGATAGGCCTCCAGGTCGATCGCGCCAGGCGGCGGGCCGTCCTTGCGCGCCACCATGATCCGGTTGCGCCGCCGGGCGTCGTCCGACTGGTAGACCGCCAGGTCCGCCTCCATTCCCGTGGCGATCGCCGCCATCAGCCGGCGGGTCGGCCGGGCGTCGAGCGGCGGCACGATCGTGTTGGCGACCAGCAGCCCGCCCGGCACCAGGCAGCTCCGCGCGGCGGCGAAGGCCTCCGCCGTGACCAAGTGGTCGGGCACGGACAGGCCGCTGAAGGTGTCGAAGACGATGGCGTCGTAGGGCCGATGCTCGCCCGGCCCGGCACCGCAATGGGCGAGATGGCGCCGGCCGTCCTCGATGCGCACCGTCACGGCCGCGGGATCGAAGCCGAACCACTTCTCCGCCACTTCCGGCGCGCGCGGATTGATGTCGACGGCCGTGACGCCGTGGCCCGCCGCCGCCAGGTCGGTGGCGAGCGTGCCGCCGGCGAGCCCCAGCATCAGGACCCGCGCGGCGTCCGGCAGATGGGCCTGTAGCACGGCCTCGGCGACGGCGACGTAGAACAGCGGCTCGCCCGGCCGGTCGCCCTGGCCGTCGATCGACCGGGCGCTCTGCATCTGGTTTTCCTCCAGATAGAGCCGCACTGTGCCGGGATAGCCCTCCCGCGCCACGTCGACCACGACGACCGTGCCGTGGGCCCCGCGCTCGGTCGCCACGTGGCGGGCCTCGTAGAGCCCCAGATCCACCGTCTGCGGCGGGGCGGCGAGGCTGGCCCCGGCGCCCGCCAGCGCCACGGCCGCGACCGGCAGCAGGCCGGCCAGCGTCAGCCGGTCGCGCCCGAGCACCAACGCGCCGGCGGACACGGCCGCCAGCACGCCCGCCAGCAGCACCATCGTCGCCGCCGGCGGCATGTAGGGCAGCAGGGTGAACGAGGCGACCAGCGCGCCGATCACCGAGCCGACGGTGGAGACGGCGAAGACCTCGCCCGCCCCGCCGTCACCGCCGGAGGTGTGGAACAGCGCGATGCCGAGCGGCCCCATGGCGCTCGTCAGCACCAGCACCGGCCCCAGCACCAGGGCGCTGCCGACGAAGGCGCCGGCGAGCGCGTCGGCATAGGCGATGCCCGGCAGCACGATCGGGTAGAGCACGGCGACCGCGCAGAGCACCAGCGCGGTCACCGCCGGCAGCCGGACGAACAGCCGCCGCGGGTCGAACCGGGCCGACCATCGGCTGCCCAGGTGATAGCCGCCGGCGAGCGCCAGCAGGGTGACCGACAGGATCGCGGTCCAGACGAACAGGCTGCCGCCGACATAGGGCGTCAGCGCGCGCGAGGCGACGACCTCCAGCGCCAGCGTCACCGCGCCGGTGACGAAGACGGCCGCCAGCACGACCGGCCGGACCCGCCCGCCGCCGGCCGAGGGGGCCGGCGGCGGCGTCGGGCGCGGGTTGGCCGCGCGGGCGG
>JAVJUS010000075.1:0-139908 GCA_040220455.1 Azospirillaceae bacterium
CCGCGCCGGGCGACGGCGCGCGGCTGGCACCGGAGGCCGGGCCGTCCGACGGGGCCGTCGATCCCCTGGTCGCCGCGCTCGCCGGCCTGGCGGCCGAAGACGCCGAGGCGGCGGGCATGGACGCGGCGGGCGAGGATCCGGTGCCGGCCGGCGCGCCGGGCTTCGCGCGCCAGCTCGCCGATCTCGACCGGGCCGACCGGGCCGCCGAACGATCCCTCGCCGACGCCCTGGCCGTCGCCGGCGCGACCGCTACTGCCGCGGCCCCGACGCCGGTGGTATCGCACGCCCTTAGATAGCAAAGTATATCGCGTTTCGATTGCGCATCGTATCGTGGTGTGCGAGAAGATCGGCGACTGGGAGTGCGATCGGCGATTCGGGGGTCCTGGGTTTGAGAACGCATGCTGTTTCGGGCGGCCCGGCACGCGGGGCGCATCGGGTCGGGTGGCATCGGGTCGGGTGGCATCGGGTCGGGCGAGGTCGGGTCGGGCGAGGTCGGGTCGGGCGCGGCGCGGTCGCCGGCTTGGCCCTCGTCCTGCTGGGCGGCTGCGCCGTGGCGCCGAGCCCGCTGACGATGGAGGAGACGCAAGCCCGGATCGACGCCGACATGGAGGCCCTGTTCGCGGAGCAGGCGCCGATCGACGGCCCGGTCACGATGGAGGAGGCGATGGCCCGCGCCATCCTCTACAACCTGGACAACCGCGTCCGGGTGATGGAGGAGGCGCTGGCCCAGCGCCAGCTCGACCTGTCGCGCTGGGACATGCTGCCCCAAGTGCTCGCCTCGGCCGGGCGGGAGAGCCGCAGCAACACCAGCGCGTCGTCGAGCGAGGACGTGGAGACGGGGCGGGAATCCCTGACCACTTCGACCTCCCTGGACGACGACCGGACGGTCGCCGACCTGACCTTCGCGTTCAATGTCCTGGATTTCGGCGTCAGCTACTACAGCGCGCGCCAGCAGGCGGACCGGGCGCTGATCGCGCGGGAGCGCCAGCGCAAGGTCGTCCACGGCATCATCCAGGATGTGCGCTCGGCCTATTGGCGCGCTGTCGCGGCGGAGCGGCTGCTCGCCCGCGTCGACCCCCTGCTCGGGCGGGTGGAGGCGGCGCGCGCCGACGCGCGCACGATCCAGCGCCTGCGCCTGCGCTCGCCGCTGGAGGCGCTGGACTACCAGCGCACGGTGCTCGACACGCTGAGTCGGCTGCAGGACCTGCGCTCGCGCCTGGCGCTGGCCAAGACCGAGCTCGCCGCCCTGATGAACATGCCGCTCGACGCGGACTACGCGCTGGCCCTTCCGGCGCCCGAGGAGCAGTCGCTGGGCGAGATCGATGTCGAGCCGGCGGCGCTGGAGCGCGTGGCGCTCGCCTACCGTCCCGAGCTGCGGGAGGAGAGCTACCAGGCCCGCATCAGCGCGGCGGAGACGCGCAAGGCGATCCTGCGCCTGCTGCCAGGGCTGGAGATCGAGGCCGGGCCGCAGTACGACAGCAACTCCTTCCTGCTCAACAATTCCTGGTACGAGGTCGGGCTGCGGGTCACCTGGAACCTGATGTCGGTGCTGACCGGCCCGGCGCGGATCGACTTCGCCGAGGCGCAGGAGGAAGTGGTCGAGGCGCGGCGCCAGGCGCTCAGCATGGCGGTGCTGACCCAGCTCCACGTCGCCTGGCAGAGCTACCGCGAGGCGAGCGAGCGCTACGCCACGGCCTCGGAGATCCACGCGGTGGAGGCGGAAATCCTCGAACAGCTCGAGCGGCAGAGCCGCACCGGCCGCACCGGCGAGCTGGAGGTGATCCGGGCGGAGCTCGACACCCTGGTCTCGGCCCTGCGCCGCGACCTCGCCTATGCCGAGGCGCGCAACGCCGCCGGCCGCGTCTTCCTGGCCGTCGGCGCCGACCCGCTGCCCGCGACGATCGAGGCGGCGAGCGTGCCGGCCCTGACCGCCGCCATCGATCGCACGCTGGACGGGTGGTATCGCGGCGACCTCAATCTCGGCCCCGAGGTGCCGGTCATCGCCGAAACCGCGATGCCTGACGCGCCCGAGACCACCGACGCGGCGACCGTGGCGGAAGAGGGTGAGGACGGCGAGGGCCCCGCGACCCTCGACCCCGCGCCGCCGACGCCGCTGGTCAGCGCGTGGCCCGCCGCCTCGACGCAGGGGGACGGCTCACGGCGCGTCGTCTGGAACCGGGTGCCGGGGACCGTCGCCTCCGAGGCGAGGCTCGCCCGCGGCGACTGACGCCTCTCGGGCCGGACCGATCGAGAGAGGGGGAGGGACGGGTCAGGCGCACCGCGCGCGGCGCCATTGTCGTGTCGGCATAGCGTCGACGGCCTGCGCGATTCGCCGCCGACGCGGGTCGGCCGCCGCATGATTGTCCCTCGACAATCCTTCGAGTGACAGGGCTCGCGGTTCGCGTCCACTCTCCTGGATGCGCTCGCGGAATCGGATCAGCGCCGACGGCCGTCGCTGTGTCGGTCTGGCCGCGTCGCGTCGCCTGGTCTTCCGCGTCACGCCCGCCATCACTCGCCCGAGATGCGCCATGCGCCAGATTGCACCGCGGGGAAATCGCGCGCCGTCTCCATCGCCGCCGCCGGGGCCGTCGTCGCCGGCGGCCGGTCCGCTCGCCGACGCGGTGGCCGGGATCGCGGCGATCGCGCCGGTGGTGGTCGCGGCGCTGCCGATCGGCCTCGTCTTCGGCGCGCTGGCGGGGCAGGCGGGCCTCGGAGCGGGGGCGGCGACGGGGATGAGCGCGGTCGTCTTCGCCGGCGCCTCCCAGTTCGTCGCGCTGGAACAGTGGGCCGATCCGCTGCCGGTCGCCTCGATCCTTCTGGCCACGCTGCTGGTCAATCTGCGCCATGTCGCCATGGGCGCGGCCCTGGCGCCGAGGCTCGGGCACTGGCCGGTCGCCGCGCGGCCGGCGGCGTTGCTCTTCATGACCGACGAGGTCTGGGCCATTGCGCTGGCGCGCGCGGCGGTCAAGCCGCTGACACCGGCTTTCTATGCCGGGCTCGCCGGCGCGCTGTGGCTCGCCTGGGTCGGCAGCACGGCGGCCGGCCATGTCGCCGGCGCGCTGGTCGCCGACCCGGCGCGCTGGGGGCTGGATTTGGCGATCACGGCGGTCTTCATCGCCCTGTTGCGGGGCGCATGGCGCGGGCCGCGCGACCTTGCGCCCTGGGCGGCCAGCGCGGTGGCCGCCGTCGCGGTGGACCGGGCAGGCGCGCCCGCGATGGCCGTGGCCGCCGGCATCGTCGCGGGGCTCGCCGTCGTCGCGGCTCGCATCCTGCGTGGCGGGGAGGGGTGAGCGCCATGGCCGCGTCCCTGCCGCTCCTCGCGACGCTTGCCGGCATGGCCGCGGCGACAGCGTCGACCCGGCTGGCCGGCGCCTGGCTGGCCTCGCGGCTGCGGCCCGGCGGTCGCGCGGTTCGGCTGCTCGAGGCCGTGCCGGGGATCGTCCTGGCCGCCCTGGTGGCCCCGACGGCGCTGGCGACCGGCGGGGTCGAGACCGCCGCGTGTGGCCTGGCGGCTCTCCTGGCGTGGCGGGCGCCGGCGATCGTCGCGGTGATCGGCGCGGTCGCCCTGGCAGCGGGGCTGCGCGGCGCGGGCCTGTGAGCCGTCATGCGGCCGGCCCGCGCCGCGCGCCCCACCGAGCCTCGGGATCAGGCGATGAGGGTGAAATCCTCGCTCTCGATCCACTTGGGCGGGGTGCCGAAGTACTGGATGATGGCGTCGTATTCGAAGCCGGAGATGCCGGAGAGCGGCGTCTCGGCGGTTTCGGTCACGGTGACCTTGGCGTGGGTGCCACTGCCGTTGTAGCCGACATGGACGTCGAGGCCCAGATCCTCGAACACCTCGACCTCGGGGATGCCCCAGCTCGTGCCGGTGCCGCTGCTTGCCCACGGGACCTTCCACTCGCCATGGCGCTCGAAGGTCTCGCCGCCGAAGAATCCGGACTGCTTGTCGCGGAACAGGTCGTCGACGACGGACATCACCGTGAGCTCCTTGGTGAAGTCGGCCAGTTCGTCGGCGAAGGCATCGTACTTGCCCTCGAGCTGGTCGGCCAGGCCGTCGAGCCCGTAGAGGTCGAGGGTGCCGAGCGCCTCATGATAGATGCCCTCCATGCCGGACAGGGAGTCCGTCACGGTATCGACCAGGTTGTCGGGCACGAAGTTCGGGTCTCCGGGATTGGAGTTGATGATCTTGCCGACGGCGTCGTTGATCGAGAACAGGAGGCCGGCGCCGAGGCCCAGCTTCGCGGACAGCACGCTGGCGGCCGATGCCTCGGGGGCGATGGCGGCGATACCGGCAATGGCCGAGACGAGGCCGACACCGGCCTGGACGGTGGTGATGGTGCTGTTGACGTCGGCTTCGGCGTCCTGCAGCTCGTTGGCCTTCCACAGCTCCTCGGCGAAGTGGTCGAAGGAGTCGCCGCCGCCGATGCCGGTGGCGAAGGTATCGAAGACGCCGCCGATCCCGTCGACGAGCTGGTCCTCCAGATGGGCGGTCGTGTAGCCCTGGGTGCCGTCCTCGTCGTAAAAGTTGTAGGCGGCGGCCTCGCTTGTCATTGCGTCGGTGACGTTGGTGATCTCCTCCAGTTCCTGGAGGTAGTCGTTCCAGAGGCTGCCCAGGCCCTCGTTGTAGTCCAGCGTCGTGATCCGCGTGTCGACGAAGTCGCTGGCCCAGTCGGTCAGCACGTATTGCGGTACGACCGGGTTGTCCTCGTAGATCGTGAGATGGGAGATACCCCAGCTCTTGTACAAGGACCAGCCGGTCTCGTAGTTCGAGAAGGTGAAGTCGAAGCTGTCGGCGCCGGCGTAAACACTCGATGGCACGGTCAGCGTGATCTCGTGGTAGTGGTCGCTGCCGCTCTGCCGATAGCCCGAGCCGATATCCTCCGATTCGATGCGCCAATCTATGCCGTCGATGGTGCCGCTTTGGACTTCGCCGCTGCCGTAGGCGTGGTCGAAGTCGGCATCCTGCAGGACATTCGTTCCTGCGATATCGAGTTCCGGATAGGCAATGGCATCGTCGAATTCGTAGAGACCGATCTCGATGACGACATCGTTCTCGGGCTCCGTGTCGGTGGTCGAGTTCGTGTAGCGGCTCATCAGGGACTCGTCGATGTCCCATGAGAGCGACGAGATGCCCGGCGTGGTCCCGTAAGGCGGTTGAATGTAGTTGTAGGTGCCTTGCTCCAGGATCCAGACCGGCTCCGGAACGTCGGACGTGGTGACGAAGTCGTCGCTGATGCTGTCAGCGGTGATGGGGCGATCGAAGCGCTGGTTGATGATGATGGCCATGATCGAGTGCACTCCTCGTTTCCGCATGCTCGGGCATCGTGAAGTCTGATTGCCCGTAGTGCCGTTACGTTTCGACGCCGGGGATACACAGTCAAGTTGTGTGTTGCGGATTGATCGCGTAATGCGAGTGACGTTACGCCATTGGGAGGGCCGCCAGGAAAACGCGACTCTCCGGGCTTTCCTCGGCCGCCGAAGGGATGCGAGCGAAGGCTCGCGGAGACGCGGGAACCGCCGTTCTATGGCGGGAAGGCCGGGTAAGTCACCAGATCGCCGGCGCGGCGAGTGTCGATGGGACGTCCGCCGGGTTCCTTGAGAGCGTGTCCCGACGCGAAGCGTATGGCGATGCCGTGTCGGCGTTCGGGCGATCGCGAACGCCCGGAGGCCGGGATGGGCCGCCGGGCGTCGATGAGCGGGAGTGGGGCGGGGCGGGGCGCGGAACGGGAGTGGCGTTACCGTGACCGGACCGCCCGCGCAACACGCCCGGGGTCAGGCGATGAGCTGGAAGTCCTCGCTCTCGATCCACTTCGGCGGGGTGCCGAAGTACTGGATGATGGCGTCGTATTCGAAGCCGGAAATGCCGGAAAGCGGGGTCTCGGCGGTTTCGGTCACGGTGACCTTGGCGTGGGTGGTGTTGCGATTGTAGGCGACATCGACGTCGAGGCCCAGATCCTCGAACACCCCGACCTCGGGGATGCCCCAGCTCGTACCGGGACCGCTGCTGGCCCAGGGGACCTCCCATTCGCCGTGGCGCTCGAAGGTCTCGCCGCCGAAGAAGCCGGACTGCTTGTCGCGGAACAGGTCGTCGACGACCGACATGACCGTGAGCTCCTTGGTGAAGTCGGCCAGTTCGTCGGCGAAGCCCTGGTACTTGGCGACGAGATCGTCGGCCAGGGCGTCCTCGCCGTAGAGCTCGAGGGTGCCGAGCGCCTCGTGATAGACGCCGTCCATGCCGGCGAAGGAGTCCGTGACCGTCTCGACCAGGTTGTCGGGGACGAAGTTCGGGTCTGCGGGGTTGGAGTCGATGATCTTGCCGACGGCGTCGTTGATCGAGAACAGGGCGCCGGCGCCGAGGCCGAGATAGGTCGACAGGACGGTGGCGGCCGAGGCCTCGGGCGCAAGGGCGGCCAGCGCGGCAATGGCCGAGACGAAGCCGATGCCGGCCTGGACCGTGGTGATGGAGGCGTTGACGTCGGTCTCGGCGTCCTGCAGTTCGTTGGCCTTCCAGAGTTCCTCGGCGAAGTGATCGAGGGAATCGCCGTTGCCGACGCCGGAGGCGAAGGTGTCGAAGACGCCGCCGATGCGGTCGACGAGCTGGTCCTCGAGATGGGCGGTGGAGTAGCCCTGGGTGCCGTCCTCGTCGAAGAAATTGTAGGCGGCGGCGTCACCGATCATCTGGTCGGTGACGTTGGCGATCTCCTCCAGCTCCTGGAGGTAGTCGTTCCACAGGCTGCCCAGCCCCTCATTGTAGTCGAGGGTCGTGATTCTCGTGTTCTCGAAGTCGCCGGCCCAACCGGTCATGACATACTGAGGAACGACCGGGTTGTCCTCGTACATCGTGATGTACGAAACGCCCCAACTCGCGAGGTCCTCCGACCAGGTATCCGGATTGTAGAAATCCAACTGGAAGAATGAATCGTTGGTGAAATAGCTGCTCGGAACTGTCAGTTTGATTTCATGGTAATGGTCGCTATAACTATTGTGGCGGTAGCCGTATCCGATGTTCTCGGACTCGATGTAGTAGTCGATACCGTTTACTGATCCGCTGTGAACTTCTCCAGTGTCTGACCAATTGTCGGGATCGATGGTCGCGAAGGCGTCGGCGCCTCCATCGATCACGAGACTCAGGTCATAAAGGGCAACGTCGAATTCGTAGAGGCCGATCTCGATGACGATGTCGTTCTCGGGCTCGGGATCGGTGGTCGAACTCGTGTACCGGCTCATCAGCGTCTCGTCGATCGTCCAGCCGAACATCGTCCAGCCGTCGACGACGCCGATGGAGCCGCCATGATCGGTCGCGTTCTCGAGCAACCAGACAGGCTCCGGCACGTCGGATGTCACGAGCTCTCCACCGATGATGCTGTGGTAGCTCGTGGGTCGGTCGAACCGTTCGTTCACGATGATGGCCATGGGGGCTCCCGCTGTCTCGATGACGGCCTGCGGTATCGCGATCCGTCGGAAGAGCTACGATTATAAATAGTTGAAAAGGGCGCTTGGTCAAGGAACGAGTGCTCGTTATGGTTGTACCATTCGTTTCGGTGCCGGGATCTCCGGGATGAGGTCGGGGACAAAAGACCGGCCTTTTCAATCTATTGCCGGAATTTCCGATGTGTGATGAGCCTGTCGGTATGTAGCGGAAAAGGATCTGTTCGAGATGTGGAACGATTGCTCCGTCCTATCGCGGCGCTCGGGGCCGATCGCCTCTGGTTGCGCTGACGGTCGAGCGCGAAGACGCCCGGCGGCCGTGAGGGGCGCCGGGCGTGGGGGTAATTGGGGGAAGGCGCTGCGGCGCGGGCGTCGCGGCCCGTGACCGGACCGCCCGCGCCGCGCGCGGCCTGGGGTCAGGCGATCAGCGCGAAGTCCTCGCTCTCGATCCACTTGGGCGGGGTACCGTAAAACTGGACGATGGCGTCGTATTCGAAGCCGGAGATGCCCGAGAGTTCGGTTTCGGCGGTCTCGGTGACGGTGATCTTGGCGTGAGTGCCGCTGCCGCTGTAGCCGACATGGACGTCGAGGCCCAGATCCTCGAACACTTCGACCTCCGGGATGCCGTAGTCGCCGCCCGGGGCGGAGTATTGGTAGTCGGCCTTCCACTCGCCGTGGCGCTTGAAGGTCTCGCCGCCGAAGAACCCGCTGGTCTTGTCGCGGAACAGGTCGTCGACGACGGCCATGACGGTGAGCTCTTTGGTGAAGTCGCTCAGCTCGTCGGCGAAGGCCTGGTACTTGCCCTCGAGGTCGTCGGCCAGGCCGTCCTCGCCGTAGAGGTCGAGGGTGCCCAGCGCCTCGTGATAGATGCCCTCCATGCCGGCCAGGGAGTTCGTGACGGTGCCGACGAGATCGTCGGGCACGAAGTTGGGGTCCTCGGGGTTGGAGTCGATGATCTTGCCGATGGTGTCGTTGATGACGAGGAGCACGCCCGAATCGAGCGTGAGATGGGAGGCCAGGATCTCGACGGCGCCGGCCTCCGGCCCGAGGGCGGCGACCTCGGCGACGCCGGCGGCCATGGTGGCGAAGGCCTGGACCGAGCTGAGGGAGGCGGTGACGCTGTCGGGGCTGTCCTGGAGCTCGGCGGCCTTCCACAGCTCCTCGGCGAAGTGGTCGAAGGAGTCGCCATTCCCGACGCCGGTGGCGAAGGTGTCGAAGACGCCGCCGATGCCGTCGACGAGCTGGTCCTCCAGATGGGCGGTGGTGTAGCCCTGGGTGCCGTCAGCGTCATAGAAGTTGTAGCCGGCCGACTCCTGGATCATGGCGTCGGTGACGTTGGTGATCTCTTCCAGCTCCTGGAGGTAGTCGTCCCAGAGGCTGCCCAGCCCCTCGTTGTAGTCGAGCGTCGTGATCCGGGTGTCGACGAAGTCGCTGGCCCAGTCGGTCAGGACGTATTGCGGTACGACCGGGTTGTCCTCGTAGATCGTGACATGGGAGATGCCCCAGCTCGCGTAGGTGCTGCTCCCGGTTTCGTAGTTCGTGATCTGGAAGTAGAAGCTGTTCTCGCCGGCGTAGAAGCTCGACGGCACCGTCAGCGTGATCTCGTGATAGTGGTCGCTGTAGCTGCCGCGGTAGCCCGAACCGATATCCACGGACTCGATCCGATAGTCGATGCCGTTTTCGGTGCCGGTCCGGACCTCGCCGCTGCCGTAGCTGTGGTCGAAATCGACGTCACTGAGGACGTCATTGCCTTCGACGAAGAATTCCAGATCGTCGTAGTAGCCGTCATAGACGTTGTCGAACTCGTAGAGGCCGATCTCGATGACGACATCGTTCTCGGGCTCCGTGTCGGTGACCGAGTTCGTGTAGCGGCTCATCAAGGTCTCGTCGATGCTCCAGGTCAGTGACGAGACGCCCGGGACTTCCCCGATCGGTGGGCCGTAGTCGGCGCCCTGCTGGAGGATCCACACGGGTTCGGGGACGCCGCTCGTGACGATGTCGCCGCCGCTCCAGGTGTCGTCGTCGACATGGCGATCGAAGTGCTGGTTGATGATGATGGCCATGGGTCTTCGTCCTCCTTTCCGCCGCGTGCGGGCGGCACGGCGGCGTTTGGTGGATCACACCCGGCGGATGCTTCAACGCTGGATACTACGCGGTCAAGGCGTATAAAACATAGATTGCAACCGAAAATAGCGCGGTCGTGGAGCCGAGATGGCCGTTCTCAACGCCGAATTCGGCCAGTTTGGCGATCGACTCTCCCTTCCGTAGCGCCGACCATCGTACACGTAAAAATGGTCGTTCCAGGTGAGGAATGGCCGGGCCATCGGCCCGTGGCCCGTGTGGCGCCGATCGGGCGAAAGCGCGATGCGGCCCGGTGGCGATGCCGGGTCTTCGCGGCGGGAGGCCATGAAGAACGCCCGGCTGCCGCGAGGGGCTCCCGGGCGTGTGCGCGCTCGAGGGAGGCGCGGGGCCGTCCGGTCAGGGTCGGAACGCCCCCGCCGCGCCGAGCGTCCTCGTGGGATCAGGCGATGAGGGAGAAGTCCTCGCTCTCGATCCACTTCGGCGGGGTGCCGAAGGCCTGGATGATGGCGTCGTATTCGAAGCCGGAGATGCCGGAGAGCGGGGTCTCGGCGGTTTCGGTCACGGTGACCTTGGCGTGGGTGCCACTGCCGTTGTAGCCGACATGGACGTCGAGGCCCAGATCCTCGAACACCTCGACCTCGGGGATGCCCCAGCTCGTACCGGTCCCGCTGCTCGTCCAGGGGACCTCCCACTCACCGTGGCGCTCGAAGGTCTCGCCGCCGAAGAAGCCGGACTGCTTGTCGCGGAACAGGTCGTCGACGACGGACATCACCGCAAGTTCCTTGGTGAAGAAGGCCAGCTCGACGCCGAAATGCAGGTACTTCCCAATGAGATCCTCGGCCAGGGCGTCCTCACCGTAGAGGTAAAGGGTGCCCAGCGCCTCGTTATAGACTTGGTCCATGCCCGCCATGGCATCGGTGACGGATTCGACGACGTCGTCGGGCACGAAGTTCGGGTCTTCGGGATTGGAGTCGATGACCTTCCCGATGGCGTCGTTGGCGACGAAGACAGTGCCACCGACGGCTGCCAGGCTGCCGGCCAGCGTGCTGGCGGCGGCAAACTCCGGTCCGGCGGCGGCGATCGCCGCGATCCCGGCGACAAAGCCGATGCCGGCCTGGACCGTTGTGAGCGTACTGTTGACGTCGGCTTGGCTGTCCTGCAGCTCGTTGGCCTTCCACAGCTCTTCGGCGAAGTGGTCGAGGGAATCGCCGTTGCCGACGCCGGTGGCGAACGTGTGGAAGACGCCGCCGATGCGGTCGACGAGCTGATCTTCCAGATGGGCGGTGGTGTAGCCCTGAGTTCCGCTCTCGTCGTAGAAATTGTAGGCGGCGGAGTCGCCGATCATCTGGTCGGTGACGTTGGTGATCCCCTCCAGCTCCTGAAGATAGTCGTTCCAGAGGCTGCCCAGGCCCTCGTTGAAGTCGAGGGTGGTGATCCGGGTGTTCTCGAAGTCGCCGGCCCAGCTGGTCATCACGTACTGTGGGACAACCGGATTGTCCTCGTACATGATGATGTCCGAGATGCCCCAGCTTGCTGTGCTCTTATCCGCGATCTGCGGATTCGTGAAATGAAGTTTAAAGTCTTGCTCATTAGAAAAATAATATGACGGGACCGTAAGCGTTACATCATGGTAGTGATCCGAGTACGAATTTTGGCCAAATATATTTCCAATATTTTTTGATTCAATGTAGTAATCGATCCCGTCTGCTGTTCCGCTTCGGATTTCTCCTGACCCGTAATCATGATCGAAATCGACAGCGGCGAAGATATTCGTGCTGTCATCGACCTTGAGTTCCAAGTCGGCGCTAGCGGCATCGTATTCGTAAAGGCCGAATTTGATGACGATGTCGTTCTCGGGCTCGGGATCGGTCGTCGAGCTCGTGTACCGGCTCATCAGCGTCTCTTCGAGCGTCCAGCCTAACGTGGTAACTCCGCCATAGGGGTTACCATAGGCGTCTTGGGACGAGTTCTCGAGCAACCAGACGGGCTCCGAATAGACGGGGTGCAGCCCATCGTACCATTCCCACTCGCCGCCGTAGCGGAAGTCGAAGCTCGTGTAGTTGTTGAACTGCTCGTTCGCGATGATGGCCATGTTGGCGGCCCTCCTTGTCTGTGAGGACGCCGTGGCGCAAAGCCACGACCTTGGCGGGTGTCAGGGAGTGTGAAAGCGACCAGAAAGCAATTCAAAAGGGAAGTTATCCAGAATGGCAAAACCCACGGTGCGCTGATGCCCGAGGGAGCGCGCACGTACCGGTCGATTGCCACTCGACCGCCGGGGCACCGAAGGGCGCGGCCGGCGGATGGCGCGACGATGGAGGGGAAGGGGGGTGGAATAGTGCGTTCGGTTCCCTTCGGCCCCGCCCGCGGCCCTATGGCTGGAGGCGATGGCCGCCTCGCGGAGCGCATGCGGACGGCGCGAGAAGGAAGGAGCGTCGCCCCGAGACCGGCGATTTCGGGGCGACGAGCGCGCGGCGCGGCCGGTCGGGTACGTGGGGGGGGGGGGGCGGCGGCGTAAAGCCGTCGAGAACGCCCGGCAGGCACGAGGGCCTGCCGGGCGCGGAGGTCGATCGGGGACGGCGCCGGTGGCGCGGGATCAGGCGATGAGGGTGAAGTCCTCGCTCTCGATCCACTTCGGCGGGGTGCCGAAGTACTGGATGATGGCGTCGTATTCGAAGCCGGAGATGCCGGAGAGCGGGGTCTCGGCGGTTTCGGTCACGGTGACCTTGGCGTGGGTGCCGCTGCCGTTGTAGCCGACATGGACGTTCAGGCCCAGATCCTCGAACACCTCGACCTCGGGGATGCCCCAGCTCGTACCGGTCCCGCTGCTCGTCCAGGCGACCTCCCACTCGCCGTGGCGCTCGAAGGTCTCGCCGCCGAAGAAGCCGGACTGCTTGTCGCGGAACAGGTCGTCGACGACGGACATCACCGCGAGTTCCTTGGTGAAGTCGGCCAGCTCCTTGGCGAAGGCGTCGTACTTGCCCTCGAGCTGGTCGGCCAGGCCGTCGAGGCCGTAGAGGTCGAGAGTGCCGAGCGCCTCGTGATAGACGCCCTCCATGCCGGCCAGGGAGTCCGTCACGGTATCGACCAGGTTGTCGGGCACGAAGTCCGGGTCGGCCAGGTTGGAGTTGATGATCTTGCCGACGGCGTCGTTGATCGAGAACAGGGTGCCGGCGCCGAGGCCGAGATAGGAGGACAGCGCGCTGGCGGCCGACGCCTCGGGCGCCACGGCGGCCAGGGCGGTGATGGCGGAGACGAGGCCGACGCCGGCCTGGACCGTGGTGATCGACTCGTTGACGTCCTCTTCGGCGTCCTGCAGCTCGTTGGCCTTCCACAGCTCCTCGGCGAAGTGGTCGAAGGAGTCCCCGGCGCCGACACCGCTGGCGAAGGTATCGAAGACACCGCCGATGCGGTCGACGAGCTGGTCCTCCAGATGGGCGGTGGTGTAGCCCTCCGTGCCGTACCTGTCGTAGAAGTTGTGCGCGGCCGCGTCACCGATCATCTGGTCGGTAACGTTGGTGATCTCCTCCAGCTCCTGGAGGTAGTCGTTCCACAGACTGCCCAGGCCCTCGTTGTAGTCGAGGGTGGTGATCCGGCTGTTCTCGAAGTCGCCGGCCCAGTCGGTCAGCACGTACTGGGGCACGACCGGATTGTCCTCGTATATCGTGACGTGCGATACAGCCATACTATCAAAACTTTCATGGTTTTCAAAAACAAGATCGATACTGTCTTCTCCCGAAAAATGAGAACTCGGAGCGGTGATCGTTATTTCGTAATACCAATCCTCAATACTATCATGGGCAAAAATATTTCCTAAATGCTCGGCCTCGACGGTATATTGAAAGCCCGCTATTGTCCCACTCTGGCTGTTTGTAAAACTCTGATGACCGGCCCAGTATATATCGGCGAAGAGATCGGTGCTCCCATTGATCATGAGATCCGGCGCCCGTGCCCAATCGAATTCGTAAAGGCCGATTTCGATGACGAGGTCGTTTTCGGGCTGAGTGTCAGTGGTCGAACTCGTGTACCGGCTCATCAGCGTCTCGTCGAGCGTCCAGCTGAACGTGGTCGATTCGACGCTGCCGCTAAACGCCCAACTCGGCAAAATCCAAAGATCCTCCGGATACTCGCCCGCATAAACGGGACTGTCGTGCCGCGCTAGCAAACCGCCCTCGAGTGTGTCGAAGGTCGTGGGGCGGTCGAAATCTTCGTTGACGATGATGGCCATGGCTCGGGCTCTCCTGTCTGCGAAGGCAGGGTCGCAAGAAGATGCGACTTTTGCGTGTGTCAACAAACCTGAAAGAGGCGAGAGCACAATTCAAAAGGGAATTTATCCAAAATGGCAAAGCCCGCGACATCTGGCGCTGGAGGCACCACGCTCCGGTACCGCTCCACGACAGGTGTATCGCCTGGCAGCGGGCGACCGCCCGCGATCCAGGGCGCGGCCGGCTCGTATCGCGATGATTGTCCGGGGCGTGTGGGATGCAGCGTTGCAGTCCCGGCGGCGGTCGCCGATGTCCCGCCCGGCCTCAATCCAGCCGGTCGTCGGCGCCGAAGCTGCCGCGCAGGGCGGCGATGGCGGTGAGGGTCAGCGCGACGACGAGGACGATGCGCAGGATCAGCGCGGCGTCGGGCTGCTGGCTCTGGGCGAGCACGCCGCGGGTCGCGGCCACGGTCGCCCAGATCTCCGGGATGGCGGCGACGCACAGGACGAGGGCGGCGACGCGCCCGGCCTCCCACAGCGCCCAGGCCGCGAGCGCGAAGAAGGCCGCGACCAGGACGGCCGCGCCGGCGAAGACGACGCCCTCGCTGCTCGCCAGGCTGGCGGGGCCGAGGAGGCCGGCGGGCCCGGCGGCCCCCGCCAGGACCGGCGCCGGCGCGATGGCGCCGACCCAGGCGGTCGTCGCCGGCCAGACGGGCGACGGGGCGCCCAGGCCCAGCACGGCGGCGAGATGCACGACCACGAGGACCACAAGGGCGATGGCGGCGCCGCGGGTGGCCGACAGGGCCTCGCCCGGTGTCGCGAATCCGGCCACGATCCACAGCATGGTTGCGGTCTCCCCAGGCCTTCTCGCGATCAGGCGCGTCGTCGCGATCGGGCGCGTCGCGCCGGCCGGTCACGCCGCTCCGATCGGTAGGCGCGAAGGCTAGCATCGCCGGCGCGGGAGAGTGCCGGCGCAAGGGAGAGTGCGCCCGGAGCGTCCTGGCGCTGCCTCCGGCGCGGGCGTCGTTCTCTCCGGCGACGGTCCGCTCTCTTATGATGCGGCCGGTGGTGGGGTCATCCGGCGGTTGCCGGCGCATCGCCGCCACGCTATCCAGGGCGCCGGTCCGGAGCATTCTTTTCCGCCGCCCGCCGGGAGCTTCCTGATGGATATTCGCGATACCCTGTCGGCCTTCGGGATCGACACCGCGACGCTGCCGGAGGGCGACCACGTCGTCCGCTCGCCGATCGACGGCAGCGAGCTCGTCCGCCTGCCGGCCGCCGCGCCGGAGGACGTGGACGCCGCGGTCGAGCGGGCGCGGGCGGCCTTCGCGGCCTGGCGCCGGGTGCCGCCGCCGCGGCGGGGCGAGCTCGTCCGCCTGTTGGGCGAGGAGCTGCGCGCGGCCAAGGGCACGCTCGGCCGGCTGGTCTCGATCGAGGCCGGCAAGATCCTCTCCGAGGGCCAGGGCGAGGTCCAGGAGATGATCGACATCTGCGACTTCGCCGTCGGGCTGTCGCGCCAGCTCCACGGCCTGACCATCGCCTCGGAGCGCCCGGACCACCGGATGTCGGAGACCTGGCACCCGCTGGGCCCGATCGGCGTCATCACGGCGTTCAACTTCCCGGTCGCGGTGTGGAGCTGGAATACGGCGATCGCGCTGGTCTGCGGCGATCCCGTGGTCTGGAAGCCGTCGGACAAGACGCCGCTGACCGCGCTCGCCTGCCAAGCCCTGCTGCGCCGGGCCGCCGCGCGGATGGAAGAGGGCGAGGTGCCGCCGGGCCTGCTCGAGGTCCTGGTCGGCGGCGCGGGCGTGGGCGAGCGGCTGGCCGACAGCCAGCATCTTCCCCTGATCAGCGCGACCGGCAGCGTCGCCATGGGCAAGGCGGTCGGCCCCCGCGTGACCGGCCGGCTCGGCCGCGTGCTCCTGGAACTCGGCGGCAACAACGCCGCGATCGTGGCGCCGAGCGCGGATCTGGAGCTGACGGCGCGGGCCGTCGTGTTCTCCGCCGCCGGCACGGCGGGCCAGCGCTGCACGACCCTGCGCCGCCTGATCGTGCACGAATCGGTGCGCGAGCGGCTGGTCGACCGGCTGGTGCGGGCCTATGCCTCGCTGCCGGTGGGCGACCCGCTCGACCCGGACACGCTGGTCGGCCCGCTGATCGACGCCCGTGCGGCCGACGCCATGGACGCCGCTCTCGAGCAGGCCCGCGCGGAAGGCGGCGAGGTGCTGGTCGGCGGCGAGCCGGTCACCGAGGGCGTGCCGGCGGGCGGGATCTACCGCCGCCCCGCGATCGTCGCCATGCCGGAACAGAGCGCGATCGTGCGCACCGAGACCTTCGCCCCGATCCTCTATGTCACGGGTTACGAGGACTTCGCCGACGCGATCGACCTGCACAACGGCGTGCCGCAGGGCCTCTCCTCCAGCCTGTTCAGCACGGATGTCCGGGAGACGGAGACGTTCCTGTCGGCGGTCGGCAGCGACTGCGGCATCGCCAACGTCAATATCGGCCCCAGCGGCGCGGAGATCGGCGGCGCCTTCGGCGGCGAGAAGGAGACCGGCGGCGGCCGGGAGAGCGGCAGCGACGCCTGGAAGGCCTACATGCGCCGCCAGACCCAGACCGTGAACTACGGCACCGCCCTGCCGCTCGCCCAGGGCGTGCGCTTCGACATCGCGGAGTAGGGGGTAGGGGACGCGAGAGAGGAAGGGGCGATCGCCCCCTACCGCTGTCGACGTCGCTCGGCTCTACGCCGCGTCGTCCAGTCCGGCCTCGATCGCATCGGCCGTTCGAAGCGCTCGCTCACGCAGCCAATCGGCAACGGCCCGGCGGGCGATCGGATGGGGAACGGATCGCCCCGCGATCCAACGACTGATCGACGCCCGGCTTACCGCGAACTCGGTGGATAGTTCGGACGGCGTAATGCGATGCCGGTTCACAGCGGCATCGATCAGCTTTCGGAACTGCTCGTCGTTCTGGTTATCGAATTCCTTTATCAGCTCGGCGAAGGCGCGCAGCTCCGTTGCTTCCGTCAAACTGAGTTGACGCTCGAAGGACGTTGCATGCTCTGTCATGGCTGCACTCTCCGGGTGTTCGACGTCTCGCGCATACAGCTTGATGCTCGCGGCCGTCTTGAATAGAACGTGTTCGGCTGTCGGTCGGCGCCTCGTGACAGCATTCGCGTCTCGGTCGCCCGTGCCGCTTGTTGGCTGAATCTAGCGCCTCGCAAACTTTTTGCAATGCGTAACGTCGGGTCGATGCTGTATCAGGGGGAGTACCACCGTGGCGCCTGTCTCGCCGAAAACCGACGTCGGTCCCCTCCGCCTGACCACGACGGCTGCGGAACAGGCCCTCGCGCGGACGGACCGTCCAGCGCTCGACCGTGTCCTCGCCTTCTACCGTCAGAACAGCGATGACGGCATTCGGCCGCGGCCGACGGAAATGGTCGAGCGGACCCACGACAACGGGGCTTTGTTCATCGTCGAGCGGGTCGCCGACGGAGCCATTTTGGCCGCCGCCGGGCTGTTCGATTTCGAGGACGAAGCGACTGGTGAGGTCCTGTTCGAAGGGGGCGCCGATCTCGTGACGGCCGACGCGAACGGCCTCGGGCTGCAGCGCATCCTCGGCTATGCGCGACTGCTGCACTGGCACCTTTTCCAAGGTTCGGGAATCTACGGCGCGATCGCCCCGCCGAACAGCGCGTCCCTGCACAATCTCGAGCGGATCGGTCTGGTTCCGGGCGACCTCCCCGATCACCTCATGGCGGCACGCGCCGACGCGTTCGGCATCGCCGCCGGGCTCTCGGGAAAGGTGTTCCTGCATTTGCCGGAGGGCGCGATGGCCAAGCTCGTCGTGGCGATGCTTCGCGAGTTCGGTGTCGGCGCCGAGCACTTCACGCCGCCGGTCGCACCGGTGACGATCGAGGCACGGCGGAAAAGGGCGACCCTCCAACTCGAGGCTCCTGTCTTCAGGATTTCCGGGCTCGCCGATCTGCTTGCCGGGATGGTGACGTCAGAGTGCGGACAGTAGATCGCACTCTGTGCGCTGTGCAATTTTTTTTCATATCGTATCTTGATGAACGACTCGTTAACGCCTACGTCCGCAGCGGGCTCCTGGGCAATTCGACAAAGACATCGTGGCGAAGGCGAATGAACATTCTCTGGCGTGAAAGCGCGCTTTCCGGGCTCGCGAACGATTTCGAGAAAGGGTCGGTCCGGGCGCTCGTGCTACGGCGCTTCAACGAGCCGGGATTTCCGGAGGCCGCGGTGCGGCGCGACACCTGTTTCCTGGGCGGCGTTCACGAGACCATCGCCCTCGACGGGCTCTATGTCGGCGTCCAGATCGTCCACGAGACCGTCATCATCCTGGCCGCCCGGGTGGAGTCGCCATCGGGGCCGACTCCACCCGGTGGCAGCCGGGCGCGTTCCGGACGTGCCCAGGGGCGCTCGGCGGCAGGTGGCCTCGACACCGTGCCGCAGCCCAGCGTTCGCCGGCACGCCCGCCCCCGCGCGGCTTGACGGGGCGGGGGTGCCCGCGCACAAATCGCGGATCGGCGGCGGGGCGGCCTTCGGCGGGCCTCTCCGGCCGGTCCGCGCCGGGCCAAGGGGCCCGCGAGCCCGGGCCGGGACGCCAAGAACAGGGAGGTCATCCATGACGGTCATCGCCAGGGGCGCCGGCGCGCTCGCCGCCGCCGCGCTCGCTTCCGCCACGCTGGTCGCCGGGGCCTCCAGCCCGGCGGCGGCGCAGGACTCCACGACCATCGCGATCACCGCGATCGTCGAGCATCCGGCCCTCGACGCGGCCCGCCAGGGCGTCATCGACGTGCTGACGGAGAACGGCTACACCGAGGGCGAGACCCTCGAGATCATGTTCGACACCGCCCAGGGCAATCCGGCGACCGCCGCGCAGATCGCGCGCCAGTTCGTCGGCGAGGGGCCGGACATCATCGTGCCGATCTCCACGCCCTCGGCCCAGGCCGTCGTCTCCGCGACCTCGGACATCCCGGTGGTCTTCACCGCGGTGACCGACCCGCTGGCCGCTCAGCTCGTCAGCGACATGATGGCGCCCGGCGGCAACGTCACCGGCGTGTCCGACATGTCGCCGCTGGCCGACCACCTGGACCTGATCCGCGAGGTCATGCCCGAGGCCGAGACCATCGGCGTGCCCTACAATCCGGGCGAGGCCAACGCGGTCGTGCTGCTCGACCGGCTGGAGGAGCTGGCGCCCGGCATGGGCTTCGAGATCGTCCGCGTCACCGCCTCGCGCACTGCCGACGTGATGGGCGCGGCGCAGAGCCTGGTGGGCCGGGTCGACGCGATCTACGTGCCGACCGACAACACCATCGTCTCGGCCTTCGAATCCGTCGTCGGCGTCGGCCAGGACAACGACATTCCGGTCTTCGCCGGCGACACGGCCTCGGTCGAGCGCGGCGCCATCGGCGCGATCGGCTTCGACTACTACCAGGTCGGCCGCCAGACCGGCCAGGTCGTGCTCGATGTGTTGAACGGCGAGGACCCGGGCTCGATCCCGGTGCGCTTCGCCTCCGGCTCGGAGCTCTTCGTCAATCCGGGCGCGGCGGAAGCCATGGGCGTCGAGCTGCCCCAGGATCTGGTCGACCGGGCGACGCAGGTGATCGAGTGACGCGCGAGGCCGGGGAGACCCGCGCATGAGCCTGGTCGCCTTCCTCGGCGCGGTCGAGATCGGGCTGGTCTTCGGCGTCATCGCGCTCGGCGTCTTCCTGGCCTTCCGGATCCTCAACTTCCCGGACCTGACCGTCGACGGCAGCTTCCCCCTGGGGGCTGCCGTCGTCGCGACCCTGATCGTCGCCGGCGTGAACCCGTGGGTGGCGACGGCCGTGGCGATCCTCGCCGGGGCCGCGGCGGGGCTGGTGACCGCCTTCCTGAACGTGCGCTTCGGCATCCTGCACCTGCTCGCCAGCATCCTGACCATGATCGCGCTGTTCTCGGTGAACATCCGCATCATGGGGCGGCCCAACACGGCGCTGATCAACGAGGAGACGATCCTGACGCCGTTCCTCGACTGGACCGGCGCGCTCGGCATGCCGGCCTTCGTCGCCAAGCCGATCTTCGTCGGCATCGTCGTCCTGGTCGTCCTCGCGCTGCTCGCCCGTTTCCTGACCAGCGAATACGGCCTCGCCATGCGGGCGACCGGCGCCAACCCGCGCATGGCCCGGGCGCAAGGCATCGACACCGACCGCCAGGTCTATGTCGGCATGGCCATGTCGAACGGTTTCAACGCGTTGGGCGGCGCGCTGTTCGCCCAGACCAACGGCTTCGCCGACGTCACCAGCGGCCTCGGCACCATCGTGGTCGGGCTCGCCGCCGTGATCCTGGGCGAGACCATCCTGCGCAGTCGGGTGATGGCGGTGATCGTGATCGCCTGCGTGCTCGGCTCGATCCTCTACCGAATCGCCATCGCGCTGGCGCTCAACGCCGACTTCCTCGGGCTCAAGGCCTCCGACCTTCAGCTCGCCACGGCGGTGCTGGTGGCGCTCGCCCTGATCCTGCCCAACGCGCGCAATCCGTTGAAGGCACTGGGGCGCGGCCGGGCCGGGAGCCGGTCCGGCGGCAAGGCGGCCGGAAAGGCGGCGCAATGATCGGCGTCTCGGACATCCACGTCACCTTCGGCGCCGGCACGCCGCTGGAGACCAAGGCGCTCGACGGCGTCGACCTGGAGATCCCGACCGGGCAGTTCGTTACGGTCATCGGCTCCAACGGCGCGGGCAAGTCCACGCTGCTCAACGTCGTCACCGGCGACATCCGGCCCGACCAGGGCCGGGTCGTGGTCGGCGGCACCGACGTGACCCGGTGGTCGGCGCCGCGCCGGGCGCGCATGGTCGCTCGGGTCTTCCAGGACCCCATGGCGGGCACCTGCGAGGCGCTGTCGATCGAGGAGAACCTGGCGCTGGCCGCCGCGCGCGGGCATGGCCGGGGCCTCGCGCCCGCGCTCGGGGCGGACCGGCGCGAGCGGTTCCGCGAGACGGTGGCCCGGCTGGGCCTGGGGCTCGAGAGCCGGCTCGGCGACCGCATGGGACTGCTCTCCGGCGGGCAGCGCCAGGCGGTCAGCCTGCTGATGGCGACGCTGTCGGGGATGAAGGTGCTGCTGCTCGACGAGCATACGGCCGCCCTCGACCCGCGCACCGGCACCTTCGTCCTGGACCTGACGCGCCAGATCGTGGCGGAACTCGGGCTGACCGTGCTCATGGTGACGCACTCCATGCGCCACGCGCTCGACTGCGGCGACCGCACGATCATGATGCACGAGGGCCGCATCGTCTTCGACGTCGCCGGTGCCGAGCGCGACGGTCTCGACGTGCCGGACCTGCTCCAGCTCTTCACCCGCGTGCGCGGCGAGCAGCTCGCCGACGACAGCCTGCTGCTGGGGTAGCGCGGCGATGGTCGAGAGCGACGCGCCCGGCGGCTTCCGCGCGGTTTTCGGCATGCTGGCCGGCGTGCTGGGCGCGATCGGCGTCGGCTTCGGCGCCTGGGCCGCCCATGGCGCGCCGGCGGGCGATCCGGCGGACTGGGCCGCGACGGGCAGCGCCTACCAGGTCGTCCACGCCGCGCTGCTGGCCGCGCTTGCGCTCGCTCCGGCGACCGGCCGCGCGGGGACCGGCGGCCGGGCATTGCGCACCGGCGCCGTGGCAACGGCGGTCGGCGCGGTCGTCTTCCCCGGCGCGCTCTACGTCCTGGCGCTCGGCGGGCCGTCCTGGCTCGGCGCCGTCGCGCCGCTCGGCGGCCTCGCCCTGATCGTCGGCTGGCTGCTCTTCGCCGCCGGCGTGGCCCTGTCGCGGCGTTGATTTTCAACCACCAAGGGCACCAAGCGCACCAAGGATGCCGTGCCGACCGACGTTGTGGGCCGCCCGGGGTGATATTGACGACGATGAACGCCTTCGGCGTTCGGTACGACTCACAGTAATCGCATGCTCGTCAGAGGCACATAGCCCCTTCGTGATCTTGGTGCACATGGTGGTGGGAGTCCCGTAGGTCGCCCACGGCCGTCAGGCCGTGCGCGACGGCGGCGGTGGCGGGGGGTTGCGCAGCGTCTCGCGGCACCGGGCACCCCACGGGGCGGCGCGTCACGGAGGCAGTGTCGAAAATGCGCCACCGCGACGCGCCGGGTGTCGCGCGCAAGATGGAGGCCGGACCCGTGCCCTGAGACGATGAGGTCGATCCCGCCGGTCGCGGTGGGGCAGGGTGGCGGCGAGGCCTCGGCGATGCGCAAGTACTCGATCTTCCGGCTGGCGCGCAACGCGCTCACCCACCACGAGGGCTGGGAGCGCGCCTGGCGCAGCCCCGAGCCCAAGCCGGCCTATGACGCGATCATCGTCGGCGGCGGCGGCCACGGCCTGGCCACCGCCTACTACATGGCCCGCGAGCACGGCATGACGAACATCGCCGTGCTGGAGAAGGGCTGGATCGGCGGCGGCAACACCGGCCGCAACACGACGATCATCCGCTCGAACTACCTCTACGACGCCTCCGCGGCGCTCTACGAGCATTCGCTGAAGCTGTGGGAAGGGCTGACGCAGGAGCTCAACTTCAACATCATGTTGAGCCAGCGCGGCGTCATGAACCTGGCCCACGACCAGCACGAGGCGCGCGACTTGAAGCGCCGGACCCACGCCAACCGCCTCAACGGCATCGACGCCGAGTGGCTGGACCGGGAGGAGGCGCTGGCCTTCTGCCCCCTGCTCAACGGCGATCCGACGATCCGCTACCCGGTCTACGGCTCGACCCTGCAGCGCCGGGCCGGCACGGCGCGGCACGACGCGGTCGCCTGGGGCTACGCCCGGGGCGCCGACGATGCCGGGGTCGACATCATCCAGCAATGCGAGGTCACCGGCTTCCTGATCGAGCAGGGGCGGATCCGGGGCGTCGAGACCACGCACGGCACGATCCGCGCGCCCCGGGTCGGCGTCGTCGTCTCCGGGCACGCGGGCGTCATGGCGGCGATGGCGGGCTTCCGCCTGCCGGTCGAGAGCCACCCGCTCCAGGCCCTGGTCTCCGAGCCGATCAAGCCGGTCCACGACACGGTGGTCATGTCCAACGCCGTCCACGCCTATGTCAGCCAGTCGGACAAGGGCGAGCTGGTGATCGGCGCCGGCGCGGACCTCTACAACTCCTACAGCCAGCGCGGCGGCTTCGACGTGGTCGAGGAGACGCTGGCCGCCGTTGTCGAACTGTTCCCGATCTTCTCACGGATGCGGATGATGCGGCAGTGGGGCGGCATCGTGGATATCTGCCCCGATGCGAGCCCGATCATCTCCCGCACGCCGGTCGAGGGGCTGTACTTCAACGGCGGCTGGGGCACGGGCGGCTTCAAGGCGACGCCGGGCTCCGGCCACTGCTTCGCCGACCTTGTCGCCCATGGCCGCCCGAACGCCGTCGCCGCGCCCTATGCGCTGGAGCGCTTCGTCTCCGGCGCGCTGGTCGCCGAGCACGGCGCGGCGGCCGTCGCGCACTGACCCGTTTCGTTCACGCCCGTCCGGGATCGGAGGCCCGAGTGCCATGTTCCTGATCGATTGCCCCTGGTGCGGCGAGCGCGACCAGAGCGAGTTCAAGTGCGGCGGCGAGGCGCATATCCGCCGGCCGGCGGCACCCGCGGCGCTGAGCGACGCGGAATGGGCGGACTACGTCTTCTTCCGCACCAATCCGAAGGGCATCCATTTCGAGCGCTGGGCCCATGTCCATGGCTGTCGGCGCTGGTTCAACGTCGCCCGCGACACGGCCAACGACGTGATCCTGCTCGTCTATCCGATCGACGCGCCGGCGCCGGCGGATCTGGTGGCGCGGGCCCCGGCGACCCCCTGCGGCGAGCCGGCGGCCGGCTCGGGCCTTGCGACGGTGGAGACGGGCGGCGCGACCGCGGCCGGCGAGGCCGGACGATGAGCCCGCGCCAGCCCTTCCGCACGGCGTCCCACGGCCTGATCGACCGCGACCGGACGATCGGCTTCACCTTCGACGGCCGTCAGATGACCGGCCATCCGGGCGACACGCTCGCCTCGGCGCTGCTCGCCAACGGCGTGCATCTGGTCGGGCGCGGGTTCAAGTACCACCGGCCGCGCGGCATCGTCAGCGCCGGGCCGGAGGAGCCGAGCGCCCTGGTCCAGCTCGGCGGCGACCGGGCAGCGACCGACCCGAACATGCGCGCGACCCAGGTCGAGCTGTTCGATGGCCTGGTGGCGTCGAGCCAGAACCGCTGGCCGTCGCTCCAGCGCGACATCGGTGCGATCAACGACGTGCTCTCGCCGCTGTTCCCGGCCGGCTTCTACTACAAGACCTTCATGTGGCCGGCCTCGATGTGGTCGACCTACGAGAAGGGTATCCGCCGCGCCGCCGGGCTGGGCCGCGCGCCGGAGGCGCCGGACCCGGACCGCTACGACCAGATGCACCTGCGGGCCGACGTGGTGGTGATCGGCGGCGGCGTCGCGGGCCTGGCCGCGGCGCTGGCGGCCGGGCGGACCGGCGCGCGTGTGGTGCTGGTCGACGAGCAGTCCCGGCTCGGCGGTTGGGCCCTGGCGGAAGGCGAGGCCGGGGCGGTGATCGACGGCCTTCCGGCCCGTCTCTGGGCCGAGCGCGCGGCGGCGGAGCTCGAAAGCCTGGCGGACGTTCGCGTCCTGACCCGCACCACCGCGTTCGGCTACTACCACCACAACTACCTCGGTCTTCTGGAGCGGGTCTCGGACCACCTGGCGCCCGGCGAGCGGCCGGCGGAGGCGCCGCGCCAGCGGCTTTGGAAGGTGCGCGCGGGCCGGGTCGTGCTCGCCACCGGATCGATCGAACGCATGCTGGTCTTCCCGGAGAACGACCGGCCGGGGATCATGCTGGCCGGCGCCGCGCGGGCCTATGCCAACCGCTGGGGCGTGGTCCCGGGCCGACGGGCGGTGGTGCTGACCAACAACGACACCGCCTATGCCGCGGCGACGGACCTTGCGGCCGCCGGCGTCGATGTGGAGGCGATCGTCGACCTGCGCGAGGCGCCGGCCGGCCCGCTCGTCGACCGGGCGCGGGCCGCCGGGATCGAGATCCTGGCCGGCCGCACCATCGTGGCGACGGAGGGCCGGCACCGGGTCCACACGGTCCAGGCCATGCGCCTCGATGCCGAAGGCACGGGCCTCGCCGGCCGGGACGCCCGGGTGATCGCCTGCGACCACCTGCTCGTCTCCGGCGGCTGGAACCCGACGGTGCATCTGTTCTCCCAGTCGCGCGGCAAGCTGCTGTGGGACGAGGCGCGGGCGACCTTCAAGCCGGGCCCGTCCTTCCAGGCCGAACGGTCGGCCGGCGCCTCGGCCGGCGCCGAGGGCTTCGCCGAGGCGATCGCCCAGGGCTTCGCGGCCGGGGCGGAAGCCGCCACCGAGGCGGGCTTCGCCGCCTCGGCGCCGGACTGCCCGGCGGTCGAGGAGCCCGGCCTGTCGCCCCAGCGCAATCTCTGGCTGCTGCCGGCGGACCGCTCGCCCGGCCGGGTCAAGGCCTTCGTCGATTTCCAGAGCGACGTGACGGCCAAGGACCTGAAGCTGGCGCTGCGCGAAGGCTATACCTCGATCGAGCACGTCAAGCGCTACACCACGACGGGCATGGGCACCGACCAGGGCAAGATCGGCAACATCAACGCGCTCGGCATCGTCGCCGGCGTCCTCGGCACCGACATCCCGCAGGTCGGCGTCACCACCTTCCGGCCGCCCTACACGCCGGTCACCTTCGGCGCCATCGCCGGGCGCAAGACCGGGGCGCGCTTCGACGCGGTGCGCACGACGCCGCTGCATGCCTGGCATGTGGAAAAGGGCGCGGTGTTCGAGAATGTCGGCCAGTGGAAGCGCGCCTGGTACTACCCGAAGCCCGGCGAGGACCTGCACGCCGCGGTGGCGCGCGAGGCGAGGGCGGCGCGCACCGGCGTCGGCCTGCTCGACGCCACGACGCTGGGCAAGATCGACGTCCAGGGCCGCGACGCGGCGGAGTTTCTCAATCGCGTCTACACCAACGCGTGGTCCCTGCTCGGCGTCGGGCGGTGCCGCTACGGCCTGATGGCCGGCGAGGACGGCATGGTCATGGACGACGGCGTGACCGCGCGGCTGGGCGAGAACCACTTCCACATGACCACGACCACCGGCGGCGCGGCCAAGGTGATGCAGTGGCTGGAGGAATGGCGCCAGACCGAGTGGCCGGAGCTCAAGGTCCACCTGACCTCGGTGACCGAGCAGTGGGCGGTGATCTCGCTGTGCGGGCCGAACAGCCGGGCGCTGATGGGGCGGCTGACCGACGACATCGACCTGTCGCCGGAGGCGTTCGGATTCATGGAGTTCCGCGAGGGCCACGTCGCCGGCGTTCCGGCGCGGGTGTTCCGCATCAGCTTCACCGGCGAGCTCAGCTACGAGATCAACGTTCCGGCCTCCTACGGTCTCGCGGTCCTGCGCGCGGTCGAGACGGCCGGCCGGGATCTGGACCTGACGCCCTACGGCACGGAAACGATGCATGTCCTGCGCGCCGAGAAGGGCTTCATCATCGCCGGCCAGGACACCGACGGCACCGTCACGCCCCACGATCTGGACATGGACTGGGCCGTGTCGAAGAAGAAGGACTTCCTGGGCAAGCGCTCGCTGTCGATCGCCGACATGCAGCGCGACGACCGCAAGCGACTGGTCGGTCTGCTGACCGAGGATCCGTCCGTGGTGCTGGAGGAGGGCGCGCACCTGATCGGGACCGCAACGGTGCCGGCGCCGCCGGTGCCGATGCTGGGCCACGTCACCTCGAGCTACTGGAGCCCGAACTGCGGCCGGTCGATCGCGCTCGCCCTGGTCAAGGGCGGCGAGGCGCGCAAGGGCGAGCGGCTGTGGGTCGCGATGCCGCTGGGCAAGCCGCACGAGAACAGGGGCTGGCGCACGATCCCGGTGACGGTGACCGACACCGTCTTCTTCGACCCCGAAGGGACGCGGCTTAACGGCGTCGACACGGCGCCGGCGGTGGCGGCGGAATAGAACCGGCGAGCGAGGGCAGGGGAACCGTCATGGACACGATCGTCACCGTCGATCCGACCGAGGCGCGTCGCACGCCGCTCGCCGATCGGCCCGCGCCGCGCCCGACTGGGCCGGAGCCGGCGATCCGGCTCGCCGAGATCGCGCATCTGGGCAAGCTGAACCTGCGCGGCGAGACCGGCGAGGACGAGGCCGGCGACCGGTCCTTCATGGCCGCCGTCGGCCGCGTGGCCGGGCTGGTCCTGCCGACCGACCCGATGACCGTGCGCGCGGTGGAAGGCGTCACGGCCCTCTGGCTCGGCCCCGACGAATGGCTGCTGACCACGCCGCCGGGCGCCGAGATCGACCTGAAGGCGAGGCTCGAGGAGCAGCTCGCCGGGCTGCACGCCGCCGTGGTCGACGTCACCGACAACACGACGATCATCCGCCTGTCGGGCCCGCGCTCGCGCGACGTGCTGATGACGGCCTGCCCCCTCGACCTGCACGCCCGCGCCTTCGGCCCCGGCCAGGTCAAGGAGAGCGTCTTCGCCCATGTCGACGTGATCCTGCACCTGGTCGAGGAGCCGGAAGGCGCTGGCGAAAGGGGGGGCGCGGTCTTCGACCTGCACGTCCGCCGCAGCTTCGCCGACTACGTATGGGACCGCCTGGAGGACGCCGCCCGGCCCTGGGGCGGTGCGGTGGCGGGGTAGGGAGCTCGCACGGCCCTGGCTTTCCACGGGCTGTCGGTTGCCCAGCGCCGCAAGGCGCTGCGCAACGGCCGGGCCGGCGCGGTCGCGCACGGCCTCGCGGCCGTGGGCGACCTGCGCGCGCCCATGATCGCTCCGGCTCGCGGCCGCGCCGCGGGCCGAATCCGCGGAGTCACCGCACGATCAGCGTGGCTTCGGCCCAGGCCGCGAAAGCCTCGAGGCGATGGAGCATCGCCTGCGCCTGCTCGAGCCGCCCGAAGGTGGCACCAACTGGACTTCGTCCTTGCGCTCCAGGATGGCGCGGACATTCGTGATTTGCGCGCGCGGGAGTTCGTTGCCCAAGACATCGCGCAGAAGGCCGAGCGCCGCTTGGTGATCCTTCTGGTTGATCAACCCGCGCCGCCGAGCGGTCAGAGCGTCGACATAGGCGATCGTCGCGTTGACGATCTGGGACATCGCCGGGTTGAGGCTCTGCGCTCCGTCCGCGAGCGCCATCGCGTCGCGCGCCGACTGCAGATAGGCCCGGGCGTTGTGCAGCCGCCCCTCGGCGAAGGCGCTGTCGACCTGTCGGGTCGCGCCGCGACGCGTCATCGGCCGGGTCCTATTGCGACCGTCGCGGCGCTGACGGTGCCGGTCCGGCGACGGCCGCCGGCGCCGGACCGGTGAGGGCGATCGCCTCGGCGGCCAGGGCGCTCCACCAGGGATCGTTTTCGGCGACGAGCCGGTCGATGTCCGCCGGGCCCAGGGCGACGAGCGATATCGTCAGCTTCTGCCGATCCTCGACCGCTCGCAGGCAGTTGCGGGCCCGGTCCTCGGCCTCATCCGGATCCGGCCACAGGATCGCCAGGTCCAGATCGCTGCCCGGCCGATCCTCGCCCCGCGCGACACTGCCATAGAGCCAGGCCGCCGTGGCGCCGGTGTTCTCGGCGATGCCCCGGATCTCGTCGAGGATCGAATGGAAGCGTCGATCTTCCGCGCGGCACAGGGCGACGATCTCCGGCACCAAAGGGTGGTCAAAACGGACCGCGAACCGGCGCGATCGCCCCTGCCCGTGGCCTTCCACGACTCCTTGGTCGATCAGGGTTTCCAGGTTGGCGGCGACGTTCGAGCGCGCGAGGCGTGTCGCCGCCATCAACTCCCCGGTCGAGAGCGACCCGCCATGGCGGGCGAGCTCGCCTATGACGCGTACGGCCCCTGTTTGACCGAACAGGCTCGCCATCGGGCGCCTTAGGTAGCTGAGCGGGCGTGGTATCATGATAACGCCTATACATAGTCTCTATCGACTATGTATAGGCGTTATTCAATTCCCGATCAAGGTCGCTGGCCGGTTCGCAGAATTGCGAGAAAAAGGCCCCGGCGCGGTCGCAGCCGGGGCCGTCGTCCGATCCCGCAACGATGTCGGGCGGTCGCAGCAGCGCTCGTGCCGCCTACACCACCTCGGTCATCGAGTTCACGACCTTGCCGACCAGGCCGTAGCTCTTCGCTTCCTCGGCCGACATCCAGAAGTTCCGGTCGGTGTCGGTCTCGATCTTCTCGTAGCTCTGGCCGGTGGCGTCGGCGAGGATGCGGTTGATGCGCTCGCGCATCTTGACGATCTCCTGCGCCTCGATGCCGATGTCGACGGCCGGCCCGCGCACGCCGCCCATGGGCTGGTGCAGCAGGAAGCGGGTGTTGGGCAGGCAGAACCGGTTCTCGAGCTTGGCCGAGGCGTAGATCAGCGCGCCGGCCGAGGCGACCCAGCCGGTGCCGATCATCTTCACCTCCGGCTTGATGAACCGGATCATGTCGTAGATCGTGTCGCCGCTCTCCACATGGCCGCCGGGCGAGTTGACGACGACCTTGATCGGGTCGTCCGACGCCGCGGACAGGGCCAGGAGCTGGGCGGTGACGTCGCGGGCGAGGCGCATGTCGATCTCGCCGAAGATCATCACCGTGCGGGCCTCGAACAGCCGCTGAGCCATCATCGCGAACGGCGTATCCTGCTTGCGCTCGCGGGTCTCGTCGGGCTCCTCGTCGAGGCGGGCGGGAATCCGCCCCGTCGGGTCCATCTCGCGGGTCATGCGCTCCATCCTTCCATCGCCGGGGCGCCGGCATCCGACCGGCGCGGGCTGTCTCCGGCCGGTCCTAGCGCGGATTCGACCGCCGTTCAATGAGCGGCGAGTCGCGCGCCGGCGCGACCGGCTGGCACGGGTCTTGATATGGTGGCCGCGCCGCCATGGAGGAGAGGGGAGCCCCGCCGATGATCGCCACGCGCCCGCGCCGCTACTGGCACGAGTTGACCACCAAGGACTTCGCCGCGCTGGACGCCGAGCGGACGATCGCCGTCCTGCCCGTCGCCGCCATCGAGCAGCACGGCCCGCATCTGCCGGTGTGGGTCGACGACCGGATCAATCGCGGCATCCTCGACGCCGCGCTCGCGGCCATGCCCGACGACCTGGCGGTCCTGGTGCTGCCTGCCCAGCACGTGGGCAAGTCGGACGAGCACGACGCCTTTCCGGGCACGCTCAGCCTGTCGGCGGAAACCCTGATCCGCGTCTGGTCGGAGATCGGGGAGAGCGTCTGGCGCGCCGGGGTGCGCAAGCTCGTCCTGTTCAACAGCCATGGCGGCCAGCCCCAGGTTTCCGAGATCGTCGCGCGGGACCTGCGCGTGCGTCTGGGCATGTTCGTCGTCTCGGTCCACTGGGGCCGCCTCGGCGTGCCGGAAGGTCTCTTCTCGAAGGAGGAGGAGATCCACGGCATCCACGGCGGCGGCATCGAGACGGCGATGATGATGCACCTCGCCCCCGACCTGGTGGTCGAGGCCGAACGCCGGAACTTCCCGCCGATCTCGATCGAGATGGCGCGCGACTACGTCCACCTGATGCCGGAAGGCAATGTCAGCTTCGGCTGGCAGGCCCAGGACCTGAACCCGGCCGGCGCCTGCGGCGACGCCTCGGATGCCGACGCCGAGCGGGGCCGCCAGCTTGTCGAGCACGCGGCGGCGGAGCTGGTCAATCTGCTCCAGGACGTCGACCGGTTTCCTCTGGGAGCGCTCAACGACCACGTGTAGACGGAGGGGGAGATCCCGCTGACCGAGAAATGCACACGGTTTGGGCAGCCCGCGTCCCGGGTGCCCGCCGTGAGGCACGCTCGGGCATGCTGGCGCCACGTGCCCGCCGGGCCGGCCTTCCTCGCCGGGCGCGTGGAGAAGTTGGTACGGCTCTTGCTGATCCGCCGTACGACGCCAGGCGCGCCCGCTGTCGTTCCAAGCGAGGTCGGCCGAAGCGAGATCGACGCTGCGCGGCGCCGGCCCGAGGTGCAGTGTAGAACGGAGCACGAAGCCGCCATGACGCAGATCCCCGCCATCCGTCCCGCGATCGTCGACACCGCCAGGGCCGCCCTCGTGGCGCTCGCCATCGGCGCCGCCGCGCCGGCCGCCGCGCAGACCGAGATCGTCTACGCCACCGACTGGCTGGCCCAGGCCGAGCACGGCGGCATGTACCAGGCCGTCGCGACCGGGCTCTACGAGAAGTACGGCCTCGACGTCGAGATCAAGATGGGCGGGCCGCAGATCGACAACCAGCAGCTCCTGGCCGCCGGGGCGATCGACATGGGCACCGGCTCCAACAGCTTCTTTCCGCTGAACCTGGTCCAGGCCGGCGCCGATGTCCGGGCGGTCATGGCCATGTTCCAGAAGGACCCGCAGGTCCTGATGTCCCATCCGCGCGACGATGTCGGCTCGATCGAGGACATGCAGGGCATGCCCATCATGATCGCCAACTCGTCGATCAACACGTTCTGGGTCTGGCTCCAGTCCAAGTACGGCTTCACCGACGACCAGATCCGGCCCTACACCTTCAACATGGCGCCGTTCCTGGTCGACGACACGGCGATCCAGCAGGGCTACCTGTCTTCCGAGCCGTACCTGGTGGAGAAGGAGGGCATCGAGCCGGAGGTCTACCTGCTCGCCGACTCCGGCTACCCGTCCTACAGCTCCCTTGCGCTGGCGCCGGCCGCCCTGATCGAGGAGAGCCCGGAGGTCGTCGAGGGCTTCGTCAAGGCGACGATCGAGGGCTGGGTCAGCTATCTCTACGGCGACCCGTCGCCGGCCAACGCCCTGATCATGGACGACAACCCGGACATGACCGAGGACACGATCGCCTACGGCATCGAGAAGATGAAGGAATACGGTATCCTGACCGAGGGCGACGCCGCGACCATGGGCATCGGCGCGATGACCGACGAGCGGTGGGAGACCTTCTACTCGGTCATGGCGGAGAACGGCGTCTATCCGGAAGACCTGGACTACACGGCGGCCTACACGCTCGACTTCGTCAACGAGGGCTACGGCCTGGACATGATGGAGTAGCAGGCGGCCGCGCGATTGGAGCGATCCCGGCGATATGGCATCCCCCGGCGCATCCGCCGCCACGGCAACCATGACCGCCACGCCTCCGCCGACCCGGGAGCCCGCCGCGGCGCCCGGGGTCGGCGGCCGGCCGCTGATCCGTCTCGAGGGCGTGGGCAAGACCTACGCCAGCGGGACGATCGCGGTGAAGGGCGTCGACCTGGTGGTGCGCGAGCACGAGTTCCTGAGCCTGCTCGGTCCCTCGGGCTGCGGCAAGTCGACGGTCCTGCGCATGGTCGCGGGGCTGGGCGACGTCACCGTCGGCGCGATCGAGTGGCCGCGCGCCGGGCACGACGTCACGGGCGAGCCGGAGCGCGACCTGGGCTTCGTCTTCCAGGAGCCGACGCTGATGCCCTGGGCGACGGTCTTCGACAACGTCTACCTGCCGCTCAAGCTCCAGCACGTCTCCCGGTCCAAGGCCCGGGACCGGGTCCGCGAGGCCCTGTCGCTCGTCCATCTGGACGGCTTCGACAAGGCCTATCCGCGCGAGCTGTCGGGCGGCATGAAGATGCGCGTGTCGATCGCCCGGGCGATGGTGACGCGGCCCAAGGTGCTGCTGATGGACGAGCCCTTCGCCGCGCTCGACGAGATCACGCGCAACAAGCTCAACAACGACCTGCTCGAGCTCTGGGCGACGCAGAAGTTCACGGTCGTCTTCGTCACCCACAGCGTCTACGAGTCCGTCTATCTCTCCAACCGCATCTGCGTCATGGCGGCGCGGCCCGGCCGGATCATCGAGGACCTGGCGATCGAGGCGCCCTATCCGCGCGACGACGCCTTCCGGACCTCGCCGCTCTACAACGACTACTGCCGCCGGGTGTCGGAGTCCCTGCACCGGGCGATGGGGGAGGGCTGACGCCGTGAGCGATCCGACCGCGACCGCCCCGGCCGCCTCCTCCGGCCCGGTGACCGCGCCGGAGGAGGCCGCGCCGCCGGCCCGCCGACCCTGGTCCGAGACGACCTGGGCGAAGCTCGGCATCCCGGTGCTGATCGGCGTCGTCTTCGTGATCGGCTGGGAGGTCGTCGTCCGGGTCAACGAGATCCCGAAATTCGTGCTGCCGGCGCCCTCGCTGATCTGGCAGGCGCTGATCGCCGATTTCTGGTCGCTGATGGGCTCGCTCTGGATCACGCTCAAGGTCACGATCCAGGCCTTCGTGCTGGCCGTGGTCGGCGGCGTGGCGCTCGCCATCCTGTTCAGCCAGAGCCGGATCATCGAGGTCGGGCTGTTTCCCTACGCGGTGATCCTGCAGGTCACGCCCGTCGTCTCGATCGCGCCGCTGGTCATCATCTGGGTCGGCTTCGAGAACGTCCACCAGGCCCTGCTGATCCTCGCCTGGATCGTCGCGTTCTTCCCGATCCTGTCCAACACGACGCTCGGGCTGCGCTCGGCCGACCACAACCTGATCAACCTGTTCCGGCTCTACGGCGCCAGCCGGTGGCAGGTGCTCACCCAGCTCCAGCTCCCCTCGGCGCTGCCCTATCTGCTGGGCGGCATGAAGATCTCCGGCGGCCTCGCCCTGATCGGGACCGTGGTGGCGGAATTCGTCGCCGGCTCGGGCAATGCCGCGGGGCTCGCCTGGCGGATCATCGAGGGCGGGAACCGGCTCAACATCCCGAAGATGTTCGCGGCGCTGATCCTGATGTCGCTGACCGGTGTCGCGATCTTCATGGCGCTGCACACGCTGCAGCACCTGATGCTGCGCAAGTGGCACGAAAGCGCGCTGACGCGGGAGAGTTGACGCCGCGGCGCGCCCGGCCGGGGTGGACAAGCGGAGAGGGGGATCCATGACCGTTGCGCGCCTGGAAGACGCGCGTGTGCCGGCCTGTCTCGTGGAGGCGGACCTGCCGCCGGGCGGCGACGGCCTCGTCCGCGCGGACATCCTGCTCGAGGGCGGGCGGATCGCCGATCTGGTGCCGCCCGGCGCGACCGGACAGGGGGACGGGCCGGCGATCGCGCTCGACGGCGGCATCGTCTGGTCGGCGCCGGTCGACCTGCACACTCATCTCGACAAGGGTCACATCTGGCCCCGGCGGGAGAACCCGGACGGCACCTTCATGGGCGCGCTGCGCGCCGTCGCGGCCGATCGGGAGGCGCATTGGAGCGCCGAGGACGTCGCCGCGCGCTTCGAATTCGGCCTGCGCTGCGCCGAGGCGCACGGCACCCGCGCCATCCGGACCCATATCGACAGCCAGGGCGACCAGGCCGGAATAAGCTGGCCCGTCTTTGCCCGCCTGCGCGACGCCTGGGCCGGGCGGATCGCGCTCCAGGCGGTCTCGCTCGAGGCGATCGACAAGTTCCAGGGCGATGCCGTGGTCGCCGTCGCCGACACGGTCGCCGATCACGGCGGCATCCTGGGCGCGGTGACCTTTCCGACGCCCGGCGTGGAGGCGCTGATCGACCGCGTCTTCGCGCTGGCGGAGGAGCGGGGCCTGTCCCTCGACTTCCATGTGGACGAAACCGGCGATCCGGGCTCCAGGACGCTGGGCATGATCGCGGAGACCGCGATCCGGCGGGGCTTCGACCGCGGCATCGTGGTCGGGCACTGCTGCTCGATGGCCACCCTGCCTGACGACGAGGCCGCCGCGATCCTGGATCGGGTGGCCGGGGCGGGGATCACCGTGGTGACCCTGCCGATGTGCAACCTCTACCTCCAGGACCGGGTGCCGGGGCGCACGCCGCGCTGGCGCGGGGTCACGCTGGTCCACGAGATGGCGGCGCGCGGCATCCCTGTCGCCGCGGCCTCGGACAACTGCCGCGACCCGTTCTACGGCTACGGCGACCACGACGCGGTGGAGGTCTATCGCGAGGTCACGCGGATCGCCCATCTGGACCGGCCCGTGGGCGACTGGCCGGCGCTCGTCACGCGCACGCCGGCCCGGGCCATGGGTCTCGACTGGGACGGCGTGCTGCGTCCCGGCGCGCCGGCGGACCTGGTGGCCTTCCGCGCCCGGGCCTGGCACGAGCTGCTGTCCCGACCCCAGGCCGACCGCCGCGTGCTGCGCGCGGGGCATGGCATCGACACGACCCTGCCGGACTACCGCGAGCTCGATGCCGTGGTGGGCGGGCCGTAGGCCGCCCGGTGTCGGATTTCGCTGCGCTCTGTCCGACCTACGCTTCTCCAAACCCGTAGGTCGGTCGAGCGTCAGCGAGCCCGACACCGCCGGCGCCGGAGCGGGCGCCCCTGTCGGGTTCGCTTCGCTCAGCCGACCTACGCACCGGGCGGCAAGCCCGGAAGAGCGAAGCGAAACCCGACACGTCGGCGCTACCCCCGCACCAGCGACCGGCCTCTCAGCGACAGCCACACGAACACGGCGCCGATGGCGACGGACAGGGCGCCGGTCGCGGCGAAGCCGCCGGCGAGGCCCAGCGCGCCGGCCAGCGGCTGGGTGATCAGCGGCGAGACGAACTGGCCCAGGAAGATCGCCGTGGTCAGCCCGCCGACCGCGCGGCCGCGCACCCGCTCCGGCGCCCGCGCCATCAGGATCACCATGTAGTTCGGCATCAGCGCGCCCAGCCCGAAGCCCGACACCACCATGGCCAGCAGCACCATCGGGTAGGCATCGGCGAGCGACAGGATCACGAGCCCGGCGCCCAGCGCGCCGAAGGACAGGGCGAAGATCGCCCGGTGGTTCATGAAGCGCCGCAGCACGCGGAAGAACAGCGAGACCGTCGCGGCGACGAGCGTCGCGCTCGCCAGCGCCGCGCCTGAGGCCGCCGGGCCGCCCAGCTCGAGCTCGCCCAGGAAGAACGGAAGCTGCACCGGCAGGGCGTAGAACAGGATCATGTGCAGCACGGCGAGGCCGTAGAGCAGCGCCATGAGCCCCGTCGGCACCGCGCGGTCGTCGGTGTCCTGCCAGGCCGCGCCCTGGGTCGCGTCGTCCGAGGCGTGATCGCCCGGGCTCGCGCGGCCCGCCCGCGCCGGCTCGCTCAGCAGGATCGCCATCGCCGGCAGCAGCAGGAGCGCGAGGCCGTAGACCCCGAACGGCCCGCGCCAGTGCCAGTCGGCCAGCGCGCCGCCGGCGATCAGGAAGACGACACCGCCGAAGGCCATGAAGGAGGCCTGGAAGCCCAGGAACCGTTCCCGCTCGGGCCCGGCGAAATAGTCCCCGGCGAGCGTCGAGGCCGTCGTCATGACGCCCGCGACGGCGACGCCCAGCAGAGCGCGGCTCGCCATCAGCGCGCCGATGCTCTCGATGTAGAGACCGGCCGATCCGGCGACGGCATAGAGCGCCGTCGCCGCCAGGATCATGCGCCGCCGGCCGAACCGGTCGATGACCGCACCGGCCGCCATCGAGCACAGGGCGATGAACAGCGCCGGCAGGGTCAGGACCAGCCGGACCATCAGGTCGACCCGCTCGACATCGATGAAGTGCTCGCGCAGCGCCGGCAGGCTGGGCGAGATCGTCGCCCCCGACATGACGGTCAGGCTGCTGGCGAGCAGGAGGACGACCTTCACCGCCCCGGCGTGATCCACCACCGCGGCCGGTCGCGAGGAAACCGTCATGATCGGGACGCCATCGACTGCGGGCGCGACCGGCCGGCGGGTCGGTCGTCGAGCCCTCAATGTAACCTCTCCGTGCCGCTGTCCAAGGGACGACCAGGGCCGACCGCGTCTGCCCAAGAAACAGGCAGGCGGCCGGCGCGGGCTCGCCGGCGGGTAAGGGCCCGCCGGGCGGCCGCCATGGCATGTCGATTGCGACGCCCGGAGCCCGCCACACACCGTCGCGAGAATAGGGAGCTCGCCCGCGCATGACCGGCACCGGCGCCGCCCCGGCCGATACGCCCGCTACGTCCGCCGCCGCCGACCTGCCCGCGCCGGTGGCCGCGGTCCTGGCCGAGCTCGAGGGCGTGCCGGCGATCACCGAGCCGGCGCTCGTCAAGCAGAAGAGCCGGGATTTCTACTGGTACTCGCCGATCCTCAAGCGCGAACTCCGCGGCAAATACGGCGACGCGGTCGTCGTGCCGCGCGACGAGGCCGAGGTGCTGGCGGTCGCCCGGGCCTGCGTGCGCCATCGCGTGCCGCTGACCGTGCGGGGCGCGGGCACCGGCAATTACGGGCAGGCCATGCCGCTCGAGGGCGGCGTGATCCTGGAGACGACCGCCCTCGACCGGATCGAGACGCTGTCCGACGGGGTGCTGACCGTGGGCGCCGGCAAGCGCCTGATCGACCTGGAGGCGGAGACGATCCCGCAGGGCTGGGAGCTGCGCTTCCACCCCTCGACCCGGCGCACGGCGACGATCGGCGGCTTCGTCGCCGGCGGCTCGACCGGCGTCGGCGCGATCAACTACGGCCTGCTGCGCGACCGGGGCAGCGTGCTGGGGCTGCGCGTGGTGACGCTGGAGGACGACCCCCGGGTCCTGGTGCTGGAGGGCGACGACGTCCTCAAGGCGACCCATGCCTATGGCTGCAACGGCATCATCACCCAAGTGACGCTGCCGCTGGCGCCGGCCTGGCCGTGGGTCGACGTGATGGCGGGCTTCGACGACTTCGAGGCGGCGATGGATTTCTGCGATGCGCTGGCATCCGCCGATCCGATCGTCAAAAAGCTGATCACGCCGATCGACGCGCCGGTGGCCCAGGACTTCTTCCGTCCCCTGAAGCCCTTCCTGAGCGACGGCGAGGCGGTGGTCCTGATGATGATCGCCGCCGGTTCGATGGCGCCGCTGCGCACGCTGCTCGCCGAGCGGGGCGGCCGGCTCGCCTACGAGGCCCGCCCGGGCGAGGGCCGCCACGAGGGCGAGGAGATCCCGCCGCTCTACGAGTTCACCTGGAACCACACGACGCTACAGGCGCTCAAACTCGACAAGTCGATCAGCTATCTCCAGACCCTGTTCCCGCCGGAGGTCTATCGCGACAAGGTCCGCCACATGCGCGAGACCTTCGGCGACGAGGTGCCGATGCATCTCGAATATGTCCGCCTGGGCGGGCGGATCGCCTGCTTCGGCCTCCAGCTCGTGCGCTATACCGACGACGACCGGCTGAACGCGATCATCGCCTACCACGAGGATCACGGCTGCCCGGTCTTCAACCCGCACACCCACATCCTCGAGGATGGCGGAATGAAGGAGATCGACGCCGACCAGCTCGCCTTCAAACGCCTGGCCGACCCCTACGGCCTGGCCAACCCGGGCAAGATGCGGGCCTGGTGGGAGACGGGCGCGGGCTGACAGGCGGATCGCCGCCTGCAACACTCGTAACCGGTCGGGGCGCCGGGGGACATCCGGTGGACACGGGCAGGGCGCCAGGATCGGTGGCGTGATCGCCGCCGCGCCCGGACGTCGCCGCATGGGCCCGTCCCGCGCCGCGGTGGCTCGTTGCAGGGAGGACCATGCCATGATCATCCGCGAATGCCGCGGCCTGGCGCTGAGCGCCGGGTCGGCCGCCAGCGCCGCCGCCCACGACGCCGCCGTGCGGCAGTTCAACACCTATGTCGGCGATCCGGTCGCCACGATCGACGCCGCGCTCGCCGAGGATCCGGAGTTCGTCTCGGGCCTCGTCCTGCGCGGCCACATGACCGTCGCGCTCTGGGAGGCCAGCGTGTTGCCCGACCTGCGCGCCACGCTCGACCGGCTCCGCGCGCTGGAGGGCAAGGCGACCGAGCGGGAGCGGGCGCACGCCGCCGCGCTCTCCACCTGGGCCGAGGGCGACTGGGAGGGCTATCGCGCCCGGCTCGACCGGCTGCTGGTCGACCACCCGCGCGACCTGCTGGCGCTCCAGATCGGGCACCTGTCGGACTTCTTCCACGGCGACCGGGACGCCCTGCGCGGCCGGATCGCGCGCGCCCTGCCGGCCTGGGACCGGGAGACGCCGGGCTACGGCTTCGTGCTCGGCATGCTGGCCTTCGGCGAGGAGGAATGCGCCGACTACCGCCGGGCGGAGGAGACGGGGCGCCTCGCCATCGCTCACGAGGAAGACGACGCCTGGGCCCAGCATGCCGTCGCCCATGTCATGGAAATGCAGGGCCGGGTCGCCGAGGGCGTCGCCTGGATGCGCGCCCGCGAGGCCCATTGGGCGCAGGAGGGCAACGCCTTCTCCTTCCACAACTGGTGGCACACGGCGCTCTATCACCTGGACCTGGGCGAGACCGACCGCGTGCTCGAACTCTACGACACCGCGATCCGCCCGGCCGACGGCCGCTTCCATCTGGAGATGCTCGACGCCGCCGCGCTGCTCTGGCGGCTGACGCTGCTGGGCCATGACGTCGGCGGGCGGTGGGCGCGCCTCGCCGACACCTACGCGGAGGTCGGGGGCGCCGGCTTCTACGCCTTCAACGACATGCACGCGCTGATGGCCTTCGTCGGCAGCGGCCGGCCCGAGGCGGCACACGCCTGGCGGCGCGTGGCGGAGGCGACGGTCGAGGGCGCGGCCGGGGCAGGGGGCACCAGCGCCGCGATGATGCGCGAGGTCGGCCTGCCCGTCCTCGCCGCCATCGAGGCCTTCGGCGCCGGGGACTGGGAGACGGTGATCGACCGGCTGATGGCCGTGCGCTACCGCGCCCACCGCTTCGGCGGCAGCCATGCCCAGCGCGACATCCTGCACCGCACCCTGATCGAGGCGGCCCTGCGCGCCGGCCGCCGCCCGCTCGCCGAGGCGCTGCTGGCCGAGCGGCTGGAGGTCAAGCCCGGCTGCCTGTTCGCCGGCCGCCAGCTCGCCCGCGCCCGGTCCCTGCCGGAGGCCGGCCGCGCCGCGGCGTGAGGCGGGACGGTCCGGCGGCCGTTGGCCCCGTGTCGGGTTCGCTTCGCTCAGCCGACCTACGTCCACGGCCCCGTAGGTCGGTCGAGCGAAGCGAGCCCGACGCGGCCTTCACTCAATGTAGCAGACCGGACCGGTTCCCGTTTTCGCTTTGCGTCCCGGCGGCGCGCAGGGGGCGGATCGCCTCGGCCAGCGCATGGGCGCGGGACAGGGTCTCGGCCAGCGCCTCGGGGCGGACCAGGGCGCCGGCCAGGGCTTCCGCTGTGCGTGGGTCGGCGCCGCCGGCCGCGCCGATCAGCGCCAGCAGCCGTTCCTCGTCCGGGCCGACGCAGGGGCAGCGCGGCTGGTGGTGGTGCAGGGTGCGCCGGGCGTTTAGTCCGATGGTCGAGAACAGGCCTTCCAGCGCCCGGACCGCGTTGGCCGCCCGGTCGCGGGGCAGGGCGTCGTGGAAGGCCGTCCACACGGCGACCCACTCCTCGATGCGGCAGTCGCGCCAGCCGACGACCCAGCGCCGGAAGGCGGTCAGGAGCAGCCGGTCCGCCGGAGTGCGATCGGCGGCGTCGGCCGGGTCGGCGGCAAGGTCGGTATCGGTCGCGGTCATGGAGCCTCCTGCCGGCTTGTAGTTGCGAATGATTCTCAATATCATCCGAATCATCCTCGCCGGCAAGCCCGGATCGACACGCGGGAGACCCGACCGTGACGCTCGCTTTTCCATGGACCCCGGATGCCCCGACCGAAGGCCGGACGGCGCCGATCGAGCGGCCGGCCCCCGGCGCCATCGCGAACTCCGATCCGCTGGCCGCCGCGACGCGGGCCGCGCGGCTGGCGGTCCTGGCGGCGGTCTGCGGCCGCGCGTGGCCGCGCCCGGTGCTGGCGCTCACCGCGCGGGCGCTGCTGTCGGATACGCTGCCGGCCGAGGCCGCGGCGCGACTGGTCGGCGAGGCCCTCGACGGCCTGGCGAGCGCCGGCGTGCTGGTCGAGCGGGGCGTGCGGGGCCATCCGGGCTGCCGTCTGGTCCGCATGGCGATGCCGCCGGACAGGAACCCGGTTGCCGCGGCGGTCGTCACCGGGCCGGTCGGCGCCGCCACGCCCCGCATCCGGATCGGCGAGCCCCGGCGACCGACGGCTGATCGGTAGCTCTGGTCAGACGGCCCGACGAAAAGAACCCCGGCCGGGCCGTCGCGTCGCCGCGGGGCCGGGCCGGGGTCGATACCATCGATCGAACGGGCAACTACAGCTTCCGGTAATCTGACAAGCTCGTCAAACCATTTTCGGTCGATTTGTTCGCATCGAACCGCTGGCAGGACAATCGGTGCGGGTCACGCCGCTGTGGCGTAGAGGGCGCCGAAGGCCGGCAGCCTGGCGCGACCGCCCTCCAGCCCGCCATTCGCCACGCCCGGCGCCTCGAGGACCTTCCAGGACCCGCCGATCTCGGTCTCCTGGACGGCATTCGAGAGGTTGAAGACGCACAGCATCCGGACCTCCCCGCTCAGCCGCTCCATGCCGAAGAGCGGCGCGGGCAGGTGCAGCAGGCGCTTGTCCCCGGTGATCAGCGCCGGATGCCGGCGACGCCACGCGAGGAAGCCGCGCACGGCGTTGAGGATCGACTCCGGGTCGGCGCCCTGGCGGTCGACCGCCAGGGCATGATGTTCGGGCGGGACCGGCAGCCAGGGCCGCTGTGCCGTGGTGAATCCGGCATGGGGCGCGTCCGCGGTCCAGGGCATCGGCGTGCGGCAGCCGTCGCGGCCCTTGTAGACCGGCCAGAAACGCAGGCCGAAGGGATCGACGCGCTGCTCGTAGGGGATGTCGGCCTCCGTCAACCCCAGCTCGTCGCCCTGGTAGAGGCAGGCCCCGCCGCGCAGGCTGAACAGGAGCGCGGTTAGCAGCTTCGACAGCGCCGTCGGGTCGCCGTCGAGGCCGGGCAGGTCGGCCCAGCGCGTCGCCACGCGCACCGTGTCGTGGTTGCCGAGCGTGTAGGTCGTCCAGCCGTCGGACAGGCTGCTCTCGGTCCGGTGGATGATCGACCGGAGCAGGTCGATGCCGAAGTCGTCATGGGTCAGTTGGAACGAATAGTAGCTGTGCAGCCGCGCGTCGCCGGCGGTGTACTTGGCGCCGACGCCGATCGGGTCGACGTCGCCGATCTCCGCCATGGTCCAGCGGTCGCCGTAGCGCTTGCAAAGGGCGCGCAGCCGCTCGAACCGGTCGAGGATCTCGGGCCGGTCCCGGTCGAACAGGTGCCATTGGCGCACGAACGGGTTGTCGGTCGACCCGCCCATGTCGATGACCTGTTCGGCGCCCGCCGGCGGGTTGTCGCGCAATTCGGCGTCGTGAACCAGGGTCGTGATCGCGTCCAGGCGCAGACCGTCGACCCCCTTGTCGAGCCAGAAGGCGACCTCGCCCAGCATCGCCTCGACGACGTCCTCGTTGTTCCAGTTCAGGTTCGGCTGCTCGGCCAGGAAATGGTGCATGTAGTACTGGCTGCGCTGCGGATCGTAGGTCCAGGCGGGGCCGCCGAAGACGCTCAGCCAGTTGTTGGGCGGCGTGCCGTCGCGCTTCGGGTCGGCCCAGACGAACCAGTCGGCCTTGGGGTTGTCGCGGCTCTGCCGGCTCTCCTCGAACCACGGGTGCCGGTCCGAGCAGTGGGGCAGCACCATGTCGATCACGACCTTGAGCCCGCGGGCGTGCGCCGCCTCGATCATCCGGTCGAAGTCGTCGTTGGTCCCGAAGATCGGGTCGACCGTCCGGTAGTCGGCCACGTCGTAGCCGAAGTCCTTCATCGGCGACTTGAAGAACGGCGACAGCCAGATCGCGTCGACACCGAGATCGACCAGATAGTCGAGCTTCGCGGTCACGCCGGCGAGATCGCCGACGCCGTCGCCATCGGAATCGAAGAAGCTGCGCGGGTAGATCTGGTAGACGATCGCGCCGCGCCACCACGGGCGGGAATCCGTCATCGCGGGAGGGTCCTGGATCGGGAGGGTCCTGGATATCGAGCGGCAGGCTTCCGGCTGCGGGGCGGTCGGGCACGCCGGGCCGGTCACGGGCGGCAGGATGGCGTCGGGCAACCGGCTTGGCCAGCGCGGATCGCTGTCCGGCCCCGCCGCGCTTCATATTCGTCCTTCCATAACCATCGAAATGACGGTATCAGAGGGGCGCCGGCACGATCCGCCCCGCCGGCCGACCGCTCGACACCGCCGACTCGAAAGGCGCTTCCCCATGACGGACACGAACCGCGACCGCCCCTACGCCGTCTTGTTCCTGTGTACCGGCAATTCGGCGCGCAGCGTCATGGCCGAGGCCGCCCTGTCGCGCCACGGCGCCGGCCGGTTCGCGGCCTACAGCGCCGGCAGCTACCCGAAGGGCGAGGTCCATCCCCTGACCCTCGAGCTGCTCGGGCGGCTGAACTACGACACGAGCGCGTACCGGTCCAAGAGCTGGGACGAGTTCACCGGCCCGGAGGCGCCCGCGCTCGATTTCGTCATTACCGTCTGCGACAACGCGGCCAACGAGGTCTGCCCGATCTTTCCGGGCCAGCCGATGAGCGCCCATTGGGGCGTGCCCGATCCGGCCGCCGTGGAAGGCTCGGAGGAGGTCCGGCGCCGGGCCTTCAAGGCGGCCTATGTCGAGCTGGAGCGTCGGGTCCAGATCTTCACCAGTCTGCGACTCGACGCCCTCGACCGGCTCTCGCTGAAGCGCCAGCTCGACCGGATCGGCAGCTCGACGGCCGACCAGGAGGCCTGAGCGGCGGGCAGGCGCGTCACGCGCCGCCGCTCGACCGACCCCGGAACGCCTCGGCCTTGGCGCGGTTGCCGCAGGTCTTCATGCGGCACCAGCGGCGGCCGACGCCGCGCCCGTGGTCGAGGAACAGCCCGGTGCATCGACCGCATTCGCCGAGCCGGGCGAGGTCGCGATGCGCCAGCAGATCGTCGAGCGCCAGGGCGAGACGGTCGTCCAGCACCGCAGCCGGATCGCCGTCCGCTCCCGGCTCCCACCTGTATCCGTTCTCTCCCGGTACGAGCCGGGCGCGCGCGTAGGCGCCGCGGATCCGGTCGGCCAGATCCTCGGGCACGGCCGCGCCGGCGGCTTCGGCAGCGCCCGCCTCGGGGCCCCGTCCCCCGGCGATCGCGGCGAGGACTTCCCACGCGCGCTCCCGGAAGACGAGGAGCGCGTCCAGCCGCGCCGCCGCGTCCGGCTCGCCGTCGAGCGCGGCCAGCGCCTCGGCCTCCGCCGCCGTCGCGAACCCGGCCGCCTGCGCGAACGCCGCCACCTCCTGCCAGTCGGCGAGCGCGCTCTCCATGCGCGATTTCCCCGGATCCTCGACCGTGTTGACGAAATCGAGGAAAGCGTGCCCGCCGAAGAGCCCGTGCTGCTGCCACATACGCATGACCATAACCTATTATCGAGAAGAATCGGTTGCAAGCCACGCCGCCACTTGATAACCGTATAAAGTCTAATAACGGTTATTCGGAGGCCGCGATGCTGACGCTCGACCGCCGCTTCACGTTCGAGGGCCACGAGGTCGCCTGGGGCGTCCTCGGCGACGGACCGCCGATCGTGCTCGTCCACGGCTTTCCCTGGTCGGCCCAGGCCTGGCGGCGGATCGCGCCGTGGCTCGCTCGGCGCCGGCGGGTCTTCTTCCACGACCTCCTCGGCAGCGGCCTCTCCGCCAAGGCCGACGATGTCTCGCCCCGCGTCCAGAACCGGCTGCTGGCGGCGCTGCTCGACCATTGGGGGCTCGACCGGCCCCATGTGGTCGGCCACGACTTCGGCGGCCTCGCCGCCCTGCGCGGGCGTTTCGTCGACGGCCTCGACTATGGCCGGCTCACGCTCTTCGACGCCGTGGGGGTGTTGCCGTCCGGCTCGCCCTTCTTCGCCCATGTGCGCGAGCACGAGGCGGCCTTCGCGGCGCTGCCCGAGTTCGCCCATGAGGCGCTGTTCCGCGCCTACATCGCCCAGGCGGCGGCCGCGCCGCTGAGTCCGGAGGCCGAGGCGATCTATGCCGAGCCGTGGCGCGGGCCGGACGGGCAGGCGGCCTTCTACCGCTGGATCGCGCAGTCCGAGACCGACGCGATAGGCGAGCTCGCGGAGCTCTATCGCCCGCTCGACTGCCCGGTTCGCCTGGTCTGGGGCGAGCGCGACACCTTCATCCCGCCCGCCCAGGGTCGGGAACTCGCCGTCGCGCTGGGGCTCGACGACGTCACGATCGTGCCCGGCGCGGGGCACGCCATTCAGGAGGATGCCCCAGAGGCGGTCGTGGCGATGCTCGAGGAGACCTAGGTCGCGCGGGCGCGAGCGACATCGACACGGCGCCGTCGGCTAGTCGAACAACGAAGGCACGGCGACACGAAAAGGACACAACGACCACTCTTGTAGACGCGAGAAATCCGTCATCCCCGCGAAAGCGGGGATCCAATCGCGGCCAAATCCAATTCGAATTTCAGGAAATCACGCACGCCGGAAAAACTTGGATCCCCGCGTTCGCGGGGATGACAAAATCAGCGTGGTCTGAACAAGAACTTCGGAGACCGCGAGAGCGAAGCGAACCCGACGCGGCGGCCCCAGCACGTCAGAAACGGCGAAAGGCCCGATCCACCCGGCCGAGGAAGCGCGCGCGGCTTTCCGGCGTCGAGGCGTCCATCGAATAATGGCACAGCCAGAGGCTCCTGGCCCGCGGCGCGCAGAGGGGCTTGAGGCCGCGCAGGATCACCCGGCGGCCCGGGTCGCCCATGTAGCCGCGCAGGAACCAGCGTGGCGAGCCGGAGCTCGTCACCACGCCGATCTTGCGGATGCCGGTCAGGGCGGGACGGATCGGCCCGCCGCCCTCGGGCAGGGTGAAGGCGACACCGGGCAGCCAGACACGGTCGAACCAGCCCTTGAGGATCGCCGGCATGCCGTACCACCAGGTGGGATAGACCAGGACCAGCGCCTCGGCGGCCCGCAGGCGCTCCACCTCCCGCGCCACCGGGCGGAGGTTGTCGTCCACATCGTGGTAGATCCGCCGCTCCTCGGCGCTCAGCACCGGCACGAATCCCTCGGCGTAGAGGTCGAGGAGATCGACCGAATGACCGGCCGCCTCCAGCGCCGCGCGGACAGCGTCGCGCAGGGCGGCGTTGTAGCTCTCGGGCACCGGATGGGCGTGGACCAGAAGGACATGCATGGCGGAAGCCTCGGTGGCGGCGAAGGGGAGCGGCCGGCTGCCGTGTCGACTACCAGCGCGACAGCCGTCGGTCGACCTCGGCCATGAAGGCCTCCCGGCGGCCGGCGTCGGGGCTGTTCATGTCGTGCAGCGCCAGCCAGTCGCAGCCCCGCAGGCGCGGGCACAGGCGGGCGAGACCGCGCCGCACCAGCCGCGCCCCCGGGTCGCCGACCAGCAGCCGCACCATCCAGCGCTTGCCGCCATAGGTCGTCACGACGCCCAGTCGCCGGATCGCGTCGAGCGCCGGGCGCGTGCGGCCGCCCTCGAGGGTGAAGGCGACGCCGGGCAGCAACACCCGGTCGAACCAGCCTTTGAGGATTGCCGGTGGCCCGAAGTTCCAGGTCGGATAGACCAGCAAAAGCCCCTCGGCCGCCCGCAGCCGGTCCACGAGGTCGGTAACGTCACCGGTGGCCGGCGCGCGCTGATGATAAACGCGTCGCTCGTCCATGCTCAGGCAGGGCTGGAAGTCGGCGCGGTAAAGGTCGAGCACGTCGACAGAATGACCGGCACGGGCCAGAGCCGTGACGGCCGTACGGCACAGGACGGCGCTGAAGCTGTCCTCGAGCGGGTGGGCCCAGACGACGAGCACCCTCACGCCCCGCTCCCCGCGGCCTCCGGCGCCACGACCGGCAGATCGAGACGGCTCGCCGGCCCGGGCCGGAGTGCCAGCGTGACGACCCGCTGGTCGAGCTGTCGCGCCTCGGCATCGGGGATCGCGACGCCGGGGTTGACCGTATAGGCGGGGAACGCCGCGCCGGCGAGGGAGAGGCGCAATCGCGCGCTCGCCGGCAGGGTGGCGCAGACCGCGCGCATGGGCACCGTGACCGGCCCGGCGTGTCCGGCGGGAACCCGTCGATAACCCTGGGTCAGCGTCCAGGCCTCGCCATCGGGCGTCACGTGCGAGAGGACGGCGGAGACGTCGAAGGTCTCGGCATCGGCGGCAATGTCCAGGCCGAGGGTTACGGTACCGGCGAGCGTCATCGGCAGGATAAGCGGATCGCCGGTATAGACCGCCACGTCACTCCGATCGTCGATCGCCGCGCGATTCTGAAAGCCGCCCGGCGCTCCGGCGTGGCCGCCCAGGGCCGGCGCCGGGCGCCACGGGTCGTGGACGATCCGGTCGCTCGCCGCCCCGTCGCCGGGGGGCGCGTCCTCCAGCCGGCCGGTCGACCCTGCGGCGGCCAGCCCGTCGGCGACCGGGAACAGCGTCGTCGGAGACGGCGCCGGCCATGAGTCGAAGGCCCGCCAGCGCTTGATGCCGATATCGAAGAGACGAATGTCAGTTATGGCAGCGGATTGATCGTCATCCTTCAGCCATCGGTCGAAGAAGGCGACCTGCAGCTGGTCGATCGGGCTCGCGGCTTCCGGTCCCATGTCGAGAGCGCCGACCCGACGGCCCCAGGGAATATGTCCCCAGGGGCCGATGACCATCGGCTGGGGCGCGGCGCTCGCGGTCATCGCGGCCTGGGCGGCGAGGGTGCCGGTCAGCATCGTGTCGGCCCAGCCCCCGACATGGAGCATCGGGACGGCCGGCCGCCGATCGCCCAGCGCCGCGGCGGGTGCGATGCGGTGCCAGTAGGCCGCGCCGGGCGGATTCTCCAGCCAGTCGGTGTAGTGGCCGTAGCGGCGGTGGCGGTCCATGGCCTTGGGCAGGGCCGGAATCGGGCCGTGGGCCGGCAGGCCGCGGGCGACGGCGCCCAGGGCGGCATGGGCCTCCGCGTCGCCGGCGCGCCGGGCCTGGAGCGCGGCCATCTGGGCGCCCCAGGCCAGGTTCGCGGCCAGCAGGAAGGCGCCGCCCTCCCAGGCCCAGTCGTCGGCGATCGTCCAGCCGATCATGGCCGGCGACAGGGCGGCGACAGGGCCCGGATCGCCGTCCCGGTCGAGCCGGCCGGCCAGGGCGAGGAGCTGGGTGACACCCTGGTAGGAGAAGCCGTACATCCCGACCCGGCCCGAGGATCCGGGCAGGTCGGCGGCCCAGTCGACCGCCTCGGCCCCGTCGGCGGCTTCCGCCTCGAACAGGGCGAAGTCGCCGTCGGACTCGCCGCTGCCGCGCACGTCCTGGATACAGACGATGTAGCCCTGCGCGGCGTACCAGGCCGGATGGGCGAAGACGACCGTCGACGCGATGGCGCGGCCGTAGGGCTGGCGCATCAGCAGGACCGGCCAGGGCCCCGGCGCCTCCGGCCGCCAGATGTCGGCCACGAGGCGGCAGCCGTCCGACAGCCGCTGGACCCGGCGCTCCGGCCCCGCGACCGCCAGCGGTCCCGTCATGCCGCGCCCGGGCCGATCGCCGCAGCGCCGCGGATGACCGCGCGATCCTCCTCCGTCAGCGTCACGGGCGTGCCGCCACGGATCATCTCGGCGAAGTCCTCGTTCGGGACCATCAGGCACAGGGCGTAGAGCTTGCCCGTGCCGGTGTTCTCGATGACATGGGTCGTGCCCGGCGGCAGCAGCACCGTATCGCCCGGCCCGATCGGCGCGGTGTGGCCGTCGCAATGGGCCAGGCCCTCGCCCTTCAGGATGAAGAACATCTCGTGGGCGGCCTTGTGCGCGTTGGGCGGCGTCTTGCCGCCGACGTCGTAGATCTCGACGACGCAGGTGAAGCCGACGCCGACATCCTTCTCGCCGATCGGGTCGGCGATGCAGGCCATGTAGTTCGTGTCGTCCGGGGCGATGCGGAAGGCGGCGTAGTCCTCGGGCCGCTTGACGACGGGCGCGGCCATGGATCAGCCCTCCGGCAGGCCGTCGAGCAGGGCGGCCGATTTCAGGGTGAATCCGAAGATCTGGCGGACATTGTAGATCGTCGCCTGCCAGCAGTATTCCGGCGAGGTCGTCGCCGTGCAGTCCTCCAGCATCATCGTGTCGTAGCCGAGGAAATTGGCGTCGGCCAGCGTGTGGAGGACGCACTGATCGGCGTTGACGCCGGCGAACAGGCAGGTGGTGACGCCCAGATTGCGCAGGATGCTGTCGAGCGGCGTGTCCCAGAACCCGCTCATGCGGAACTTCGCCACCATGACGTCGTCGGCGCCGACCGTCAGCCCGTCGACGATCGCCGCCGCCCAGCTCCCCTCCGTGAGCACGCGGGCGCCGGCGGCGGGCCCGTGTTCGTGGGGCAGGGGGTCGCCCAGGCCGACGCCGTCGCCGCTGGGGTTGTAGACGTGCAGCAGCGCCGGGCTGATGTTGGCCCGGTCGGGCCGGTTGCCCCAGTTGACCCAGATAACCGGGACGTCGGCCCGGCGCAGCCTGGGCAGCAGCCGCTCCAGCGGCGCGATCGGCCGGCGCGCCGGTGCGACATCGACCCCGATGCCGGCCAGCCAGCCCTGCGGATGGCAGAAGTCGTTCTGCATGTCGACCACGATGACGGCGGTGCGCGCCAGGTCGAGGGTCACGGTCTTGGGCGCGGCGGCCACCGTCACCGGCCGCGGCGGGCGCATCGGCCGGACGAGGTCGGCCGCGTCCTCGCTCACCCGCCATTGGTTGGCCGACGCGCTGCCCAACGGAATCATTTCTGCCGTCTCCCCTGCGCTCGGGCGGCTGCGCGCCCTCGATGCTTCGGCGGGAGACGAGGAAGCACGGGTCGTGCCAGTCCGGCGGGTTCGCGGAATTCGCCGGGCGTTGCCTTCAAGGCGGCCCGATTGCACAAGGCATGGGCAGAAATCTGCCCCGTCCCTGGGCGCCGATCCGGTACGGGGCCGTGCGGACTTGCCAAGCATGTCCGGGAGCGGTCCCATGCCGGCCCTCGCATGCGGGAGTCGGCGGCCGGCCCCCTTGCGCACGAACGGGTCGGGGGACGGCGACGATGACGGATGCGCGCGGCGGCGAAACGGGCGACGGGGCCGGCACGGGCGAGGGGCGCGCGATCGCCTTCGCGACGGGCGACGAGCCCGGGCGGGAGCGGGGACGGGTCGCCGGCGCGGCGGACGGGCCGCTCGCCGGCCTGCGCTTCGCGGTCAAGGACATCTTCGACATCGCGGGGGAAGTGACGGGCTGCGGCAATCCGGACTGGCGCGCCAGCCATTCACCCGCCGCGGCGACGGCGGCTTCGGTTCAGCGCCTGCTCGACGCCGGCGCGTCGTCGATCGGCAAGACGCTGACCGACGAGCTGGCCTTCAGCCTGAACGGCGAGAACCATCACTACGGCACGCCGCCCAACCCGGCCGCGCCCGGGCGCATCCCCGGCGGCTCCTCGGCCGGCTCCGCCTCGGCCGTCGCGGCCGGGACCGTCGATTTCGCGCTCGGTACCGACACCGGCGGGTCGGTGCGGATTCCCGGCAGCTATTGCGGCGTCTGGGGCCTGCGGCCGAGCCATGGCGCGGTGCCGATCGACGGGGTCATGCCACTGGCGCCGAGCTTCGACACCGTCGGCTGGTTCGCCCGCGAGCCCGATCTGCTGGTCCGGATCGGCGACGTCCTGCTGCCCCACGGGCCGGAGCGGCCGCCCGCCCGCGTGCTCTGGGCCGAGGACGCCTTCGAGGAGGCGTTCGACGACGCCCGTCCGGTGCTGGAGGCGGCGGCGGACCGCCTGGCCCGCGCGATCGGGCCGGTTACTCGGGGCCGGGTGAGCCAGGTCGGGCTCGCCGAGTGGCATCCCCGGTTCAGCACGCTCCAGTGGCGCGAGATCTGGCGCACCCACGGCGCCTGGATCGAGGCGCGCCGGCCGCGCTTCGGGCCCGGCGTCGATGCCCGCTTCCAGGCCGCGAGCATGGTCGACGACGCCTCCGTGCGCGAGGCGGCGGCATTCCGCGAGGTCGCGTCGGCGGCGCTCGACGCCCTGCTGCCGCCGGACACGGTGATGATCCTGCCGAGCGCACCCGGGATCGCGCCGGAGATCGGGCTGGGGCAGGACACGCTGACGGCGTTCCGCAACCGGGCCCTGCGGCTGACCTGCGTCGCCGGGCTCGGCCGGCTGCCGCAGGTGACCATCCCGGCCGCCACGGTCGACGGATGTCCGGTCGGCGTCTCGCTGGTCGGCGCGCGCGGGACCGATCGTTCCCTCTTGGCGATCGCCGCGACTGCCTGGCGCGCCCTGAGCGACGAGAAAGAATGAGCGAACTGTACTGCGGTACGTGAAATCATACGCCGATCGATCCGTTGCGGCAGGTCTCCGTCTCTCTTACAATCGATCCTAGGAGATTGAAGTAAAAGTCAATAATCAACTCGGCCATGAACTCATGCCGGTCGCTTCCGCCAGTCCGGCCGGCTCTTGCAGGGCCGGCCCGAGGGTCGCCATCGGTCTGCCGGTGCGCAACGGGGAGCGCTATCTCGCGGCGGCCATCGACTCCCTTCTCGCCCAGCGCTTCGGCGATTTCGAGCTGTTGATCAGCGACAACGCGTCGACCGACGGCACCTGGGAGATCTGCCGCCACTACGCCGCGCGCGACGCCCGTGTCCGCGTCGTGCGTCAGGACGGCGACCGGGGCGCCGCGGTGAACTTCAACCACGTCTTCGAGCGTACGGCCGCGCCGCTGTTCAAATGGGCGGCCCATGACGACGTGGTCGCGCCGGACTACCTGTCGCGCGCGGTGGCCCTGCTCGACCGGCGGCCCGACGCGGCGATCGCCCATTCGGCCGCCGGCGTGATCGACGCCGAGGGGCGCCCGGTGGCGCCGAGGGGCGCGACCGGCCGCCTCGACGGGGCGAGCCCGGCGGCCCGGCTCAAACGTCTGCTCCATGTCGGCTATTTCACGGAGATCTTCGGCCTGATCCGGCGGGAGGTGCTTCAGGCGACCGGCCTGCACCGGGTGTATGTGAGTTCCGACCGGATCCTGATGGCCGAGTTGCTTCTGCGCGGCGACGTGGCCTATGACGACGAGGTCCTGTTCCTGCGCCGCGACCATCCGGAGGCCTATGTCCGCCGGATCAAGGGCGCGGCCGCGCGGGCCCGCTGGGTCGGCACGGCCGCGACGCCGGTCCCCCGGCATCCCTGGCTGACCCGCTCGGCCCGGCTGCTCGGCGCCGTGGCCGCCGCGCCGATTCCTCCGACCCAGAAGGCCAGCGCCTCGATCGCCATCGTGACCTGGCACGGCGGCATCGTGCTCGACGGGCTGGGGCGGAGCGGACGCCAGGCGCCGCCGCCTCAGGACTCGTAGCTGATCAGCGTCGTCACGGGCACGTCGAGCTTGGCGCGGCCCTTCAGGAAGGTCAGCTCGATGATCGTGGCGCAGCCGCGGACATCGGCGCCGACCTTGCGCAGCAGGTCGATCGACGCGGCCATCGTGCCGCCGGTGGCGAGCAGGTCGTCGAGGATGACGACCCGCTGGCCGGGTTCGACCGCGTCGGCCTGCACCTCGATCGTATCGCTGCCGTATTCCAGGTCGTAGGTATAGGGGATGGTCGGCCCCGGGAGCTTGCCTTTCTTGCGCAGCATCGCGAAGCCCTTGCCCATGGCGAAGGCGAGTGGCGCGGCGGTCAGGAAGCCCCGGGATTCGATGCCGACGAGGAGGTCGGGCTCGTGCGGGGCGATCGCCTCGGCAAGCCGGTCCACCGTGGCGCGCCACGCCTCGGGGTGGGCGAGCAGCGTGGAGATGTCGTAGAAGAGGATGCCGGGTTTCGGGAAATCCGGCACACCGCGGATGTGGTCCTTGAGATCCATCGGGGGAACCTTGGCTCGTCCTGCGCAAACGCCGGCGCATCCTAGCGGCGCGACCGCGAATCGCAATCGGCTTCCGGGAGGCGCGGCTTGGTCGCGCTGAGCGCGGCGGCGCCGGGCGATGACGGCCCGGTCGGGCTGAGCCGCGACGGCGATACCGTCACCGTCACGGCCCGGGGGCGCTGGACCCGGGACGTCGCCTCGGCGATCGACGCGGCGCTGGACGGCCTCGCCTCCGAGCCGCTGCCGGCCACCGCGCGGTTCGACCTGACCCGGCTGGAGCGGCTGGACACCGCCGGCGCGTGGCTGATCCACCGCACCGAATGCCGGCTGCGTGCCGCCGGGGTGAAAGTCGAGCGTGACGGCCCCGGGGAGGCCCAGGCCCTGATCCTCGACGCGGTCGGCCGGGTCGACACCGAGCAGGTCGCCCCCGGCCCGCAGCCCTCGATGCTGGTCGTTTTCCTGAACCACCTCGGCTCGGCGGTCGTCGGCATCGGGCGGGAGGCGCTGTCGCTGCTGTCCTTCTTCGGCATGCTGGCGGTCAAGACGGCGCGCGCCGTCGTCCAGCCGCGCCGGGTGCGCCGCGCCTCGGTCTTCGCGCACATGGAGGCGACGGGCCTCGACGCCATGCCGATCGTCGGCCTCCTGTCCTTCCTGATCGGCGTCGTGCTGGCCTACCAGGGCGCCGACCAGCTCGCCCAGTTCGGCGCGGAGATCTTCACCGTCAACCTGGTCGGCATCGCGGTGCTGCGCGAGATGGGCATCCTGATCACCGCGATAATCGTCGCCGGCCGGTCGGGCTCCGCCTTCACCGCCCAGATCGGCACGATGAAGGTCAACCAGGAGGTCGACGCGATGGAGACGCTCGGCCTCGACCCGGTGGACATGCTGGTGCTGCCCCGGGTCGCCGCGCTGCTGGTGACGCTGCCGATGCTCGCCTTCTTCGCCGACCTCATGGGGCTGCTGGGCGGCGCGGTGATGATCAACCTGGCGCTGGGCATCCCGTTCGCGAGCTTCCTCGACCAGCTCCGCACGGCGGTCGACCCGATCCACCTCTTCGTCGGGCTGGTCAAGGCGCCGGTCTTCGCCTTCACCATCGCCATGGTCGGCTGCTATCAGGGGCTCAAGGTCTCCGGCAGCGCCGAGAGCGTGGGCCGGCTGACGACGCAATCCGTGGTCCAGTCGATCTTCCTGGTGATGATCATCGACGCCGTCTTCTCCATCGTCTTCTCGAGCCTCGGGATTTGAGCACCGCGCCCGCCACCGCGCTGTCGGCGGCCGGCCCGGTGATCCGCGTCTCCGGCCTGGTGACCCGATTCGGGACCCAGACGATCCACGACGGCCTCGACCTGGAGGTCCGGCGGGGCGAGGTGCTGGGCGTCGTCGGCGGTTCGGGCACCGGCAAGTCGGTGCTGCTGAAGGAGATCGTCGGCCTGATCCGGCCCGCCGGCGGGCGGATCGAGATGCTGGGCGAGGACGCGATCGCGGCCGCCGACGCGGAGGCGACGGCCCTGCGCCGGCGAATCGGCGTGCTGTTCCAGGACGGCGCGCTGTTCAGCTCCCTCACGGTCGCCGAGAACGTTTCCGTGCCGCTGGCGGAGTACACCGATCTCTCGCCCGGCCTGATCGCGGAGATCGCGCGGGTGAAGATCGCGCTCGTCGGCCTGCCGCCGACGGCCTGCGACAAGTACCCCTCCGAGCTCTCCGGCGGCATGCGCAAGCGCGCCGGCCTCGCCCGGGCGCTGGCGCTTGATCCGGAGATCGTCTTCCTCGACGAGCCGACCGCCGGCCTCGACCCGATCGGCGCAGCGGCGTTCGACCGGCTGATCGCCGATCTGCGGGCGAGCCTCGGGCTCACCGTCTTCATGGTGACCCACGACCTCGACAGCCTGGGGGCGATCTGCGACCGTATCGCCGTCCTGGTCGACCGCCGGGTCGTCGTCGATACGATGGACCGGCTGATGGGCCTCGACCATCCCTGGATCCGCTCCTATTTCCACGGTCCGCGGGCGCGCGCGGCGCGGGGGCTGGCGGCGCCGACGGCCGGCGACGCCGACCCGGAGGCGCCGCCCACCGGTACGTCAACGCGCGCGACAGCACTGCCGGGCGCCGTCACGCCGTCGCCTTCTTCGGGAGCTTGAGTCCGGCGCCATGGAAACCCGCGCGAACTACGTCGCCGTCGGCGCCTTCGTCCTGGTCCTGCTGCTCGGGCTCGCCGGCTTCGTGGTCTGGCTGGGCCAGGTCTCGCTCCGGGAGTCGTTCGACCGCTACGTCGTCTATTTCGAGGGCACCGTGACGGGGCTCCAGACGGGCAGCGCCGTGCGCTATCGCGGCATTCCCGTCGGCCAGGTCGAGGACATCCGCATCGACCCGGACAATGTCGAGCGGGTGCGCGTCGAAATCCGGGTGCAGGCCGACACGCCGATCCTGGAGGACAGCATCGCCTCGCTGGAGCTTCAGGGCATCACGGGGGGCGTCTATGTCCTGATCGCCGGCGGCAGCCAGGATGCCGCCATGCTGGCGGAGGTCGACGACCGCGACCCGCCCGTTATTCCGTCCTCGCCGTCGGCGCTCCAGGCCGTACTGGACTCGGTCCCGGCCGTGCTGGAGAACGTCAACGACCTGCTGGTCAACGCCAACGCGCTGCTGTCGGACGAAAACCAGCGCGCATTGACCGAGAGCCTGATAAACGTCCGCACCCTGAGCGAGGTGCTGGCCGAGAGCGCGGCGACGACCTCGGAGACGATCGAGACGCTGAACGCGCTGGCGACCAACGCCGACGGCCTCGTTTCCGAGCTGCGGGTCGACGCCGCGCGGCTCAGCGACAATCTCGACACAATGGTGACCGCGCTCGACGATCGCTCCGAACGCGCGACGGTCGAGGTGGAGCGCACCGCCGCGACCGTGCGCCAGCTTGCCGCGACATATGATTCGGTGGGCGGGCAGATCGAGGCGCTGATCGCCGAGAACCGGCCCTACATCAACGATTTCGCGGGCTCCGGCCTGCCGGAGTTCACGCTCATGGTGGTCGAACTGCGCAGCCTTTCCGAGACGCTGACCCGGGTCGCCGAGCGGATCGAGCGTGCGCCGGCCCGCTTCCTCTTCGGCGATTCCGACCGCGGGGTACCTGTCGAATGAACCGCTGGACCTCCCCCGTCGCCGGCCGGCCGGGCCGGCGGGCCGTGCTCGCGCTGGCCGGCGCCGGGCTTCTCGCCGGCTGCGGCTCCCTGCCAGCCGCCGTGGTCGGCGGCAATCCGCCCCGACTCTACACGCTTACCCCGAAGAGCACCTACGACACGGCACTGCCGGAGGTCGACTGGCAGCTCCTGGTCGAGCCGCCGATCGCGGCCGCCGGGCTCGACACGGTGCGCATCGCCCTGCGCGAGCGGATCACCGAGCTCGAGTACTTCGCCTCGGTCGCCTGGACCGAGCGGGCGCCGGCGATGGTCCAGACGCTGCTCGTCGAGAGCTTCGAGAACTCGGGCCAGATCGTCTCCATCGGGCGGGAGACCTTCGGCCTGCGCGCCGACTATGTGCTCAAGACCGAGCTGCGGGAATTCCAGGCCGAATACCTGAACGCCCAGGTTCCCTCGGTCCGGGTCCGGCTCAACGCCAAGCTGGTGCGCATGCCCCAGCGGCGCATCGTCGCCGGCGAGAACTTCGAGACCCTGGTACAGGCCGAAAGCCGGGTCTTCGCCGACATCATCCGCGCCTTCGACGCGGGGCTGGGCGACGTCATGAAGGACGCCGTACAATGGACACTGCGCGAGGGGGAGCGGGACTGGCGCCGGCGCGGCGACGTCTGACCGCGCGGGCCGCCGGCCGGCCTCCCGCGACGCGGGGGAGGGGAGCGCCATGAGCCACGTATTCCATCGCAACGCCCGCGCCGTGCCGCCGACCGCGGTCGCCGGCGACGGCGTCTACGTCGTCGATGCCGAGGGCCGGCGCTATCTCGACGCGTCCGGCGGGGCCGCGGTGTCCTGCCTCGGCCACAGCCACCCGGCCGTGATCGCGGCGATCCGCGAGCAGGTCGGGCAGCTCGCCTACGCCCATACCGGCTTCTTCACCAACGAGCCGATGGAGCGCCTGGCCGACCTGCTGGTCGACAAGGCCCGGGCGCTGCCGGGCGGGTCGCTGGAGCGGGTCTACTTCGTCTCCGGCGGGTCGGAGGCGATGGAGGCCGCGCTCAAGATGGCGCGGCAATACTTCCTGGAGATCGGCCAGCCCGACCGGCGCCACGTCATCGCGCGGCGCCAGAGCTATCACGGCAACACGCTGGGCGCGCTGGCGGCCGGCGGCAATCAGTGGCGGCGCGCGCAGTTCGAGCCGCTGCTCGTCGACGTCGCCCATGTCGCGCCCTGCTACGAATACCGCGGCCGGGACGAGGGCGAGAGCGTCGAGGCCTATGGCCTACGCGCCGCCGACGAGTTGGAGGCGGCGATCGAGCGCCTGGGGCCGGAGAGCGTGATGGCCTTCGTCGCCGAGCCGGTGGTCGGCGCCACCGCCGGGGCGGTACCGGCCGTTCCGGGCTATCTGAAGCGCATCCGGGAGATCTGCGACCGGCACGGCGTGCTGCTGATCCTCGACGAGGTGATGTGCGGCATGGGCCGGACGGGCACGCTGTTCGCCTGCGAGCAGGATGGCGTGGCGCCGGACCTGCTGGCGATCGCCAAGGGGCTCGGCGCCGGATACCAGCCGATCGGGGCGACCCTCGTCGCCGGCCGGATCTTCGAGGCGATCCGCGACGGCTCCGGCTTCTTCCAGCACGGCCATACCTATATGGGGCACGCCACGGCGTGTGCCGCCGGTCTCGCCGTGCAGCGCGCGATCGAGGAGGGCGACCTGCTCGCCAATGTGCGCGACAAGGGCGCGGCGCTGCGCGCCGGGCTGGAGAGCCGGCTCGGCGGCCATGCCCATGTCGGCGACATCCGCGGCCGGGGCCTGTTCCTGGGCGTCGAGCTGGTCGCCGACCGGGTGAGCAAGGCGCCTTTCGACCCGGCCGCGAAGCTTCATGCCCGGATCAAGGCCGAGGCGATGGCGCGCGGGCTGATGTGCTACCCCATGGGCGGCACGATCGACGGCCGGCGCGGCGATCACGTGCTGCTGGCCCCGCCGTTCATCCTGGAGGACGCGCACGTCACGACCATCGTCGACACCCTGGCCGAGGCGATCGACGCCGCGATCGATCGGGCGGGCGCGGCCGCGGCGGCGGAGTGAGCGGTGGCGGGATCCTCCACCCCTGCCGCCGGAACCGGGGCGAAGGCCGAGCGCCATGACGGCGGGTGCCTGTGCGGCGCCGTCCGCTTCACGGTCCACGGCCCGCTACGGGCCCTGTGGCTGTGTCATTGCTCCCAGTGCCGCAAATGGACGGGCAACGCTGTCGCGGCGACGGCAGTGCGCCCGGGGCGGTTCACGCTCGCCGACCCGACCGCCGCGCTCGGCTGGTACGCCGCCTCGGATCATGCCGAGCGCGGTTTTTGCCGGACCTGCGGCTCCTCGCTGTTCTGGCGGCCGAGGGCGGGCGACCGGATCAGCATCCTGGCCGGGTCCTTCGACGGGGCGACGGGCCTGACCCCGGTCGGCCACGTCTTCGTCGGCGAGGCCGCCGATTGGGAGATCCTGGACGAGCGCCTGCCGCGCCACGACGCCTTGCCCGGCGAGGGCGACCCCATGGGCGGCTTCGATGGCGGCGGGCGGGGCTGAGGCCGGGGCGGCCGGCGCCACTGCCGCTCTCGGAGGCGCGTGCATCGTCATGGTGGCACCCAACGGGGCACGCAGGACGCGGGCCGACCACCCGGCGCTGCCGATCGGGCCCGATGCGCTGGCCGCAACCGCGCGGGCCGGCATGGAAGCCGGCGCCTCGGCGATCCACTTCCATGTCCGCGACCGGGAGGGCCGGCACACCCTCGACCCGGACGCTTACCGCGCGGCCTTGGGGGCGATCCGGCAAGCGGTGGGCGACGGGCTCGTCTGCCAGGTCACGACAGAGGCTGTCGGGTGCTACACGCCGGCCGAGCAGATGGCTCTCGTGCGCGCGCTCCGGCCCGAGGCGGTCTCGCTGGCGCTCAGGGAACTCGTGCCCGACGCGGCCGGGGAGGCGGCGGCCGCGTCGTTTCTTCGATGGCTCGCCGAGGAAACCGACTGCCTGCCGCAGGTCATCCTCCACGACGCCTCGGATCTCGACCGGTTCGCGGACCTGCGCCGGCGCGGCGTGATCCCGGACGGCCCGGCCTCGCTGCTGTTCGTGCTCGGCCGCTACGCCGACGGTCAGGCCGGGCACCCGCGCGAGCTGCCGCCGCTGGTCGCCGCGATGCCCGGCGATTGCCTGTTTTCCGTGTGTTGCTTCGGGCCGACAGAGACCGCCTGCGCGTTGACGGCCGCCGCGCTCGGCGGGCATAGTCGCGTCGGGTTTGAAAACAATACGAAACTCGTCGACGGACGCGACGCCCTGGACAACGCCGATCAGGTGACCCGCCTGGCAGGCGCGCTCCACTTACTCGGGCGTCCCCCGGCAGAGGCGAGTCACACGAGGGAGGTCTTTTCGCGATACCGGCTCGCGCGCTGATCCTCCGGCTCCGGGGCCCGACGCGGCCGCCGGTTCCGGACGGCCGCGTGTCGTCTCCATTCGAACGGCGCTCCGGCGCCGGTCATCCACCGCCCGGCTCACCCCTCCGGCCGGTGGATGCGACGTCGTCCGCCGCGGCAGGCACCGCTCGGTGGCTCCGGCGGGCGCAAGACCCAAAAGCTTGACGAAAGTCGAGAACGAGGAGAGGCAGATGACCAAGTTCACGGTTTCCGCGCTGGCGCTCACCGCCGCCGCGGGCCTGACCGCCGCCACCGTGCTGACCGGCGCCGACGAGGCGAAGGCCCAGGACACGACCTTCGTGACCATCGGCACCGGCGGCGTGACCGGCGTCTATTACCCGACCGGCGGTGCGATCCAGCGCCTGGTCAACCGCGGCCGCGCGGAGCACGGCATCCGCGTTTCGGTCGAATCGACCGGCGGCTCGGTGTTCAACCTCAATGCCATCGCCCAGGGCGAGCTCGACATGGGCGTCGCCCAGTCGGACTGGCAGTACCATGCCTACAACGGCAGCCACGACAACTTCCCCGTGGCCAACGAGGACCTTCGGGCGGTGTTCTCGATCCATGGCGAGCCGTTCACCGTCGTCGCGCGCGCCGACGCCGGCATCGAGACCTTCGAGGACCTCGAGGGCAAGCGCGTCAACATCGGCAATCCGGGCTCGGGCCAGCGCGGCACGATGGAAGTGCTGATGGACGCCTATGGCTGGGACATGGACACGTTCAGCCAGGTCTCCGAGCTGCAGTCGTCGGAGCAGGCGCAGGCGCTGTGTGACAACAACATCGACGCCTTCGTCTTCACCGTCGGCCACCCGTCGGGCTCCATCCAGGAGGCGACGACGAGCTGCGACACCACGCTCGTCACGGTGCAGTCGGATATCATCGACGGGCTGATCGAGGACAACCCGTATTACGCCTACTCGACGATCCCGGGCGGCATGTACCGCAACAACCCGGACGACACGGTCACCTTCGGCGTCAAGGCGACGCTCGTGGCCTCCACCGGGCTGACGGCGGACACGGTCTACGAGATCGTCAAGGCGGTGTTCGAGAACTACGACGACTTCCGCCAGCTCCATCCCGCCTTCTCCAGCCTTCAGCAGGAGGAGATGGCGACCGACGCGCTGTCGGCCCCGCTGCATGACGGCGCGCGGCGCTACTACGAGGAAGCGGGTCTGCTCTGAGGCTCGGTTCCACGTGACGGGCAGGGCGGGGCGGCGCCGCGACGGGCCGCTCCGCCCCGTTCCGTACGCCGGCGTGAGATGCCACGCGGCGGCAGGGGAGGCGGAAGTCGTCGATGAGTGCTGACCAGGGACGTGCCGACGGCGGACCGGCCGCGGCGCCGCAGGGCAAGGACGCGGACGACAAGGTCCGCGACCTGCTCGCTTCCGCCGACACCGGCGCCCGGGCGCCGCGCAATCCGATCGTCGGCCGGGTCCTCGTCTACGCCGCGCTGCTCTGGTCGCTGTTCCAGCTCTGGTACGCCTCGCCGCTGCCGTTCATTTTCAATTTCTTCATCCTGAACGAGGCGCAGGCCCGCGCGATCCATCTGGGCTTCGCCGTCTTCCTGGCCTTCCTGGCCTTCCCGTCGACCATGCGCGCCGACCGGGCCGTGCCGCCGATCATGACGGCCCTTGTCGCCCTGGTCCCGACGGTCCTGCTGTTCCTCGCCGTGCTCGGCCAGGGCCTGGAGGCCGGCTTCAGCGGTGCCATCCAGGTCCGCCTGGCGGTGGTCGCGGCGGCCGGCGCGGCGCTCTTCGTCGCCCTGTTCCGGCCGACGCGCCACACGATCCCGGTCCCCGACTGGGTCGCCGCGGTCGTGGCGGCGTTCTGCGCCAGCTACCAGTTCTGGTTCTACGACGCGCTCGCCAGCCGGCCGGGGCTGCCGACGAGCTTCGACATCCTGGTCTCGCTGCTCGGGCTCGTGCTGCTGCTGGAGGCGACGCGCCGGTCGCTCGGCCCGCCGCTGATGATCGTGGCCCTGGTCTTCATGGCCTATGTCTTCTTCGGCAACGCCGGCTGGATCCCCGACGTCATCATGTACCAGGGGGCGTCGATCAGCCGGGCGATGAGCCATTTCTGGCTGGGTCCGGAGGGCGTCTTCGGCATCGCCATCGGCGTGTCGACCAAGTTCGTCTTCCTGTTCGTGCTGTTCGGCGCGTTGCTCGAGAAAGCCGGCGCCGGCAACTACTTCATCCAGGTCGCCTTCTCGCTGCTGGGTCATCTGCGCGGCGGGCCGGCCAAGGCCGCCGTCGTCGCCTCGGGCATGACGGGCCTGATCTCCGGCTCCTCGATCGCCAACGTGGTCACGACCGGGACCTTCACCATCCCGCTGATGCGCCGGGTCGGCTTCACGGCGGAGAAGGCGGGCGCGGTCGAGGTGGCCTCCTCGGTCAACGGCCAGATCATGCCGCCGGTGATGGGCGCGGCGGCCTTCCTGATGGTCGAGTATGTCGGCATCCCCTACATCGACGTCATCAAGCACGCCTTCCTGCCGGCGATCATCAGCTATATCGCGCTCGTCTACATCGTCCATCTGGAGGCGGTGAAGACAGGCATGACGACGCTGCCCAAGCCGGGCGAGCGCATTCCGGCGAAGTGGCAGCTCATCGGCTTCGGCATCACGGCGAGCTCGGTGCTGATCCTGGCCGGCGCGGCCTACTGGGTCCTGACGCTCGCCGGCAAGGTCGGCGCCTCGCCCTGGATCGTCGGCGCGGTGGTGGTGGTCCTGGCCGCGCAGGTCGTGCTGCAGCGTGCCATCGGCTCGGCGCTGCCCGCAGACAGCCGCAAGCGCCTGGTCTCCGTCGGCGCGCTGATCGTGGTCGACGCGGTGCTGGTGGGATTCGGTCTGGTCCACGCGATGGCGCTGCTCAAGGCCGGGGCGGGCCCGGCGACGCCCTGGGTCGTGGCGCTCTGCCTGCTGGCGGTCTACGTGGCGCTCGCCTGGTACGCGACCCGCTATCCGGTGCTGGCGCTCGACGACCCGAACGCGCCGATCATCAAGCTGCCGGAGGTCGGCCCGACGGTGAAGTCGGGGCTCTACTTCCTGCTGCCGATCGGCGTGCTCGTCTGGTGCCTGATGATCGAACGGCTGTCGCCCGCGCTCTCGGCCTTCTGGGCGACGGCGTTCATGATCTTCATCCTGCTGACCCAGCGCCAGATCCTCGCCTTCTTCCGGGGCACGCACGGCTATGCCGCGGCGACCGCGCAGGGCGGGGAGGACTTCTTCGACGCGCTGGTCGCCGGCGCGCGCAACATGATCGGCATCGGCATCGCCACGGCGACGGCGGGTATCGTCGTCGGCACGGTGACGCTGACCGGCATCGGCCTGGTCATGGCCGCCTTCGTGGAGTTCCTGTCGGGCGGCAACCTGATCCTGATGCTGGTCCTCGTCGCGGTGCTCAGCCTGATCCTGGGCATGGGGCTGCCGACGACGGCGAACTACATCGTCGTCTCGAGCCTGATGGCCCCGGTGATCGTGCAGCTCGGCGCGGAGAGCGGGCTGATCGTGCCGCTGATCGCCGTGCATCTCTTCGTGTTCTATTTCGGCATCATGGCCGACGTGACGCCGCCGGTGGGGCTCGCGTCCTTCGCCGCGGCGGCGGTATCGGGCGGGGAGCCGCTGCGCACCGGCTTCACGGCCTTCTTCTATTCGCTGCGCACGGTGGCGCTGCCCTTCATCTTCATCTTCAACACCGAGCTGATCCTTTACGACCTGCAGGGTTTCGGCCACCTGTTCCTGACCGTGTCGAGCGCGATCATCGCCATGCTGGTCTTCGCGGCGGCCACGCAGGGCTGGTTCTTCGCGCGCTGCAAGGTGCACGAGATCGTCATCCTGCTGCTGGTCGCCTTCACCCTGTTCCGGCCGGGCTTCTGGATGGACATGGTCGTGCCGCCGTTCGAGACGCGCGACCCGACCGCGCTCGTCGAGATCGCCGAGGAAGCGCCGCCCGACGCCACCCTGCGCGTGACCATGCGGCGGGAGGACTATGTCGCCGGCGAGCAGGTCATCAACGGCGTCCTGCGCCTGGGCGAGCCGGGGCCGGGCGAGGAGCGGCTGGCCCGCGCCGGCGTCGAGTTCCTGGAGGTCCGCGACGGCGCGATGACCGGGGAGGCGGCCTTCGGCGGGCCGCTCGATAACCCGGACTACGATCCGCTGATCACCTTCCTGGAGGTGCGCACGCCCAACGATCAGCCGCCAAAGGAGCTGATGTTCATCCCGGCGCTGCTGGTGCTGGGCGGCGTCATCGCGCTCCAGCTCGCCCGCGAGCGGCGGCGCACGCGGGGCGGGGCCGGCGGACCGGCGGTCGCGGGAGGGTAGGGGCCATGTTTCGCGACATCCTGCTGCCGATCGACCTGGGCGACGAGAGCTCCTGGCGCGCGGCCCTGCTCAAGGCGATCGCCCAGGCCCGCGCCTTCGGGGCGCGGCTGCACCTGATCACCGTCGTGCCCGATTTCGGCCTGTCGATCGTCGGGTCGTTCTTCCCGGAGGGCTACGAGGAGGCGGCGCTGGCGACCGCGTCGGAGCGGCTGCACGCGTTCTCCGCCGAGCACGTGCCCGACGACCTGACGGTCCAGCACATCGTCGCCCACGGCACGGTCTACGAGGAGATCCTGGCCGCGCAGAGGCGCATCGACGCGGATCTGATCCTGATGGGCTCCCACCGGCCGGCGCTCAGGGACTACCTCCTGGGACCCAACGCGGCGCGGGTGGTGCGCCACGCGCCCTGCTCGGTCCTCGTGGTGCGCGGCTGATCGCCCGCGGCGCCGGGACGCGGCGATCCGGGCGAGACGCTGGACGCCGGCCGGCGGCCGCCCCATTGTGCCCGGATGTTCGACACCGAGACCCTCGCGCCGGCCGCGCTGCTCGCCGATATCGACGACGACGCGCTGTCCGGGATGGACGCCGCCGGCCGCGAGGTCGCGGAGTGTCAACGCGTTCTGGCCAAGACCGGCGACACCGTGGTCGAGGAGCTGCTGCGCGGCCATGGCCCGACCCTGGACTGGCAGCACTATCCGCCCGGCGACATCTTCGACCCGGAGAGCCACGCCCAGTACTACTTCCACCTGCACCCGGCCGAATCCCGGGCGCCGGGGGAGCACGGGCACTTCCACACCTTCCTGCGGCCCGGCGGCATGCCGCCAGAGGCGGCGCCGAGCCTGATCCCGACCGGCATGGGGCCGGAGGACGCGCTGTCCCATCTGGTCGCGATCACCATGGATCGGGCCGGCCGAGCCATCGGCCTGTTCGCCACCAATCGCTGGGTGACCGGGGAGGCCTGGTATCCGGGACCGGTCGTGGGCGGGATGCTCGACGGCTTCGCGGTCGATCTCGCTCGCCCGTCCTGGCCGACCAATCGCTGGATCTCGGCGATGGTCCGCCTGTTCCGGCCGCAGATCCATGCGTTGTTGGAGGCGCGTGACGTCGTTATCGACCAGCACGCCGCGGCGAGGCCGCTGGCCGAGGTGCTGGAGGACCGGCGTCTCGAGGTGCTCGCCCAGGTGGCGATCGACGTGGAGGCCCAGCGCCTGGCCATCGAGCAGGAGCGGCGGATGCGCCGCCGGGCGGCGCGCGCTCGCCTTTCCGGGGGCATCGCGGCCGAGGATCCGGAAGCGGGCCGTTAAGAGGCCTTTAACCCGGGCCGGCGACGCTGGTCGGAAACCCTTGCGTCTTTCACGCGGGGTGGCGAGAGAAGGTCCGGGCGCCCCGATGAGCAATGGCCTCACCAAGGAAGACGTCGCGCGGCTGTTGTCCGACCCCAGCCCGACGACCCGGGCGGAGACCGCCGCCAAGGTGGCCGGCCAGGTCGAGCGGACCGATCTGAGCCCGGGCGAGCGCGGGCTGGTCGAGGACATCCTGCGCGCCATGGTGCGCGACGCCGCCGTCCAGGTCCGCGCGGCGCTCGCCGACGGGCTGAAATACGCCGTCCATGTGCCGCACGACATCGCCCTCGATCTCGCCGAGGACATCGAGCAGGTCTCCGTGCCGATGCTGGAGGCCTCCACGGTCCTGAGCGACGACGACCTGATCCGGCTGATCGCCGAGGTCTCGGAGGAGAAATGCGCGGCCATCGCCCGGCGGGAGACCGTGTCCGAGGCGGTCAGCGACGCGCTGATCGACACCGAACGCGAGAGCGTCGTCGCCACCCTCATTGCCAATGACGGCGCCTCGGTCTCGGAGGCGGCGATGCACCGCGTCGTCGACACCTGGGGCGGCACGCCGACGATCGACGCGCCGCTGGCCAAGCGCGCCCACCTGCCGCTGACCGTCGCCGAGCGCCTGGTCACCCTGGTCTCCGAGGATCTCCAGCATCACCTGCTGACCCATCACGACCTGACCGCCGACACCGTGACCGAGCTGGTCAGCCGGGCGCGGGAGAAGGCGACCGTCGGGCTCGCCGGCGCCGGCTCCTCGGAGGGCGAGATCGCGGCGCTGGTCGACCAGATGGCCGCCGGCGGCCGCCTCGGCCCGTCGGTCATGCTGCGCGCCCTGTGCATGGGCGACATCGTCTTCTTCGAACAGGCGATGGCCCGGCTGGCCGGCGTGCCGGTGGTCAACGCCCGGGTCCTGATCCACGACGCCGGCGCGCTCGGCTTCAAGTCGCTCTACGCCAAGGCCGGTCTGCCGGACCGGCTGATGCCGGCGTTCCGGACCGGGCTCGAGGTCCTCCACGAGACTGATCTGCGAGGCGCCGACTACGATCCCGCGCGGTTCAGCCGCACCGTGATGGAGCGTATCCTGACGCAGGCCGAGGATCTCCGCGCCGACGACGTCGACTACCTCCTGCGCAAGCTGACCGATCTGGCGCCGCCCGAGATCGCCGCCTGACGGGCGTTCGCCCGCGCCAACCGAGGATAACGTTTTCGCGACGGCAGGTCGGCCGGGTACCTCCCCCGCGTGTGCCCGCGCGTGAGCGTCCTTGTTCAAGACCGTGCAAGGGCGTGCTATTGTCGCGCCGCTTCGGGAATCGCGCGTAAGCGCATCGCCTTTCCCACAGTCCGCGCCGGCCATCCCCCACCGGTCGAGCGTGGCGCGAGAGAGGACCGATCGGTTCATTGCCGCCGCGCCGTGGCAGACTGCGCGGCGGCAAGGCGAAACGTCCGGCCGGACGGGCACCGGACCGGGCGACCGGAATGCCGCGCCGCGCGCCGACGAAGGCGCACGGCCGGTGGTGCCGAGGGCGGGGCCGGGGCGATGCTCGGCCGGGCCGCGCCGTCACGACAAACAGGGAGGTTTCGAGTTGTTCGACAAGACACGCAAGGTGACGCTGGGCCTCGCGGCAGCGACGGCCGTCTCGGCTCTGGCGATGAGCGCACCGGCCGGCGCGCAATCGGTGAGCTGGGACATGCAGTCGACCTATCCGGGCTCGCTGACGCAGCTCGGCACGCTGGGCGTCCGCATCCAGGACCAGATCGCCCTCGTCTCGGGCGGGGACATCGAGATCAATTTCCAGGAGCCCGGCGCGCTGGTGCCCGCGCTGGAAGTGTTCGACGCGGTGTCCACCGGCGCCGTGCAGGCCGGCTGGTCGACGCCGGGCTACTGGGCCGGCCGGGAGCCGGCGCTGGCCCTGTTCGCCGCGGTGCCGTTCGGCCCCCAGGCCGGCGAGTACATGGCCTGGTACTACTTCGGCGGCGGCAAGGAGATGTTCGAGGAGATCTACCACTCCTACAACATCCATTCCGTCATGTGCGGCGTGATCGCGCCGGAGGCCTCGGGCTGGTTCCGTGAGCCGATCGAGTCGGCCGAGGACCTGCAGGGCATGAAGATGCGCTTCTTCGGCCTCGGCGCCCGGGTCATGGAGAAGATGGGCGTGTCGACACAGCTCCTGGCCGGTGGCGACATCTTCCCGGCGCTGGAGCTCGGCACGATCGACGCGACCGAGTTCTCGATGCCGGCGATCGACCTGAACCTCGGCTTCTACCAGGTCGCCAAGCACTACTACTTCCCGGGCTGGCATCAGCAGTCGACGATGTTCGACCTGATGATCAATCTGGACGAGTGGAACGCGCTCAGCGAGACGCAGCAGGCCCAGATCGAGGCGGTCTGCGGCGACAACATGCGCCACGGCCTGGCCGAGGGCGAGGCGATCCAGTTCGACGCGCTGCAGGAGCTCGAGAGCGAGCACGGCGTGACGATCCACGAGTGGGATCAGGAGATCCTGGACCAGCTCCGGGAGGCCTGGCTCGAGGTGGTCGACGAGCTGGAGGCGGACAACGAGAACTTCGCCATGGCGTGGGCCTCGCTGACCGAGTTCCGCGAGAACTACGACCGCTGGGGCGAGATCGGCTATCTCGACTGATCCGCGGCCGCGGCGGTGCGGCCGGCGTCCCCAGCGGGCGCCGGCCGGCCGCCGCGGGCGGTCGTCCGGACCGGCCCCACGCGGGACAGCCCGGATCGAGGAGCCGATGACGGCCGGCCCGACCGCCTCCGCGCGGCCGGGCGGCCCGTCGTCGAAGGTCGGTCGTTGCAGGACCGTCGCGCGCCCGGTGTCGGCGCATCGACGCGGCGCGCGCAGTCGAGGCCTCGCCCATGTCGTCTTTCTGGATCTACGCGGCCTTCGCCCTGGCCTTCGTGCTGGTGGTCGTGGTGCCGTATCTCGCCTATCGCCATCCTGACCGAACCCTGGACGCCAGCGACCGCATCGCCGCGGTGATCAGCGGCATCGGCAAGGCCGGGGCGTGGCTGGCGCTGGTCATGATCGTCGTGATCCTGTTCGACGTGGTCACGCGATCGATGAAGTCGAGCGACTGGATCGCCGACTATCCGACGATCAACGGCATCCTGCAGGGGATCGAGCCCTATGCCAGCTCGACCAAGCTGCAGGAGCTCGAATGGCACCTGCACGGCGCACTCTTCCTGCTCGCGTTCGGCTTCGCCTACATCAAAGACGCCCATGTCCGGATCGAACTGGCGCGTGACCGGTTCTCCGTGCGCACCCGGTGCGTCGTGGAAATGCTGGGCATCGTCTTGTTGATGCTGCCCTACGTCTTCCTGCTGATCGATTTCGGCACCGGTTTCGCCTCGCGCTCGTTCCAGCAGGGCGAGGGCTCCTCGGCGATGACGGGCCTGCCGCAGCGCTGGATCATCAAGTCGTTCATCCCGATCGGTTTCGGCCTCGTCATGATCGCGGCGGTGACCGTCTACATGAAATGCGCGGTCTATCTGTTCGGGCCGGGCGACCTGCGCGAGCGCGCGGGCGCCTATGTCCGGCCGCCGGCGACGCCGCAATGACCGTGGCGCGCCGTTCCTGCCGGACCCTTCTCCGCGCCCGGTTCCCCGGCCGCCGCGGCCGGCCCGGCCCCATCACGCCAACGTGCTGCGGGACCCGTCCATGGAATTCCTGATCGAGTACCTGCCGATCCTCATGTTCGTGGTTCTGGCGGTGATGCTGTTCAGCGGGCTGCCGGTGGCGGTCGTGCTGGGCGGCGTCGGCATCGCCGTCGCGCTCTTCGCGGTCGGCATCGATGCCTTCAACTTCCGGCGATTGCTGTTGTTGCCCGGGCGCGTCTTCGGCGGAATCGTCGAGAACCTGGTCCTCGTCGCCATCCCCATGTTCATCTACATGGGCACGATGCTGGAGCGATCGGGCGTCGCCAACGATCTGCTCTACGCCCTGCAGGTTCTGCTGCGCCGGGTCCCGGGCGGGCTCGCCCTCTCGGTCACGCTGATGGGCACGATCATGGCGGCGACGACCGGCATCATCGGCGCCTCGGTCGTGATGATGACGCTGCTGGCCCTGCCGGTGATGCTCAACCGCGATTACCACGTGCCGCTTGCGGCCGGCACGATCGCCGCCTCGGGCACGCTCGGCATCCTCATCCCGCCCTCGATCATGCTGGTCATCATGGGCGACCTGCTGTCGATCTCGGTCGGAACCCTGTTCCTGGCGGCGATCCTGCCAGGGCTGATGCTGGCCGGCTTCTACCTGCTGTTCATCCTGGTGCGCTGCAACTTCAAGCCCCAGCTCGCCCCGCCCTTGCCGGAGTCGGAGGGGCCGGACACGACGGCCGGGTTGATCGTGATGGTGCTCCGGAGCTTCATCCCGCCGGTGCTGCTGATCGTCCTGGTCCTCGGCTCGATCTTCGCGGGCTACGCGACGCCGACGGAGGCGGCGGGCGTCGGGGCGTTCGGCGCGACGATGCTGGCCATCTTCAACCGCCGGCTCAGCTTTTCGGTCCTCAAGGACGTGCTGGAGCGCTCGGCGCTGACCGGCGCCATGCTCTTCTTCATCTTCGTCGGCGCCACCGCCTTCGCCTACGTGTTCCGGGCGCTGGGCGGCGACGACCTGGTGATCGGCTTCGTGGAGAGCTTCGGCTTCGGGTCCTGGGGCATCCTGTTCCTGTTGATGGGGATCGTGTTCTTCCTGGGCTTCTTCTTCGACTGGATCGAGATCACGCTGATCGTGCTGCCGGTCTTCGCGCCGATCATCGCGCTGCTCGATTTCGGCAACCATGTCCCGGTCGAGATGATCGTGCCCTGGTTCGCGATCCTGGTGGCGGTCAACCTCCAGACCTCGTTCCTGACGCCACCTTTCGGCTTCGCCTTGTTCTACATGAAGGGAGTCGCGCCGCCGGAGGTGAAGATCCAGCAGATCTACACCGGCATCATCCCGTTCGTGCTGCTCCAGCTCTGTGGGCTGCTCTTGGTGATGCTGTTCCCGCAGATCGCCTTGTGGCTGCCGTCCTTCATCGAGTAGATCGCCTGTTTCGAACGACCGGCCGCGAAGAGCCGGATCGCCGATCCGACAACCGCGAGGAATCGTCCCCATGCCCGTGGCGCGCACCGATGACGGCGTGGCCCTGCACTACGAGGAGGCCGGCGACGGCCTGCCGATCGTCTTCGTTCACGAGTTCGCCGGCGACCACCGGAGCTGGGAGCCGCAGATGCGCCACTTCGCACGGCGCTATCGGTGCCTGGTCTTCGCCGCCCGGGGCTATCCGCCCTCGGACGTGCCCGAGGATCCGGAAGCCTATTCCCAGGCGCGCGCCGCCGACGACATCGCCGCCGTCATGGACGCCGCCGGGATCGGCGCGGCCCATGTCGTCGGGCTCTCCATGGGCGGCTTCGCCACCCTGCATTTCGGCCTGCGCCACGCCGACCGGGCGCTGTCGCTGACGATCTGCGGGGTCGGCTACGGCGCCGAGCGCGAGCGCGCCGAGCAGTGGCGCCAGGAATCCCACGCCGCCGCCGACCGGCTCGACAGCGACGCGGCCGGCTTCGCGGAGAGCTATGCCCGCTCGCCGGCTCGGCTGGCGTTCCTCGACAAGGATCCGCGCGGCTGGGCAGAGTTCCGCGACCGGCTCGCCGCGCGACCGCCGGCCGGCCCGTCGCGCACGATGCGGGGGGTGCAGGCGCGACGCCCCTCGGTCTACGACCTGGAAGCGGATCTGGCCGCCATGGCCGTGCCGAGCCTGGTGGTCGTCGGCGACGCGGACGACCACGCCGTCGTGCCGAGCCTCTATTTGAAACGGACGATTCCGGGTGCGGGCTTCTGGGTCGTGCCCAAGACCGGCCACACGGTCAATCTCGAGGAGCCCGACGCGTTCAACGCGGTGGTCGGCGAATTTCTGGACCGCTGCGCCACCGGCCGCTGGATCCAGCGCCACGAGGGCGAGGCCAGTGCCGACGTGATCATGAACACGTGAGGCGGAGCCATGTGGGAAAGGGCGACGGGAGCCGGGGCGCGGGCGCCTTCCGCCCCGCCGCCCGGGTTCCCGCGATCATATGGTGATGTCGAGATGGCGACCGCGGCCGCCGCGCCGGCCGTCCGGCCCGCCGTAGCCGGCCTCCGACCGCCCAGCGGCGTCCAGCCCCGCCTGGGTCTGCGGCCGGATCTGGGGCGCACTGTCCTGTGCCCGGCGTTCGTCACGCTGCGCCGAGACGGGGGCCGCCACGGGCATGATCGGCGGCAGACCTGGAAAGACCCCGGTCATCCTTTTTAAATCGGATGTCCGTCAGGTTTTCGCAAGTGGATTCGACGCGGTATAAGGGTGGGGTCATGCCGACGCATGCTCGTAACCGGACCGGACGCCCGGCCGTCGAGAAGAAGGCCGACCGTTCGGGGCGGCCCGGTCCCGCCGGATCGTCGCCTCTCCGGTGGTCGTCGACGTCGGGTGCGCCGCGGGGCGGCCGCCCGTGAGCGCCCGGCGCATCGAGCCCGGCCAGCGCTTCGAGGAGACGCGCCGCGCCGCCCGGGTCTGGGAGGTCGAGGCCGTCATCGCCGATGCCGAGCCGCCTCGCGTGCGCCTGCGCGATGTCCGCTTCCGCAGCCTGCGGCGGACCGTGCCGTCCTCCGCGCTGCTGGACATGACGCAGTACCTGCCGGTCGAACCCGGCAGGCCCGACGGGGGCGGCTGACCCGCGATCGCTTGCGCCCGTGCGGGGGCACCTGCATACTTTGGTCATTAGAAAAAGGCGATAGACGTCAGGGACGGTCCGGGAACGATGGCGGTCTCCGTGTTCGAGCGGTACGGCGGGTTCGCGGTCGTCAGCAAGGTCGTGCTGTCGTTCTACGATCATGTGCTCGACTCCGATCGCCTGGCCCCGTACTTCGAGTCGGTCGACATGCGCCGGCTGATCGATCACCAGACCAAGTTCGTCGCCGCCATGATGGGCGGGCCGGCCTCGATCAGCGACCGGCGCCTGCGCGAGGTCCACGCCCATCTCGCGATCGACGAGGCGAGCTTCGACGAGATGGTCGCGCTGATGCGCGAGACCCTGGAGGATTTCGAGTTCGAGGCCGAGGACATCGAGAGCGTGCTGGGCGAGATCCGGGCGCGCGAGCCGCTGATCGTCGCGCGGCCGCGGTGACGGGGCCGGGCATGCCCTCGGTCGACCTGACGCGCTTCAACGAGATGCTGCTCGACACGGCGCGGGTCGGGCTCGCCCTGATCGACGCGGAGAGCCTGCGCGTCGTCTACGGCAACCGCCGCTTCGACGAGATGTTCCCCCAGGCGGATGCCGGGGCGCGCACGTTGCCCGACCTGCTGCCCGCGCTCGACATCGAGCGCACGCGCGAGCGCATGGCCGCCGGCCGCCCGATCGCCACGGAACTGGAAATCAAGGCCAAGCGGCGCGCCGTCACGATCGGCATCACACTGTCGCCGGCCGATCCCGACAGCGGTCGCCCGCTCCTGGTCCTGGAGGCGCAGAACGTCTCCAAGATCAAGGAGCTGGAATACATGATCGAGTCCTATTCCAAGATGGTCGAGCGGCAGAACCGCACGCTCCAGCGCGAGATGGAGCGGGCGGAGAAGCTGCTGCTCAACATCATGCCCAAGGCGATCTACGAGGAGCTGAAGGCCTTCGGCGTGACGACACCGCAACGCTTCGACGAGGTCTCGGTGCTGATGCTCGACTTCGTCGGTTTCACCGAGATGGCGATCTCCCGCGACCCGTCGGCCCTGATCGCCGAGCTCAACGACATATTCACGAGCTTCGACCGGATCGCCGAGCAGTTCGGCTGCGAGCGGATCAAGACGATCGGCGACGCCTACATGGCCGTGGCCGGCGTACCCGACCCGCAGACCGATCACGCCCAGGCGGTGGCGAAGTGCGCGCTGCTGTTCCGGCGCTACCTGGAGCGGCGCAACAAGACCTACGAGCAGGCCTGGCGCTGCCGCATCGGGCTGGCCACCGGCCCGGTCATCGGCTCGATCGTCGGGGTGCAGAAATACGTCTACGACATCTTCGGCCCGGGCGTGAATCTGGCCGCCCGGATGGAGGCGCTGGCCGAGCCGATGGAAATCGTCCTGCCCGACTCGTTGCGCGGCCGCATCGCCGACGACTTCCGCTGCGTCGCCCGCGGCACCGTGACCGTCAAGGGCTTCGGCGAGCAGGAGGTCTTCTCCCTCGTCGCCGGTACCGACGTGCCGGGCGCTCACGGCGTCGGCGCGGTCCCCGGCTGGGACGTCGATCCGTTCTGAGACGGGGCGGTCCGAGCGGGCGCGACCCGCGCACTGCAACAATCGAAACGTCGTCGCGTGTCCGGCGGCATCCGGCGGAAACCCGGGTGGTTCATACCCTTCGGACAAGGTCCGGCGTCGTGCCGGATCCCCCACCCGGAGGGCAGGACAATGAGAGCCCGCACACCGTTGCCCGCGATCCCGCTGGCCGAGGCCGTCGTGCCGGTCGGCGCCTGGATCGCGGAGGCCACCGCCGGCCTGGTCGCGGCGGTCATCCATGGCGGCGAGGCCGTCGCGCGATGGGCCGAGCGGCGGCGCGAACTGACCGCGCTCGACCGTCTCGACGATCACCTCCTGCGCGACATCGGGCTCGATCGCGGCGATGTCGAGATGATGATGCGTCATGGCGGCCGGCGCTTCTAGGCCGGCCGGGCGGCGCCCGGCGACCGAGGCGGCCGTGCCCGGTACACATTCCCGTACCGGCACGGCCGACCCGCGCTATACTCCGCGCCCGGAGGTCCGGGCCTTGCCGCTCACGAGGGAACAGAAGGTCGAGCTCGAATCGGCCATGCCGCGGGCGGTCTATCTGCTCGCGGCCGACGGCCGCCGTGCGCTCGTCGCCGCCTCGCCGGAGGCCGAGGCCCTGCTGGGCCTGACGGCGGAGGCGTGGATGGCGCGGCCCGACGCGCTGCGCGCGCGCCTGGACGCCGAAGCGCGCGCCCGGTACGAGGCGGATCTCGACGCGCTCGAGCCCGGGCGGACCTCCGTCGTCGAATACGCCCTGGCCGATGCCGAGGGCTGGCCGCGCATCCTGCAGGAGCGCCGGCGCGCGTTGCCCGGTCCCGACGGCCGGGTCGCGCGCTACGGCTGCTGGGTCATCGACGTGACCGAGGCCCGCCGCGCCGAGGCCGAGCGAACGGAGACCCTCGACCGGCTGCGAGACGCCGTCGACGCCATGCCGACGGGCTTCGGCGTCTACGACCGAGACGAGATCCTGGTCGCCTGCAACAAGGCCTTCGCCGACCTTTACGGCGAGACGCCCGAGACCCTGGTCGGGCGCACGGCGGAGGCGATCCACCGCCACGCGCTCGCCATGGTCCGGCGCATCGACGGCCAGACGGTCGAGGACCGCGACGCCTGGCTGGCCCGCGTTCTGGGCCGCATGCGCGCGACCGGGCAGGCGACGGAGTTCGAGCTCGTCGACGGCCGCTTCCTCCTGGTCCAGAGCCACCACACCGCCGATGGCGGCACCGTCTTCATCCGCACCGACATCACCGAGCAGAAGGACGCCGAGCGGCGGGTCGCCGAGAGCGAGCGGCAGTTCCGCGCCGTCGTCGAGGGCCAGCCGCTGCCGGTCTGGATGACCGACATCGAGTCGGGCGAGGTAATCTACGCGAGCCCCCCGGCCTACGCGCTCTTCCGCATCGATCCGACGGTGACGCCGGTCCTCGACGTACGCGACTACTGGGCCGACCCGGCCGAGCGGCCGGCCTTCGTCGCCGCGGTGGAAGCGGGCGACGGCGTCACCGGCTGGGAGACGACCGGCCTGCGCGCCGACGGCACGACCGTTCCGGTCTCGTTGACCGCTCGAGTGGTCGAGCACGAGGGCCGGCGCCGGCTGGTCACCACGCTGACCGACCTGACCGAGCGCGAGGCCCGCGAGGCCGCCATGCGCGAGGCGCGCGAGACGCTCGAGGACGCCATCGAGTCGATCAACGAGGGCTTCGCGCTCTACGACGCCACGGATCGGCTGGTGATCTGCAACCGCCGCTATCGCGAGAGCGCGGCGCCGATCGCCGATATCCTGGAGCCCGGCACGCCGTGGGAGACGATCCTGCGCACCGGGGTCGAGCGCGGGCTCTACGTGCTCGACGGCGCCGATCCCGAGTCCTGGGTCGCCGACCGGCTGGCGACGCGCCTGCTCGACGTCTTCGATACCGAGGTCCAGAACACCAACGGGCGCTGGTTCAAGATCTCGCGCCAGCGCACGCGGACCGGCGGGCTCGCGGTCATCCGCACCGACATCACCGCGCTGAAGGAGATGGAGGCGGCCGTGCGCCAGAGCGAGGCGCGCTTCCGCGGCATCGCCGACGCCCATCCGGTGCCCGTGGTGATCGTCGGCGAGGCCGACATGAAGATCCATTATGCGAGCCCCGCGACCGAGCGGCTCTGGGGGCTCGCGCGCGACGCCATCATGGGCCGCGACATCCGCGACTTCTGGGTCGACGGCGAGGCGCACCGCCGCGGCCGGGCGCTGTTCGCCGCCCAGGGCCGGCTCGACAACCACGAGGTCCTGCAGCGCCGCGCCGACGGCACGGAGCTGCCCGTGGCGATCACCTGCCGGCCGATCGTCTATGACGGCCAGCCGGCGATCGTCACCGGCATCTTCGACCTGACCGAGCAGCGCGCCGCCGAGGCCGAGATCGCCAAGCAGCGCGACGCCCTGCACCAGAGCGAGAAGCTCAACGCCCTGGGCGCGCTGCTCGCCGGCATCTCCCACGAGCTCAACAACCCGCTGTCGGTGGTCGTCGGCCAGGCGCTGCTGCTCCAGGAAACCACGGGCGACCCGCAGATCGCCGAGCGGGCCAAGCGCATCGGCCGGGCCGCCGACCGCTGCTCGCGCATCGTGCGGACCTTCCTGGCGATGGCGCGCCAGCAGTCCGACACGCGCACGATCGTCCAGCTCCGCGACGTGGTGGAAAGCGCGCTCGACCTGACCGGCTACATGCTGCGCAGCGCCAGCATCGACGTCCAGGTCGACCTGCCGCCCGACCTGCCGGCGGTCCTGGTCGACCGCGACCAGATCGGCCAGGTGGTGATGAACCTGGTGGTCAACGCCCAGCAGGCCCTGGTGGAGGTGCCGGAGCCGCGCCGTCTGGTCATAGCGGGAAAGACCGGGCGCGGACGAGGTACCGTCTCGCTGAGCGTCGCCGACAACGGCCCGGGCCTGCCCGAGGCGATCCGCGGCCGGATCTTCGAGCCCTTCTTCACCACCAAGCCCGTGGGCAGCGGCACCGGCGTCGGGCTCGCCATCAGCCGGGGGCTGGTCGAGGCCCATGGTGGGCGCATCGCCGTGGAGGAGGCGCCGGGCGGCGGCGCGCGCTTCATGGTCACGCTGCCCGCGGCCAGCGCCGGGGCGGCGGCGGGCGACGGCGCCGACCGGGATGCCGGCTGCCGGTCCTGCCGGGTGCTCGCGGTCGATGACGAGCCCGACATCCTGACGCTGATCCGCGACGTGCTGGAGGCCGACGGCCACCGGGTGACGACCTGCGGCTCGGGCCGCGCGGCGCTGGAGGCGGTCGGCGCCGGCGCGGTCGACCTGATCCTGAGCGACCTGCACATGCCCGACGGCGACGGGCCGTCGCTCTATCGCCAACTGGCCGGCGACGGGCGGCTGCCGCGCGGCGGCATCGCCTTCCTGACCGGCGACACGCTGGGCCGCCAGGCCCGCGGCTTTCTCGAGGAAACCGGGCTGCCCTGTCTGGAGAAGCCCTTCACGCCCCAGGAGCTGCGCGACCTGGTTCAGCGCATGACCCGGGGCGTCGCGGAGGACGTGACATGATCAGCGGCGAGGGGGCCGGACGCGTCATCGTCGTCGACGACGAGCCCGATCTGCGCGACACGGTCGCCGAATACCTGTCGATGAACGGCCTGCGGGTCGAGCGCGCCGGCGACGGCGCCGAACTCGACCTGCGGCTCGCCGAGGGGCCGGCCGACCTGATCGTCCTCGACCTGCGCATGCCGGGCGAGGACGGCCTGTCCATCGCCCGGCGCCTGCGGGCCGAGGGCGATATCGGCATCCTGATGCTGACCGCCGCCGACGAGTTGGTCGACCGGATCGTCGGGCTGGAGATGGGCGCCGACGACTATGTCATGAAGCCGGTCGACCTGCGCGAGCTGCTGGCCCGGGTGCGCGCCGTCCTGCGCCGCCGGCGGGCGCCGGCGCTGCCGGCCGGCCCGGCGGCCGGGGAGGGGGCGGCGGCCGGCATGGTCGTCTTCGGGCGCTGCCGGCTGGACCTGGAAGCCCACCGCCTCTACGGGCCGGACGGGGCGGAGATCCCGATGACGGCCATGGAGTTCGACCTGCTGCGCGCCTTCGCGGAGAATCCGAACCGCGTGCTCAGCCGCGACCGGCTGCTCGACCTGGCGCACAACCGTGACTGGGAGCCGTTCGACCGCTCGATCGACGTCCGCGTCACGCGGCTGCGCAAGAAGATCGAGGACGACCCGGCCAAGCCCCAGGTGATCAAGACGGTGCGCGGCGCCGGCTATGTCTTCGCCACCGCCAGGCCGAGGGTGTGAGGCGGTTCCGGAATTGACGATTCGGTCGGTGCCGCCTGTAATTCCGATGGTGCCGATCGGGCGTCGGGACGACCGAGCGGTGGCGTTTGCCGCTCCGGACGGGTGGACGAGCCATGACTGTCGAGTTGCCGGCCGATCTTCAGCGGCTGGATGATTTCCTCATGAGCGACGCCGTCGCCGACGACGCGATGTTGTTGAGCGAGCTCGACGGCTTCCTGGCCGGTCTTCATGTCTCGCCGTCGCTGATCCTGCCCAGCGAGTGGTTTCCGCTGATCTGGGGCGAGGACGAAACGCTCTTCGCCAGCGAGGAGGAGGCGGGGGAGGCCTTCGATCTCGTCATGCGCCGATACAACGCCATAGCGGACGAACTCGCCGAGGGCACGTACTCGGCGATCCTCGGTGTCGATCCGGTGAAGGGCGACGTCGTCTGGGAGATGTGGGCCGACGGATTCCGCTGTGCCGTGTCGCTGCGGCAAGAGGAATGGGCCGATCTCTTCGAGAGCGACCGGCCGGAGGAGTTCCTGCATGCCGCCTTCGCCTTGCTGCGCCTCGGCGTGCTCGCCACGACGCCGGCCAACGAACTCGAGCCCCACGAGGGCGACGCCGGTCTGGAAGAGGCGGCGGAGGAGCTGATTTCGCCGTGCGTGGCGATTGTCTACCATTTCGTGGTCCGGCTCGGCGGTGCGGGGGCGCGTGACGGAGACGGCGTCGGCGCGGCAGGCGCCGCCGGCGCGCCGAAGCGCCGGTCCGGGCGCAAGATCGGCCGCAACGAGCCGTGTCCCTGTGGATCCGGCCGGAAGTACAAGAATTGCTGTCTGGGCAAGGATCAGGGCGGTTGACCGGCGCGCCGCCGCGACCGGCCGGTACCGCTCGATTCCCTCAATTCGTCGCGCGGGCGCCGGCCGTGAAGGCCTCCGCCAGGTCGCCGCGGGCGATCAGCACGACCGCCCGGGCGTAGGACCAGAGACGGCTCGGCGGGTCGGGCCTGGCCTCGGGATCGAGCGCTTCCACTGCCGGGCGGCCGCCGGGGCAGGCGGCCAGATCGGCCGGACCGCGCGCACTGCCGCAATGAGCGTCCGCGTGGACGCTGCCCAGGAGCCCGAGCGCCAGGGCCGCCGCGAGCACGGCGGCGCGACGGCGCGACCGGAGCGGCTGCGGCTTCGAGGCGGGGCGGGGCGGTCTCATCGGTGCGGCTTTCGGTGGCGCCCGGTGGCGGGCGGTGGGGAGGGGCGCGAGGCCGGGACCCGGCCCGGCCGCCCCGACGGGGATCGGGACGGGGAGGCGGGGCGGGACCGATGCCGGGTCCCGACGGTGCCCGTTCTAGGCCCGCCCGGTTTCCCCGGCATGTCGACGCCCTGGCGCGCCGGGTTTCGATCGTTTCAGCCCGGCGGCGGGTCCCCGGGCAGGGGCGAGCCGGGAATTGCCTCGGTGCCGAGGTTCCAGGACATCGTCAGCCGCGGGCGGCCGCCCAGATAGGGCGCGACGAAATGGACCGTCTCGCCCGGGAACATGATCATCGTCCCGGCCTCGAGACGGGGCGCGCCGGGCGTCGTCACCGCGCCCTTCTGCTGCTGGCAGCACAGCTTCAGGCGCGGGTCGGCGAAGCAGAAGGCGCCGTGGCCGTGGACCGCGCCGTCGCTGTCCGCGGCGTCGGGATCGTCGCCCAGGTCGAGGAAGTAGACGATCGCGCCCCGGGCGCGGACATGGCTGTGCGGCATGCACCAGTCCCCGCGGCGATAGATGCTGCCCCAGCTCAGATCGGTGACCGATTCGCCGACCTGCAGGCAGCGCCGGAACAGGGACCGCGCCCGGGCGTCGACCAGCGCCGCCTCCGGCGTACCCCAGTCCTCGACGCCGTAGACCTTGCCGCTGCCGATCGCCGCCCCCCATCGCCGGCAGAAGGACGGATCCTCTTCGAGTTCGAGCATCCGGGCGGCCAGAGGCGGCCCGTGAGTCGCCACGTCGGCGAAGCGCGTCACGAAGACCGGGTCGGGGCCCCATTGCGCGATCGTCTGGCCGGCGGGCCAGCCGGCCGGGTCCGCGCCGCCGTCGGGCGCGCCGGGATCCGGCGGGAGCTTGCCTTCGGTCATGCATGCCACCGTCCGCCGCGGATGCCACGGCCGTCAAGCGGAAGCGGAGGTCCCTAGCAAGGCGCCGTTCACATTCCCGTATTTCGAGCAATCGCTTGCGCGACCTGTTTCAGCCGTCTTGCAACACCCGCGTTACGCCGTCAGAGTGACGGCAATCGGCCCTGGACCCCCGCTCGGGCCGGGCGGGGCGCAGGTGCCCCGGGGATCGCCCCGACGGCCTTCGGACCGGCCGTCGCGCGAGGCGATCCGACAGAACCATGAACAGGGAGCCGCAATTCATGAACCGTCTCTTGCTCGCCGCCACGGCCGGCTTCGCGCTGATGGCCGGATCGGCACAGGCCAGCAACCTGGTCTACTGCTCGGAAGGCAGCCCAGAAGGCTTCAACCCCTCGCTCTACACCTCCGGCACGACCTTCGACGCCTCGTCCCGGGCCATGTTCAGCCAGCTCGTCGAGTTCGAGCACGGCACGACGACGATCGTGCCCGGCCTCGCCGAGTCCTGGGAGGTTTCCGACGACGGGCTCGTCTACACCTTCCACCTGCGCGAGGGCGTCAGCTTCCACTCCAATGAGGATTTCCTGCCGACGCGGGACTTCAACGCCGACGACGTGATCCACACCTTCGAGCGCCAGTGGAAGACGGACAATCCGTTCCACGAGCTGTCCGGCGGGTCCTACGAGTACTTCCAGGGCATGGGCATGCCGGACCTGCTGGAGTCGGTCGAGAAGGTGGACGATTACACCGTCCGCTTCGTACTGAACCAGCCGGAAGCGCCGTTCCTGGCCAACATGGCGATGGACTTCGCCTCGATCATGTCGGCCGAGCACGCCCAGGCCATGATGGACGCCGGCACGCCGGAGAAGATCGACCTGGAGCCGGTCGGCACCGGGCCGTTCCAGATGGTCAACTACCAGAAGGACGCGGTGATCCGGTATCAGGGCTTCGACGACTACTGGCGCGGGGCGCCGGCGATCGACAACCTGATCTTCTCGATCACGCCGGACGCCTCGGTGCGCTACGCCAAGCTGCAGGCCGGCGAGTGCCACGTCATGCCGTATCCGAACCCGGCCGACATCGAGCAGATGCGCGCCGACGAGGGGATCACGGTGCTCGAGCAGGAGGGCCTCAACGTCGGCTACCTCGCGTTCAACGTCGAGACGGAGCCCTACGACAACGTCCAGGTCCGCCAGGCCCTCAACATGGCGGTCAACAAGCAGGCGATCATCGACGCCATCTTCCAGGGCGCCGGTGCGGCGGCGAAGAACCCGCTGCCGCCGACGATCTGGTCCTACAACGAGGACGTCGAGGACTATCCCTACGACCCCGAGGCGGCGCGCGAGCTGTTGGCCGAGGCGGGGTATCCGGACGGCTTCTCCACCGATATCTGGGCGATGCCGGTGCAGCGGCCCTACAACCCCAACGCCCGGCGCATGGCCGAGATCATCCAGGCCGACTGGGCCGAGATCGGCGTCGATGCCGAGATCGTGACCTACGAGTGGGGCGAGTACCTGGAGCGGACCAAGAACGGCGAGCACGAGACGGTGCTGCTGGGCTGGACCGGCGACAACGGCGATCCGGACAATTTCCTCTACGTGCTGCTCGGCTGCGCGGCGGCCGATGACGGCACCAACCGGGCGCGCTGGTGCTACGAGCCGTTCAACGACCTGCTGATCGAGGCCAAGCGCACCACCGACCGCGAGGAGCGCATCGACCTCTACGAGCAGGCCCAGGTGGTCTTCAAGGAGCAGGCGCCCTGGGTGACGATCGCCCACTCGGTCGTCTTCATGCCCGTGCGCGACGAGGTCGAGGGCTACAAGATCGACCCGTTCGGCGGTCACGAGTTCTACGGCGTGAGCATCGCCGAGTGACCGCGCTGCCGGCAGCGGTCCGACGTCCCGGCCATCGCCGGGCGCCGGCGGCCGCCGGATGAACGCCATGGTGGGGCGGGGGTGCCGGCGACGGCGTCCCCGCCCCGTCGTTTACCGACCCCTCTGCCCGCCGAGGTCGCCCGCGCCGGCCCCGACGGCCCGGATGCCCGGATGCTGCGTTTTCTGTTGACCCGCGTCAGCCTCGTCGTGCCGACCTTCTTCGGCGTGACCCTGCTGACCTTCGCCCTGATCCGGCTGGTGCCGGGCGATCCGATCGAGCTGCTGGTCGGCGAGCGGGGCATCGACCCCGATCGCCACGCGATGCTCCGGGCCCGGCTCGGCCTCGACAAGCCGCTGCTCGAGCAGTACTGGATCTACATAACCGACGTGCTTCAGGGCGATCTGGGCACCTCGATCGTCACCAAGGAGCCGGTGATCGAGGAGTTCGCGGCGCTGTTCCCGGCGACGCTGGAACTCTCGATCTGCGCCATGATCTTCGCGCTGGCGATCGGCCTGCCGGCCGGCGTCCTGGCCGCGGTGCGGCGGGGCAAGCCGCTCGATCACGCGGTCATGGGCATCTCGCTGACCGGCTATTCGATGCCGATCTTCTGGTGGGCGATCCTGCTCATCCTCCTGTTCTCGGTGACCCTGGGCTGGACGCCGGTCTCGGGCCGCATCGACGTGCTCTACTGGTTTGATTCCGTCACCGGCTTCATGTTGATCGACGCTTGGCTTTCGGGTCAGGACGGCGCGCTCGCCTCCGCCGCGGCGCATCTGATCCTGCCGTCCATCGTGCTGGGCACGATCCCGCTCGCCGTCATCGCGCGCATGACCCGATCCTCCATGCTGGAGGTGCTGGGCGAGGACTACATCCGAACCGCCCGGGCCAAGGGGCTGCGCCCGGTCCGCGTGGTCGGGCTGCACGCGCTCAGGAACGCGCTGATCCCGGTGATCACGGTGATCGGCCTGCAGGTCGGCGTGCTGATGACCGGCGCCATCCTGACCGAGTCGATCTTCGCCTGGCCGGGGATCGGCAAGTGGATCCTGGAGGCGATCTACCGCCGCGACTATCCGACGGTGCAGGGTGGCATCCTGTTGATCGCGTGCACCGTCATCTTCGTGAACCTGACCGTCGACGTGCTCTACGGCATCATCAACCCGCGCATCCGGCACGCGAGGTAGCCGCCGTCATGACCGCCTCGACAGACAGCGCCCGCGGCGGCGCCGCCGATCCCACCGGCCGGAAAACGGCCCCGGCGGACATGACCGTGCCGCCGCACCCGCTCAGGGAGCTCTGGGCCGATTTCTCGCGCAATCGCGGGGCGCTGATCGGCCTCGCCGTCATCGTATTGCTGTTCCTGACGGCGATCTTCGCCGACGTCCTGGCGCCGCACGACCCGAACCGGCAGTTCCGCGACGCGCTGCTGGCGCCGCCGGTCTTCGCCGAGGGCGGATCCTGGCGTTTCGTGCTGGGCACCGACGACGTGGGCCGGGACATGCTCTCGCGGCTCATGCACGGCGCGCGCCTGTCGCTCTCGGTCGGCGTCGTCGTCGTCACCCTGGCACTGGCGATCGGCGTCATCCTGGGCCTGATCGCGGGCTACTTCGAGGGCATCCTCGGTGTCGTCATCATGCGCTGCATGGACATCATGCTGGCCCTGCCGGCGATCCTGCTGGCGATCGTCATCGTCGCGATCCTGGGGCCGAGCCTGACCAACGCGATCATGGCCGTGGCGCTGGTCTCCCTGCCGCACTACGTGCGCCTGACACGCGCGGCGGTGATGTCGGAGAAGGCGCGCGACTACGTCGTCGCCTCGCGCGTCGCCGGGGCGGGCACGCTGCGCCTGGTCGTCGTCGACATCCTGCCCAACTGCATGCCGCCGCTGATCGTGCAGGCGACGCTGGGCTTCTCGACGGCGGTGCTGGATACCGCGGCGCTCGGCTTTCTCGGCCTGGGCGCCCAGCCGCCGACCCCGGAATGGGGCACGATGCTGGCCAGCGCGCTGAGCTTCATCCAGCGGGCCTGGTGGGTGGTGACCTTCCCCGGCCTCGCCATCCTGGTCACGGTGCTGGCCTTCAACCTGATGGGCGACGGGCTGCGCGACGCCCTCGATCCCAAGCTGAAGACCTGAGCCATGGCGCTGGTGGAAATCCGCGACCTTTCGGTCACCTTCCCGACGCCGCGCGGCCCGTTCCGCGCGGTCGACGGCCTGGACATGACGATCGAAGCGGGCGAGCTCGTCGGCGTGGTCGGCGAGTCCGGCTCGGGCAAGAGCGTGTCGATGCTCGCCCTGATGGGCCTGATCCCGTATCCGGGCCAGGTTCGCGCCAGCGTCATGCGCTTCGACGGCACGGACCTGCTGGGCCTTTCGGCCCGGCAGCGCCGGCGGGTCATCGGCAAGGACATGGCGATGATCTTCCAGGAGCCGATGACCAGCCTGAACCCGTGCTTCACGATCGGCTTCCAGCTCGGCGAGATGCTGGCGACCCACGAGGGGCTGACCCGCCACGAGCGTCATCGCCGGACGATCGAGCTCCTGGGCATGGTCGGCATCCCGGCGCCCGAGGGCCGGCTGAGGTCTTTCCCTCACCAGCTTTCCGGCGGCATGAACCAGCGCGTCATGATCGCCATGTCGATTGCCTGCAACCCGCGCCTGCTGCTGGCCGACGAGCCGACGACGGCGCTCGACGTGACGATCCAGGCCCAGATCCTCGATCTGCTCGTCGCCCTCCAGCGCGACCGGGAGATGAGCCTGGTGCTCGTCACCCACGACATGGGCGTGGTCGCCGAGACGGCGAAGCGCGTCGTCGTGATGTATGCCGGCCAGGTCGTCGAGGAGCGGGCGGTCGAGGCGCTGTTCGCCGCGCCGCGCCATCCCTACACCGCGGCGCTGCTCGACGCCCTGCCGGAGCGCGCGGCCGACAAGCGGCGCCTCGCGACGATCCCGGGCGTTGTGCCCGGCGCCTACGATCGGCCGGACGGCTGCCTGTTCTCGCCGCGCTGCGCCCATGCCGACGCGGCCTGCCGCGCCGCCGTACCGCCGCTGGTCGACGTCGGTCCGGGCACGGCGCGCTGCATCCGCCCGCTCGACGAGGCCGGGCGGCCGGTCGAGCGGCGCGAGGCAAGAGCCGTCGGGGCTGGCGCGGGGGAGGTGCCGGCATGACCACGCTGCTCGCGGCGGAGAACCTGCAGCGCCACTACCGGGTCGGCGGCGGGCCGTTCCGGGCGGCCGGCATCTTGCGCGCGGTCGACGGCGTCAGCTTCGCCCTCGCCCCGCGCCACACGCTAGCGGTGGTCGGGGAGTCGGGCTCGGGCAAGTCGACGCTGGGCCGCATGGTCTCGATGATCGAGCCGCCGACGGAGGGCCGGCTGACCATCGGCGGGCGCGAGGTGACGAGCCTCGACCGGGCCGAGCGCAAGGCCCTGCGCCGGGCCGTCCAGGTCGTCTTCCAGGACCCGTTCGGCTCGCTCAACCCGCGCAAGAAGATCGGCGACATCCTGGCCGAGCCGCTCATCATCAACACCCCCCTGCGCGCGGCCGAGCGCGAGGAGAAGTGCCGCGCCCTGCTGGCCAAGGTCGGCCTGCGCCCGGAGCACTACGCCCGCTACCCGCACATGTTCTCCGGCGGCCAGCGCCAGCGCGTGGCCATCGCCCGCGCCCTGATGCTCGAGCCCGACATCGTCGTCGCCGACGAGGCGGTCTCGGCGCTCGACGTGTCGATCCAGGCCCAGGTGCTCAACCTGATGATGGATCTGCAGGAAGAGTTCGATCTCGCCTACCTGTTCATCAGCCACGACCTGTCGGTGGTGCGGCACATCGCCGACGAGCTTCTGGTCCTCTATCTCGGCCGGCCGGTGGAGCAGGGCGACAAGGCGGTCATCTTCGACCGGCCGCGCCATCCGTATACGCGCGCCTTGCTCGCCTCGACGCCCAGCGTCGATCCCGAACGGCGCGGCGCGCGCACGGCCGTGGAGGGCGAACTGCCCTCGCCGCTGAACCCGCCGGCCGGCTGCGCCTTCAATACCCGCTGTCCCCACGCCACCGAGCGCTGCAGGGCCGAGCGGCCGGCCCTCAGGCCGGTCGACGGGCGCCAGGTCGCCTGCCACCACGCCGAGGAGATCGCCTGAGCGCGGTCCCGGTGCGGCGCTCGATCGCGCACGCCGACGGCGAGGCCTGGACCCGGGCGCTATCGGAAGTCATAGTCGGGGGCGTCATCCTGTAAGAGCTCGAAGGAATCCGGCGCAACGGAAGTGGCTGCGGGACGGCGTCGCATTGCGTAAGCTCGGACAATGTCGAGCATGCCCGGAACCGGGGAAGGCGCGAAGGGGAGATGGCCGTCTATCACCGCCCGACGACGCTCGGGGAAGCCCTCGACCGCCTGGCCGAGGCCTCGGCTGCCGGCGCGCCGCTGACGGTGCTGGCCGGCGGGACAGACGTCTATCCCCATCGCGCGAACGCTGCCGGCTGGGGCCGGCCCTGGCCCGACCGCCTGCTGGACATTTCCGGCATCGCCGACCTGCGCGGCTTCCGCGTCACGCCCGACGCGGTCGAGATCGGCGCGCTGGCGACCTGGAGCGAGGTGATCGCGGCGGACCTGCCGCCCTGGTTCGAGGCGCTGCGCCAGGCGGGCCGGGAGGTCGGCGGCCGGCAGATCCAGAACGCCGCGACGCTGGCCGGCAACCTGTGCAACGCTTCGCCCGCCGCCGATGGCGTGCCGCCGCTGCTGGCCCTGGATGCCGAGCTGGTCGTCGCCTCGGCCGCGGGCGAGAGCCGGATGGCGCTGGCCGACTTCCTGCGCGGCAACCGCTCTACCGCGCTGGGGCCCGACCGCCTGGTCACCGCGATCCGGGTGCCGCGCCTGCCCGACGCCGCGCGCAGCGCCTTCCTCAAGCTGGGCGCGCGGCACTATCTGGTCATCTCCATCGCCATGGTCGCCGTGACGCTGGTGCCGGACGGCGCCGGGCGGGTCGGCAAGGCCCGGGTCGCGGTCGGCGCGTGTTCGGCCGTCGCCCGTCGGCTCGGCGCGCTGGAGGCGGCGCTCGCCGGCCGGCCGCTCGACCCGTCGCTCGCCGACGCCGTGGCGCCCGCGCATCTGGCTGAGCTCGAGCCGATCGACGACGTCCGCGCCAGCGCGGCGTATCGCCGGGCCGCCGCCGGGACCCTGGTTCGCCGCGCGCTCGCCGCCGCGGCCTCGTCACCCGACAACCGGGAGGACGCCGCATGAGCCCCGACACCGCCGCCCCGCCCCGGGCCGCCGAGGCGGCCGGGCCCGTGTCCGTGTCGATGACCGTCAACGGCCGGTCGGTGACGGTCGAGGCGCCGTCGGACGAGCGGCTGTCGCGCCTTCTGCGCGATCGCCTGGCGCTCACCGGCACCAAGGTCGGCTGCGACGCCGGCGATTGCGGCGCCTGTACGGTGCTGGTCGAGGGCCGGCAGGTCTGTGCCTGCCTGACCGCCGCGGCTCAGGTCGACGGCCGGTCGGTGACGACGGTCGAGGGGCTGGCGGACTCGCCCGTCGGGCGCGCGCTGCAGGCCGCCTTTCTGGCGCATGGCGCCGCCCAGTGCGGCATCTGCACGCCCGGCATGCTGGTTGCCGCGGCCGAGCTTCTGGCCACCAACCCGGCGCCGGACGACCGCGCCGCGATGGACGCGCTGGGCGGGGTGCTGTGCCGCTGCACGGGCTATCGCAAGATCGTCGAGGCGGTGGTCGACGCGCCGCGATTCCTGAACCGGAATTCCCCGGCGGCGGAGGTCGACGGCCCATCGGCCTACAGCCCGTCGGTGGGGACCCGTTGGGCGCGGCCGGAGGGGCGCGGCAAGCTCGACGGCACGGAGCGCTTCGGCGCCGATATCGCGCCGGAAGACTGCCTTTGGCTGCGCGTCGTGCGCTCGCCCCACGCCCGGGCCCGCTTCACGCTGGGCGACATCGCCGGTCTGCACGCCCGCTGGCCCGGGCTGGCGCGGGTCCTGACGGCGGCGGACGTTCCCGGGCACAACGCCTTCGGCATCTATCCCCGACTGAAGGATCAGCCGGTCCTGGCCGAGCGCGCGGTCCGGTTCCGTGGGGAGGCGGTGGTGGCCCTGGTCGGCGACCGGGCGACGGTCGAGGCGATTCCGGACGCCGACGTCCCGATCGACTGGCACCCGGAGACGCCGGTGACCGGGCTGGAGGCGGCGCGCCGGGCGGAGGGGCCGGTTCACGCCGGTACGCCCGACAACGTCCTGATCCGGGGGCTGGTCAAGCGCGGCGATCCGGAGGCGGGGTTCGCCGGCGCGGCGGCGACGGCGGAGGGCGCCTGGACCACATCCTTCGTCGAGCATGCCTATGTCGAGCCGGAGGCCGGCTTCGCCCGGCGGCTGGAGGACGGCCGCATCGAGATCGTGGCGACCACCCAGACTCCCTACATGGACCGGGACGAGATCGCCCATGTGCTGGGCATCGCCGCGGACATGGTGCATATCGTGCCGACCGCGTGCGGCGGCGGTTTCGGCGGCAAGCTCGACCTCTCGATCCAGCCCCTGGTGGCGACCGCGGCCTGGGTGCTGGACCGGCCGGTGCGCGTGGTCTACGGCCGGACCGAAAGCATGACCTCGACCACCAAGCGCCACCCCGCGGCCATCGCGGCGCGGATGGCGGCGGACGCCGAGGGCCGACTGGTTGCCTTCGATTTCGAGGGGGACTTCAACACCGGAGCCTATGCCTCCTGGGGGCCGACCGTGGCCGGCCGGGTGCCCGTGCACGCGACCGGCCCCTACCGCGTGCCGGCGGTGCATGCCCGGAGCTGCGCCTGGTACACCAACGAGACGCCGGCCGGCGCCTTTCGCGGCTTTGGCGTGCCGCAGGCGAGTCTGGCGCATGAGGGGCTGCTCGACGACCTCTCCGAGCGCCTCGGGATCGATCGGCTGGAGATCCGCCGCCGCAACGCCCTGGGCGCCGGCGACCTGACGGCCACCGGCCAGCGCCTGGAGCACAGCTGCGGCCTCGTCGCCTGCCTGGATGCCCTCGCGCCGCGCTGGACGGCGCTGCTCGCCGACGCGGAGGCCGCGAACCGGGCGCCGGGGCCGCTGCGCCGGGGCGTGGGCATCGGCTGCATGTGGTACGGCATCGGCAACACCAGCATGTCCAACCCGTCGAGCATGCGGGTCACGCTGGGCCCGGACGGCCGGCTCGTCCTGTGGAACGGCGCGGTCGATATCGGCCAGGGCTCGGCGACGATCATGCTGCAGATCTGCGCCGACGCCGCCGGCCTGCCGGTCGGGCGCTTCGACCAGGTGGTCGGCGACACGGCAGTGACCGAGGACGCGGGCAAGACCTCCGCCTCGCGCCAGACCTTCGTGTCGGGCAAGGCCGCCTATCTCGCCGGCCGGGACCTGCGCGCGGCGCTCCTGCGGCTGACCAATGCCGGGCCGGAGGCACGACTGGCGATCGAGGGTCGGCTGCTCCACGTCTCCGACGACGCGGGCGAGAGCTATATGGACCTGACCCAGCTCGAGACCTTCGAGGGCCCGGACGGCCGGCCGGTCATCCTGGAGGGGCGGGGAACTTTCGACCCGCCGACCGAGCCGCTGGACGAGAACGGGCAGGGCGTGCCCTACGCCACCTACGGCTTCGCCGCCCAGATCGCCGCGGCGACGGTGGACACGGATCTGGGCACGGTGCGGGTCGACCGGATCGTCGCCGCCCACGATGTCGGCCGCGCGATCAACCCGATGCTGGTCGAGGGGCAGATCCACGGCGGCATCGCCCAGGGGCTCGGCCTCGCCCTGATGGAGGAGTACCTTCCCGGGGTGACGGAGAACCTGCACGACTACCTGATCCCGACCTTCGGCGACATGCCGGAGATCGAGATCCACCTGGTCGAGGATACCGAGCCGCTGGGCCCCTTCGGCGCGAAGGGGATCGGCGAGCCGGCGCTGGTGCCGACCGCGCCCGCCATCCTGAGCGCGATCCGCCACGCCACCGGCGTCGCGGTGCGCCATGTCCCGGTGCTGCCTCATCGGCTGCACGCCGCCCTGCGCGCGACCGGGGCGGAGGGCGGGCGATGACCGCGCCGGCCACCGGCCCGGGCGGCCCGGGCGGCCCGGTCGACCGGACCGCGAAGTACGGCGCGGCGGAGGGTGACGGGCTGGTGCGCTGCGACGCCTGCCCGGTGCTGTGCCGGATCAAGCCGGGCCGGGCCGGCGCCTGCGGGCGCTACGCCAACGAGGCCGGCGCGCTGGTGCGCACCGATCCGCTGGTTCTGTCCGAGCGCGCGGCCCAGGAGGGCCGGGCCATGGTGCCCTTCGCGCCGGAGGCCGAGGACTGGGACGGCCGGGTCGTGCGCGGGGCGGAGACCTTCGTCACCGGGATCGGCAGCGGCACGACCTATCCCGACTACAAGCCGGCGCCGTTCATCGTCGGCTCGACCTTCGAGGGCGTCGACACGGTCACCGTCGTCACGGAGGGGATCTTCAGCTACTGCGGCGTCAAGGTGAAGATCGACACCGACCGTCATCTGGGCCCCGAGCGCGCGGTGATCACGGCCGACGGCGAGCCGGTCGGTCACGTCACCACGGCCGAATACGGCTCCCAGATGCTGTCGATCGGCGGGGTGCGGCACCTGACCGGCGGCGGCAAGCGCGAGGGGCGGGTGACCTGCGACACGCTGCTCGCCCTGTGCAACCGCGAGCCGGTGGAACTCGCCATCGACGGCGGCTCGCATGTCGTCGTCCGGGCCGGCGCGGCGCCGGTGGTCGACGGCGAGCCCGAGGCGCGCATGCGCGTGGGCTGCGGCTCGGCCACCATCGGCATGTTCGCGCGCCAGTGGCTCGGCCATGTCGACGAGGTGGTGGTGGTCGACGACCACATCACCGGCGTGCTGACCGAGCACCAGGCCGGGCGCTGCCTGGACATGCCGCCGGCCGGTATCCGCGTGCGCGGCCGGCGCTCCACGCCCGGACGCTATTTCCGGGTCGCCGAGCCCGGCTCGGGCTGGGGCGGCACCGACGTCACCGACCCGCTGACGATCCTGGAGCGCGTCGACCCGGAGACCGCGTGGCCGGGTCTGCGGCTGCTCATGGTCTCGACGACCGGTCAGGACGCGCTCTACTGCGTGCTCGACGAGGCCCTGCGCCCGGTCCCCGCCGAGATGCCGGCGCCCGTCGCCGCCGTGGTCGACCGGATCGGGGAGAACTGCGAGCCGGCGCTGTGCTCGGTCCTGTTCATGGCCGGGGCCGGCGGCTCGCTGCGCGCCGGGGTGACCGAGAACCCGGTGCGCCTGACCCGTTCGGTCAAGGACAAGCTGACCCGCGTGACCATGGGCGGGGCGCCGACCTATGTCTGGCCCGGCGGTGGCATCATGGTGATGGTCGATGTCGAGCGCCTGCCGGCCCACGCCTTCGGCCATGTGCCCACGCCGGCCCTGGTCGCGCCGATCGAGTTCACCATGGCGGCGGAGGCCTATCGCGCGCTGGGCGGCCATGCCGACCACGTCGTCCGGCTCGACGACCTGATGGGCGAGGTCGGCGGTGCCGCCCGGCGGGAGGCCTGGCACGGCGACAATCCCTGGCCGCTTACCCCGCTGCGGCGCGGCGCCGGCGCGGACGGTGGCGGGGAGGCCTCGTGACCGCCGCGGTCGAGACCGTACGGGGCGCCGGCGCGCAGGCCGCGCTCTTGCCCGACGGCCGGCTGCATCTTCAGGAGGGGCCGATCGACCTTGTGATCGGCGCGGAGGGTGCGGGCGAGGCGGTGCGTCGGGCCTATACAAGCGCCGCCCGCCGCTTCGGCGGGCTCCTTGCGGGGCTGGTAGGCGAACTGCCGGGCTTGCGGGCATGGCTGGGCGACACGCCGCCGATCTTCGCCGATCCGGTGGCCGGGCGCATGCTGGCGGCAACCTGGCCGCACCGCGCGCGCGGCCTGTCGCCGATGGCCGCGGTGGCGGGCGCCGTCGCCGACGCGGTGCTGGCGGCGACGATGGAGGAGCCGGGGCTCGCCAAGGCCTGGGTCAACGACGGCGGCGACATCGCCTTTCACCTCACGCCCGGTACGACGATGCGGGTGGCCCTGGTTCCCGACCCGGCGGTGGCGCGGGCGGTCGGCACGGTAGCGGTCGACGCCGCCTCGCCGGTCCGCGGCGTGGCGACCAGCGGCGCCGGCGGGCGAAGCTTCTCGCTCGGCATCGCGGATTCGGTCACGGTGCTGGCCGGCAGCGCGGCGGCGGCCGACGCGGCGGCGACGCTGATCGCCGACGCGGTCGACGTGGACGACCCGTCGATCGCGCGGCGCCCGGCCCGCGAGCTCGATCCCGATACGGATCTGGGCGACCGGCCGGTGACCGTCTCGGTCGGGCCGCTGGCGCCCGGGGCGATCGCCGCCGCGCTCGACGCCGGGGAGGCCGTCGCCCGCGCGATGATCGAGGAGGGGACGATCGCCGCCGCCTGCCTCGTCCTGCGGGGCGAGGCGCGGACCATCGGGATCACGCCGGCGGGAGCGATCGGCAACGAGGAACGAGAGGGGCAGGGATGGAACCGCGGGTCCGCAAGCTGGTGACGACGGTCGAGCGCATCCGCCACGACGGCGGCCCGGCTGCCGACCGGCCGTTGGTCAAGGGCGGCGTCTGCGCGGTGATCGAGAACCCGTTCGCCGGGCGGTTTGTCGAGGATATCGCGCCCTTCATGGAGGACCTGAAGCCGTTGGGCCGGGAGATGGCGGAGATGCTGATCGACGCGCTCGGTGCCGGGGCGCAGGGTGTCCAGGCCTATGGCAAGGGCGCCCTGGTCGGCGAGGCCGGGGAGTGGGAGCACGCGGCGCTGTGGCACGTGCCCGGCGGCTACGCCATGCGCGGCCTGCTGGGCGACGCCAAGGCGATCGTCCCCTCGGCCAAGAAGGTCGGCGGCATCGGCGCGCGCCTGGACGTGCCCTTGCACCACATCGACGCGGCCTATGTCCGCAGCCACTTCAACGCCATCGAGCTGGGCGTCCAGGACGCGCCGAAATCCGGCGAGATCGTCCTGATGCTCGCCATGGCCACCGGGGCGCGGCCCCATGCCCGCGTCGGCGGGCTGAAGGCGGAGGACATCGAGGGCAACGACGGCCAGCGCTGAGCGCGCCGCCGCCATTCCGAGAGTAGATCGAGGGGGAAGGGAGCCGTTCGGGGGACGGCCGACAATCCTGGACGGCCGGTGCCGCGCGACCGCGCGGATGTCGGCCGACGATCGAGCGAGGAGAGGCATGACGATGAAGCGATGGATCATCGCCGGTGCCCTGGCGGCGACGGCGGCCGGGCCCCTGGCGTTCGCGCCCGCGGCGGCGCAGGACGGCGAGCCGATCGTGCTGGGCGAGCTCAACAGTTATGGCGCCTTCACCACCTTCACCGAGCCGACCCGCAAGGGCTGGCAACTCGCGTTGGACGAGATCAACGCCGAGGGCGGCGCGCTCGGCCGGCAGATCGAGGTGGTCAGCCGCGACGACGGCGCCTCGACCGGCGACGCCGTGCGCACGGCGGAGGAGCTGGTCACCCGCGAGGACGCGGTGCTGCTCTTCGGCACCTTCCTGTCGAATGTCGGCCTCGCGGTTTCCGACTTCGCCAACCAGCGCGAGGTCCCGTTCGTCGCGACCGCGCCGCTGACCGACAGCCTGACCATGGAGAACGGCAACCGGTACACCTACCGCTTCCGGCCGTCGACCTACATGCAGGTGCGCATGCTCGTCGAGGCCGCGGCCGAGCGCACCGACGCGACGCGCTGGGCGATCGTCGCGCCGAACTACGAATACGGCCAGGCCTCGGCGCAGAACTTCAAGGACCTGGTGGCCCGGATCATGCCGGAGGCGGAGATCGTCGCCGAACAGTACCCGGCGCTCGGCCAGATCGACGCCGGCGCGACGATCCAGGCGATCGAGCGGGCGAACCCGGACGGCATCTTCAACGTCCTGTTCGGCGGCGACCTGGCGCAGTTCGTGCGCGAGGGCAACATCCGCGGCACCTTCGAGGACCGCGAGGTCGTCAGCCTGCTGACCGGGGAGCCCGAATGGCTGAACCCGCTGGGCGCCGAGGCGCCGGTCGGCTGGATCGCCACCGGCTATCCCTGGTACGACATCGCCGATCCCGACCATCTGGCCTTCATCCGGGCCTATCAGGCCAAGTTCGACGAGGACCCGGCACTGGGCTCCGTGCTCGGCTACTCGGTCATGAGGCTTATCCACGCCGCGATCGAGGAGGCCGGCTCGACCGAGACGGAGGCCGTCCTCGCGGCGCTGGAGACGCTGGAGATCGAGGCGCCCTTCGGCACTCTGGAGATGCGCGCCATCGACAACCAGGGAACCATGGGCGCCTGGGTCGGCCGGCTCGCCAATGACGGCAACGGCGGGTACATGACCGACTGGGACTACCTGCCGGGCGCCGACTACATGTTCGCGCCCGAGGAAGTCGAGGCGAGGCGGCCGGCGGGGGAGTAGGGGCCTTCCCCTTCGGGCCCGGATGGCCGCTGGCTCTTGCTTGTCTACGTTCGTCATCTCCGCTCCTCGGCGGTGAAGGAATTTCCTCTCCCGGAGGGAGAGGGCGGGGCCCGCGGCCGTCAGGCCGTGGGAGGGTGAGGGGTGGCAGACGAAGGGGCGGTGTTCCGCGGTCTGCAACCCCTCACCCTGTCCCTCTCCCACCGGGAGAGGGGACGCGGATGTCAGCGGTCGCGACTCCGTTCGCGCCGTCTGTATTCCTTCACGGACTCGCCCGCGGGGATGACGGCAATGGAGATTTCGAAAGTGGTCGGCGCCACGATCACCGCTTTCAGTCGTCGCCGCCGCGACATTCTCCCCCGCCCACCGGGACCCGACCATGGATCCGTCCTTCCTGTTCCTCCAGTTCCTGGCGGGCCTCGCCTCGGCGAGCCAGCTCTTCCTCGTCGCGTGCGGGCTGACGATCATCTTCGGCGTCACCCGGATCGTGAACTTCGCCCATGGCAGCCTCTACATGCTGGGGGCCTATGTCGCCTATTCGCTGGGTGGGCCGGCGATGGCGAGCCTGGGCCCGGTCGCCGGATTCTGGGCGGCGACCCTGGGAGCGGCGCTGGTGGTCGGCGGCATCGGCCTGGCGCTCGAGATCCTGGTCCTGCGCCGCATCTACAGGGCGCCCGAGCTCTTCCAGCTCGTCGCCACCTTCGGCGTGGTGCTGATCGTCCAGGACGCGGTGCTGGCGATCTGGGGTGCGCAGGACCTGATGGGTCCGCGCGCGCCCGGGCTCAGCGGGGCGGTCGAGATCCTGGGGCGGCGCTTCCCGGAATACGAGCTGGTGCTGATCGCCGCCGGCCCGGTGGTGCTGGCAGCGCTGTGGGGTGTGTTCCACCGCACCCGCTGGGGCGTGCTCGTACGCGCGGCGACGCAGGACCGGGAGATGGTCGGCGCGCTCGGCGTCAATCAGGCGCTGCTGTTCACCGGCGTCGTCTGCCTGGGCGCGGCGCTCGCCGGGCTGGCCGGGGCCCTGCAGCTCCCGCGTGAGCCGGCAAACCCCTTCATGGACGTCAACGTGATCGTCGAGGCCTTCGTCGTCACGGTGATCGGCGGCATGGGGAGCGTCGTCGGCGCCTTCCTCGCCGCCCTGATCATCGGCCAACTCCAGGCCTTCGGCATCCTCGTCTTCCCGAAGATCACGCTGGTGCTGGTCTTCCTGGTGATGGCGGTGGTCCTGGTGCTGCGCCCGCGCGGCCTGCTCGGCCGGGAGGAGAGCGGGTCGGCGCGCGGCGAGGTGCCGAGCCGGCCGCTCGTGCCCATGGGCCGGGCCGGACGGCTCGCCTGGACGGCGATCCTGGCGGCGGCCGTCCTGGTTCCGCCGCTGCTCGACGCCTTCGCGCTCAAGCTCCTGACCGAAGTGCTGGTCTTCTCCCTGTTCGCCATGAGCCTCGGCTTCCTCATGGGCACCGGTGGCATGATCTCCTTCGGCCACGCCGCCTTCTTCGGGCTCGGCGCCTATGCCGCCGCGCTCGCGGTCGAGCATTTCGCCGTGCCGATGACGCCCGCGCTGATCGCCGCGCCGCTGGCGGCGGCGGCCGGGGCGGCGCTGTTCGGCGTGTTCGTCGTGCGCCTGTCCGGCGTCTACGCCGCGATGCTGACCCTGGCCTTCGCGCAGATCGTCTGGTCCATGGCCTTCCAGTGGTACGAGGTGACCGGCGGCGACAACGGCATCCTGGGCGTCTGGCCGGCCGACTGGGCCTCGGGCCGGCTCGCCTACTACTACCTGGCGCTGGTGCTGGCGGGCGCGGCGATCTGGGGGCTGCGGCGCGCGACCTTCGCGCCCTTCGGCTATGCCCTGCGGGCCGGTCGGGACAGCGCGGCCCGGGCCGACGCGATCGGGATCGACGTGCGCCGGGTGCGCTGGGTGGCGAGCCTGATCGCCGGCGCGGCGGCCGGGCTCGCGGGCGGGCTCTACGCCTTCTCGCGCGGGAGCGTCGATCCGGAGGTCCTGGCCATCCCGACCTCGGTCGACGCGCTGGTCATGGTCCTGCTGGGCGGCGTCCACGCCGTGCTCGGCCCTCTCGCGGGCGGTGTCGTGCTGCCGGTGCTGGAGGCCTACGTGATGCCGCTGACCGACTACTGGCGCCTGCTGCTGGGGCTGATCATCCTGGCCCTCGTGCTCGCCTTCCCGGGCGGCCTCGCCGGCGTGGCCGAAGGGCTCGGCGCCCGGCTCGGGCGGGGGATGCCCGGACGAGCCGGCGCGGACTCGGACGCGGAGGCGGCGCGATGAGCGTGCTGGTCGTCGAGGATCTGGCCAAGGCGTTCGGCGGCGTGCGCGCGGTCGACGGCGTCTCCTTCACGCTCGGCCCGCGCGAGCTTCTGGCCATGATCGGGCCGAACGGGGCGGGCAAGTCGACCTGCTTCAACATGGTCGGCGGCCAGCTCCGCCCCGACCGGGGCCGCGTCGCCATCCTGGGCCGCGACACGGTCGGCTGGCCGTCGCGGCGAATCTGGCGGCTGGGCGTCGGGCGAACCTTCCAGATCACCGCCACCTTCGCCTCGATGACGGTGCGCGAGAACGTTCAGACGGCGCTGCTCTCCCGTCACCGGCGGCTCGGCGGGCTGTGGCGCTTCGCCCGGGACCTCTACCGGGAGGAGGCCGACGCCGTCCTCTATCGCGTCGGCATGGCCGACCAGGCCGACCGGGCGGCCGGCGTGCTGGCCTATGGCGACCTCAAGCGGCTGGAGCTGGCGGTGGCGCTGGCCAACGATCCGACGCTGCTGCTCATGGACGAGCCGACGGCCGGCATGGCGCCGGGCGAGCGTCGCGATCTCATGGCCCTGGCCGCGCGGATCGTGAAGGAGCAGGGAGTGAGCGTGCTGTTCACCGAGCACGACATGGACGTCGTCTTCGGCCATGCCGACCGGGTGCTCGTCCTCGACCGCGGCCGGGTCGTCACCGAGGGCCCGCCCGCCGCCGTGCGCGACGACCCGGAGGTCCGGCGCATCTATCTGGGCGGCACGGCCGGCCGGGCCGGCCGGGAGGGCGCGGCATGACGGCGTCGGCGCTGCTGGAGGTCCGCGATCTGACCACGCGCTACGGCCGGGCGTTGATCCTGGAGGGGCTCGACCTGGACGTGGCGGCGGGGCAGGTGGTCGCGCTGCTGGGCCGTAACGGGGCCGGCAAGTCGACCACGATGAAGAGCGTCATGGGCCTGGTGCCCGGCGCCCGGGGCGCGGTGCGATTCGACGGCCGCGCGCTCGACCGTATGCCGCCCTACCGCATCGCCCGGGCCGGCCTCGGCTACGTGCCGGAGGATCGCCGGCTGTTCCCCGAGCTGAGCGTGGCGGAGAACCTGGAGGTCGGCCGCCAGCCGCCGCGACCGGGCGTTGCCGAATGGACGCGCGAGCGGCTGTTCGCCCTGTTCCCGAACCTGGCGGAGATGCGCGGCCGCCCGGCCGGGCGGATGTCCGGCGGCGAGCAGCAGATGCTGACCATCGCGCGCACGCTGATGGGCAACCCCAAGGCCATCCTGCTCGACGAGCCGTCGGAGGGCATCGCGCCGGTAATCGTCGACCAGATGATCGAGACGATCCTGGCGCTCAAGCGCGAGGGCGTCGCGGTTCTCCTGTCCGAGCAGAACCTGAATTTCGCCCGGACGGTGAGCGACCGCGCCTACGTCATCGTCAAGGGCCGCATCCGCTACGAGGGCACGATGGCGGATCTGGCCGCCGACGAAGTGGCGCAGGCGGCCTATCTGGCGGTTTGAGGGGGGCGAGGCCGGTTCGCGCCCTCGCGGAGTGTGCACCGCAGCACATCTCCTGCTTGGACCCCGTACGGGTTCCTGGTTAAGAATGTCGCACCCCGCCCGAGACCGCAGCCGGCCGGAAAGGACCGTCCCGGAACCATGGCGACGCGAGACGGATCCCTCGACGATCTCGCTTCATCCGCGGCAGGCGCCGACGGGCGCGTCGCCGAGACGGCGTCCTCGCTCGACAGCACGGTCGTCGGCGTCGATGTCGGCGGCACTTTCACCGACCTGGTGACGGTCGACGGCCGCACCGGCCGGGTCGCCGTCGCCAAGGTGCCGACGACGCTCGACAACCAGGCCTTCGGCGTGCTCGCCGCGATCGACGAGGCCGCCATCGACCTGGCCGGTCCGACGGTCATCGTCCACGGCACGACGACGACGACCAACGCCCTGCTGGAGCGCAAGATCGCCTCGGTCGGGCTGATCACGACACAAGGTTTCCGCGACGTCCTGGAGCTCGGCCGGCGCACGCGGCCCAGCCCCTACGGCATGACCGGCACGTTCGTCCCGCTGATTCCGCGCGACCGCCGGCTCGAGGTGCCCGAGCGCATGGACGCGGAGGGTCGGGAGGTCGTGCCGCTCGACGAGGAGGCGGTCGCCGGGGCGGTCGCGGCCTTGCGCGAGGCGGGCGCGGAGAGCCTCGTCATCCACTTCCTGCATGCCTATGCCAATCCCGCCCACGAACTGCGCGCCGCCGAGATCGCCCGGGAGGTCTGGCCCGAGGCCCATGTCACCCTGGGCCACGCCGTCGTGCCGGAGTTCCGGGAGTACGAGCGGGGTACGACCGCCGCGATCAACGCCGCCGTGATGCCCGTCCTCGACCGCTATCTGGGCCGGCTGACGGGCGAGCTCGGCAAGCGGGGCTACCGCGGCGACCTGATGGTCATGCGCGGCAACGGCGGCACGGTCTCCGCCCGGCTCGTGACAGGGCAGGCGGTCAAGACCGTGATGTCCGGGCCCGCATCCGGCGTCATGGCGGCGGCGCATGCCGGCCGCGCGGCCGGCTTCGGCGACCTGATCACCTACGACATGGGCGGCACCTCGACCGATGTCGGGCTGGTGCGCGGCGGGCTGCCGGCGATCTCGGCCGAGCTCGATCTCGAATACGCCATGCCGATCCATGTGCCGATGGTCGATGTCCGCACGATCGGCGCCGGCGGCGGCTCGATCGCGCGGGTCGACGCCGGCGGGCTGCTGCGCGTCGGTCCGGAGAGCGCGGGGGCCGTGCCGGGGCCGATCTGCTACGGCCGCGGCGGCACGGCGCCGACGATCACCGACGCCGACCTGGTGCTCGGCCGGCTCGACCCGGACCGGCTACTCGCCGTCGACAGCGCGCCGCCGATCGAGGCGGTGCGCGCGGCGCTGGAGCGGGAGATCGGCGCGCCGCTCGGCCTCGACGCGGTCGGCGCGGCGGAGGCGATCCTGCGCGTCGCCCATGACCGCATGGCCGGGGCGATCCGCATGGTCACGCTCGCCCGCGGCCACGACCCGCGCGGCTTCGCGCTGTTCGCCTTCGGCGGGGCGGGGCCGCTGCACGCCACGGCGCTGGCGCGGGAGCTGGGCATTCCGCGCGTCGTCGTTCCGGTGCGCCCCGGCATGACCAACGCCATCGGCTGCGTCGTCGCCGATGTCCGCCACGACTTCGTGCGCACCGTCAACCGGGCGCTCGACGACCTGGACACCGAGACGATCCGCCGGGTGCTCGATGGCCAGGTAGCCGAGGCGCGCGCCGCCATCGCCCGGGAGAGCGTGCCGATCGAGGGCGTCGACGTCCGCTTCGCCGCGGCGATGCAGTTCCGCGGCCAGACCCATGTGCTGACCGTCGATCTCGACCCCGACGACCTGTCGCCCATCGCGTTGCGCCGGGCCTTCGAGGCGGCCTACGACGCCCGCTTCGCCGTGCGCCTGCCGGAGATTCCGGCGGTCGTCGTCAACCTGGAGACGACGGTGATCGGCGGCCGGCACCGGGTCGACCTGGCCACGCTGGCGCCGAAGACGGGACAGGGCGGCGGCGATCCGGCCGCCGCGGCGCCGCGCCGGTCGGTGCGCTTCGCCGGCGCCTGGGTCGACACGCCGGTGGTCGACCGCGCGGCGCTGGGGCCCGGATCGCGCCTCGCCGGGCCCGCGATCGTCACCCAGATGGACACAACGCTGGTGCTGGAGCCTGGCGACGCCGCCGAAGCCGACGGGGCCGGCAATCTCGTCGTCACGGTTGTGGCCGCGGCCGATCCCCGGCCGGATCAGGAGGCGCCCCATCCATGACCGACGCGCGCGGTGACGACCTGGATCCGATCACGCTGACGGTGCTGGAAAACGGCCTCCAGCAGGTCTGCAACGAGATGGACCTGGCGTTCTCACGCTCTGCCTTCTCCCCCGTGATCGCGGAGGCGAACGACCGGTCGGACGGGATTTACGCCGCGGATACCGGCGACCTCGTCGCCCAAGGGGAGGGCGGCCTGCCGATCTTCGTCGGCACGATGCAGGATTCGACCAAGGCCGTGCTCGCCCAAATTCGGGCCGGCCGCGCCGACCCGCCGGAGCCGGGCGACGTCTACATCGTCAACGACCCCTATCTGGGCGGCACGCATCTGATGGACGTGCGCTTCGTCGCCCCGTTCTTCCACGACGGGCGGCTCTTCGCCTGGCTCGCCAATACCGGGCACTGGCCCGATATCGGCGGCGCGGTGCCGGGCGGGTTCTCGGCGACGGCGACCGAGGTCGAGCAGGAAGGCCTGCGCCTGCCGCCGGTCAAGCTGTTCAAGCGCGGCGAGATGGATCGCGAGATCTACGCGATCATCACCTCGAACATCCGTGTCGCCGATCAGCGTATCGGCGATATTCGGGCCCAGGCCGCCGCGCTCGAGGTCGGCGCCCGGCGGTTCGAGGCGCTGCTGTCGCGCTACGGCGCCGGAACGGTGGAACGGGCGATCGGCGCCTTGCGCGCGCGGGCGGCGGCACGGATGCGCGCGCTGATCGCGCCGATCCCGGACGGCACCTACCACGCCACGGCGACAGTCGACTCCGACGGTGTCGTCGACGAGCCGCTGACGATCGACCTCTCCGTGCGCAAGGAGGGCACGGAGCTGCATTTCGATCTGTCGCGGTCGAGCCCGCCCTGCCGGGGGCCGATGAACAGCGTCATCGCGACGACGCGCTCTTCCGTCTATCTCGCGATCAAGCACCTCTTTCCGGAGGCGCCGATCAACGCCGGCACCTTCGAGCCGCTGCACGTGGCGACGCCACGCGGGACCTTCCTCGACGCCCGGTATCCGCGTCCGGTCTCCGGCTGCGCGGCCGAGGTCTCGCAACGCATCGCCGAGGCGGTGTTCGCGGCCCTGGTGCCGGCGCTGCCCGACCGGGCGACGGCGGCGCCCGCCGGCACCAGCGGCAACTTCGCGCTCGGCGGCGTCGATCCGGCGCGCGGCCGGCCCTTCGTGATGTACCAGATCTCGGGCGGCGGCTATGGCGGCAACGCCGACCATGACGGGCTGACCAACGGCTGCTCGACCATCGGCATTTCCAAGATGCCGCCGATCGAGGTGATGGAGCAGTACTACCCCGTCCTCTACGAAACCTACGCTCTGCACGAGGGATCCGGCGGACCGGGCCGGCATCGCGGCGGCTTCGGCGTGCACTACCGCGTGCGGCTGCGCCGCGGCGCGGCGACGGCGTCCTTCGTCATGGATCACGGCCGCGTCGGGCCACAGGGCGTGCTGGGCGGCGGCGACGGCAAGCCGAACCGGGTCGAGATCCGCTATGCCGACGGGCGGGTCCACGTGCCGCCGCATCTCTCCAAGGCCCAGGGCGTCGCACTGGCCGAGGGCGACGTAGTGGCCGTCTGGACCCCCGGCGGCGGCGGGTACGGCGATCCGGCGGAGCGCGATCCGGCAGCCGTCGCCCGTGACGTGGCGCTCGGCTACTACACCGAGGCGGAGGCGGCGGCGCTGTTCGGGCCGTCGGCGGGTCGTCGGCCGGCGACTGGCGGGGATTGAACGTCCCTGTCCCGATCGCTTGTCGCGATTGTTAGAATCAGACTACGCTCCCCTCTATTGCGCAATTCAGTTTCGATAGAGGGGGCTGTCGTGAACGCAGTGACAGGAAATAGGGCAACGCTGTTCCGTCTCGCGGCCGGTGCCTCCGGCCTCGCGCTTCTCCTCGCGGGTTGCGAACTCGCGGGGATCGTCGCGGAGGCCGAGCCGTCCTTCGTCTCCGTCGGGGGCCCGACCGGCGCCGTGAACGATCTGGACTACAAGGCGACGACAGCGGTCGCCAACCTCACGGTGTTCCCCGACGCGGACATCGTCCTGCGCCGCGCCTTCTCCGAGGCCGCGGTCGCCTCGCCCTCGGCGCCGCAGCTTCCGGTCGATTGCACCGTCGACGGCACGGTCGCGACCTGCGAGGCGGTGTTCCCGACGGCCTTCGACGCCAACCAGCCCGTCTTCGATGTCGACACGACGGTCTTCTATCAGTGGGTCATCGCCTATGGCGAGGCGGGCGGGCAGGTCGCCAGCGACGTTCGGTCCTTCACCATCGAGGCGGCGCGATCCTGCGCTTTCGACGATGTCGGGCCCGACCTCGGCGCCGGCGACTGCTCGGCCGAGCGGGTCTGCTCCAGCGTGACGGTGCAGCTCCTGGGAACGCCAGGCCTGGAGACCGTGCCGCGCTGCCACGTCCCGGCGCCGTGAGCGGGTAGCCGCGCCGGTCCCCGGCAATCCCGGCGTGAGCGGCCGGATATCGTCCCGGGCCGCTTCAGCCGGGGGTGGCGTCGCTCCCGCGACCGCCCATCTCCTCACCGAGCGCGATCGGCCAGGCATGGATGGCGAGCTTGACGCAGGCCGCGAAGAGGGCGAGCGCGGCGATCGCGTCGGCCGTCCCCCAGACGGCCACCGGCATGTCGAGCAGGGCGAGGGCACTGGTCGTCACGCCGAGGACGAGGACGCCCATGGTCGAGAAGACAAGCAGCGCCAGCGCGCCGATGGTCGCCGCGGCGCGCAGGCGGGCTCCGCTGGTCGCGATCGAGCGGATCATGTCGTCGTTGCCTCCTAAGGCGCGGCCCGGCGGCCGTCGCCTGTCGCGCCGGATCGCCGCCGGCACACGGCACGTGAGCATCGGGACGGGGCGATGGAGGTCGCGCGGCGGCGAGGGTCGCCTCACACGCTCGGTATGCCCCGGGGCGGCCACCATGACGGGCGGTTCGGCCCCGTCGATCTCATGCGCCCGTCCGCGCCGGCCATCAAGAGGCATGAGCGCGACCGCTTTGGTCGCGGACCGATCCGGTTCATTCGCCCCAGGGGCCGGATTCGGCCCGCCGCGCGGCATGGCGGGCGCGAACCGGCCATGATATGACGGTGGCGCATGGCCGACCGGCGCCGGGAGGGGGAGAGCGATGGGCGGTATCGACCTGAACTACATGTTCACCACGGCCGACGGGCGGATCGGGCGCCTGACGTGGTGGCTGGGCGTGGCGATTCTGTACCTCGCCGGGCTGATCCTCTACGCGCTGTTCGGCGGCGGCGGGATCGTGCCCTTCGTGCTCAACATCCTGCTGCTGGTCGCCGGCCTCATGCTGCACATCAAGCGCTTCCACGACCGGGGCAAGTCCGGATGGTGGGTGCTGATCCTGTTCGTGCCGGTGATCGGCGTGATCTGGGCGATCGTCGATCTCGGCATCCTGCAGGGCGACGGCGGCCCCAACCGCTTCGGCGAATTGCCGCCGGAGCGGCGGACGGCCTGAGACGCGAAAGCCGGTCGGCGGAGGACAGGAGGACACGCCATGCCGCTCTGGCAGAAACTGCTGATCACGCTGGCCGGGATGCTGCTTGCCGGGCTGATCGCCGGCCTGATCTGGGATGCGCTGTTCGGCGCCCCGCTGCCGAGCTATTTGGGTGGCCTCGTCGGCGGGCTGGTCGCGATCCCGCTGTGGAGCTTCCTGGGGCGGGTGAGGCCGAAGGGGTAGGGGCGTCGCCGGCGCAAGGCCGGAACCCGGAACCGATCCCCGGGCGAGGACCCGCGCGAGCAGGACCCGCGTGGCCTGGCCGATATGCGGGCAGACGGTTTGGCGAACAATCATAATGAAAATCTGGTCGGAGTGGCAGGATTCGAACCTGCGGCCCCTGCCTCCCGAAGACAGTGCTCTACCAGGCTGAGCTACACTCCGACCGGTGGGAGGCGAGGCGGGTTATAGCGATGGCGGCCGGGCCTCGCAAGGGGCGATGTGGTCGGCGCCAGAGGGAATTTTCGGCGCCTCGGCGGGACCGCGCTTCGCCGGGCCGGTGGCCTCTCTCGTCGCTTCAGTAGTCCCGGTCGACCACGAAGTCCGCCACGTCGACCAGGGCCTGCTTGATCGCGCCGTCGGGGAAGGGGGCCAGCACCTGCTTGGCCTCCTCGGCATAGGCCCGGGCGCGGGCGATCGTGGCGTCGAGCGCGCGGTGGCGCCCCAGCACCGTCATCGCGTGATCCAGGTCGCCGTCGCGCTGGTCGCCGTCCTCCAGCGTGCGCGACCAGAACGCGCGCTCTTCCGCGTCGGCGGCGGCGACGGCCAGGACCACGGGCAGCGTGATCTTGCCTTCCTGGAAGTCGTCGCCGACCGTCTTGCCGAGCCGGGCCTGCACCGCCGAATAGTCGAGCACGTCGTCGACGAGCTGGAAGGCGAGGCCCAGCCGGTTGCCATAGGTCCACAAGGCCTCCGCACGGGCGTCCGGCACGCCGGCGACGACGCCGCCGACCTGGGCGGCCGCGGCGAACAGCGCCGCCGTCTTCGCGCCGACGATGCGGAGATAGGTGTCCTCCGTCGTCGCGATGTCGTGGCTGGCGGAGAGCTGCAGCACCTCGCCCTCGGCGATGATCGCCGAGGCGTGGGACAGGATGCGCAGGACCTCCAGCGAGCGCGACTCGACCATCAGTTCGAACGAGCGGGCGAAGAGGAAGTCGCCGACGAGCACGCTCGCCTGGTTGCCGAAGACCTCGTTGGCGGAGGCCTTGCCGCGGCGCATCTCGCTCTCGTCGACCACGTCGTCGTGCAGCAGCGTCGCGGTGTGGATGAACTCGACCGCCGCGGCGAGCCCGATCGCGTCCTCCCCCTCGTGGCCGCACAGCCGCGCCGAGGCGAGCGTGAGAACGGGGCGCAGCCGCTTGCCACCGGAGGCGACCAGGTATGTGGCCACCTGCGGGATCAGCGCGACCGGGCTTTCCATCCGGGCGACGATGGTCCGGTTGACCGCCTCCATGTCCTGGGCGACCAGCGCGGTCAGCCGGTCGAGCGGGGAGGCGTCGCGCGGCGGGGTGCCGGCGGTTCCGGGCGCGGCGGGTACGGACGCCGCCTCGGCGGCGGAGCCGGCGGCATCGCCGGCGATCGCGGCGGCAGTGGAGCGGGGCCCGGCGGCGGGGGTCAAAGGCGAGAAACTCCGGCTCGATTGACGCGAAACTGGACGCAGGCCAGCATAGGGCCGGACGACACGGGGTCAAGCGACCGCCGGCGCCATCGGCGCACAGGTCGCGGCGCGGCGTGGCTGCGCCTCCTCCTCTTCCCGGGACCGAGCGGAGCGGCCATGAAGGAACTGTTGCGCTCGACCGATGTCGTCCGGCTCTCCTGGATACGCGCCCTGCTGGCCGATGCCGGCATCGAGAGTGTCGTCCTCGACATGCACACCTCGGTCCTGGAAGGCAGCATCAACGCCATTCCCCGCCGGCTCATGGTCGACTCCGACGATCATTCCCGAGCCTGCCGCGTGTTGAGCGAGGCCGGCGAGGACGTCGCCGGGCGGCCGTGAGCGCGGTGGTCGCCACCGACGACGCCGACGCGTCGGAAACCCGCCTTCTCGGGGGCCGTGTCACGCTCTTCCAGCCCGCGCGGGGCTACCGCGCCGCCATCGACCCGGTCCTGCTGGCCGCGGCCGTGCCGGGCGAGGTGCCGGCGCGCGTGCCGGCCCGATGGCTGGAGCTCGGCTGCGGCACCGGCGCGGCGCTCGTCTGCTTCGCCGCCCGGGTGCCGGCGGTGCCCGTGATCGGCCTGGAGCGCGAGGCGGCGGCGGCCGGCCTCGCCCGGCGGTCCGTCGCGGCCAGCGGGCTCGACGATCGCGTCACGGTGATCGAGGGCGATCTGGCCGACCCGCCGGCGGCGATCGAACCCGGCGGCTTCGGCGTCGTCTTCGCCAACCCGCCCTTCCTCGAGGCGGGGCGCGCCACGGCGCCGCCGGATGCCGGCCGGCGGGCGGCGCATGTTGAGGGCGAGGCCGGAGTGGCGGCCTGGGTCGACGCCGCGCACCGGGCGCTGGCGCCGCGCGGCCGGCTGGTCCTGATTCACCGCGCCGACCGGGTGGACGCGCTCCTCGCGGCCCTCGTGCCGCGCTTCGGCGCGATCGAGATCCTGCCCCTCTGGCCGCGGCAGGGGCGGGATGCCCGGCGCGTCGTCCTGCGCGCCACCAAGGGCGCGCGCAGCCCGGCCCGCCTCGCGGCGGGCTTGGTGCTCCACGATGCCGCCGGCCGGTTCACCGCCGAGGCCGAGGCGGTGCTACGCCATGCCGCCCCGCTCGGGTGACCGCGCCCTGGTAACACGCCGCCACAGGGGCCATTTCGCTCACAATGACCGTCGACCCGACATCCTCCGATCCGATCCGCGATCCGGATCACACGCCCCGCGGCCTGCGCCGTCGCGGCTTGTTCCACCGGCTGCGCCATCCGCCGCCGATCGTGCCCGTGGTGCGTCTCTACGGCGCGATCGGCCGCGCCGGGCCGCTGCGCGGCGGCTTGGCGCTCTCCGGCCTGGCGCCGGTGCTGGAGCGGGCCTTCGCTGTCAAGCGCGCGCCGGCGGTGGCGCTGGCGATCAATTCGCCGGGCGGCTCGCCGGTTCAGTCGGCCCTGATCGCCGCGCGCATCCGGGAGTTGGCCCAGGAGAAGGACAAGCGCGTCTTCGCCTTCGTCGAGGACGTGGCGGCCAGCGGCGGCTATTGGCTGGCCGCCGCGGCCGACGAGATCTACGTCGACGCCGCCTCGATCGTCGGCTCGATCGGCGTCGTCTCGGCGGGCTTCGGCTTCCATGAGGCGATCGCGCGCTACGGTATCGAGCGGCGCGTCCACACCGCCGGCGAGCGCAAGGCGATCCTCGATCCCTTCCGGCCGGAGCGGGAGGAGGACCTGGCGCTGCTGCGCGAGATCCAGGCCTCCGTTCACGAGCTGTTCAAGGCCCATGTCCGCGCCCGACGCGGAGCGAAACTGGCGGGCGAGGAGGACGAGCTCTTCTCCGGCGCCTTCTGGACCGGCGAGCGGGGCGTGGCCCTGGGCCTCGCCGACGGTCTCGGTCATCTGCGACCGATCCTGCGCGAGCGCTACGGCGCCCGGGTCCGCGCGCGGGTCGTCGGGGCCGAGCGCGGCTGGCTGCGCCGGCGCCTGCGCATGGACGGGCCGGCATGGCCGCCGGCCGGCGCGGAACTCGACGCCTGGGCCGAGGCGGCGGCGGGCGGCGCGCTGGGCGCGCTGGAGGAGCGCGCGCTGTGGCAACGTGTCGGCCTGTGACCGCCCCGCGCGGCTTGACCCCGCGCGGGCGGACCCGTAGACAGCCGACATGCTGCTGAAGCTCCTGCTCACCATCGGGGTCGTCATCGCCGTGCTCTACGGCGCGCGGCTCTTCACCTCGACGACGCGCGAGGGCAAGGACGGCGGCTCCGGCGGCCGCGTCAAGGGCGGCGACGCGGCCAAGGGCGGCAAGGTGGATCGCGCGCGCGACGGCGCGGAAGACCTGAAGGCCTGCCCCGTCTGCGGCGCGTACACCACCGGCGACGCCAAGGGCGCCTGCGAGCGCGAGGACTGTCCCTACCGGGCGTCCTGAGGCCCTCTCGAGGCACTCCGAACGCGGCCGCGGCCCGGCGCGGGCGGCCCTTGAACGCCCGGGGGTCGCGCTATATGGTCCCGCGTCATCGCGAGGCCCGGTCCAGAGACAGCAACCCCATGGCGCCCGAATCGCCGATCGCGTCCGCGCAAGTGGCCGCGCCCCCCCGATCGTTCCAGGACGTCATCCTGCGCCTCCAGGACTACTGGTCGCGTCAGGGCTGCGTGATCCTGCAGCCCTTCGACATGGAGGTCGGGGCGGGAACCTTCCATCCGGCGACGACCCTGCGCTCGCTCGGCCCCGAGCGGCACTGGAACTGCGCCTATGTCCAGCCCTCGCGCCGGCCGACCGACGGCCGCTACGGCGAGAATCCGAACCGTCTCCAGCACTACTACCAGTTCCAGGTGCTGATGAAGCCGGCGCCGGCCGATGCCCAGGACCTGTACCTGGGCAGCCTGTACGCGCTGGGCATCGACCCGGCCTACCACGACATCCGCTTCGTTGAGGACGACTGGGAGAGCCCGACCCTCGGCGCCTGGGGGCTGGGCTGGGAGGTCTGGTGCGACGGCATGGAGGTCACGCAGTACACGTACTTCCAGCAGGTCGGCGGGATCGAGTGCCATCCCGTTCCGGTCGAGCTGACCTACGGGATCGAGCGGCTGGCGATGTACGTGCTGGGGGTCGAGAACGTGTACGACCTGCCGTTCAACGACCCGGGCGGCCGTGCGGCCGTGACGTATCGCGACGTCTTCCTGCGGGCCGAGCGGGAGTACTCGGCCTTCAATTTCGAGCACGCGGACACGGCCCTGCTGCTGCGCCACTTCCAGGACGCGGAGGTCGAGTGCGAAGCGCTGATCGGCCAGCGGCTGGCGCTGCCGGCCTACGACCAGTGCATCAAGGCGTCCCACCTGTTCAACCTGCTCGACGCCCGCGGCGTGATCAGCGTCGTGGAGAGGGCGAGCTATATCGGCCGGGTGCGCGCGCTCGCCCGGCGCTGTTGCGAGATGTGGCTGGAGGCGGCCTGAGGCCGCGACCCCGATGGCCGAATTCCTGCTCGAGCTCTTCTCCGAGGAGATCCCGGCGCGCATGCAGGCGCGCGCCGCCGCCGATCTCGACCGCCTGGTGCGCGAGGGGCTGGGCGAGGCCGGGCTGGAGCCCGGGCGGACCGAGGCCCACGCCACGCCCCGGCGCCTCGCCCTGGTGGTCGAAGGCCTGCCGGCTGCCACCCCGGACGTGGTGGAGGAGCGCAAGGGCCCCAAGGCCGACGCGCCCCGGAAGGCGATCGACGGGTTCCTGCGCGCGACCGGCCTGACGCTCGACCAGTGCGAGAAGCGGGATACCGGCAAGGGCGAGGTCTGGTTCGCCGTTCTTAACAAGCCGGGCCGGCCGACCCCGGCGGTGCTGGCGGAGATCGTCGGCAAGGTGCTGACCGGCCTGCCCTGGCCGAAGAGCATGGTGACGGGGGAGGGGCGGTTTCGCTGGGTCCGCCCGCTGCACCACGTGCTGGCCGTGTTCGACGGCGCGCCGCTGACCGGGACCGTGGAGCCCGAGCCGCATACCCGCTTCGTCTTTACCGGAGAGACCCGAGGCCATCGCTTCCTGGCGCCCGACAGCTTCGCCGTCGACGGCTTCGCGGCCTATCGCGACGGCCTGCGCGCGGCGCGGGTGATCCTGGACCGCGAGGAGCGCAAGCGCCTGATCGAGGCCGAGGCGAAGCGCCTGGCCGGCGAGGCGGGCCTGATCCTGCGCGACGATCCGGGCCTCGTCGACGAGGTCGCCGGGTTGGTCGAGTGGCCGGTCGCCCATCTGGGCCGGATCGACGACGCCTTCATGGTCGTCCCGGAGGAGGTGCTGATCGCCTCCATGCGCGGCCACCAGCGCTATTTTGCCTGCCTGGACGCCGAGGGCCGGCTGGCGCCGCGCTTCGTGGTCGTCGCCAACACCGAGACGGCGGACGGCGGCGCGGCAGTGGTGGCGGGCAATGAGCGCGTGCTGCGCGCCCGGCTGGCCGATGCCCGGTTCTTCTGGGACCAGGATCGCAAGACGCCGCTGGCCGACCGGGTGCCGGCGCTGGGCGAGGTGGTGTTCCACGCCCGCCTCGGCACCATGGCGGACAAGGTCGAGCGCATGGCGGCGCTCGCCGCCGACCTGTCGGGCTTCTTGCCGGGCGCCGACCGGGATCGGGTGCGCAGCGCCGCGACGCTGGCCAAGGCCGATCTCGTCACCGGCATGGTCGGGGAGTTCCCCGAGCTCCAGGGCGTCATGGGCCGATACTACGCTCTGGAGGAGGGTGAGGATGCGGATGTGGCGGAGGCGCTGGCGCTCCACTACGCCCCGGTCGGCCCGACCGACGCCTGCCCCTCGGCGCCGACGGCCGTCTGTGTCGCGCTGGCCGACAAGATCGACACCCTTGTCGGCTTCTTCGCGATCGACGAGAAGCCGACCGGCAGCCGCGATCCCTACGCCCTGCGTCGGGCCGCGCTGGGCGTCATCCGCCTGGTGCTGGAAAACGGCCTGCGCCTGCCCCTCGGCCGCGCTTTCGCAACGGCGGCGGGGCTCTATGGCGACCGGCTCGACGAGTCGATGAAGGCCGCGGCGCAAGCGGCGCTGCCCGGCTTCTTCGCCGACCGGCTCAAGGTCGCGCTGCGCGAGCGCGGGGTGCGCCACGACCTGATCGACGCGGTCTTCGGGCTGACCGGGGAGGACGACCTGGTGCGCCTGATGGCGCGGGTCGACGCCCTGGCGGCCTTCGTCGCCGGGGAGGACGGGGCGAATCTGCTCACCGCCTATCGCCGCGCCGCGAATATCGTGCGCATCGAAAGCAAGCGCGACGGTGTCGACCATGCCGAGCGCGCGGTCGACGGGTCGCTGCTGGCCGAGCCGGCGGAGATCGCGCTGGCCGCCCGGCTCGGCGACGCGCGCGAGGTGCTGTCGAACCAGCTCGCCACCGAGGCCTTCGGCCCGGCGATGCAGACGCTGGCCGCCCTGCGGCCGGCCGTCGACGCCTTCTTCGACGAGGTGACCGTGAACACCGACGCCGCGGACCGTCGGGCCAACCGTCTGGCGCTGCTGGCGTCGATCGGTGCAACCATGAACGGTGTCGCGGATTTCTCTCGCGTGGAAGGCTGATATCCCCTCGATGGGGTAGGGCCGGCCTATCCGGCAGGTCCACTTTCGAAAGGAAAGCGACCGGAACGAAATCGCGTTACAGTGGAGCCTCGGCCGCGCGCAACCGCGACGACGGGTCGGGGCGGAGGGCGGATCGTTTGGGAGGACGGCCGGCCTCTAGCGAGCGCACCGGAATTCGGGGAGTGATTTTCGCGATGAAGAAATGGGTCTACAGCTTCGGCGACGGCCATGCCGACGGCTCGCGCGAGCAGCGCGACCTGCTCGGCGGCAAGGGCGCCAATCTGGCGGAGATGAGCCGGCTCGGCCTGCCCGTGCCGCCCGGCTTCACGATCTCGACCGAGGTCTGCACCCACTATTACGCCAATGACCGGCAGTACCCCTCGGACCTGAAGGACCAGGTCGAGGGCGCGCTCGGCCGGGTCGAGGACCGGGTCGGCATGCGCTTCGGCGACCCGAACGACCCGCTGCTGGTCTCGGTCCGGTCCGGCGCGCGGGCCTCGATGCCGGGGATGATGGACACGGTCCTCAACCTCGGGCTCAACGATTCGACGGTCGAGGGGCTGGCCCGCAAAACCGGCGACGCGCGCTTCGCCTATGACAGCTACCGCCGGTTCATCCAGATGTACGGCGACGTCGTGCTCGGCGTGGAGCACTTCCGCTTCGAGGACGTGCTGGAGACCCACAAGCGGTCCAAGGGCGTCGATCTCGACACCAAGCTGACGGCGGAGGACTGGAAGGAGGTCATCGAGGCGTTCAAGAAGATCGTCCGCGAGGACGTCGAGACGCCCTTCCCGCAGGACGCGCACGAGCAGCTCTGGGGCGCCATCGGCGCCGTCTTCGGAAGCTGGAAGAACCAGCGTGCCGACACCTACCGCCGGCTGCACAACATCCCGGAGAGCTGGGGCACGGCCGTCAACGTCCAGGCCATGGTGTTCGGCAACATGGGCGAGGACTGCGCGACCGGCGTGGCCTTCACGCGCAACCCCTCGACCGGCGAGAACGCCTTCTACGGCGAGTACCTGGTCAACGCCCAGGGCGAGGACGTGGTCGCCGGCATCCGCACCCCGCAGTACCTGACCCGGGAATCGCGGGAGAACGGTGGCTCGAACCTTCCGTCCATGGAAGAGGCGATGCCGGAGACGTTCGAGCAGCTCTGCGAGGTGCGCGAGCGGCTCGAGACCCACTACACCGACATGCAGGACATCGAGTTCACGGTCCAGCAGGGCAAGCTCTGGCTGCTGCAGACGCGCAACGGCAAGCGCACCGCGCCCGCGGCGCTGAAGATCGCGGTCGATCTCTGCGAGGAGGGCAAGATCGACCGGGAGACGGCGGTCGGCCGGGTCGAGCCCGCGGCGCTCGACCAGCTCCTGCACCCGACGCTCGACCCCGACGCCGAGCGTGACGTCATCTCGCGCGGCCTGCCGGCCTCGCCGGGCGCGGCCTCGGGCAAGATCGTCTTCACCGCCGACGAGGCCGAGGACCTGGCCCATCTGGGCGAGCGGGTCATCCTGGTGCGCGAGGAGACGAGCCCCGAGGACATCCACGGCATGCACGCCGCGGCGGGCATCCTGACGACGCGCGGCGGCATGACCAGCCACGCCGCCGTGGTCGCCCGCGGCATGGGCCGGCCCTGCGTCTCCGGCGCGGGCGAGCTGCGCATCGACCGGGCCGGGGGCACCGTCACCGTGCGCGACGTCACCCTGAAGGCCGGCGACATGCTGACCATCGACGGCGCGACCGGCGAGGTGATGCGCGGCGAGGTGCCGACGATCAAGCCGCAGCTCTCCGGCGACTTCGCCACGCTGATGGGCTGGGCCGATTCCCTGCGTCGCATGCGGGTGCGCGCCAACGCGGAGACCCCGGCCGACGCCCGCACGGCGGTCGAGTTCGGCGCCGAGGGCATCGGGCTGTGCCGGACCGAGCACATGTTCTTCGAGGCCGACCGCATCGTCGCCATGCGCCGCATGATCGTTGCGGACACCGAGGCCGAGCGGCGCTCGGCGCTGGCCGAGCTGCTGCCGATGCAGCGCGCGGACTTCGTCGAGCTGTTCACCATCATGCGCGGCCTGCCGGTGACGATCCGCCTGCTCGACCCGCCGCTGCACGAGTTCCTGCCCCGCTCGGAGGAGGAGATCGCCGAAGTCGCCCGGGCGGCCAATGTCGACGCCGGCAAGATCCGCCAGCGCTCGCGCGACCTGCACGAGTCGAATCCGATGCTCGGCCATCGCGGCTGCCGACTCGGCATCTCCTATCCGGAGATCTACGAGATGCAGGTCCGCGCCATCTTCGAGGCGGTCGAGGAGGTGCGCCAGCAGTCGGGCGACACGGTCACGCCGGAGATCATGATCCCGCTCGCCGTGTCGCGCCGGGAGCTCGAGATCCTAAAGGAGATGGTCATCCGCGTGGCGGGCGAGGTCGAGCGCGAGAAGGGCACCAAGCTGACCTTCCTGGTCGGCACCATGGTCGAGCTGCCGCGCGCGGCGCTCAGGGCCGACGAGCTGGCCGAGCCGGCGGAGTTCTTCAGCTTCGGCACCAACGACCTGACCCAGACCACCTTCGGCATCAGCCGGGACGACGCGGCGACATTCCTGCCGCACTACCAGGCCCAGCACATCATGGAGCAGGATCCGTTCGTCACGCTCGACCAGGATGGCGTGGGCGAGCTGGTCTCCATCGGCGTCGAGCGCGGGCGCAGGACCCGGCCCGACATCAAGCTCGGCATCTGCGGCGAGCACGGCGGCGATCCGGCCTCGATCGGCTTCTGCGAGTCGGTCGGTCTCGACTACGTGAGCTGTTCGCCGTACCGCGTGCCGATCGCCCGGCTGGCCGCGGCGCAAGCCTCGCTGGAGGCCCGGGCTCGGTCGGCGAAGGCCAAGGACCCGGCACCGGCGGCGGGCGAATGACGCGACGGGCCGGGCGCCCGCCGCGCTCGGCCCGACCCCGTCCGATTCCCGTCGCCTCCCACGGGGAAGCATCCGGGCCCCGCCGCGACCGGGCGGCGGTTGCCAGCCGGTGCGCCCGCCTGCGAGAGTAGGGCGTCCCGCCGCCCCCGGAGCCGCTCCCGATGGACCTGGTCCGCGACTGGTTTCGCCGACATCTCAACGACCCGCAGGTCGTCGTCCTGACGGTCCTGCTGATCGTCATCACGCTCGGCATCCTCTTCGTCGCAGACATGCTGGTGCCGGTGATCGCCGCGCTGGTGATCGCCTATCTGCTCCAGGGCATCGTCGCGCGGGTCGAGCGCGCGGGCGTGCCGCACCTGATCGCGGTGATCACCGTCTTCCTGGCGTTCCTCGCCTTCGTCGCCTTCGTCGGCCTCGCCATCATTCCGCTGCTGGTCAACCAGATCCGCGCGCTCGTCCAGCAGGTGCCCTCGATGCTGGTCGAGGCGCAGGACATCCTGCACCGGCTGCCCGAACGCTACCCGACCTTCTTCACCGAGGCCCAGATCGACCAGTTCATCGGCTCGGTGCGCTCGGGCGTGGTGGCCGGCAGCCAGGCGTTGCTGTCCTACTCGGTCGCCTCGCTGGTCGGCGTGGTGACGCTGCTCGTCTACGCCATCCTGGTTCCGTTCCTCGTGTTCTTCATGCTCAAGGACGGCGACCGGATCGTCGCGTGGATGACCGCCTTCCTGCCGCGCGAGCGTCACCTGACGGCGCAGGTCTGGCAGGAGGTGGACGAGCAGCTCGGCAACTTCGTGCGCGGCAAGTTCTGGGAGATCCTGATCGTCGGGGCGGCGACCTACGTCACCTTCTTCTTCCTGGGCGTCCAATACGCCCTGCTGCTGGCCGTCCTGACGGGCGTGTCCGTGCTGATCCCCTATGTCGGCGCGACGGTGGTCACCCTGCCGGTGGCGCTGCTCGCCTATTTCCAGTTCGGCTGGTCGATCGAGTTCGCCTATGTCCTGATTGCCTACGGGGTGATCCAGGCGCTCGACGGCAACGTCCTGGTGCCGATCCTCTTCTCCGAGGCGGTCAGCCTGCACCCGGTCGCGATCATCGTCGCCATCCTGTTTTTCGGCGGGCTGTGGGGCTTCTGGGGCGTTTTCTTCGCCATTCCGCTGGCCACGGTCGTCCAGGCGGTGATCCGCGCCTGGCCGCGACGCAGCCGGCGCGGACGCGACGCGGCGGAGCGGCCGGAGTCCCGCGCCTCGCCCGGCGAGGCGGCGCAATAGCCGCGCCGGGGCGCCCGCCCATGGACCTCTCCGATTTCACGACGGCTGACGGCACGCGCCTGCGGGTGGGATCCTGGCCCGCGCCGGCCGGCCGGCCGGCGCGGGGCACGGCGCTGCTGCTCAACGGCCGCAGCGAGTTCGTCGAGAAGCATGCCGCCAGCGCCGAGGCTCTGGTCGAGCGCGGTTTCGCGGTCCATTCGCTCGACTGGCGCGGCCAGGGCTCCAGCGACCGGCCGCTGCCCCAGCGCCAGCGCGGCCATGTCGAGGATTTCGGCGTCCTGGCCACCGATCTGCAGGCGCTGGTCGAGGCGCGGGGCCTTGCCGGCGAGGCGGCAAGGCCGCTGATCGTGCTCGCCCATTCCATGGGCGGCCACGTGGCGCTGCGATGGCTTGCCGGCTGGCCGGGCCAGGCTGCGGCGGCGGTCCTGGTCTCGCCCATGGTGCTGGTGTCGGTGCCGGGGCTCGCCCACGCGCCGGAGGCGACGGTGGCGCCGATGCGCGCCTTCGCCCGCCTTGCCGTGCGCCGCGGACGCGGCCGGCACTACGCGCTGGGGCAGGGCGACTACGAGCCGGGAACCTGGCGTTTCGCCGGCAATCGGTTGACCGGCGATCCGGCCCGCTTCGAGGTGCACCGGGAGGCCTTCGACACGCGCGAGGACCTGCGCCTGGGCGGCGTGACCTGGAGCTGGCTCGACGCCGCCTTCCGGTCGAGCCGGTTGATCCTCGACCGCGAGCAGGCCCGCCGCATCACGCTGCCGGTGCTGATCGCCTCGGCCGGGCGGGAGGTGCTGGTCAGCACGCGGGCGCAGCGGCGGCTGGCGTCGATCCTGCCGGACGCCCGGCTGATCGAGTACCCCGACGCCTTCCACGAGATCCTGATGGAACGCGAGGCGATCCGATCGGCCTTCTGGTCGGATTTCGACACATTCCTCGCCGAGCATGGGATCTGACCGGCTCGCCGCCGCCCCGGCCCGAGCCCGCTCGTCGGATCGGAGTCATCACCGTGCCCCAGCCCCCCGCCGCGCCGGGCCGGCGCCGCATCCTCGCGGCCGGGCTGGTCGCCGCCGGCACCGTTCTCCTGCCCACGGCCGGCTCGCGCGCGCCGGCGCAGGAGGGCACACCGCCCGAGACGCCGCCGGCGGGCGAGGGGGCCGGACCGGTCGACCTCGAACTCCTGCTGGCGCTCGACGGCTCGGAGAGCATTTCGACCAACACGCTGGCCTTCCAGCTTCGCGGCCACGCCGCGGCCTTTCGCGAGCCGTCGGTGGTCGAGGCGATCACGCGCGGGCCGCGGGGCGCCATCGCGGTCGCGGCCGTCGCCTGGTCGGGGCCCGGCCGTATCGATCCGCTGGTGCCCTGGGCGCGGGTGCACGACCCGCTGTCCTCGGTCGCCTTCGCTGGCGCGATCGACGCCGCGCCGCGCGACGTGCGTCTCGGCTCCACCGCCATCGGCAGCGCGATCGTCGGCTGCCTGCCGCTGTTCGAGGGCAACGGCTTCGCCGCGCCGCGCCGGACCATCGACCTGGTCTCGAACGGCTTCTCGAACAGCGGGCTGGCCACGGACAAGGCGCGGGCGGCTGCCGAGGTGGCCGGCGTGACCGTCAATGCGCTGGCGATCCTCAACGAATTCCCGTGGCTGGAAGACTATTTCCGGGCCGAAGTGATCGCCGGCCTCGGCGCCTTCACCCGCTCCGCCGCCGACTACGACAGCTTCGCCGAGGCCCTGCGCGCCAAGCTGATCGAGGAGATCGTGTGAGCGGGCAGGGCGCTGTCGGCTGCCCTGAGCTCGTTTCGATTCTCCATACGCCGTCATCCCCGCGAAAGCGGGGATCCATCGGCGCTGACCGCCGATCTTGATGGCGAGTCAGGCGTTTGTGACCGTCGCTACAGCCGGCTGCCTGGATTCCCGCTTTCGCGGGAATGACGAATGAAAGCCTACAAAGGACGAGGGCGTAGTCATGTCGACAGGGCGCCAGCGATCCCGACTTTGACGCACCGTCCTAGAACGTCGCCCAGGCGGGTTTTTCCGGGTGCAGGGCGATGCCGTCGGCGTCGAGCGTCGCGGCGTCCTCCAGCGCGTCGAGGCGGATCGAGGCGAGAGCCAGGCCGCCCTCGGCGGTCGCCAGACCCGAGCGAAGCTCGCCCACCGGCTTGCCGTCGCGGGTGACCTCCGTGCCCGGCTCGGGCGGCGGGCCGTCGAGGCGCACCGGCACCAGCCGGCGCTTGACCAGGCCGCGATACTTGGTCCGCGCGGTCAGCTCCTGGCCCATGTAGCAGCCCTTCTTCCAGGCGATGCCGTTGAGCTCGTCGAAGCCGGCTTCCAGCAGGGTCGCCTTCTCGACCTCCACGTCGCGGCTGCCGTCGGGCACGCCGAGGGCCAGGCGATGGGCCTCCCAGGCCTCGCGCGGCGCCGCCTCCAGCCCGGCGGCGGAGAGCTTCTCCTCCGCCCGCTCGGCCGGCAGGATCACCCGGCCGCCGAGATCGGCCAGGCGGGGGTCGATGAAGGCGAGGCCGCCGGCGAAGGGCTGCGCCGCGCCGGCGATCGCGCCGCCGCCCAGCGCGTCCGTCGCCCCTTCGCCGAAGACCGCCGCGACCGCCCATGCATCGGTCCGGTCGGCGATCTCCACGCGCGAGCGCAGCTTGTAGACCTTGAGTCGACGCGCCAAGTCGGCCCGGCGCGAGCCCTCGCAGTCCAGCAGCAGGGCATCGCCGTGGGCGACGACGAAGAAGTCGTGCAGATACTTGCCCTGCGGCGTGAGGAAGGCGGTATGGATGGCGCGGGCGGGACCGACGGCGGCGATGTCGTTCGAGGTCAGCCCCTGCAGGAACTCGACCCTGTCCTCGCCGCCGAGGGCGAGGACGCCGCGGTCTTCGAGCAGGACATAGGAGGCCATGGCGGGCGGGCTTCCGGATAGGGGATCGATCGCCCGCACAAGGTGGGCCGCCCCGCCCGTGCTGGCAAGGATCGGGAAGCGAGCGGTCCCGGCCGGATCGATTTTCCCTTGCGGCGCGAACGGGCCGCCTGAACGATGGCCCCCGATTCACGCCCGGCCGGCCGTGCCGGGCGGCCCGGAAACCAGGGAGACAGCGTCATGGCCGATCCGATCCGCGCGATCGTCGTCGAGGAGGCGGGCGAGGGCGTCAGCGCCAAGGTGCAGGACGTCGACGCCGCCGACCTGCCCGACGGCGACGTCACGGTGGCGATCGACTATTCCGACCTGAACTACAAGGACGGCATGGTCCTCAACGGCCTCGGCCGGCTGGTGCGCGCCTATCCCCATGTGCCGGGGATCGATTTCGCGGGCACCGTGGAGGCGAGCGACCATCCCGACTACGCGCCGGGCCAGAAGGTGGTGCTGACCGGCTGGCGGGTCGGCGAGACCTGGTGGGGCGGCTATGCCGCCAAGGCGCGGGTCAAGGGCGACTGGCTGGTTCCGCTGCCCGAGGGGCTCGATACCCGCGCCGCCATGGCGATCGGCACGGCGGGCTTCACGGCCGCCCTGGCGCTGCTGGCGCTGGAGGAGCACGGGCTGACGCCCGAGGCGGATGGAGAGCTGCTGGTCACCGGCGCCGCCGGCGGGCTGGGCAGCATCGCCGTCGCGCTGGCGGCGGCGCGCGGCTATCGCGTCGCCGCGGCGACCGGCCGGGCGGAGACGCACGACTACCTGCGCGGCCTCGGCGCGGCGACGATCGTCGAGCGCGCCGAGCTGACCGAGGGCAAGACCCGGCCGCTCGACGCCCAGCGCTGGGCCGGGGCGATCGACAGCGTCGGCTCCGCCATGCTGGCCCGGGTCCTGACCCAGCTGCACTACGGCCGGGCCGCCGCGGCTTGTGGCCTCGCGGGGGGCAACGACCTGCCGGCGACGGTGGTTCCGTTCCTGCTGCGCGGCGTCTCGCTGCTCGGCATCGACAGCGTCATGGCGCCCCAGCCCCGCCGCCGCGCGGCGTGGGCGATGCTGGCGCGCGACCTGCCGGCGGGCGTGCTCGACCGGATCGCGCGGACCGTGCCGCTCGCCGAGGCGATTCCGCTCGGCAAGGAGATCCTGGAGGGCAAGGTGCAGGGCCGGGTGGTCATCGACGTGAATGCCTGACCGGCGCCGGCGTTAGGTCTTTCTTCAGCAATCCGGGGCAAGGCTCCGGGCGTCATGAGAACGCCGTCCGCCCGCGCCGCCACCCCGTCGTCGCCCGCCGCCCGCCCGACCGGCGCGGCCGGGCTCGTCCTCGTCGTCGCCGCGGCGGCGCTGGCCGCCTGCGCGCAGCAGGCCCCGCCGCCGCCGGCAACGGCCGCCGCGCCCGATCCCCGGGCCGACTACGTGCCGGGCGGCTCGGCCATCATCTGCTATCGGACCCTGGGGGCGCCGGATTGCTATGCCGCCGCGCAGCCCGGGCCGCCCAACCGGTTCATCGGTGCCTACGGCGACCGCACCGGCGCGAGCCATGCCGGCCAGCCGCCGCGCGTGGCGCCACCGCCCCGGGACCCGAACGCGCCCGTGCCGCTGGTGCCTGCCTCCGGCTCGTGACGGCGGGGACAGGCGCCCGCACGCCCGCTGCCGAGTCCCGTGCTAGCGTTTTCTTAAGCATGGTTACGTTAGCCTCGGCGGTCCCGTAGCCAGAGCCCTTGGGAAGGCGGCGCGCCATGGCGGAGTCCGGCCGCTCGGACCCCGAGACCCGCACGATCCGGACGGTCGTTCGGCGCACGGTTGGCGTCGCCGCGGTCGCGACGGCGCTGGCGCTGGCCGTCATCGCCTATGTCGGCTGGACCGACCTGGCGCTGCACGCCCGCACCGGTCCGCACGAGGATGGCTTCGTCCCCCGACACATCGGCATGCTGGTGGTGCTGGGCGTCCTGATCGTCGGGAGCTCGACCGTGGTCGTCGCGAGCGTCGTGCGCAACATGCAGCGCATGGCCGCCCAGGAGGCCGAGTTGCGTCGCCGCGTCGAGGAATCGGAGGCCGCGCGCGCCGCGCTCGAGGAAAAGAGCCGGGAGATGAGCGAGCTCGCCGCCGCGCTGGAGCAGGCCCGTGCCGAGGCGGTGGCCGCCCGGCGGGTCGCCGACCGGGCCAATGCGGCGAAGTCGGAGTTCCTGGCCCGGATGAGCCACGAGCTGCGCACCCCGCTCAACGCCATCCTCGGCTTCTCCGAGATCATCCGCGATCCGATCCGGGGTCTGGAGGACATCGATCTCTATCGCCAGTATGCCGGCGATATCCACGACAGCGGCTCGCACCTCCTACTGCTGATCAACGACATCCTCGACCTTGCCAAGGTCGAGGCGGGCCGGTTCGAGCTGGCCGAGGAGCTGGTCGCGCCGGCCGATGTGATCCGACGCGTCGTGCGTCTGATGAAGCAGACCGCGATGCAGCGCGGTGTCGAGGTGCTGGTCGAGGCGGCGCCGGACACGCCGCTGGTCCGCGGGGACGAGCGCGTCATGCGCCAGATGCTGTTCAACCTCGTCTCGAACTCGGTCAAGTTCACCGACCCGGGCAACGCGGTGAGGCTGATCACGGAACGCGAGGGCGACGGCCTCTCGCTCGTGGTCGCCGACGAGGGCATTGGCATCGGCAAGCACGACCTGGCCGTGGCGATGCAGCCCTTCGGCCAGGTCTCCGGCGGGCTCGATCGCTCGCGCAACGGCACCGGCCTCGGCCTGCCGTTGACCAAGTCGCTCATCGAGCTCCATGGCGGGCGTTTCGAGATCGAGAGCACGCCGGGCGTGGGCACGCGCGTCACCCTCTGGTTCCCGCCCGAGCGCGTGGTCGAGCCCGAGCAGGGCGACCTGCGCCGGACCGGCTGAAGCCGGCGCGGGGCGGCAGCTAACTCCCGTCCTCGACCGTCTCGACGACCAGCCCCGCAGGATCGCGCTTGGCGGCGCGCTTGGCCCGGGCGATCGACCGGCCGATCGCCTCGTCGTCGCCGCGCGGCGCATCGGCGGGCAGTCGGACGAGCGCCGCGCTGCAGGTCATCAGGGCGAAACGGCGCTGGCGCCCGTCCCGGTCGCGTGCCGTGATGTGCCCGCGCTCCCGGCTTTCGGCGTCGTAGAAGCTCTCCACGTCGCGGCGGAAGGTCTCGAGCATCTCCATGACGGCCGCACGCACGGTGTCGACATTCGCCGTGCGCGCGCCGGCGAAGAAGTCGTCCCCGCCGACATGGCCGACGAACAGGCCCAGCGGCTCCAGATGCGTGCGCATCAACTCGGCGAAGCGCAGCAGGACCCGGTCGCCCTGGCGGAAGCCGAAGGTGTCGTTGAAGGGCTTGAAATTGTCGAGGTCGAAATACGCCAGGATATGGCCCTCGGCCTCGTTCTCGCGGGCTTCCGCGACCCATTCGGTGATGCCGGTGTTGCCCGGCAGCTTGGTCAGCGGGTTCTGGTCGCGGGCCTGCGCCAGGTTCTTCTCGTTGAGGATGCGCAGCAGGGAAGCGGCGCTCAGCACGCCGGCATATCGGGTGTCCTCGACGATCAGGATGCCGGCCGGATTCTCGTTGAGGGAGTAGGTGGTCAGCACCTGTTCGATCGGCGTGTCGACCTCGCATTGCGGGCAGCGCGACAGGAAATGCGCGAGCCGGCGGCCGACGGAGCGGTTCGACAGCAGGTCGCGGCCGTATTGGGAATAGGTGAAGTCCTTCAGGTCCTGTTCGTGGACGATGCCCAGCGGCCGGTCCTCGTCGTCGACGATGGGAAAGAAGTTCTGCGCCTTGTTGAGGCGGAAGATCTCGAAGACCTCGTCCATCGTCGCGGTGACGCGCAGGCTCGGCACCGGATCGATCTGCTCGCGGATCAGGTGCTGGTCGCCGGTGCCGCGCCGGCGGGCCCGGCGCGCCGCCTCCGCCACCGCGTCGTAGCGCGCGTGCAGGCCGTCGGGATCGAGGGTGGGCCGGGCGATCAGGTAGCCCTGGACGAGATCGCAGCCGATCTCCCGGCACACGGCGAGCTCACGCTCGGTCTCCACGCCCTCGGCGACCACCATGATGCCCAGCACGCGGGCGAGCTGGACGATCGAGGCGACGAACATCCGCTTCTTGTGGTCGGCGTCGATGCCAGAGACGAAGAACCGATCGAGCTTCACCAGGTCGGGTTGCTGGTCGTAGAGCAGCTTGAGCCCCGAGAACCCGGTGCCGAAGTCGTCGATCGCGAGCATGTAGGACTGCACCCGGTAGCGGTCGAGCATGCTGCGGATCCGCCAGCCGTCCTCCACCGACTGGGATTCCGGCAGCTCGAAGCAGACCGAGGTGGACAGCAGGCCGTGGCGCGACAGGAGCTGCGCGGTCAGGTGCGGGCGGTAGTCCGGCGAGGCCAGGACCCGGGCGTCGAGGTTGAAGAACAGCCGCAGCCCGCCGCCGCCACCGGCGGCGCGCGCGACGCCCGTGCGCTCGACGAAGGCCGCGATCGCCTTCTCCCGCAGGATGATGTCGGTGCGGTGCAGGACCCCCAGCCGGTCGGCGGTGTCGAGGACCGAGAAGATCGACGGCAGGCCCATGGCATCGAAGCCGCGCAGCAGCGCCTCGAAGCCGAAGGTCGCGCCCGAGCGCGCGTTGACGATCGGCTGAAAGGCATAGTCGACGCAGGCTTCGACGGCTGCCAGGAAGGCCGCCGGGCCGTCGGGGCCGTCGAAGGGAGCGTCGGACCCCTCGTCTCGCGTCGGCTGATGGGAAGCGGCGCGCACGGGAGTAGCGCCGGAATCGGTATCGGGCCGGTCGCCCGTCCCGGCCGGCCGCTGCGGGTCGTCGCGCTGCGGCGGCGATCCGGAAGACCCGGACCCGCCTGCGGTGGCGGCCAGCGGTGGCGGCTCGCTCGTCGGCGCCATGATCCCGTCCTGTAGCCTTCGGCGACGTCGCGTCGATGCACGCGCGGGACGATACGCCTGACGAGTTACCAAGTCGTGAGCCTCCCGATAGAACGCAACTTTTTAGCGAGGCCGGGGCCTCATGGCACAGCGGGCAGGATCGGCGTCTATTGACGGTGCCCCGGCGGGCGGCATAGAGTATAATTGTATGATAATAAAAAGCGGTTCGGGTCAAGACGCCGGACCGATCCCGAAGGCCGGCGGCCTTCGACCAAGGGGGGAAACGACCATGACCGTGGCGATCGATCGCATCGCCGTCGCGCTCGCGGGCCTCGGCCTGATCGCGGCGGCCGCCGGGCCGGCTGTGGCCCAGGACGGCGACACCTCCGACATGCGCATCGCGCTGTCGAACAACTACGCGGGCAATTCCTGGCGCCAGTCCATGCTGCAGAGCTGGGGCGAGGTGGCGGACACGGCCGTCGGCGAGGGGCTCGTCGCCGAGGCGCCGTCCTTCACGACGGCCGAGAACCAGGCGACCGAGCAGGCGGCCCAGATCCAGAACCTGATCCTCGAAGGCTACGACGCCATCGTCGTCAACGCGGCGTCGCCGACCGCGCTGAACGGCACGGTCAAGCAGGCCTGCGACGCCGGCATTACCGTCGTCTCCTTCGACGGCATCGTGACCGAGCCCTGCGCCTGGCGCATCGTCATCGACTTCGCCGGCATGGGCGAGACCCAGGTGAACTATCTCGCCGGGCGCCTGACCGATGGCGGCAATCTTCTGGAAATCCGCGGCCTGGCGGGCGTCTTCGTCGACGACGAGATCCACAAGGGCATCGTGCGTGGGGTCGAGGAGCACGATCAATTCGAGGTCGTCGGCTCGGTCCATGGCGACTGGACCCAGACCGTCGCCCAGCGCGAGGTCGCGGGCATCCTGCCGACGCTGCCGGAAATCGACGGCGTGGTCACCCAGGGCGGGGACGGCTACGGCGCGGCGCAGGCCTTCGAGGCGGCCGACCGCCCGCTGCCGATCATCATCATGGGCAACCGTCACGACGAGCTGACCTGGTGGCAGGAGCAGCGCGACGAGACCGGCTACGAGACCATGTCCCTGTCGATCGCGCCGGCGTCCTCGCAGGTGGCGTTCTGGGTCGCCCAGAGGATCCTGGCCGGGGCCGACGTGCCCCAGGAGCTGACCCTGCCGACCCTGGTCGTCGAGCAGGACGAGCTCGACTACTGGCTCGAGCGCACGCCGGAGGGCGGCGTCACCAACGCGACCTACACGCAAGACTGGGTCGTCTCGCTGATCGACGCCGTGAAGGCGGGCGAGGAGCCGCCGGCCACGCCGACGGTCGATTGAGCGCGAAGGACGGACGGGCGACAGGCGGGCGGCACGGGCAGGCGGAACGGAGTCGGGGCGCGACATGGCCGATCCGACGGTTCGCCTGACCGGTGTCGCCAAGAGCTACGGGGCCGTGCGCGCCCTGGCCGGCGTCGACCTGGCGGTCGACGCCGGCGTGTGCCTGGGCTTGGTCGGCCACAACGGCGCCGGCAAGTCGACGCTGATGCATGTCCTGGCCGGGACGCTGGCACCGGACAGCGGCTCGATCCTCGTCGACGGCGTGGACCGGACGGCCGGCTGGTCGGTCGCCGCGGCCCATGCGGCCGGCGTGCGCTGCGTCTTCCAGGAGCTCTCGCTCTGCCCGAACCTGACCGTGGCGGAGAACGCGCGGGTCTTCCATCCGGGCCTGCGCGGCTTGGGCTGGAAGCGGCGCGCCGGCCGGCTGATCATGGACCGGCTCGACCACATGTTCCCGGGCCACGGCATCGGGGCGGGGGACACGGTCGGCGACCTGTCGATCGGCCGCCGCCAGATGGTCGAGATCGCCCGGGCCTTCACCGTCACCGACGCGCCTGCGCGTCTGGTGATCCTCGACGAGCCGACCTCCTCGCTCGATTCCGTGGCGGCCGACCAGCTTCTCGACGCCGTGCGCCATGCCACGCGCGAGGGGATCGGCTGCATCCTCATCTCCCACCTGCTGGGCGAGATCCTGGCCGCCGGAGACCGGGTCGTGGTCATGCGCGACGGTTCGGTGGTCGCCGACCGCCCGGCCGAGGGCCTGTCCCGCGACGCCCTGGTCGAGGCCATGGGCTCGGTCGCCCGGCCGGACGCCGGGGCGGCGCGCCAGACCGCCGATCGCGCCGGCCGCGCGCCGATGGCGAGCGCCGCCACCCGCGACCGGCGCGGCCGCGAGGGCCTGACCGTGACCGCCGGCAAGGGGGAGATCGTCGGCCTCGCCGGGCTCGCCGGGCATGGTCAGACGGACACGCTGCTGCGCCTGTTCAGGGCCGCCGAGGGGCGCCGCGTCGCCGGCGTGTCGGTCGAGGCGCCGGCCGCGTTCATCGCCGGCGACCGCCAGACCGAGGGCATCTTTCCGCTCTGGTCGATCGCCCGGAACGTCACGGTGCGGTCCTTCCCCGCGGTGCGCCGGCGCGGCTTGCTCGACCCTGATCGCGAACGGGCGCTGGCCGAGGAGTGGCGCCGGCGCATCGGGATCCGCACGCCGGACGTCGCCAACCCGATCCTGAGCCTGTCGGGTGGCAACCAGCAGAAGGTTCTCTTCGCCCGCGCGCTCGCCTCCGAGGCGGAGATCGTGCTGATGGACGACCCGATGCGCGGCGTCGACGTGGGCACCAAGCGGGAAGTCTACGACCTGATCCGCGCCGAGGCCGACCGCGGCCGCTGCTTCGTCTGGTACACCACCGAGATGGAGGAGCTGGTCAACTGCGACCATGTCTACGTCTTCCGCGACGGCGGCGTGGTCGCCGACCTGCCGGCCTCGGAATTCACCGAGCAGAAGGTGCTTCAATCCTCCTTCGAGGCGGAGGGCGCGGCGTGAGCGACAGCCGTCCCGTTCCCGCGCTGCCGGGCCGCGCGTCGCTGGGCGCGGCGGCCGTGCCGCGCCTGTTGCGCGCGATCCTGCCGGGGCTTGCCCTGGCCGTCATCCTTGTGGCGATCTTCATCCTTCAGCCCCGGGCGATGAGCTATTTCGGGCTCAACCTGCTGCTCAACCTTTCGATCCCGATCGTCTTCGCCACGCTCGCGCAGATGTTCATCCTGACGGTCGGCGACCTGGACCTGTCGGTCGGCGGCATGGTCAGCTTCGTGGCCACGGTCAGCGTGACCTACCTGGCCGAGCAGCCGGTCCTGGGCGTGGCGATCCTGATCGGGGCGATCGCGCTCTACGCCTGTGTCGGCGCGCTGATCGAGCTGCGCCGCCTGCCGGCGATCGTGGTCACGCTCGGCATGTCGTTCGTCTGGTTCGGCCTCGCCGTCCTGGTGCTGCCGTCGCCGGGCGGCCGGGCGCCGGAATGGCTGATCGCGCTGATGGCCTGGAAGCCGCCGGTGATTCCGCTGCCGATCCTGGCGGCGCTGCTGATCGCCGCCATCGGTCACATCGCGCTGATGACCTCGTCCTACGGCGCGATCCTGCGCGGCGCCGGCGGCAATGCCCGGTCGATCGCGCGGGCCGGCTGGTCGATGCTGCGGGTGCGCATGACGCTCTACGCGCTCGCCGGGTTCATGGGCGTACTCTCCGGCCTCTCGCTGACCGGCATCACGACCTCGGCGGATTCGAACATCGCCCTGCGCTACACGCTGATCTCCATCGCCGGAGCGATCCTGGGCGGCAGCGAGTTCGTCGGCGGCCGCGTCTCGCCGATCGGCGCCGTGCTGGGCGCGCTGACGATGACGCTCGCGGCGTCGTTCCTGAGCTTCCTGCGCCTGTCGCCGGATTGGCAGATCGGCGTGCAGGGCGCGATCCTGATCCTGGTCCTGGCGCTGCGCGCCCTGATCAACGCGTGGAGCGCGCGGGCCAGTCGCCGGCGCGCCGGGACGGCCGCGCCATGATCGCGAGCCTCGACTGGCTGCGCCGCCAGCCCTGGATCTGGTCCTTCGTCGGCGCGATCGCCGTGTGGGCGGTGACGGTCGCCCTGGTCGAGGGCCGCGGCGCCGGCGCGACCGTGACGGCGGCGCTGACCTTCTCGGTCTTCTACGTCATCGTCGGCATCGGGCAGATGTTCGTGGTGACGACCGGGCCGGGCAATGTCGACCTGTCGATCCCGGCCAACATCGCCCTGTCCGGCGCGGTCGCCATGAAGGTGATGAACGGCCAGGACTCCCTGATCGTGGTCGGGCTCGTCGCGGCGCTGGGCACCGGGTTCTGCGTCGGGCTGTTCAACGTGGCGCTGATCCGGGTGCTGATGATCCCGCCGATCATCGCGACCCTGTCGGCCAGCTTCATCGTTCAGTCGACCGCGATCGCCTATGGCCGCGGGCTCCGGGTCAAGCCGCCGGCGGCGCTGTCCGACTTCATGGAGTGGCGCCTGCCCGGCGGCATCCCGGTGATCGCGCTGCTGACCATCGCCTTCGCCGCCGCGATGGTGGTCGTGCTCGAGCGCACGGCCTACGGCCGATCGGTGCTCGCGATCGGGCAGAGCGACCGCGTCGCGCGTCTCGCCGGCGTCCCGGTCGCGCGCACGCGCTTCGTGACCTACACCCTCTGCGCAACGCTGGCGGGGCTGAGCGGCGCGCTGCTGGCCGCGTTCTCCGGCGGCGCCTCGCTCGACATGGGCCAGCCCTTCCTGCTCGCCTCGATCGCCGTGGTGGTGATCGGCGGGACCTCGATCGCCGGCGGCAAGGCGAACGTGCCCGGCGTCTGGGGAGCGGCGCTGTTCCTCTTCCTGTTGGTGACGATGCTCAACACCATGGGGGTGTCGAGCGGGATGCGCCAGATGCTGACCGGCGTGATCATCATCGCCATCATCGCCCTGGCCGGCGGCGAGAAGACGCGCTGAGCGGCGCGGCGCCCCGGCCGGAGATCCGACACGACCGAACCGGAGAAGACGGCCATGGCCTTCGGCGACCACCATGAGGTCCACGACAAGCGGTTCAAGGATCTGACCCTTCCGAACGCCTGGCTCGACAAGCTCTTCGACGGGCTGCGCTGGGCCGAGGGGCCGGTCTGGTTCGCCGATACCGGCGTGCTGCTGATCAGCGACATCCCCAACGACCGCATCCTGCGCTGGTCGGAGGGCGCGGGCGTCGCGGTGCACCGAACGCCGGTCGGCTACACCAACGGCCACACCCGCGACCGCCAGGGTCGGCTGGTGTCCTGCGAGCACGGCGGGCGCCGGGTCGTGCGCACCGAATGGGACGGCCGGCAGAGCGTCATCGCCGACGCCCATGCCGGCCGGCGGCTGAACTCCCCCAACGACGTGGTGGTGGCGTCCGACGGCGCGATCTGGTTCACCGACCCGCCCTACGGCATCCTGTCGGACTACGAGGGCCACAAGGCCGACCAGGAGCAGGAGGGCTGCTACGTCTATCGGGTGGACCCGGAGGGCGGCGCGCCGGTGGTCGTCGCCGACGATTTCGTGAAGCCCAACGGTCTGTGCTTCTCTCCCGACGAGCGGTTGTTATATATCGCGGACTCCGGGCTGAGCCACGATCCCGACGGGCCGCACCACATCCGGGTGTTCACCGTGGAGGACGGCCGGCGCCTGTCGGGCGGCCGGGTCTTCGCCGAGATCGACCCGGGCGTGCCCGATGGTCTGCGCTGCGACACCGACGGCAATGTCTGGACCTCCGCGGCCGACGGCGTGCACTGCTACACGCCCGACGGCGTGCTGCTCGGCCGGATCAAGGTGCCGGAGGTCGTCGCCAACCTGACCTTCGGCGGGCCCAAGAAGAACCGGCTGTTCATCGCCGGAACCAGTTCGGTCTACGCGATCTACGTCGCCGCGACGGGGGCGCAGTGGCCGTGACCATCGGATCGGGCGGCGCCGGCGCGGCCGCCGCCCGCATCGCGATCCCGATCAGCCGCGTGGAAGGAAGGATTGCGCCATGAGCGAAGGGCAGCCGCTGACCGTCCGCCTGAACGCCTCGGACAACGTGGTGCTCGCCCGCGCCGAGATCCTGCCCGGCACCGAACTGCCGGGGGAGGGCGTCGTCACCCGCGCGCCGGTGCCCGCCGGCCACAAGATCGCGGTGCGCGCGATCGCCAAGGACGAGGCCGTGCGCCGCTACGACCAGGTGATCGGCTTCGCGACCGAGGCGATCGAGCCCGGCGACCATGTCCATGTCCACAATTGCGGCATGAAGGAGTTCGAGCGCGACCACGCCTTCGGTGCCGACGCCCGGCCGACCGATTACGTCCCCGAGGCCGAGCGCGCCACCTTCCAGGGCTTTCGCCGTAAGAACGGCAAAGTCGGCACGCGCAACTATCTCGGCGTGTTGACGAGCGTGAACTGCTCGGCGACGGTAGCGCGCATGATCGCCGCCGAGGCCGAAAAGCGCCTGGTCGACAAGTACCCGAACGTGGACGGTGTCGTCGCCCTGACGCACAACACCGGCTGCGGCATGGCCGACAGCGGGGAGGGGTACGACAATCTCCAGCGCGTGCTCTGGGGCTATGCGCGGCATCCCAACTTCGCCGGCGTGCTGATGGTGGGTCTCGGCTGCGAGGTCGCCCAGATCGACTTCCTGCTCGAGGCCTACGGGATCGAGCGCGGGCCTGCCTTCCAGACCATGAACATCCAGACCACCGGCGGCACGCGCAGCACGGTCGAGGCCGGCGTCGCGGCGATCGAGGGCATGATGGCGACCGCCGACGCCTGCACCCGGGAAACCGCGCCGGCGAGCGAACTGACGGTGGCGCTCCAGTGCGGCGGCTCCGACAGCTATTCCGGCATCACCGCCAACCCGTCCCTGGGCGCGGCGGCGGATCTGGTCGTGCGCCACGGCGGCACGGCGGTGCTGGCCGAGACGCCGGAGATCTACGGCGCCGAGCACCTGCTGACCCGCCGGGCGGTGAGTCCGGAGGTCGGCGAGAAGCTGATGGCCCGCATCCGCTGGTGGGAGGAGTACACCCGGCGCAACGGCGGGGAGATGAACAACAACCCCTCGCCCGGCAACAAGGCCGGCGGTCTGACCACGATCCTGGAGAAGTCCCTGGGCGCGGCGGCCAAGGGCGGCACGACCAACCTGGTCGACGTCTACCGCTATGCCGAGCCGATCACCGCCAAGGGCTTCGTCTTCATGGACAGCCCCGGCTTCGACCCCTGCTCGATCACCGGCGAGGTGGCGGGCGGTTGCAACGTCGTCTGCTTCACCACCGGCCGCGGCTCGGTCTCCGGCTTCAAGCCGGCGCCGTCGCTCAAGCTCGCCACCAACACGCCGATGTACCAGCGCCTGTCGGACGACATGGACATCAACTGCGGCGAAGTGCTGGACGCGGGCATCCCGGTCGCGGAGATGGGGCGGCGCATCTTCGACCTGATTCTCGCGACGGCATCGGGTCAGCCGAGCCGGAGCGAGTCGCTCGGATTCGGCGACAGCGAGTTCATTCCATGGCAGATCGGCGCGGTGATGTGACCGGCGCGCAGCTCGGCCCGACCCCGGTGCCCGGCGGACCGGCCTCGGCCGACCCGCACGGCGCCGACGGGCGCACCTATTCCCGGCGCCGGCTGCACGGCCGCGTCGTCTACGAGCTGGGCGGGCGCATTCTCAAGGGCGCCTGGCCACCCGGCGCGACCCTGCCGACCGAGGCGGAGCTGGGCGGCGAACTCGGCGTGTCGCGCAGCGCGCTGCGCGAGGCGATCAAGACCCTGGCCGCCAAGGGGCTGGTCGAGACCCGGCCGAAGATCGGCACCCGGGTGCGCCCGCGCGAGCTCTGGCACATGCTCGATCCCGACGTGCTGGCCTGGCGGGCGGCGGCTCCGGATGTCCACCACCTGGCCACGGAGCTGCTGTGCGTGCGCCGGATCGTCGAGCCGGAGGCCGCGGCGATCGCGGCCGCGCGCGCCACCGAGGAGGATATCGCGGCGATCGAGGCCGCCTGGCAGGCCATGGTGGCGGCCGGCAACGATCCCGAGGCGACGGTCGGCCCCGATGTCCGCCTGCACCTGGCGATCCTGCAGGCGACCCACAACGACTTCCTGGTCTCCCTCGGCGCGCTGACGGAGACGGCGATGGCGGCCTCGATCGAGCTGTCGAGCACGCATCCGGGGGCACCCGAGACGGCGCTACCGGCCCATGCGGCCGTCGTCGACGCCATCCGCTCCCGCTCGCCCGATGCCGCCCGGGCGGCGATGGCCGCCCTGCTCGACAAGACGGCCGAGACGATCGCGGGCGCCACGGACCCGGCGGCGCCCCGGTCGGGCGATCCGTAGGGCGATCGCGATTAGCTTTCGCCGGCGGCCGAAGGTTCCCCGCCGGCCCGGGTGACGACGAGCAGCGGCTCCATCGTCTGCACCACCTCGTCGCGCTGGTTCAGCGTCTCGACCCGGATGCGGACCAGGCCGATATCGGGGCGCGAGGCGCTCTCGCGCATTTCGACCACCGTGATGAAGGCACGCAGCGTGTCGCCGGGCAGGACCGGCCTCGGCCAGGCGAGGCCGCGGACGTCGCGGCCGATCAGCCCGACGGCGGGGCGGAGATCGCTTTCGGTGAGAAGGCGCATCGTCACCGCCGCGGTGTGCCAGCCGCTGGCGATCAGCCGGCCGAAAAAGGTCCCCGCCGCGGCGGCCGGGTCGGTATGGAAGGGCTGGGGGTCGAAGCGGGACGCGAAGTCCAGGATCTCGGCCTCCGTCACGGTCACGCGCGGGCTCGTCGCGGTCTGGCCCACGGCGAAATCCTCGTAGACCAGATCGGTTCGCGCCGGGCTGTCCGGGCGATCGCGGCCGTCGGCCGGGGCATCGGTCATGCGGGGCGTCCAGGCGGGCGTCGGTCGGTTGTCCGGCGACCGGGCCGCCCGTGCCCGACGCTGGCCGTAGGGGCGGGTGGGTCAGCTCTGCAGCCGCCGCGAGGTGCCTTCGAGCAGGGTGTTGAGTTGACCGACGGTCTCGTGCCCCAGGATGCGTTCCAGTTCGTCCTGGGCGGCGCGCCAGTGGGGCCGGGCGGCGGCGAGGCGGCGCCGGCCGTCGGGTGTCAGCATGGCGACCCGCTCCCGCCGGTCCTCGCCCTCGCCGAGCGCCACCAGCCCCTCGCGTTCCAGCGGGCGCAGATTGCGCGTCAGCGTCGTGCGGTCCATGCCCAGCTTTTCGGCGAGCGGCCCCAGCGAGCGGGGCGAGAGGTCGCCGATCGCCGAGAGCAGGCTGAACTGGGTCGACCGGAGGCCGGCCATCGCCAGGTGGCGGTCGTAGATCTGGGAGACCGTGCGTGTCGCCCGGCGAAGGCGGAAGCACGTGCAAACCGTTTCACCGGGCTTCCAGACCGCTTGGCGCTCCCCATCATCCGTCGGCTCGCCGCCCATGGCCGGCTCCGCTCGCTTTCTTCAAGGATTGGTGTCCGCTATACACGCCCAAAGCGAGCTAGCTGTCAAATCAAACTTTAGGGAGAGATGCTTCCCGACGGATAAGCCTTTGGTCGGAGCGGTCCCGATCGATGCGGAGGCCGGTCTGTCAGCGGCTCACAGCAGCAGGAAGGCGGCGAAGACGGCGGCGCCGGCCGCCAGCCCATGGCCGATGGCGAGAACCAGGCCGTCGCGCGCCGATAGGCCGAGGCCCAGCCCGACCATCGCGGCGGATGGCGGCACGACGCCCCAGGGCACGAGCGCGAGCGGGATCATCAGGGCGCTCAGCGCGATGCAGCACAGCGGGATGGCGGCCGACCAGGGCGGCTCGGCGAGCGTGCGCCAGCGCGAGCGGACCACCCTGTCGATCCGCGCGAGAGCCGGGCGTAACCGGTCGATCGCCGTGTCGAGCCGGCCTCGCCCGATCCGGATCGCGCGCAGTCGGGCCGGCGCCCAGGGTGCCGACCGCCGCGCGAGAAGCTGGATCGAGAGCAGGGTGATCAGGACCGCCGTCACGATCGAGGCGCCCGGGATCGCGCCGACCGGCGACAGGGCGATCAGCGCGAAGACCAGGATCAGCGGCCCGAAGCCGCGCTGGCCGATGGCCTCGAGAATATCCGCGACGGACACGGCTCGCCCGTCGCCGGCCGAGCGCACACGCTCGGCCACGCCCGTCAGGGTCGTGGCGTCGGAATCGATCCGGGGCATCGGTCGGGCGGTCGTGTCCTCGCGCGGGCAGGCGGCCCCTCATGCCGGGGCGGCTTGCGGGACTTCCTTGAACGCCGTGGCCGCCGCGCTGGTTCCATCCGCGCCGCGCGGCCGGGTCATCGGCCGAAGGGGGCCACATCGGCGCGGAAGCGCCCGTTCCGGGCCGTGTAGGCCGCCGGGTTGTCGCCCAGCCCCTCGAACCGGCCCGCGAATCGCCCCTCCAGGTGCAGCGTCATACCGTCGTCCGCGGTCTCGATCGTGTCGAGGGACAGCGCGCCGCACTCCGGCCCGGGGTTCAGGCGGTGGATGGCGCCGCCCTGCCGGTATTCGAGGATCGTGTCGGCGGGCGAGCAACGCACCTGTCGGCTCTCGGCGTCCATCAGGAACCGGATCTTGATGCCACTGTCCGCGCCGGTCGCATCGCGGCCCATCAGCGTGACGGTGCGCCTGGGACCCTGGTCGACCCAGCCGGTGCCCGCCTCGATCCCACCGATGATGTCGAAGTTCCGCGCCTCGCCGTCGATCTGGACGTCGATCCGGCCGACACCGTGCTCGGACGTGAGAGAGACTCCGGCCGCCATCAAGATAAAGACGAGAGCCGCAATCGAAAGGAGAAGGACACTCCTGACCTCACCATGTTCTCTCATAAACATTTGAAGCCCCTTTCGTCGAACCGAGAAAGAGCATGGCCTGCAATACCATTTGACGTCTACGCATTAACAGAATTCTATCGTATCGTGAAAGCGATTGATCTTCGCCTTGCAGCCGCGCCCTGTCGAACCATGGCGCCGCCGGGAGCGAGGGAGGGCGCATGACGAAATGCGGCAGCAGCCCGGGTCGATGGCGCATGGCGCCGATCGGCGCGGCGGTCGGGCTCGCCGGGGCCCTGGTCGTCGGGGGCGCAGCCCGGGCCGATTGGCCGACCCATCGCTTCGAGGCGCAGACCGCGGGGCTGTTCGCCAATCTCTGCTCCGACGTCACGGAGCCGGCGCCGAAATTCGGGGCAATGGCGGCGAAGGAGGCGCGCGTCGCGGCCGCCTTTCACGATTCCGCCGGCTTCGCCGTCCCGCGGCTGAACGCCTGCGGCCTGTTGGCGCCGATCCTCGGCGACGTGGGCGAGCCGGAGCGCCACGGCGGCACGATCCCCGGCAAGTTCCAGACCGAGCCGGCGCGGCCGCCGCACGAGTACTACGAGCTCTGGCTGGTCAACACCTTGCATGGCCAGGTGGCACGTTATGTCCAGAACCGGTGCCGCGACGGCCGCCCGGCGGAGAGCGACGTTTCCGAGCGGGGCTATCTGCAGGTCAGCCTCGCCCAGCTCGGCTCGGCGCCGCCGATCGAGGTTCATCGCGGCGTCGCGCACGAGCTCGACCACGCGGTGCAGTTCAATTCGCCCGTCACCGCCGACTGCTCGGCGTCGCCCTGGCTGACCGAGGCTCTGGCCGATGGCGCGGCCTTCCTGTCGACGCATGAACGGGTCGGCGGGGCCAAGCGCATGGGCCCGCTGATCGGTGCGAATGTCCGCTCCTACGGCGAGGCGCTGCGCCCGACGCCGGCCGAGGCCGGCGGACCGGCGGCGCTGGAGCGGCTCGGCTACCCGACGGGCGCGCTCTTCTACTGGGCCGGGCTGCGCTATGGCGGGGCGGACTACCTGGCGTCGCTCTACGACCGGCCGCTGAGCGCCGCCGCGGTGGCGGCCGACCCGAGCGGGACCGCGGGCGCGGAGGTGAAATGGCTCGACGCCGGCCTTACCGAGGCGCCGCAGGTGCGCACCGGTCTCGACTTCGTCTTCCCGCAATTCGTCGGCGACTACGGGTCCTGGCGGGAGCGGTTCTTCACCGCGCCCGACGTGCCCTCGCAGGAGGCCTGGCTGGCCGAGGTGTTCGGCGGGCCGTGCGAGGTGATCCCGCTGGAGCCGCCGGGCCGCGGCAGCGTCGGGCCCTACGGCTCGGCCACGCTGGATCTGGACCGGATCGCCGCGCGCTGCGTCGAGGTGCGGGTCGATGTGGGCTTTCCCGACGCCGTGCGCCTCGACACCTTCGCCTACGTGGAGGGGCCCCGCCAGCACGAGCGGCTCGATTCGATCCATCTCTCGGTCGTGACCCGCCAGGGCGCGGGCGGCGATGTCGAGACCTGCGAGGAGTACTCGGACGCCGTGACCGCGCGGGTCTGGCCGATCTGCGTGGTCAAGCCGTTCCTGCGGGAGCGGGGCGACCACCCGGTCTTCGCCGACGCCGACAAGCTGACCCGGCCCTACGCCGAGACCGTGGAGAGGGTCGGCGCGGAGGCGCGCGGCGCGGCGGCCGAGGGTACGACCCATGTCCGGCTCTGGGACACCGAGGACTACGTCTTCGACGAGCCGGGGATGTCGGTCGTCTTCGCCCTGTCCAACGTGGCGCCGGATCCCGGGCGCACGCAGGCGGAGACGGTGACCTTCGTGGCCGGTGTCCGCACGGTGAAGATCGCCGGGGAGACGGGACGCCTTGGCGTGCCCGGCCCGCCGCGCGGCCCGTCGGCGATCGACGCCGGTCTGGGCGCCGTCGGCACCGAACTCGCGGCCAAGGCCATGAGCGGGGCGGAGCTGGGCGCGGCCGACATCGCCGCGGCCGTCGCGGCGCACGAGCCCGCTTACGCGACCTATGGCATGAAGGACCGGGTGAACCTGGACGGCCCCGACGTCGTCGCGTTCGCGGTGCCCGTGGTCGACGGGGCCGGGGAACACACCGACGCGGGCTACCAGGTCGCGCTCTCGGAATTGCCGCCGCTCGGCGCCACCGGATCGGCGACGGCGACCGTCTTCTATTACGACGGCACGATCGTCGGCGGCGGCGGGCCGTGCGGCGGGGATCGCGGGGCGGTGCCGGCCGAGATCCTGGAGTCCGGCCTGGACGGGGTGACCTTCCGTCTCTCGACCCCGATCTCCGGCGTCGACCTCGCCGCGCCCGGGGAGGGGTGCCGTCGGCTGCGGACAATCGATCTGGAGATGACGGTGCCGTTCGGCTGGCCCTTCGATTCGGCCAAGGCGCCCCGTGACGTCGTGACCCCCGGCATTCACGCCTATGTCGAGCGCCGTCTCGCCTGGCTGCGGGCGCGGGGCATCCCGGCGCCGCCGGTGCCGGGCTTCCCGGGGCGCGAGCCCGAGCTGCCCCGCCCCGTGGAGGAGGCGACGGCAGGGGGCGACGGGGGCGGCGGAGGCGGGTCCGCCAACGCCACGGCGGGCTGCGACTGCTCATGCGCCGGGATCGAGGCGCTGATGGCAGACATGGAGGGGGACGAGGCGCCGACCCTGGACATGCTGGGCAAGGCCCGCTGTCTGCAGCAATGCATGCCGCAGGTCATGGCCTGCGGTATGGAGGACTGAACGCCCGGCGCCCGCCCTGGAGGGATCGGGCCGGGTGGCGTCCGGGGCTCAGCCCTCGATCGCCTGCAGCCGATCGGCGGCGGATGATGGACCGGGGGCGCCACCGCCGGTCACCCCCGGCCCGTACACCACCGCCCGATTGCGCCCGGCGCGCTTGGCGGCGTAGAGCGCGTCGTCGGCCAGCCGCATCGCTTCGTTCGGCTTTTCCTCTGCCGGGTCGGCGATCCGGATGCCGATGCTGACGGTGACCTGCAGCGTGTGTTCCCGGTAGTCGATGGCGAGCTTCTCGATCGACCGGCGCAGGCGCTCGGCGAAGAGCGGGACCGCTTCCGGCCGCGTCTCCGGCAGGACCAGCGCGAATTCCTCGCCGCCCGTCCGGGCCAGGACGTCGCTCTGGCGCATCAGGCTGCGCAGCCGCTCCGCCACCCGGCGCAGCACCGTGTCGCCGGCGTCGTGGCCGTAGGTGTCGTTGACGACCTTGAAGTGATCGAGATCGAGGACGAGCACGGCGATCTCGGTCCCGGGCCCGGCGGGCGCCCGCCAGGCCGCGGCGGCGCGGTCGGCGAAACCCCGGCGGTTGAGCAGGCCGGTCAACGGATCGGTCTCGGCGTTGCGGGTCGCGCGGTCGACGGCGCGGTCCTGGCGGCGCACGAGCGCGCGCAGCAGGACAGTCACCCCCACCGCCAGGGCCGAGATGACCAGCCCGGCGAGCCCCACGGCCAGGGCGCGGCCCCGCCAGGGGGCGAGCACCCGGCGCAGGTCGCGTGCCGCGACCACGGATGCCCGGATCGATTCCGTCGGCTCGGCGGCGACCAGCCAGCGCGATCGCTCCTCCCAGAGATAGCCCTCGGCGATCGTGGCGCCGCCGCGCGGACCGGTGGCCGCGCCCTGGGCGGCGCGAATCAGCAGCGGCTCGCGGTAGTCCGAAGGCAGCGCCTGGGCGCCGCCCCGACCCTGGGAGGCGAGGATCATGCCGGAGGGCGTGACCACCGACAGGGCGTCGTGCGGCGTCTCATCGACCTGGCCCAGCAGGGCCTCGACCCGGGCGGTGTCGAGGCTCATGGCGAAGACGCCGAGGAACTCGCCGTCGCGGTCGCGCAGGGGCCAGGAGATGAGGAACAGCCGGTAGGCCGAGCGCAGGCGCGACAGGATCGGCTCGGAGACGAACCGGTCCGGACTGTCCGGCCGTGTGTGGACCTCGAAATAGTCCCGGCCGGCGAGATCGCGCCCCTCGAGCTCGGGGATCGTCGTCGCGATGACGTCTCCTTCGGCATCGGTCAGGGAATAGGCGCGCACCAGCGGCCGGGTCGCCAACTCCGCCTCGAGCCATTCGCGGTTGCCGTCGACGAAGGCCTCGAGCGTGTCGTCGTAGAGTCGCAGGGCGATCTGCAGGCCGGACGCGACGGCGTCGGCGTCGCGCACGATCTGGTCGACCAGCGTGGTCGAGAGACGCGCGCTGCGGATCAACTCGGCGCTGGCGGCATCGATCGTCGCGCGACGGTCGCTCAGGATGAAGGCGACCGTGACGGCCAGCGCGGCGAGGACGGTGACGGCGCCCGTCAGGCCGAGGAGTCGGCGGGCAGAGCGGGGGCCGGGGCGCGGCCGGGCGGAGCGGGGCCGCGATCGTCGCGGTCTCGAAAGCGCGAAGGGGTGAGTCACGTCGCGGGGCGGGGGTCTCGAAAAGGGCGTGGCCGGGCGCGGAATGTCGTTGTTGCCACGCTGTCACCGGCCGAATTAACCATTCATTACTCGATAGAGGCCGATCGATTCCGAAAGGACGATATCGCGCGATGCTCTCGTATTCGACGGGCGCGGGTGGTTCTCGCCATCCGCCCGTGTGGTCTATCGTCCGGGACCGAGCCGGCGCGCGCCACGCCGCCTCGGTCGTCAGACCAGGGGGAGGCGACCGGCATGGTCGATGCAGCGACGGCGGCGCGCGGCGCCGCGATCGATTGGGACATCACGGCGGCGGCGCTCGCCCGCGACGGCTTCTGCGTCGTGCCGGGCGTGCTCGACACGGCGATGCTGGACCGGGCCCGGCGCCTGAGCCGCGGTCGGCTCGACGCCGCGGATGGGGCGCACCGTTCGGCCCAGCGCTCCACGGGGAGCATGATTCATATGGCGGAGGAGCCTGGCTTCGCCGAGCTGATCGCCTGGCACCCGGCGCTCGACGCGTTCGAGCGCCTGGGCCTCGGCGGCGCGCGGTACAGCTCGGGATATGTCATCAGCAAGCCGCCGGGCGGCCCGCCGCTGTTCTGGCACCAGGACTGGTGGGGCTGGGACCATCCGGCGAGCTATGACGACCGGATGCTCCAGGTCTTCGCCATGTACTACCTGACCGACACGACGCGGGAGAACGGCTGCCTGCGGGCGATCCCGGGCTCGCATCGGCGCCGGCACCCGATGCACGACCGGCTCGCCCGCGCCCATGGGGAGGACATGGCGAAGATGACCGATCCCGACGATCCGGCCTTCGGCGCACTGGAGGGCGAGGTCGACGTGCCGGTCGCCGCGGGTGATCTGGTGATCGGCGACGCGCGGCTGCTGCACGGCGCCCACGCCAACCGCTCCGGCGCCGAACGCACGCTGCTGACCCTGTGGTATCACCCGGGCTTCGCCGACCAGCCCGCCGCGATCAAGGCCCGCGTCGCGCGGATCATGCACCGTGAGGAGGCGATCGACACCGACCCGGACGCCCCGGCGCGCTTCCCCGACGTCTGGCCCGACACGGCACGCGCGACCGTGGCGCCGGTGCTGGCCACCCATGATGGTCCAGAGGCGCCGCATCCCTGGAACCGGATCCCCGACGCCCGCCTGGCCTGAAGGGGGAGCGACGCGCCGCCGTCAGTACGTCAAGGCTTCGTTAACGACGAAGTCTTGGTGAGTTTTCCATGTTTGCCTCACAAGCCTCGGCCGGATAGGTTGACGACTGTCCGACCTTCGGGTCGGTAAAGACGCGTCAGATCGCGCCCGCCCGACGTCCTGTCGGAGGTCGGGCGGATCTTCGCGGCGCGATCCCGTCCGATGACGACGCACGCGAGGCCGAGGGGGCGGCGTGAACGGATTCCGGGCCTACGACGCCGCGGCGCTGCCGATGCTCGCTGCGGCGCACGTGTTCCTTTATGCCGGCCTGGAGGGCGCCGCCATGGCGACGGCCCTGCTCGGCGCGGCGGTCTTCTTCACCGGCATGGCTGTCGACGCGGCCCTCGACCGCCGCCACGGGCTGGTGCAGGCGGTGCGGTCGCTGTTTCCGTGAGGCCGGGGCGCGGGCGCGGGTCGGGCGGGTGTCGGACCGGTGGGCGGCCTATTCCGCGGCGCCCTGGACGGCCCCGACGGAGAGCACATCGCCCGTCTGGGGGTCGAGACGCACGACGACCGGTGTCCCCTCGGCGGAGGTGGCGTAGAGATGCGTCGGGCTCCGGCCGATCATTCTCGGGTGGTCGAAACCCTGGTCGGTGAGCCTCGCCTTCACGACGGCGAAAGACAGGTCGATCTCCTGTCCGGTGGTGACGCTGGCTTCGTCCGCGACGGCGGAGGACGCGACGAGCAAGGCCGTGGCCGCAACGAGTGTCGATGCGCGCATGACAGATCCTTTCCGACGGTTGTCGCCCGATCGGGGGATGTCCGGGGCAGCTGGGACGAGGGCTCCGATTATACGCGAATTCGATAGATCAATTCATATAATTGCGTTGAACAAGAAAAAACTTTTATGATATTTCATTCAAGTGTCTGAACCGCCTCGCGCGGCGACCGTCGTCGATGGCTCCCGCCCTGCGTTCGGGCAAAGCCCGAGGGTCGCGGCCACCGTCAGTGCCGGTGGCAACCGGTCCGTGCGGTTTCGTTTCGGGGACGGGGGCGGGCACCGCGTAGAGGCCGCAGATTTTCGGCATCGGACGCGCCGCAGTTCTCTCGATCTGTGGAACAGTACCTTGGCCCGCGCCAAGCGCTTGATTTAATGGTGCTGCCGCAGAGATTTGAACTCTGGACCTCTCCCTTACCAAGGGAGTGCTCTACCACTGAGCTACGGCAGCGGCGCCGGTCGGAAAGCGGCGCGAACCTGCCACAGGGGCCGGGGGCTCGCAAGCGTTTTGCGGGCGCTTCGGCCGGACCCGGCGCCGGGGTCGGGCGGGCATTGCCGCAAGGCCCTGTTTCGGGCATGAAATCGCCACCATGACCGACGACAAGACCTCCGACGACACTCGGCCGAGCCACGGCGGCGCGCCGGGCAAGTCTCGGCCGGGCGACGCCGGGCGCGCCGGCGAGCGCAAGGCGCGCGAGGCCGCGGCCCTGCGCGCCAATCTCGCCAAGCGCAAGGCCCAGCAGCGCGCGCGGCGGGACGGCGGCGCGGG
>JAVJUS010000076.1:0-6429 GCA_040220455.1 Azospirillaceae bacterium
CTTGGCGAGGCCCCGCCGGGACACCGGCGCGCGCGCCGGTCGGGCGATCAGCCGGCGCAGTCGGCCGGCGGGTCGACGTTGACGTAGACGTCCTCGACGGTCACCCAGCCTTCGGGCGCGACCTCGCGGATCCACTGGCACATGGTGTCGGCCGTGACCGGCACCACCTCGATGAAGGCCGAGGGGATGTCGCCGAAGCCGTTGTTCGTCATGCCGTCGGCCTCGGGCTCGACCCCGGTGGCCAGCGCCACCGCGGCCTCGACCGCGCGGGCGCCCATCTCGTCGATCATCGTCCAGACCGAGCGGTCGATGACGCCCTCGACGATCAGCCGGTCGTTGGGCACGTCGGCGTCGAGGCCGGAGACATAGGCCTCGCCCGCCATGTCGCGGCCCTGCAGCGCCTGGACGACGCCGATCGCCATGCCGTCGTTGGAGGTCACGAACGCCTGGACATCGTCGTCGTTGGCGGCAAGCGCGTTCTCCGCCGTCTCGAGCGCCGACTGGCCCGACCAGTTCTCGTGCCACTGGTCGGCGACGATCTCGATCTCCCCGGCCTCTGCCAGCGGGGTCAGCATCTCCTCGTAGACGGCCGCCAGCTCGCGGGCGACGTTGTTGTCCGGATCGCCCTTGATCAGCACGTAGCCGGGCGGGTCGTCGGCGTTCGGCGGCGCGAAGTCGAGCGCGCCCTGGACCTGGAGCCGGCCGACCTCGCGGTTGTCGCGGGTCAGGAAGAAGGCGACATCGGCGTCCGGGATCGCGATGTCGTAGGCGAGCGTCGGCACGTCGGACTCGGCCGCCTTGGCGACCAGCGTGCTCGCCGCCCGGTCGTCGACCGGCACCAGGATCAGCGCGTCGACACCCTGGCTGAGCAGGTTCTCGACCTGGGAGGACTGGCGGATCGGGTCGTCATTGGCCCACTGGACGCGCAGTTCGGCGCCCAACTCCTCGGCGCGCTGCTCCATCGAGGCCACGTCGAAGGCCCAGCGCGGCTGGGTCTGCGTGCGCATGGCCACGCCGATGGTGACGCCGGAGCCGTCGAGCGTCTCCTGCGCCGGCGCCGGTGCGGGCCCGGCAATGCCGGTGGCGAGCATGGTGCCGGCGACGAGCGCGCCGGCGACGATCGGCCGGCGGCCGATCGCGTTCCCCGAGACGGTCATGGTGATCCTCCCCCTGGATGGTCTTCGATGTTGTCGTTGGCGATCGCAACGCTCGCGACCGTTCCCGACGCCGGCGATGGCCGGCGCCGGGCACCCGTCGGTCCGGCGTCCGGTCAGGACGCGCGGTCGACGGTTTCCGCGGAGGCCCAGATCCGGGCCTCCTTGGGCAGCGGTGGGTAGCCGCGGACCCGCGGCTCCACCCCCTCGATGTCGAGGAGATAGCGCATCGCCGGCGTCGCCCGCTCCGCCAGGCCGTCGGTCAGGTGCTCGCGCTCGACGGTCTGCTGCGGGATGTCGCGGCGGGCGATCGCCAAGTGCAGCACCCGGCGCGGCTTGCCCGAGCGGTTCATCGTGCCGCCATGCCAGATATGACCGTTGATCACGGCGACGGAGCCCGCCTTGCCGGTCAGGTGCACCTCGCCCGGGTAGGGCGCGGCCGGATCCGCCGGCATGATCTTGCGATCCTCCGCCGTCACCTCGATGTGCTTGACCTCGGCCATGTTGACGTCCGGGACGTTGAGCGGGACCCATTTGTGCGAGCCCGGCACGACCCGCGTCGGGCCGTTGTCCTCGGTCAGGTCGTCGAGCATGACCATGGAATTGACCGCCCGCCAGTCGGTCGGGTGGACCCGCGGCACGTCGCTGTGCAGCGGCTGCTGGCCCTCGCCCTTCAACGGATTGCGGGCGTTGAGCGAGTAGGTGTGGATCTCGCCCAGCAGATGGTGGGCCGCCGCCATGGTCGGCTTGCAGGCCAGGCAGCGGTCGAAGGCGACGGACTTGTTGAACAGGTTGGACAGGCGCGGCGCGCCCGGCTCGATATGCACCTCATGGCCGCCGAACTCGCCTTCCAGCTCTCGCAGGCGGTCGAATTCGGCGCGCATCTCGGCCACTTCCTCGGGCGTGAAGACGTCCTCGACGATGAAGTAGCCCTGGGTGTCGAGCAGGCGGCGGCGCTCCTCGGTCAGCTCGGCATCGGTGACGCCGAGTTCGGCCAGCGCTTCAGCGGTATTCATGACGGCGATCCTCCTCCCGGATCGGAAGAACGGGCGGGCCGGCCGGAGGCGGCCGGGAGGTCTCGCCGATCCGGCCTGCCCGCCCCTCGCGGCGCCCTCCCCCTCCGACGGACGCCGCGAATCGGTATCGGGTCGATTTGCCGTCCCGGTCTTGTCCGGAAAGGCGTATCGTATAGCTAAACGTTACGACAGAGGGTACGACAGCAGGCGTTCCCAGGCAATCGGCGATGCATATCGGGGAATGCGAAAGAGCGTGTTGACCCGCAATCGCAGTTCGTCTTGCATCGTGCGCCCGACGTTTCCCGGCGGCATCGCGATCGATGCGCGGCGTCAGGTTGAAATGTCGGACAAAACGATACGCTCGGATCGATACGCGCGGACGGTGGCGGATGGCGACGATCAAGGACGTGGCGCGACTCGCAGGGGTCTCGACGGCGACCGTCTCGGCCACGATCAACAACACCGCCTATGTCAGCCCGGAACTGCGCAGCCGGGTCGAGCGCGCGATCGATACGCTGAACTACGCCCCCGACCGGATCGCCCGCAGCCTCAAGCGCGGCCGCACGAACCTGATCGGGCTGATCGTCGCCGACATCACCAATCCCTTCTTCACCGCGCTGGTCCAGACGGTCGAGCGGCGGCTCGAATCGGCGGGCTACACGGTCCTCCTGACCGACACCGACCAGCATCCCGAGCGCGACCTGCTCTATCTGGAGCTGATGAAGGCGCACCGGGTCGACGGCGTGATCCTCGCGCCCTCGGTCTCGACCCAGGGGGCGGAGATCGCGCGGCGCGCGACCATGCCGCTGGTTCTCGTGGACCGGCCGGTACCGGGGCTGGAGGCGGATTTCGTGACCCTGGACAACCCCATGGCGGCCGGCCTGGCCGTGGGCGCGATCATCGAGGCGGGACATCGCCGGATCGGCGCGATCGCCGGGCCGCGCGCCCTGATCAATGCAGAGGCGCGGATCGAAGGCTACCGCGCCTGCCTGAGCGAGGCCGGGCTGCCGATCGACCCGGCGCTGGTGGTCCATTGCGACTTCCGCGAGGAAGAGGCGCGCCAGGCGGCGCATTCGCTCCTCGACGCCGACCCCGCGCCGACCGCCCTGTTCGTCGCCAACAACCTGATGCTGCTGGGCGTCATGCGCGCGCTCGCCGACCGGGGCCTCGACTGCCCGCGCGACATCTCGGTCGTGTCGATCGACGACTTCCCCTGGGCCGACGCCTTCAATCCCCGGCCCACAGTGATCCGCCAGCCGATCGCCGCGATCGCGGAGAACGCCGCCGACCTGCTGCTCGCCCGCGTCACCGGCGCGCGCGACGCCCCGCCGACCACACGCTACCACTCCCCGGAACTCATCCGCCGCGACTCGCTGGGCCCGCCGCCGGCGCGGTAGGCGGCGCGACGACGTCGCCGAACCGCCTCACGGATCAAGCCGGTTCGAGCGGCTCGATCCTTGCGAAGCCTTTGGTCTTCTTGAAGCTCATGACATGATTGAAATTCCGTAGAGCTTCCGACGGGTCGATGGCATCGAGATTGAGGCTCACAATCGTCTGCCTGACGAATTTTACAGAAAGAATCGGCGTTGACTCTATATGACCAGTGCTATTATTCAACATTCTCGTAAAACACGTAACGTATATACTGTCCATTGGTATGATATTGAATAAATCACCTGCAACTTTTAACGATATACTTGATACGTAGTCCTGATACAATTCGTTTCTCTGGCTGATTGGCATCTTGGTTTCGGACAATCTACCACTGGCAAGCTGTTTTCTTCTAAATCGAGGGACTATTTCGTCGTCATGGACTTCAGGCTTCGCGTGGACATAGCCGCCCCCGATCGAGAATTGGATCTCCTTGCCGATCAGCCCATTCTCCGTGAATGACTGTTTTTCTTGAATGACCGTTCGCACAGCTTCCGGCTCACCGAGCAGCAGATTCTTCGCGAGTGTCGTATCCTCCTCCCACTCAGCAAGCGCCTCCTTGTACTCGGCCAACCGCTCGGCGCTTCGCGCCCGATCGCGCTCCACCGCGGCGTCAAGGCTTGCCTCGAGCCGACGCCGACGTCGCTCGCTGCCCCCGATGAGAGGATCGAAGACTCTCGGCTTGAACGAGTCCAAAGCCGCGCGCGCCCGGTCACCCTCTTCGGTGATCGCCGTCGGCTCTTCTGGCCGCGGCAGGGCGGCGATCCGTTCCCAGTTCACGGCCTCGGCCAAGTCGGTATGCACCGATACGAGGTCGTCGATATGCTCTTGCCACGCCTCGACAGCATCGCTTGCCTCCGCGACCATTTGCTCGCGCGCTTCTTGCTTGCGCTGCCGCTCGGCCTCTTTCGCCGCCCGCCGGCTCGCTGCTTCGAGCGATCGTAGAGTGCTACGCCAACCCATGACAAAACTTCAGCAAGTGAACATCGGGTTTCCTCTACCATAGCGCATAAATCCGCTTTCTAGTCAACCTTATAGCGTACTACGTTGAGTAGAAATCTATCCTTTTCCTGCGGCTGGCCGATCGGCGCGGTAGGACAGGCCGTCAGCCCGCCACCAGCCGGTCGAGCGCGGCGGGCAGGTCGGCGAAGGCGGCGACCACGGCGTCGGCGCCAAGATCCTCGGCCGGGCCCTTGGCATAGCCGTGGGCCATGACGGCGACCGGAACGCCCGCGGCCCGCGCGGTCGCCACGTCGATCTCCGAATCGCCGACCATGGCCGCGCTCTCCGGTCGCCCGCCGGCCGCGGCGATGGAGCGCAGCAGCGGCTCGGCGTCGGGCTTGCGCGCGCCGAAGGTCTCCGGCCCGGCGATGACGGTGAAGCGCCCGGCGAGGCCGAGCTCGGAGAGCAGCAGCCGGCTCAGCCGCTCGGCCTTGTTGGTGCAGACCGCCAGACGCCAGCCCGCCGCGCGCAGGTCGGCGAGGCAGGCTTCCGCCCCGGGATAGGGCCGGCTCTCCCGCGCGATTCGGGCCTCGTAGATCGCGGTGAAGCGTGTGACCAGGCGGTCGCTCTCGTCCTCGTCGGGATGTCGGCCGCGGGCGGCAAGCCCGTCGACCACCAGCCGGGCGATGCCGTGGCCGATGAAGCCGCGCGCCGTCTCGGCCCCGAGCGGCTCGAGCCCGATCTCGGCGAACAGGGCGTCGAGCGCCCCGGCCAGATCGGGCGCGGTATCGACCAGGGTGCCGTCGAGATCGAGGACCGCGACGCGCGGGCCGGCCGCCATCGGGCGGCTCAGCCGGCGCTCGCCACGGTCTGCGCGACCAGCCGGCCGACCAGCGGCGCCGCCTCGAGCTGCGGCAGATGGCCGACGCCGGCCAGCCGGTGGACGGCCACATGGCCGGGCAGGCCCCCGGCCTGGGCCGCCGGAATGACCGCATCCTGCAGGCCGATCACCGCACGGACCGGCCCGGTGTAGCGCTCCAGCGCCGGGCGCACGCCGAAGACCTGCGTGCCCGACGGGAACAGCGCGCGGGCCAGCCGGGCCTGTGCGGCGGCCACACCCTCGGCCTCGCGCGCCCGCGCCGTGGCCCGGACCAGCGTCGGCGTCAGCGCCGCCGGGTCGTGGACCAGGCAGGTCATCCACGCGGCCAGCGCCGCCTCGCCCTCCGCGGCGCAGAAGCCCTCGACGAAGGCGCCGTCGATCGCCGGGCCGAGGCCGGCCGGGGCGAGCAGGGTGAGCGAGCGGACGTCGAGCGTGCCGCCGCCGGCGAGCGCCGTCGCCACCGCCGCGCCCAGGGAATGGCCGACCAGATGGATCCGCGTCGCGCCCGCCGCCTCCAGCGAGGCCGCGACCGTGTCGACCAGGGCGTCGAAGCCGTCGACCGCCACGCCGGCCGAGGCGCCATGGCCCGGCAGGTCGAGCGCCGTCAGCGGATTCGGCGAGGCCACCCCGCCGACGAAGGCGCGCCAGGACGAGATGTCGGAGCCGAAGCCGTGCAGGAACACGACCGGATCGCCGTGGCCCTCGCGCAGGCCACGTACAGCGAGCGGCCCAGTCCCGGCCGCCGCGGCCAGCCCGCCGCCCGCGCCGGCCGCCGTCCCCGCCGCGTCCGGCGAGACGCCGGTCGACGGCAAGCGCGCCTCCCCGCTGGCCCGACGCCTCGCCAAGCGTCACGGTCTCGATCTCACCTCCCTGGTCGGGTCCGGCCCGGGCGGTAGCGTCGTCAAGCGGGACATCGAGGCCGCGCTCGCCGGGGGCGGCGGCCCGGGCGGCGCCGCGCGCGGGTCGGGGCCGGCGCGGGGGCCCCGGGGGGCCCGGGGGGGTGCGG
>JAVJUS010000077.1:0-13543 GCA_040220455.1 Azospirillaceae bacterium
CCGGCCTGCCGTCCGGAAGCGCCGCGTCCACCGGCCCGTCCGCCGGGGCCGGCGCCGGACGGAAGGCGCGCACCGGCGCCGGCGGGGCGAGCGCGGCGGGCACGCTCATCGCCATGCGCAGGACCGCACCCGGCGGGCTCATGACATAGCGCGCCACCCAGTCGACGAAGCGGCGCGAGACCTCGGGCAGCGGCGGCGCGTCGAGCACGGCACCGACATCCTTGAGGCGGTCCGCCTCGACGCCGGTGCCGTCCGCCCCGCCGTCCTTCGCCGTCTCGCCGGGCGGATCCCAGACGACGCCGATCACCGCGCGGCTGCCCAGCGGCACCTCGACGAAGGTGCCGGGCGGCGCGTCCAGACCCGCCGGTAGCCGGTAGTCGTAGGCGCCGCAGAGCGGGAGCGGCAGCATCACGCGCACGCGCGAGACGTGTGATTCCGCGAATGGGTCGTGGCTTACGCTCATGGCGATGGGCTACACTGGGTCACGAGTGACGGGTCCGGACGCGCGACCCCGACCGAACGAGAAACGACGCCCGGGACGACGACGAGACGGGCCGGCCGACACCGGCCCGACGGACCACCGCCACGCAGAGCTCTCGCCCGCCTCCCCGACCGGAGGGCGGGCGCCGCCAACGGGGGATAGCATGAAGTTCTTCATCGATACCGCCGATCTCGACGAGATCCGCGACTTGGCCGCGAGCGGGCTGCTCGACGGCGTGACGACGAACCCGTCGCTGGTGGCCAAGACCGGCAAGTCCTTCCTCGACCTCATCGCGGAGATCTGCTCCGTTGTCGACGGGCCGGTGAGCGCCGAGGTCACCGCGACCGACCACGAGACCATGCTGGCCGAAGGCCGCCGGCTCGCCAAGATCGCCGACAACGTGGCGGTCAAGGTGCCGCTGACGCCCGACGGGCTCAAGACCTGCAAGGCGCTCCGGGCCGAGGGCACGATGGTCAACGTCACCCTGTGCTTCTCCGCCGCCCAGGCGCTGCTCGCGGCCAAGGCCGGGGCGACCTTCGTCAGCCCGTTCGTCGGCCGGCTCGACGATATCGGCGAGGACGGCATGGGCCTGATTCGCGACATCGTCGACATCTACGACGCCTATCCGGATGTGGAGACCGAGGTGCTGGTCGCCTCGGTGCGCGGGCCCGCCCATGTGATCGAGGCCGCCAAGATGGGCGCCCATGTCGCGACCCTGCCGCCGGCGGTGCTCCGCAACCTCTTCAATCACCCCCTGACCGACAAGGGGCTTGCGGCGTTCCTCGAAGACTGGAAGAAGACGGGGCAGACGATTCTCGACGCCAGCGAGATCGAGCCCCTGCGGCGGCCGGCCTGACCGGTCGCCTCGATCCCGGCGGCCGGCGGCGTGAACGGCGCGCGGCCGCGGGGATCCGGATGACGCGAGGCGAGGTGACATGCCCCAGGACCCACGGGCGAGCGAGACGGTCGAGTCCGCCGAGGTGAGCGAATCGGACGTGGCGGCCTTCCTGGCCCGCGAGCCCGATTTCTTCGCGCGACATCCGGACCTGCTCGACCGGCTGGTCCTGCCGGCCGAGCGCGCCTCGCCGGACGTCGTCGACCTGCGCTCCTATCTGGTGGCGCGCCAGCGCGGCGAGATCGACAAGCTCAAGCGCCAGCAGCGCGCCATCGTCAGCGCCTCGCGCGCCAACATGAACACCCAGCAGCGCGTCCACGCGGCGATCCTGTTCCTGCTCGACGCGGAGAGCTTCGAGCACCTGATCCAGGCGATCACCACGGATCTCGCGGTGCTGTTGGACCTGGACGTCGCCCAGCTCCTGATCGAGGCGGACGAGGACGGCCCGATCCAGCAGTTGCGCACCGGCGTGCGCATCCTGCCGCCCGGCGACGTCGACGCGCGGCTTCAGGGCCAGGACGCCATGCTCGCCGGCGCGATCACCGGCGACGAGGCGATCTTCGGCGAGGGCGCCGGCCTGGTGCGCAGCCAGGCGCTGATCCGCCTGACCGTCTCCCCCGGAACCCCGCCGGCCCTGCTGGCGCTCGGCAGCCGCGACCCGGAGATGTTCGAGAGCGGCATGCGCACCGAGCTCATGGGCTTCCTCGCCCGCGTGCTGGAGCGCTGCATCCGAGACTGGCTGGACCTGCCGGGGTAGGGGCGGCCCGCCCCGGATCTCGGGATCGTGAGGCCGCGGTAGGTCGGGTCGAGCGGCGCATGACCCGAAATGCCGCCGCCTTTTCCCGGCGGTCGGCGCCGATGTCGGCTTTCGGCTCCGCCTCTAGCCGACCTACGACGGATGCCTGGGGTCGCGGTAGGTCGGGCAGAGCGAAGCGAAACCCGACGAACGCCCTCCCCTCAGTTCCGCACCAGCCGCGCCAGATTGCTCCGCAGGTTCGCTTCCAACTGGGCGTCCAGGTCGCGGACGGTCTTGTCCGTCAGGTCGAACAGCGCCTGTTCGCGCTCGGCGACGGTGGCGTTCTCGGCCACGGTGGTCGAGCGCTCGGCGACCGAGCGGACATAGCCGTCGACGCCGGTGTCCGGGTTGGCGGCGTCGATGCGCACGGCCAGGCGCATGCGGTAGCGCTGGGCCTGGTCGATGGTGAAGACGCCCTTCAGGCCCGAGGTGCGGGCCAGCGCCTCCTCGATCAGGCTCGCCTCCTGGATCGTCACCGTGGCGCGGCCGACGGCGGCGACGGGCTCCAGGCGCTGGTCGGCCCAGCGGGCGATGATGTCCGACGGGCTTTCCGGCAGCACCCCTTCGGCGTTGCTCGGGTCGGTCGAGGGCCGGTACTGCCGGTCGACCGCGACCTCGGCCACGTCGAGGGCGATGACCGGCCGGTTCTCGAAGCCGATCGACGGGAACTCGCCCGAGGGCGGCGCGGCGCAGGCGGCCAGCACGCCGGCCAGCAGGCCCGTGGCGGCGAGGCGGGCGGCAGCGCCGATCACGGCCCGACGGCGCCGGCGCGCGCCGTCGAGCCCGCGGGCGAGCGCCTCACTGGGGATGAAGTCGGTCCAGGTCATCGTCGTCGAAATAGTAGGTGGTGTTGCAGAATTCGCAGGTCATCTCGACATTGCCGTCGATCTTGTACTCCTCGAGGTCGGAGCGCGGAATGGTCGAGAGCACCTGCGCCACGCGCTCGCGCGAGCAGCGGCAGCCGCTGCGCAGGGTGGTCGGCGGGAAGACACGCACCCCGTCCTCGTGGAACAGGCGGTAGAGCAGGCCGTTGGGCACCAGCCGCGGGTCGCTCAGCTCCGCCTCGGTCGCGCTGTCCATCAGGATCATGGTGCGCCGCCAGTCGTCCTCCCGGTCCGAGGCGGCGGGTCGCTTCTCCGGGTCGGGCAGGCGCTGGACCATCAGACCGCCGGCGCGCCAGCCGGCCTCGCGCCGGTCGACATGGAGCTTCAGGCCGACATCGATCTGCTCGGACTGGCGGAAATAGTGCTGCACGCACTCGGTCAGGGAATCGCCCTCCAGCTCGACGATGCCCTGGTACATGTCCTTCGCGCCCTTCTGGTCGACGGTGAAGGCGAGATAGCCGTTGCCCAGCAGGGCCGGCACCTCCTCGCCTTCCGGGACCCGGCTCTCGTCGAGCTCGGCCAGCTTGTCCTCGTCGACCTTGGCATAGCCGCGCACGTCGCCGTCCGAGGTGACGTCGGCGACCATCAGCGGCACGGCGGCGTCGCCCTTGGTCTGCAGGGTGAAGACGCCCTCGTATTTGAGGCCGCTCGCCATCACGGTGGCCAGCGTGATCGTCTGGCCCAGCAGCCGGGCGACCGGGTCGGGATAGGCGTGGCGGCCGAGAATGGTGTCCAGCATCGGGCCCAGGCGCACCATGCGCCCGCGCAGCAGCGAGGCCTCGATCTGGAAGGGCTGGACGACGTCGTCGGTCGGTCCGCCGACGCCTTCCGGAGTCGCGGTCGGGGTCACGCCGTCAGACACCACAGGAGAATCCCCTTCTGCGCGTGCAGCCGGTTCTCGGCCTCGTCCCAGACGACCGAGCGCGGCCCGTCGATGACCGCGCCCGTGACCTCCTCCTCCCGGTGGGCCGGCAGGCAGTGCATGAACACGGCGTCGGGCTTGGCGAGCGCCATCAGGCGCTCGTCGACCCGATATGGGGCCAGCAGATTGTGGCGGGAAGGGGCGTCCTTGTCCCCCATGGAGACCCAGGTATCCGTCACCACGCAGTCGGCGTCGCGGACCGTCGTCGCCGCGTCCTCGCCGACCGTGACGGTGGCGCCGCGCGAATGGGCCCAGTCGAGCACGTCGCGCGGCGGCTGCAGCGGCTCCGGGCAGGCCAGGTGCAACTCGAAGCCGAACTGCGCGGCGGCGCGGATCCAGCTCCGCGCCACGTTGTTGCCGTCGCCCGACCAGGCGACCTTGGCTCCGGCGATCGGGCCCTTCTTCTCCTCGTAGGTCATGACGTCGGCCATGAGCTGGCAGGGATGGCTGGAGTCGGTCAGCCCGTTGATCACGGGCACGCTCGCGGCCTCGGCCATCTCGACCAGCCGGTCCTCCGCCGAGGTGCGGATCATGATCGCGTCGACATAGCGCGAGAGCACCCGCGCGGTGTCGGCGATCGTCTCCCCCCGGCCGAGCTGGATCTCCGCCCCGGTCAGCGTGACCACCTCGCCGCCGAGCTGGCGCATCCCGACCTCGAAGCTGACGCGGGTGCGCGTCGACGGCTTCTCGAAGATCAGCGCCAGCGTGCGCCCGGCGAGCGGCCGGTCGGCCAGGCCGCGCGGATCGTCGCGCTTGATCCGCGCGGCGGTGTCGAGGATGCCGCGCAGGGCCTCGGGCGACAGGTGGTGGAGATCGAGGAAGTGCCGCGCCTCACTTGGCATGCGCAACCTCGTGGACCCGGCAGACGGCCTCGAGGCAGCGCAGCGCCTCGGCGATCTCCGCCTCGCCGATGGTCAGCGGCGGCAGCAGGCGGACGACGTTCTCCCCGGCCGGCGCCGTGACCAGCCCCTCGGCGCGCAGCTTGTCGATCACCTCGCCGGCCGGCGGGACGACCTTCAGGCCCAGCACCAGCCCGGCGCCGCGCACCTGCTCGATCACCGAAGGGTAGCGCGCGGCGAGGCCGTCGAGGCCGGCGCGCAGGCCCTCGCCGGCGCGCTGCACGTCCTCGAGGAAGCCCGGCTCCAGGATCACGTCGAGCACGGCGTTGCCCACGGCCATGGCCAGCGGGTTGCCGCCGAAGGTCGTGCCGTGGCTGCCCGCGGTCATGCCGACGGCGGCCTTCTCCGTCGCCAGGAAGGCGCCCATCGGAAAGCCCGAGCCGATGCCCTTGGCCACGCACATGACATCGGGCGTGATACCGGCCCATTCATGGGCGAAGAACCGGCCCGTCCGGCCGTAGCCGCACTGGATCTCGTCGAGATAGAGCAGCAGCCCGAACTCGTCGCAGATCTCCCGGAGCGCGCGCAGATAGTCGAGATCGTGGGTCCGGATGCCGCCCTCGCCCTGGATCGGCTCGACATGGATGGCCGCGGTCTCGTCGGTGATCGCGGCGCGCAGCTCGTTCAGGTTGCCGAAGGCGACCTGGTCGAAGCCGTCGACCATGGGCCCGAAGCCCTTGACCAGCTTCTCCGTCTTTGCCGCGGCGATGCCGGCCAGGGTGCGCCCGTGGAAGGCGCCGGTCACGGTGATGATCCGCCAGCGCCCGGGCTGGCCGATCTCGTGGAAATGCTTGCGGATCAGCTTGACGCCGCCCTCCCAGGCCTCCGCCCCGGAATTGGCGAAGAAGACCGTGTCGGCGAAGGTCGCGGCGACCAGCCGCTCGGCCAGGCGCTCCTGTCCCGGGATGCGGAACAGGTTGGAGGTGTGCCAGAGCTTGCGGGCCTGCTCCGTCAGCGCGGCGACCAGATGGGGGTGGGCGTGGCCGAGCGAGCACACGGCGATCCCCGAGGCGAAGTCGAGATAGCGTCGCCCCTCGGTGTCGAAGAGCCACGCCCCCTCGCCCCGCTCGAAAGCCACATCGGCCCGCGCATAGGTCGGCATCACCGCCGGGATCATGGCTCCGTACCTCCGGTCGTGCGTGGTTCCCGGAACCCCGCCGCGCCGCGCCGGAGCCCCGAAAAAACAGCGGCGCGGGGGTCTCCGCGCCGCGGCTTCAAGTCCGGATCGGATCAAACGCGCGCCCGCCGGCGATGTCAACGGTGGGCGGGTCAGCGGGAGGTCGCGGGCGCGTCGAGATCGTTCCCGCGTTCCCGCTGACCCTGACGGCGCTTAGGTCGTACGATCCGGCCTGTGGTTGACGGCGATCGCGCTCAGGAAGGCGAGGATGAGCAGCGTCATGTGCACCATCTGTACCGGCCCCTGCTTCATCCAGTAGCCGAACCAAAGCCCCCCGATCATGAACCAGAACCACAGCCCCATGAAGGCAGCGACACCCTGGTTGGCGGCACGGATCGCGCGCAGTTCCGCGGCCGCGTCGCCGATGCGCGCGGCGCGTAGGAAAAGGGCGGCTCCGCGCCAGAGAAGGGCGCTCACGGCGACCTGAACGACGATCACCGCGCACAGCACGCCGGTGGCGGCCTGCTCGCTCCAGGCGCGCCATTCGAGGCCATTGCCCAGCGCCTCGTCCCCCTTGACGAGTTGCATGCTCAGCATGATGCCGAGCAGGTGGTCGTTCGTCGCGAAGTCCGTGATGTTGTTGAAGACGGCAACACTCAGCCAGAGGGCCAGGCCGGCCAGCATGACCGTCTTCATGAGCGTGAAACCGGTGGACATCGTTTCGCTCGCTTTGTCTCTGTGAGCGGTCGCTCCCATCCCCGCCCGTCCGGCGCTCCCTGGCGTCCAACCGAGCGGGTGTCCGCAGTATCGGGCCCGGGTCGAGCGTCAGGCGGCCCCACGGGTCATGCCTCTCGAGGGGCGCCGAGCGTCTCCAGCGTCCTTTGTGCCCGGCGCTCCTCCTTCGGGACGAGCATCGACTTGTCGTAGGCGGTGAAGCTCGTGGGGAGTTCGGCACGACTCTGTCCGCCCTGGTGGACCGTCATCGAGACGTCGAAGGAGAGCCGGCCGGGCTCCATATCGGCCCGGTCGACGGCGTACCGTATGGTGGCGTCGACCGGGAAAACGAAGCCCTTGTAGTGCGCCGCCATGCTTTCGATAACGAAATAGTGAGCGCCGCTCATGTCGGCGGGCATGTAGTGAGCTTCGGTCACGGCGAGGAAGGTCTGTCGGGCCGCTTCGATCAAGACCATGCCCTGGATGTGCTGTCCGGTCACATGGTCGCGCATCAACTCGCTGTCGGAGTCGAGCATCAGGTCGGATTCGTAGAGATCGTCGGCGAGCTTGCGCGGCCAGCTGATCAGGATGTTCTCTGGGCGGGTCTTGTGCGTCAGGCGGGGCGGCGCTTTGAGCGGACGATCCTTCGGTCCGAAGCCTTCGAGCCTCTCCGCGATGCCGGCGGCTCGCGCGCGATCGACCAGCGCCGCGACTTCGGCCTCGTTGAGACCCTGCCCTGGCCGAAGCCGGATTTCGGGATCGCCGAGGCAGCCGTGGACGGGGCGACCCGCCGTCATGGCCTCGAGCGCTTCGATCGCGTCGGTGAATTGCACCGCGCCAGGGTTCGCCGCGAACCGGAAGAACGCATCGCTGACGACATGGGCTGTTGGTGCGGTCATGGATTCGGCCTCCTCGAGTGATTTTCCGGAAGGGCGCGTCCTCGCCAGTCGTATTTCATCGAAGCGGGAGTTGTTCTCCCGAAAGAACGCCGGCCGGATCGCGGCCGGCCGGCATGTCTTCTGTCGTTCTCGTCGTGTCGAACCGCTTGTCGTTCCGGCTTACTCCGTCGTGCCGAACCGCCAGGCGTCGTGGAGCCATTGCTCGGTCGCCCGCCGTCTCGCGAGGGTGTTCCAGACGATGTCGCGTTCGAAGGTCACCACGTCGCAGTTTGGGCCCACGACGACCCAGAAGTACCGGCCGTCCTCGCGGTTGCGGCACTTGACCTTCATGCCCGACACTGTCCGAGGAGCGCCCCGCGACGATCCGTCGGCCACACGCACGGATTCGTCGTGCCGGGCGACCCAGCTCTCCTCCGTCGCGCGGGCCAGATCCGGCGCCACCGCCGCGACGAAATCCGCCGCGACCGCCCTGGCCTCGTCCTCGCCGGGGAGGTTGTCGGGATCCTCCTGGATCCGCATGCGGGTCAGGCCACGCAGCCCGCCGGCTTCGTCGACCAGCCAGCTCTCATGCTCGCCGCCGGGCCCCGCGTTCGTGCCGTCGGCCCGTTCGAACCGGACCAGCCAGGCCTCGGTCTCGTTGATCGGGACGCGGCGGGCGGAGACGGCGACGAAGTCGTCCGGCTCGGCTATGCGAGTCCGTGCCGCCAACGGAACGGCGGCCAATGCCGGATCGGTCGCGTCGGTCGTCTGTCGACGCGACGCTTCTGGGGCGAGGGTCACGGTATCGGTCATGAGGTCGATCCTCTCTTCAGGCACGGTTCGGGAGACGCCGATGCCCGGCCGGGCGGGCTCAGGCGATGGCTCGAACCGCGCGGGGCGTGTTGATCAGGGCGCCGCCTGCCAGCAGTGCGGCCAGGAGCGAGCACAGGCCGGTGAAGCCGGCGGGCTCGACGAGGGCCGGGATCTGCGGGCCGAGACTGGCGCCGACGAACAGCGTGAAGGTGTAAAGGGCCGTCGCCGCCCCGCGGCGCTCGGGTTCCAGACTGCCGATCAGGGCGATCAGGCTGGGCACGGTCACCGCGATGCCGGCGACGAAGACCACGCTGGCCGCGACCAGGACGCTCACGCCCGGTGCGATCGCGGCGGACGCCGCGCCGACGGCGGCCAGGGCGAGGCCGCCGCTGACCACCTGCCGGGCCCCGACCCTCGCGACCAGGCGTGAGGCGCCCAAGGTCAGGAACATGGCCGGCAAGGCGACGAGCCGGGCGGTGAAGAGATCCAGCCCCGCCGAGGCGAGGGCGTCGTCGCGCATCCAGGACAGGCCCGTATAGAACGCGACGAAGCTCATCAGCAGCACCAGCGCCGCGCCGTAGGCCGGCAGCAGCGGGGCGCGGGTCAGGATCGATGGCAGCGACCGCCATAGCACCAGGACGGCCGACAACGGCGACCGATCGGCCCGGCCCGCGCCTTCCGGACCGGGGGCGGCGGGAAGCCGCGCGATCGCGACGGCGGCGACGCCATAGGCCAAGGCCAGGGGCCCGATCGCCGCCGCCAGGCCGCCCGCGAAATCGCCATAGACCTGCCCGGCCAAGCCGGCGACCAGGAACGCCGTGGACATCCAGGCAATACCCGTCACCCGGCGCGCCGGCGGCAGCACTTCGCCCAGATAGGCGAGCGCGACCGGCGGCAGGGCGGCCGCGACGATCCCCTGAACCGCTCGGGCGCCGAGCAGCGAGCCCCAGCCGGGCATCAGGATGACGACCAGGCTGGCCACCGAGAGCGCCGCCAGTCCGCCGATCATGACCGGCCGGCGACCGAGCCGGTCCGAGGCCGGCCCGAAGATCAGGAATCCGGCAGCGTACGCGAAGCCGAACACGCTGGACACCAACCCGGCGCGGGCGAGCGAGACGTCGTGGGCCTCGGCGATGTCTCCGAGCAGTGGAAGCGGGAGATAGAGCTGGGCGACGACGAGAAAGCCGGTCAGCGCCGCCACCGTGATGATCGTGACAGGATGGGTCATCGCGAGTCCTTGTCGTTCGGATGGACCCGTCGCGCGCGAACGGATCGGCCGGGCCTCGCCCGGCGCTCGATCCAAAACCTGACGTCAGGTGTAGATTGTGTCAAGAGCAGCTGGGACCGCGGGCGTGCCGCCCGCTCAACCGCCCCGGTGCGCTCTTTCGAGGTCGATGGGAGGATTCGGCGCCGGCCTAGCCGCCGCCGGTCTCGGCTTAACGCAGTAACGCCCGGACGCGGTCGATATTGGCCTTCAAGTCGGCGCGGAACTCGACCAGATCGGCGATCCGGGCATCCGTGTCGCGCAGATGACCCTCCAGGATCTCCAGCACACGGCGCTTGCCCTTCGCGCCGGAGTCGTCGGCGAAATAGAGATCGATGACCTCGGCGATCTCTTCCAGGCTCAGCCCGATCCGCTTGAGTTGCTGGATCTTCCTGAGCCGGGCCAGGGCCTCTTCGTCATAGTACCGGTATCCGGCGCCCTGGCGCTCGGCGGGGGCGAGGAGGCCGCGATTCTCGTAGAAATGGATCGTCCGGTGGCTGACATCGGCGCGGCGTGCCAACTCTCCGATCTTCATCCGGCAGTCCGTCACGACCATGCTCCACGACCGTCTCGGCCCATCGACGACCAGACGTTAGCTAGGATTTTTGAAACCGAACCGCTCGAGATCAAGCCCGACTCGTTGAGAACCGGCCTTTCGCCCCTCACGCCCGGATCTTGTACCCCACGGCGAAGAGCCGGCGCACGGCGAGCCACATCGCGACGTTGGTCGCCACGACCACGGCGGCGGAGAGCGCCAGCGGGGCCGTGGCGGTGTCGGGGCCGAGCCAGCCGGCGCGCAGGCCGTCGATGGCGTAGTAGATCGGGTTGGCGCGCACCGCGAGCTCGATCGGGCGGGCGAGATCCGTCACCGGCGCGAAGACGCCCGACAGGAACGCGATCGGCACGATCAGGAAGGTGTAGACGGCGGCGACGTGGTCCCACTTGTCCGCCCACAGCCCGACGATCGCGCCGAAGGACGCCATCAGCCCGGCCCCGCCCGCCGCGAAGGCGAGCAGGACCAGCGGCTGGGCGATCCCGGTGCCGGTCCACAGCCAGACGACGACGCCGACCACCGCGCCGGTGCCCAGCGCCGCGAGCGTGCCGGCGATCAGGAAGGACGCCGCCAGCTCCCCCGCCACGAAGGGCGTGACCAGGAGCTCGCCGATCGTGCCCTCCAGCTTGCGCAGCATCAGCGAGAAGGTCGTCGTCTCCGCCGCGCGCTGGAGCAGCGCCAGCGCGATCAGCCCCGGCGCCATGAAGGGGATGACCTCGGCCCCCTCGGCCGTCTGCCGCGCCGGGCCGATCGCCAGCGAGAACACCGCCAGGAACAGCGCCGAGGTCGCTGCCGGCCCGCCGATCGAGATCGGCCAGAACCGGACCCAGACCACCAGCTCCCGCCCGATCAGCGTGGCCATGCCGCGCCGGTGCAGCCGGCCGATCGCGCGCGGCGGGCGCGGCGCGCCGACCGGGGCGGCGCCTACGGGCGTAGGCGGAGCAGGCGGCGCGGCGGCGTTCGGAGTGGGCGGGGCCATGGGCGGTCCTGTGTCGAACTCGGGCGCTCTGCGATGCGGGCGCGGGGCGGCTCAGGCGCGCAGCTTGTAGCCGCGCGCGATCAGACGATGGGCGAGCGCGCCCAGCGCGGCGGTCCAGGCGATCAGCAGCGCCGCGTTCAGCGCCACCGGCCGCGCACCCTCGCCCAGCGCGCCGGTGCGGAAGCCGTCGACGATCGCCGCGACCGGGTTCCACCGGCCGATCGGCTCCAGCACCGCCGGCAGCGACTCGACCGGCGCGAAGACGCCCGACAGGAACGCCATGGGCAGCAGCAGGAAGGTGAACGCCGCCTCCGCATGGTCCCACTTGTCCGCCCACAGCGCCATGAGAATGCCGGCCAGCGCCAGCATCAGCGCGCCGGCGACGGAGAAGAAGGCCATGACCACTGGCCGCTCCACCGGCAGGTCGAGGGCGAGGATCGCGATCGCCAGCATCGGCGCCATGGTCATCAGCGCGCTCGCCACCCCGGCGGCGGCGTAGCCGATCGTCAGCTCGCTCGCCTGCAGCGGCGGCATCAGCACGTCCGAGATCGCGCCTTCCAGCTTGTCGAACAGGATCGTGAAGACCGTCGTCTCCGCCGCGCGCAGGATCAGGGTCAGGACCACGAGGCCGGGCACGACGAAGCCGATCAGCGCCTCGGCCTCCGGCGTGCCGCGCTCGGGCCCCAGCGCCAGGACGAACACGGCGACATAGAGCAGGGAGGAAAACGACGGCGCGATCACCGTCTCCGGCCATTCCTTCAGGACGCGCTTGACCTCGCGCCGGAACAGGCTCGCCGCGCCCAGCGCGTTGAACCGGGCGAAGACGCGCGGCGGCTTCGGCGCGGCGGCCGGCAGCGCGGCCATGGCGCCCTCAGGCCTTCAGCTTGTAGCCGGTCGACAGCATGCGCCAGACGACCAGGGCGAGTACGGCATTGGCCCCCGCCGTCACGGCGAGCCCCAGCATCAGCGTGCCGTCGCTCTGGCCGATGAAGCCGTAGCGGAAGCCGTCGATCAGGTAGAAGAGCGGGTTGAAATGGGCGACGAACTGCCAGTTCTCCGGCAGCCGGTCGATCGTGTAGAAGGTGCCCGACAGGAAGGCGAGCGGCGTCACCACGAAATTGGTCACCGCCGCCACATGGTCGAACTTGTCCGCCCAGATCCCCGCGATCACGCCGATCAGCGACAGCAGCATCGACGCCGCGACGGCGTGCCACAGGATGAAGAACGGGGCGTGCAGCCCGACCGGCACGAAGATCACGATCGCCGCCAGGGCGACGGCGCCGACGAACAGGCCGCGCGTGATGCCCCCGGCGACATAGCCGACCGCGAGCTCGGCCGGGCTCAGCGGCGGCATCAGCACGTCGACGATCGTGCCCTGGATCTTGGCGATCATCACCGAGGAGGAGGTGTTGGCGAAGGCGTTCTGGACCATCGACATCATGACCAGGCCCGGCGCCAGGAACTCCAGGAACGGCACGTCGCCGGCCCGGCGCACGATGCCGCCCAGCGCCAGCGCGAAGATGGTGTAGAACAGCAGCGTCGTCATGACCGGCGCCGCCACGGTCTGGGTGATGACCTTGACGAAGCGCTGGACCTCGCGCCGGTAGAGCGTCGCGAGCCCGACCCAGTTGACCTGTCCCATTTCCCGCGGCCGCGGTGCGGTGCCGTGGCGCATGCCGTCCGTCCTGTCTGTCGCGAAGGGCGGGAGAGATAGCCGATCCGGCGCCACGGCGCAAACGACGCCTCCGTGACAGGGCGCCCGACCCCGCTTCGCGCCATGACATGGACCCGCCCGCCTGCCAGACTTGCGCCGCCATGTCCGACGAGTCGCGCGAGGCCGATACCGAGGCGGGGGCCGGGCGCCGGTCCGGGCGCTCCCGCGCGCTCGGCGGCGGTCGCCACACGCGCCGCGGGCCGCGCCCGGCGACGCCCGAGCGCCTGGAAAAGGCGGCGATGGCCTATGTCGAGCGCTACGCCGCCACGGCGGAGACGCTGCGCCGCGTCCTGATGCGCCGGGTGCGCAAATCGGCCGCGCTGCACGACACCGATCCGGAAGCCGGCGCCGAGGCGGCCGAGGCGATCGTCGCGCGGTATGCCCGCGCCGGGCTGGTCGACGACGCTGCCGTTGCCGATGCCCGCGCCCGCGGCCTCGCCCGGCGCGGCGACGGCCTGCCGCGCATCCGCGCCAAGCTCGCCGCCAAGGGCATCGACGAGGCGACCGCCGAGGCCGCGCTCGCCGGGGCGGCCGAGGACGGCCTCCTGACGCCGCTCGCCATGGCGGCCGCCTATGCCCGCCGCCGCCGGCTCGGCCCCTGGCGCGGCGATCCGGCCAGGCGCGCCGAGCGGCG
>JAVJUS010000078.1:0-2015 GCA_040220455.1 Azospirillaceae bacterium
TCGACAACGACATCGCGCTGATCCGCCTGGCCGAGCCGGTCTCCGGCGCCCGGGGCGCCTACGCCCCGCTGCCGAGCTCGCCCCAGGTCGCCCGCCAGTTCGCCTACGACCGTGCCTGCACCGCCGTCACCGGATGGGGCAGCCATGTCGGCTGGGCCCTCGAGGATTTTGTTCAGGGGGGAGCCCCGCCCTACGAGCCGACACCCCGGCTCCAGGTCGCCCCTTTACCGGTCGTCGACACCGAGACCTGTGACGCGGCCAATCGCGCCGCCTTCCGCAGGGTCGGATGGGAACCCATCAGGGTGACGCCCCGCATGCTGTGCGCCGGCTCGGGTCATCGCGGCGTCGGCTCGTGCCAGGGCGATAGTGGCGGCCCGCTGGTCGCCGAGGGCGGCCCGCGCGGCTGGGTCCAGGTCGGGATCGTCTCCTGGGGTCCCGGTTGCGCCCAACCGGACACCTATGACGTCTACACCCGCGTCGCCGCCTTCATCCCCTGGATCCGCGACACGATCGCGGGCCCTTGAGGCCGTGCGGCCCAGACCAAGGATCAGCATCAAGACACGGAGCCGCAGCCATGCTCAAACGTTCCGCCCTTCTCGCGACGGCGCTGCTGACGGTGCCGGGCCCGGCCGGTGCCTCGTTGTCGCCCTGTCCTCGGTCGGTCGGCGGCGCCGCCCTCGACCAGGCGTCGGCGCTCCTGGAGAACCGGCTGGCGGCCGGGGGCACGAATGTCCTCGTCTCGCCCTACAGCCTCGCCCAGGCGGTCGGCCTGCTGGCGACCGTGTCGACCGGCGAGACCCGGACAACGGTGCTCGAGGCCCTGGGCGCGTGTCTGATCGACGGCGCCGCCCCGGCGGAAGTCGCCGAGCAGGCCGATCGGATCGCCGAGGCGCTGCACGACGACCTGTTCGATCTCAGGGCGATCAGCGGGCAGCACGGCCTGGCCGCGGCCAATGCCGTCTGGCTGCACGACGCCGAGGTGCCGGCCGGGATCGCCGCGGTCCTGCAGGAGACCTACTACGCCGAGGTCGAGGGGCTGGATTTCAGGGAGGCGGCGAGCGCGGCCGCGATCAACGACTGGGTCGCCACCGCGACCCGCGGCAAGATCGACCGGATGGTCGACCCGGCGGGTCTCGCCGAGCTCGCCTTCGTTCTCGCCAATGCGATGCATTTCAAGGCGGACTGGCTCGCCCCGTTCGACCCGGCGGCGACCGCGCCGGGGCCGTTCACGCTCGCCTCCGGCGACACGGTCGAGGTCCCGCTGATGACCCAGACCGGCCGGTTCGCCCATCACGACGGCGAGGCCTGGCAGGTCCTGCGCCTGCCCTTCGCCGCCGGCACCGCGACCGGGCCGGCGTTCGAGACGGTGCTCTACCTGCCGGGCGAAGCCGAGACCGGGGTGCCGGACTTCCTCGGGCTGGCTCGAGACACGGTCGAGCCGGGCCGCGGCACGGTCACCCTGCCGAAGCTCCGGCTCGAGGACAGCGCCAACCTGCTCGCGCATCTCGACGGCACCGCGCTCGAGCCGCTCGCGACGGGCCCGGTCGAGGTCACGCCGCTGGTCGGCCGGGCGATGCCGCTCGACCAGATCCTCCAGAAGGTGACGCTCGAGTTCGACGAGCAGGGGGCCGAGGCGAGCGCGGCGACGGCGATCGCGGGCACACGCAGCGCGCCGCCCGACGCCTTCGAGTTCGTCGCCGACCGGCCGTTCTTCTTCATGATCTGGGAGCGCGACAGCCGGACACCGCTGGTCATCGGCCATGTCGGCGATGCCGCGGGCGCGGCGTGATCGACAGCGGACCCGGCGGCCCGCATCGGGGAGGGGGCTCATGACAATCGGCAAAGGCGTCGCGATCGCCCTGCTCGGCGCCGCCGGCCTCGGCCTCGGCGCCGTCGGCGCGCGCGCCAGCCTGGGAGTGGGGACCATGGTCGCGCCCCGCCCCGCGCCGCCCTCGGAGCCCGGGCGATGACGCCCGGCGCGTCGCGCCCGACGGTGGCGGCCGAGAGCGGCGCCG
>JAVJUS010000079.1:0-4471 GCA_040220455.1 Azospirillaceae bacterium
TCGACAACGACATCGCGCTGATCCGCCTGGCCGAGCCGGTCTCCGGCGCCCGGGGCGCCTACGCCCCGCTGCCGAGCTCGCCCCAGGTCGCCCGCCAGTTCGCCTACGACCGTGCCTGCACCGCCGTCACCGGATGGGGCACCATGAGCGAGAGAGGCGTGCTGTCGCGCATTCTCCAGGTCGCCTCGCTGCCGGTTGTCGGCAATGACACCTGCGAGGAGGCCCTGCGGGTGGCCGCCAACGAGGTGTCTCTCGACATCTCGTCCCGCGTGCTGTGCGCCGGCTTCGAGGCCGGCGGTATCGATTCCTGCCAGGGCGACAGCGGCGGGCCGCTGGTCGCCGAGGGCGGCCCGCGCGGCTGGGTCCAGGTCGGCATCGTCTCCTGGGGCATCGGCTGTGCGCGGCCCGGAACCTACGGCGTCTACACGCGCGTCGCCGCCTTCATCCCCTGGATCCGCGACACCATCGCGGGCCGCTGAACGCCCGCGCCAGGCCATTCGATACAGGAGGACGGAGGTATGAGACGCGGAATCAGAGCCGTTGCCGTGCTCGGCGTGCTCGCGGCGGTCTGCTCGACGAGCCTGCCCGCGCGGGCGGGCATCAGCGTCGCCGACCGCGATGCCGCGCCGGAGCGGGTCGCCCTGGTGATCGGCAACGCCGCCTATGCCCATGCCCGGCCGCTCGACGAGCCGGTGCGCAGCGCCGACGCCATGGCCGACCGGCTCGGCGCGGTCGGCTTCGACGTGACCCGGGCCGGGGACCTCGACCGCGCCGGCTTTCTCGACACGCTCCAGGCCTTCGCGGGGGCCGCCGAGGACGCCGCGGTGGCGGTGGTCTACTATGCCGGCTACGGCCTGCAGCTGGACGGCCGGACCTATCTGATGCCGGTCGACGCCCGGTTCGAGACCGCGCTCGACCTGGAGCGCCAGGTCCGCCTGGCGAGCGTGGTCGATGCGGCGGAAGCAGCCCGCGCCGCCGTGGTCCTGGTCGATGCCTGCCGGGACAACCCGTTCGTCGAGCGCCTGCCCTCGGGCACCCGGTCAGCGGCGGGCCTGGCCCCGTCCGGCGCCGCGCCCGCCCCCGCGATCGAGGTGGGCCTGCGCGAGGTCCGGCGGCTGCGCAACACCCTGGTCGGCTTTGCCACCGCCCCGGGGTCTCGCTGCCCGGATGGCAGCGCCTATGCCGAAGCCCTGGTCGAGCATCTGCGCCCCGGCGTCGAGCTGTCGCTGCTGATGCGGCGGGTGCGCGAGACGGTGATCCAGCGCACGGGGCACGCCCAGTGGCCGGTGGTCCGGGAGACGCTGCGCGGTGACCCGGTCTATCTGGTCCCGGCGGGCTTCCCCGCGCCGCCGCCGACACTCGCCCGGTCGGGCTGGCGGGAACGGCTCGGCAACGAGAGGGCCCAGGTCCTGTTCTCGACCCGCGTCGGCGAGCCGGGGTTCGACACCCTCGGGCCGGGGCGGCCGTCGCCGTTCTCCGCCGCTCTGGCGGCCGCGCTGCGGGACACGCCGGAGGCGTTCGGAGCGGCGTTCGACCGGGCGTCCGCCACGGTCGCGGCCGAGACCGACGGCGACCAGCATCCGGTGCGCGTGGCGCCGCAGCCGGAGGCCGGCGCGGCGGCGGGTTCCGGCGAGCCACGCGACGGTGGCGGCGCGGGCACCGGGCGCCGGGTCGCCTGGATCCTGGCCAACAGCGCCTACGAGGCGGCGTTCGGCCTGGCGTTGCAGGGCCCGCCGCAGGATGCCGCGGTGATGGCCGACGTCCTCGCGGCGCAGGGCTATGCCGTCGAGGTCGCCGGCGATCTCGACCCGTCGGGCGTCGCGGGCTTGCTGGGCGATATCCGGGCCCGGTCGCGCGCGCTCGGTCCCGGGGCCCGGCTGGCGTTCTTCTATTCGGGCCTCGGGGCGCATTGCGACGGCACGGACTACCTGGTGCCGGTGGGGGTCGCGGCGGCGCGTCTGCCCGAGCCCGACGGGGTTGCCGTGCCGGCCGTGATCGACGCGCTGGAAGCGGGCGGCGCCGAGCGGATCCTGGCCGTCTTCGACAGTCCGCGGGACCGCTCCCTGTGCCCGGACCCCGGGCGCCGTTGAGCGCGCGGGTCTGTGGACCGGGTCACTCGGTGACGCGATAGGGGATCCGGACGATCGAGACCTGCGGCTCGCGATTGCTGCCGGCCGCGTCGCCGGTCTCGTCGAAGACGGGCTCGACGGTCGTGTCGGCCAGGTCGTCGAGGTACTGGGCCGGGTCGGCGACGGGGGTCAGGCTCTTGGCCTGGGCGAGCTGCGCGTCCATGCCGGCGAGATCCTCGACCAGCAGGACGACGAGCTCGCCGGCGCCGAGCGGCGGCTCGGCGATGAAGGCGACGCCGGCGTCGCGCGGCGGGAAGCGGAGCGCGGTGCCGGCCGCGAGCCCCGGCTGCTCGCCGAACAGGGTGCTCGGGAAGATCTGGGTGATCCGGCAGTCCGGGCCGACATCGAGCACGACGAGCTCGCCCGCCCGGTGGGTGCGCACGCCGAGCCGGAAGGCGTCGCCGACGCGCAGCGTGGCCGGGCTGCCGCTGGCGCCGAGCAGGCTCGCCTCGAGGCCGCCGGCCTCGGCCGCCGGCAGCAGGTCGGCGAGGCAGGCGCCCGCGTCCCGGTCGCGGGTGACCACGTCCTGGGTGAGCGAGAGCGACTCCGCCAGCGCGAGGGTCGGGGTTAGCGGTCGCGGGCAGGCGAGCCGGTCGCAGAACGCCTCGGATTCGGCGCGCAGGTAGGCGCGCAGCTCGGCGAAGCTGACGATGCCGTTGCCGTTGGCGTCGGCGGCGCGATCGCGCACGCCGCGGATGAACCGGCTGGTGAAGAGCCCGGACGGCGGCGTGCCCGGTTCCTCGTAGGCGAACTGGGTCGCGTCGGCCGCGGTCCACAGGGTCACATGGGCCTGGTCCCAGTCGTCGGCCTCGCGGGCGTGGTCGCGGTTGGCGCCGCTGCGGGTGGCGAGCCGGGTCACGCTGGCGACGGGCGTGCGCGGCGTCGGGCCGGTGCTCGCGGTCGGGCCGCCGGCGCTCTTGGTGATCGTCCCGGAAAAGCACGAATCGACCATCAGGGTGACCTCGCGGCCCTCGAGCCGCGCGAGCATCCCGGCGATCGCGTCGTCGGTGATCAGCCCGTCCCAGCGAGTGCTGCCGCCCCATACCGCGTCGTGGGGGATCAGGGCCTCGTCGAGCCCGTCGGGCTCGTCGCCGTCGGTGTCGAGCGTCTGGTCGCCGTGGCCGGAATAGTGCAGGAAGACGCGGTCGCCCGGCCGGGTGCCGTCGATCAGCCAGGTCTCGATCGCGTGCCGGATGCCGGCCCCGGTCGCCGCCGCATCGGTCAGCACGCGGATATCCTCGGGGGCGAGGCCGTAGACCTCCGACAGGAACCCCGCCATGGCCTCGGCGTCGCCGACGGCGCCGGCGAGATCGGGGATCGCCGGGTCGGCGTAGTCGTTGATGCCGATGACGAGGGCCCGGCTGTCGGCCGCGCTCGGCTCGGCGAGGCCGAGCGCGACGGCCAGACCGACGGCGGCCGGCAGGACGTGGCGAGGTCTCATGGACGGCTTCTCCCGGTCGGGCGAGGGGCGGGCCCCTCGGCGGCGGTCATGGCGATGCCGCCGATGCGACGGCGGCGGTGAAGACCCGGTGCAGGCCGATGCCGATCTCCTGGCGCTCGGCGGCTTCGACGACGCGCTCGACGGCCTGCCAGGCGCGGTTGTCGTCGGTGCGGGCCAGCCGGGTCAGCTCGTCGGCGAGCTGGGACAGGTCCTGCGGCGCGGCGACGGCGACGACCAGATCCTCGCCGGCCGGCTCCCCGGCGTCGCCATCCCTGAACAGCCAGTGCATCTCGGGCGTCGCGCAAAATCCGTCGCTGTGCTCTGCAAACGGGCACCTCACAACGGTATTCTCGGGCCCCCATGGCGCATCCGTGGTCTCGTCTTTCTCCAGGATCGGGTAGAGCATCTGGACCGCGCCCGAGGAGGCCAGGTTGAAGACCGTGAGATGGGCGCCGGCGCCGGCTTCGACGGCGAGCCCGAAGGCCTGTCCGAAGGGCAGGACCCCCTGGACGCGCTCTTCGGGGGGCAGCGGCGTGTCGGTCTCGTCGAGCGGCTCGATCGCGAGCGCCAGGCTGCGGCAGCGCGACAGCTCGGTCAGCGCCCGGCGGGCCCGCTCGCGGTCGACCAGCGGCGCGAGGCGCGCCCGGAGCTCGGCCGGCGGCGTGCCGGGGGCGAGCTGCAGGACGGGCTCGCCTTCCGGCCGCGCGAGCAGGCCCTGGCCGCCATCCCAGACCAGCGCATGCGGCGCGTCGGGGTCGGTGACCGCGGCGGCGTCGGGCAGCGGTGGCAGGATGCCGTCGACCACGCGGATCCCGACATCGCCCGCGCGCAGCGCGTCCCGGGGCGTGGGGGCGGCGGCCGGGCCCGGGCCCCCGCCCCGGCGCCCCCCCCCCCCCCCCCC
>JAVJUS010000080.1:0-123918 GCA_040220455.1 Azospirillaceae bacterium
GGCGGATCGCGCCGGCCAGCGGATAGGCCGTCTCGCCCGCACCGCCCGCCGCCTCGATCAATGCGGCCGCGTCGGCGCCCGCCGCCAGGGGGTAGTCCCCGGGCGCGGCGACGGCGCCGGACAGCGTGACCGCCGCGGGCCGCGCGGCGTCCGCCGGCGCGCGCACCATGACGAGGTCGCCCGGCGCCAGCGTCGCCTCGAACGGCGCGTCCAGGACCTCCGCGACGGCCCCGCCGGCGCTATCCCAGCCGAAGCGCAGGACGGGCCCGGCGCCGGGCAGGAGGCCGCCGGCGAGGTCGATCAGGCGGCCGGCCGGCGCCTCCTGCGCGCCCGGCGGAAGCTCGTGAATGCCGGGCCGCCCGACGGCGCCGGCGATCGCCACGGTCGGGCCGAGCGGCGGCACCACCAGGCGATCCCCGTCCGCGACCGGCCGGTCGGCGTCGGCGCCCGGCAGCGTCGCGCCGAGATCCGCGAGATCGAGGGTCGTCGCCCCGCCGTCGCGCACCAGCGCGATCGCGCGCAGGCTGCCCCGCCCCGTCGGACCGCCGGCGGCGAACAGCGCGTCGAGGACGGTGGCGAACGGCCCGACGCGGTGCCGGCCCGGGCGCCGGACCTCGCCGACGACCGTGACGACGCGCTGGCGGCCCGTGGCGAGGGCGACATGGACCTCGGTCTCCAGCCACTTCGCCGCCGCGATCGACCGGATCTCCGACCGGACGTCGCCCAGCGGCCGGCCGGCGGCCGGGATCGGCGGACCCTCGGGCATCACGACCATGCCGTCATTGGCCACGGTCACCGTCCCGCCGCCGTTCTCCCGGCCGTGATAGGTGACGGTGAGCCGGTCGCCGGGACCCAGGCGGTAGCTGTCCTCGACCCGGCCGACCGGCGCCGCGGCGGCCGAGGGCGCGTCCGCGCCCGGCGTCGCCGAGGCCCCGGCGAACAGGCGATGGCCGACCAGCCGCAACGGCATGCCGGCACGCTCGCTGTAGCGCTGCTCCAACGGCGTCGGCGCACGGTCTTCCGCCGCCGCCGCGTCCGGGCAGGGTGCGATCGCGGCAAGGACGGCCGCGGCCAGGGCTGTCGCGATCGTAGCGAGGCGGGTCAGCGCCAGCGCGGTCGGGCGCTTTCGGCGCGTGGTCGGGACGGTCGGGGGCACGATGGCGTCAGGCTCGCGAGTTGCCTGGAATACGAAAGTAGGCAACTTAACCGCGTATGGGTCTGTCGCAAAGCGGAACCTCGATGCGAAAGGATCGCTTCCGCCCCGTCCGGTCGTGCCGCCCCGCCCCGGTCCGTCAGCCTCCGTCGAGGGTGGCGATGGCGCCGTAGAGATCGGGCCGCCGATCGCGGAACAGACCCCAGCTCGCCCGCGCCGCCCGGATATCGTCGGTATCGAAGAAGGCGGTCAGCACCGCCTCGCCCTCGCGGTCCGCCCGGGCGAGGAGCTCGCCCGTCGGCCCGGCGATGAAGGAGGAGCCGTAGAAGGTCAGCGTGCAGCTCTGCCCGGTCTCCGTGCCGGTCCGGTTGGCGGCGAGGACCGGGACCATGTTCGCCGCGGCGTGGCCCTGCATGACGCGGGTCCAGTGGTCGCGGCTGTCGAGCGTGGGGTCCTGCGGCTCCGAGCCGATGGCCGTGGGGTAGATGATCAGGTCCGCGCCCTTCAGCGCCAGGACGCGCGCGGCTTCCGGGAACCACTGGTCCCAGCAGATCGCGCAGCCGATCCGGCCCGCGGCGGTGTCGAACACCCGCAGACCCGTGTCGCCGGGATTGAAGTAGAACTTCTCCTGATAGCCCGGGCCGTCGGGGATGTGCGACTTTCGATATAGGCCTTTGAGCGATCCGTCGCGGTCGACCATAGCCAGAGAGTTGTAGTATGCGTTATTCTTTTGTTCGAAGAAGCTGATCGGGAGCACCACGCCCAGTTCGGCCGCCAGGCGGGAAAAGCGCTCGATGACTGGATGGTCGTCGGCCGGGGCCGCCGACGAAAAATGCGCCTGTAGCTGGTCCTTGCAGAAATAGGGGGTGGCGAAGAATTCCTGGAGCAGGACGAGATCGGCGCCCAGCGCGGCCGCCCGACGGACGAGCGCCTCGGCGCGGTCCTGATTGTCCTCGGTGTCCGGCGTGCAGGCCATCTGGGTGACGGCCACCGTCAGCTTCGGCATCGGCTCCTCCTCGGTGCGGCGATTGCGCCAGAGATGGGGACGGCGCGCCGCCTTGGCGACCGGATGCGCCGCGGATCTCGCGCAACGGGCGCGCGGCGGGATGGCGGGATCACGGGCGCGGCGGGGTATCGGACGGTGGAGCATCGGACCGGGGTCGCTCCCCGGGGCGATCCCGTCATGTCTTCCTTAATGACGCGTAAACAACCGGTAGGGATAGGGGCTTGAGATGGCGCAAGATTTTGATTGCAATTGCACATGTTCCAGGGTTCCCTAAGTCCCGAGTCCGGGGAAAGTAAGAAAACGAACTAACCGAGTTCATGCGTAGTCTTTGATCGATCGGGTCGCCTGGGCGGCCCTGGCTGCGGGACGACAAGCGAGAGTGGGCGATGGCGCCATCAAACGAGCAGATCGGTCGGCGGGAGGAATCGCGCGCCGAACTACAGGCCGCGGATTACGGGATCGGTTATCTGTTGCGAGATGCCCAACGGACGGTGTCGCGGGCCCTGGCCAACCGGATCGCGAACTACGGCGTCTCGATCGGGCAGTGGTATTTCCTGCGCGCGCTGTGGGAGGAGGATGGCCTCACCCAGCGGGAGCTGAGCTATCGCGTCGGCATGATGGAGCCGACGACGGTGACCGCCCTCAACGGCATGGAGCAGCGCGGGCTGGTCGAGCGGGTCCGCAATCCGCACGACCGGCGGAAGATGAACATCTTCCTGACCGAGCGCGGCCGCGCCCTGCGCGAGAAGCTCATCCCGCTGGAGGTCGAGGTCAACCGCCTCGCGGTCGAGGGCATCGGTGCCCGGGACGGTGAGACGCTCGACCGTGCCTTGCGCAAGATCATAAAAAATTTGGCCGATGACGCCACTTAGAGTCGATATCTCTCGGAAATCATCCTGTCCGGTGCGAGCGGTCCATCGTGTAATTCGGGAAGAGGATGGCGACCGACCCCGACGGGGCCGGCCGCCGCCCGCCCGGTGACCGGGCCGGATCAGGCCGCGCGGGGCAACCTCTCCCGGTCGTGGGGCCGCGAATAGTCGATCGCCGGACCCTTGGGTACGACCCGGGTCGGGTTGATCGTTTCGTGACTCTCGTAATAGTGGCGCTTGATGTGCGTCAGGTTCACCGTCTCCGCCACGCCCGGAACCTGGTAGAGATCGCGGGTGTAGTTGGAGAGGTTGGGGAAGTCCTCGATCCGGTTGCGATTGCACTTGAAGTGCCCGACATAGACCGGATCGAAGCGTACCAGCGTCGTGAAGAGTCGCCAGTCCGCCTCGGTGATGCGGTCGCCCACCAGGTAGCGCTGGCGCGACAGCCGGGCTTCCAGCTCGTCGAGCGTCGCGAACAGGGCGTCGAACGCCTCTTCGTAGGCGTCCTGGGTGGTGGCGAAGCCGGTGCGGTAGACGCCGTTGTTCACCGTGTCATAGACATGCGCGTTGATCCGGTCGATCTCGGCACGCAGGGGCTCGGGATAGAAGTCGAGGCTGTCGTCGCCATGGGCGTCGAAGGCCGAGTTTAGCATCCGGATCAGCTCGGCCGACTCGTTGTTGACGATCGTGCCCGCCTTCTTGTCCCACAGCGCCGGCACGGTGACCCGCCCGGTATAGGTCGGGTCGGCCTTGGTATAGACCTCGTGCAGGTAGGTCGCGCCGTTGACCGTGTCGGGGATTGTCCCCTCGCTGTCGCCGAACCACCAGCCGTTCTCGCCCATGAAGGGGTCGACGACGGAGATGTCGATGACCCGCTCGAGCTTCTTGAGCTTGCGGAAGATCAGCGCGCGGTGCGCCCAGGGGCAGGCGAGCGAGACGTAGAGGTGATAGCGCCCCGGCTCGGCGGCGAAGCCGCCGTCGCCGGTGGGGCCGGGCGACCCCTCCGGCGTGACCCAGCTCCGGAAGGCGCTTTCCTGGCGCACGAAGCGGCCGCCGGTGGACTTCGTATCGTACCACCGGTCGTGCCAGACGCCGTCGATCAGGAGGCCCATGTCTTCCTCCGCTCCTCGGGTTCGGCGCGGTCGTTGGCCGCCGTGCCGGTCGCGAGTCGGCTCGCGATCTCGGCGACGTGTCGGCCCTGGAAGCGCGCGCCCTCGAGTTCGGTTTCGCTCGGCTGGCGGGAGCCGTCGCCGCCCGCGATCGTCGTCGCACCGTAGGGGCTGCCGCCGACGATCTCGTCCAGGCGCATCTGGCCCTGGAAGGAATAGGGCAGGCCGACCACCACGAAGCCCTGGTGCAGCAGCACCGTATGGAAGCTGAGCAGCGTGCTCTCCTGGCCGCCGTGCTGGCTGGCGGTCGAGGTGAAGACGCTGCCGACCTTGCCGATCAGCTTGCCCTGGGCCCAGAGCCCGCCGGTCTGATCGAGGAAGTTCTTCATCTGCGAGGCCATGTTGCCGAAGCGCGTCGGCGTGCCGAAGACGACCGCGTCGTAGTGCTCCAGATCGCCGGGCTCGGCCACCGGCGCGGCTTGGTCGGTCTTGAAGCCCGACTTTTCGGCCACCGCCGCCGGCACCAGCTCGGGCACCCGCTTGATGTCGACATCGGCGCCCGCTTGGCGCGCGCCGTCCGCAACCGCCTCGGCCATCGTCTCGATATGGCCGTAGCTGGAGTAGTAGAGAACCAGGACCCGTGCCATCGGGGGAACCTCCGTGATGTCGAGATATCGGGTCCGACGACCCGTCTCGGGTAGAACCGGATCGGCCGGGGTCCGGCCGCGAGTTCCTCAGATGGCGCCGCGGTCGGCGGTTCGGAATTCGGGTGGTCAGCACAACACTGTTTCTATCCGGCGACGCCGACACGCCCATCGCCTGGACAAGGCGACGGAAAGCGACCGATACTCCCGCGTGTCGCCCGGTGACATAGCCGCGCGCCCGCCTGCCGCGGCCCGGAGAGCTCCGATGGATCTGGTCAGCGCCATGATCACCTTCGCCCGGGTGGTCGAGACCAACAGCTTCTCCGAGGCGGCACGCCGGCTCGACATGTCGAAATCGGCCGTCAGCAAGCAGGTCGCCCGGCTCGAGGACCATTTCGGCGTCCGGCTGATCAACCGCACGACCCGGCGTCTCGCCCCGACCGAGGTCGGCCTCGCGCTCTACGAGCGCTGCGCGCGCATCGCCCAGGAGGTCGAGGACGCCGAACTCGCCGTCACCCGCCACCAGGAGGCGCCGCGCGGCCAGCTCCGCATCAATGCGCCCGTCTCGTTCGGGATCCTGCAGGTGGCGCCGGCGATTCCGGAATTCCTGGCCGTCTATCCCGAGGTCACGATCGACCTGACGCTCAACGACCGCTTCGTCGATCTGGTGGAGGAGGGCTACGACCTGGCGATCCGCGTGGCGCGGCTGCAGGATTCGAGCCTGATCGCGCGCAAGCTCGCGCCCGCCCGGCGGATCGCCTGCGCCGCCCCCGGCTATCTGGAGCGGCGCGGCACGCCGCGGGTGCCGGGCGACCTGGCCGGGCACGACTGCCTGCTCTACGCCTATCATTCCGGTCCGCACGAATGGCGCTTCGTCGACGGCCAGGGCCGGACCGAAGGCGTGCGCGTGGCCGGCCGGCTTCAGATCAACAACGGCGACGCCATCCGGATCAGCGCGCTGGCCGGCGCCGGGGTGGCGATCCTGCCGACCTTCCTGATCGCCGAGGATGTCGCCGAGGGCCGGCTGGTGCCGCTGCTGCCCGGCCACGACACGCTGTTCGGCGGGATCTACGCGCTCTATCCCCACAGTCGGCACCTGTCGCCGAAGATCCGCGCCTTCGTCGACTTCCTCGCGGCGCGCTTCGGGGCGGTGCCGGAATGGGACCGGGTGCTGGACGCCGCCTGCGCCGCGCGTACGACGGAGACGGTCAGCGCTGCTGGCGATTGACCAGGGCGAGCCCGGCGGCCATCGCGGCCAGCGCCAGCCACATCCAGATCGTGAAGATCTCGCCGAAGACGAGCGCGCCGGTGGCGACGCCCATGGCCGTCATGACGTAGCCGAACTGGCTGAGATAGACCGGCCCCGCCACCTGCTGGAGACGGAAGAAGAGCATGTAGCCGGGCCCGGCCAGGACGGCCTGGACCAGCACGGCGACGTCGCCCGCGTGGCGCACCGGCAGCGGGCCGTAGAACGAGCCGGTCGCGGCCATGACGGCGAACAGGATCGTCGCCGCCGCCAGCAGCATGCCGGTCGCCAGCGGCAGCGGCCCGGTCTCCCCCGGCCAGGCGACGGTGCGGTAGATGTTGGCGACGGCGAGCGACAGCGGCACGCCGAGAGCGAGCAGCAGCCAGCCCGCCATCGCCGGGTCGGGCAGGGTGCCGCGCGGGCCGACCAGCACCACCGCGCCGGCGAGGCCGAGCGCCAGACCGGCCAGGCGCAGGGCGCGCGGCCGCTCCAGCCCGATCGCCAGGGCCAGGGCGTAGGTGATCGACGGCGGCAGGGTGTAGAGCATGCCGCCCAGCCCGGCGCCGATATGCGGCAGGACGACGACCAGCAGGCTGTGCGGCAGGGCGAGGCTGATCGCCCCGGCGACGAGGTAGTAGCCCAGGTGGCGCCGGTCGGCCGGCGGCGGCGTGCCGCGCGCCAGCGCCACCGCCAGGGACACCGCCCCGCCGCCCAGCGCGAACCAGAACATGTACCCGACCGCCGGCACTCCGGCTCCGGCGGCGATCCGGCCCAGCGGCACGAGGGCGCCCAGCGTCAGCCCGGTGGCGAAGAGCAGGCCGAGGGCGCGCGCGGGGGCGACGGCGGCGGTCCGGCCGCCGGTCGCGGGGTCGCCGGCGGCGGTATCGGGCGGTGGCGTCATGGCATGCGCGTGTAGCACGGTCGGCGGCGCGACCCCACCCGTCATGGCTCTGGGGGCGCCGGCCGCCCCTTGCGCCCGGTGGGCGGCTTGCGTATCACGGCGCGGCCTTTTTCCCGCTTGTCCGCCGCCGTTGCCGGGGCCGTACGCCCATGTCCTCCATCGCCGACCATCTGACCGGTGTCGTCTCCCGCGCCTTCGAGGCGGCGGGGCTGCCGGCGGAGCTGGGCCTCGTCGTGCCGTCGAGCCGGCCCGATCTGGGCCAGTTCCAGTGCAACGGCGCCCTGCCGGCGGCCAAGAAGGTCGGCGCCAAGCCGCGCGACCTGGCCGAGGCGGTGGCCGAGCGGCTGCGCCCGACGGGGCTGTTCGCCGATGTCTCGCTCGCCGGGCCGGGCTTCATCAACCTGACCCTGACCGACGCCTTCCTGGGCGAGCGGCTGGCCGCGATGGCAGCCGACGGCCGGCTGGGCGTGCCGCGCGCCGAGCCGCCGCGGACCGTCATCCTCGACTATGGCGGCCCGAACGTCGCCAAGCCGATGCATGTCGGCCACCTGCGCGCCTCGATCATCGGCGAGTGCCTCAAGCGGCTGTGCCGCTTCGTCGGCCATGACGCGCTGGGCGACGTGCATCTGGGCGACTGGGGCCTGCCCATGGGCATGCTGATCGGCGAGGTCGCCCGCCGCCAGCCGGACCTGCCGTATTTCGCGCCGGCCTCCGCCGAGAACGCGAGCGGTCCGTTCCCGGACGACTCCCCGGTCTCGATGGAGGATCTGGAGGCGCTCTACCCGGCGGCCGCCGCCGCCTGCCGGGAGGATCCGGCGCGGCTGGAGGAGGCGCGGCGGGCGACGGCCGAGCTTCAGGCCGGAAGGCCCGGCTACGTCGCCCTGTGGCGGCATTTCGTCGACGTCTCCATCGCCGGGCTGCGACGCGATTTCGCCGCCCTCGGCGTCACCTTCGACCTGTGGAAGGGGGAGGCCGACGTCCACCCGCTGATCGACCCCATGGTCGCGGAGCTGAAGGACAAGGGCCTGGCGGAGGTCAGCGAGGGCGCACTCGTCGTCCGGGTCGCGCGCGACGACGACAAGACCGATATGCCGCCGCTCATCCTGCTCAAGTCCGACGGCGCGGTGATGTACGGCACGACGGACGTGGCGACGATCCTCGACCGCATGCGCGCGCACCAGCCGCACCTCGTGCTCTATGTCGTCGACCAGCGCCAGCACCTGCATTTCGAGCAGGTCTTCCGCGCCGCCGCGCTCGCCGGCTACGACAAGCGTCCGGACGGCGGCGCGGCCGGGCTGGAGCATATCGGCTTCGGCACGATGAACGGCCCGGACGGCAAGCCTTTCAAGACGCGGGCCGGCGGGGTCATGAAACTCCAGGACCTGATCCGGATGGCGTCGGACTCGGCGATGGCCCGGCTCGACGAGGCCGGGCTGGCCGAGGGCTACCCGGCCGAGGAGCGGGCGGAGATCGCGCGCATGGTCGGCCTCGCGGCGATCAAGTTCGCCGATCTCGGCAACCACCGCACCTCGAACTACGTCTTCGAGCTCGACCGCTTCACCCGGTTCGAGGGCAAGACCGGACCCTATCTCCAGTACGCCGCCGTGCGCATCAAGTCGCTGCTGCGCAAGGCGCGCGACCTGGGCTTCGAGCCCGGCGCGCCGCTGCCGCCCGGCGATGTCGAGCGCGACCTGGTGCTGGCGCTGGGCCGGCTGCCCGACGCCGTGGCGGCCGCCTGGGACAAGCGGACGCCGAACGAGCTGGCCGACTACGCCCACACGCTCGCCCAGGAATTCAGCCGCTTCTACAACGCCTGCCACATCCTGTCGGAGAGCGACGCCGTCCTGCGCGACTCCCGCCTCGGCCTCGCCGCGCTGACCCTGCGCACGCTGGAGCGCGTGCTCGACCTCCTGGGCATCGAGGTGCCGGACCGCATGTGAGGCCGGCCCCTCACTCCGCGCCGAACAGGAGCTCCAGATAGGTGCGGTAGTGGCCGAGCTGGTCGGCCACGGTGCGCGGGTCCTTGCAGGTCTTGGACAGGATGAAGGCGCCTTCGAAGATGACCGTCAGCAGGTCGGCGAGGCTGTCGGTGTCGACATCGGCGCGGGGCGGGTGCCTGGCCGACGCCTCGGCCAGCTTGGCGCCGAGCCGCACCCGCCAGCGGGCCATGGCGTCGCGGATAACCGCCAGCGTCGCCTCGTCGAACAGCCCCGCCTCGTAGCAGAACGAGGCGAAGAGGCAGCCCGGATAGGGCTCGCTCAGCTTCTCGGCCGCCTCGCGGAACAGCCCGACGAAGATCAGCACTTGCTGGAGCGGGTCGCGGCTCATCGCCTCGGCCCGCGCCATGTTGCCCTCCAGGTGCTCCAGGTCGAGCGCCGCGTAGCGCTCGACCAGCGCCAGCGCCAGGGCGGCCTTGGTCTCGAAGTGGTAGAAGAAGGTGCCCTTGCGCACGCCCGCGCGCTCGATCACCCGGTCGATCGAGGTCGCGGCGAAGCCCTGCTCGAGGATCAGCCCCTCGGCGGCATCCATGATCGTGCGGCGGGTCTCCGCCCCGTTGCGCGGCATCCTGCGGCTCCTCCGAGCTCCGCTCGCCTCGGGTCCCGCGCGAGCGGGCGCCCGACGGCCGTGACGGCCGTCACCACGCGGGCAATCGACCTCTGTCACCCTGATAACAGACTATCCGGTCGGTTCCGACCGGTACAGTCTTAGTGGGTGCCGAGCCGCCTTTCGTCAAGGACTCCGGCTTTGTTACAGGACTGAAACCCGAATCCGCTTGACGACGATCGCGTGCGGTGGCTTCGTGAATAAACCGACCAGTCGGTATAAATACGAACCTGAAGAGAGGGGATTTGCCATGACCGCCCACCTGGCCACCAGCGCGTCCGACGGGTCGCCCGCCGCGGCCACCGCCATTCCCGACGAGGCCTTCGCCGAGCGCCTGGTCGGCATGCTCAACGACGGCGCGCTGTGCCTGATGATCTCGATCGGCCATCGCGCCGGCCTGTTCGACGCCATGGCGGACCTGCCGCCGGCGGACAGCGCGACGATCGCCGCGGCCGCGGGGCTGGAGGAGCGCTATGTCCGCGAATGGATGGGCGCGATGACCGTCGGCCGCGTCGTCGACCACGATCCGGAGGCGGGGACCTATGCCCTGCCCGCCGGCAAGGCGGCCTTCCTCGCCCGCGACGGCGGGGCGGAGACACTCGGTCTCTTCGCCCAGCACATCGCCGCGCTCGGCTCGGTCGAGGACGATATCCTGGCTTGCTTCCGCCACGGTGGCGGCGTGCCGTATGCGCGCTACACCCGCTTCCACGAGATCATGGCCGAGGATTCCGGCCAGACCGTGCTACCCGTGCTGGTCGACACGATCCTGCCGCTGGCCGACGGGCTGGTCGACCGCCTGGCCGCCGGAATCCGGGTGCTCGACGCCGGCTGCGGGCGGGGCCTCGCGCTGATGCGCATGGCCGAGACCTGGCCCGCCAGCCGCTTCACGGGCTACGACCTGTCGGCCGAGGCGATCGGCTGGGCGACGGCGGAGGCGGCGCGGCGGGGCCTCGCCAACATCCGCTTCGAGGTCCGCGACCTGAGCGATTTCGACCGTACCGCCGAGCCGGGCGCCTTCGACTTCGTGACCACCTTCGACGCCATCCACGACCAGGCCCGGCCCGACGCGCTGCTGGCGGGTATCCGCCGGTCGCTGGCGCCGGGCGGAGTCTATCTGGCCCAGGACATCAAGGGCTCCTCCCATGTCCACGAGAACCTGGACCACCCGCTGGGCCCGCTGCTCTACACGGTCTCCTGCCTGCACTGCATGACCGTGTCGCTCGCCCAGGGCGGCCAGGGGCTGGGCGCCATGTGGGGCCGCCAGGCGGCGGAGCGCCACCTGGCCGAGGCCGGGTTCGCCGATGTCGTCGTGCACGAGCTCGAGCACGACATCCAGAATTACTACTACGTCTGCCGGGTCTGAGGGGGCCGGGCCAGGCGCGCGCCTCAGGAGGGGGAATACCATGATCGCCGAGACCGCCGCACCGCCCGCCGAGGGCGTCGCCGCCCATGCCGGGAGCCATGACGAGTCCGCCGCCCGCGCCGAGCGGGTCGAGGCCGCCGCGCTGTCCGCCGTGCACGAAGCCGCCGGGCAGACGCTGCGGGATCGGCTCGGCCTGCGGCTGGAGACGGTGGACGGCGCGCTCGTCTCCGTCGCCGCCGGGGTGCCGAACTTCCTGCTGAACCGGGTGATCGGGCTCGGCCGGTCCGGTCCGCCGACGCCGGAGGGGCTGGACCGGATCAAGGCGCTCTACGCCGAGGCCGGGATCCGGAGATACTTCCTGCATGTCACGCCGGGCGTTGAAGCGGCCGGGCTGACGGCGGCGCTCGACGTCGCGGGCTTCGGGCCGACGCGCGGCTGGATGCTGTTCGAGCGGCCGGCGGCCGATCCGGCGCCGGATGTCGACGGCTCGATCCGCGTCGCCCCCGTCGCCGACGACGCGGAGGCGGCGGAAGCCGGCGCGATCGTGGCCGCCGGCTTCGACTTGGGGGAGGCGGGCGCGCCGGTGGTGGCGCGGCTCGCGCGCCACGGCGCGTGGACGCTCTACCTCGCCCGCGACGTCGCGACCGGGGCGCCGACCGGTGCCGCCGCCTGGTTCCGCCACGGCGACGCCGGCTGGTTCGACTTCTCCGCCACCCGGCAAGACAGCCGGCGGCGGGGCAGCCAGCGCGCCACGCTCGCCCGGCGCCTCGCCGATGCCCGGGCGGCGGGGGTGCGCGTCCTGTTCACGGAGACGGGGGAATGGACCGAGGGCGACCCGCAGCATTCCTACAACAACATCCTGCGCGCCGGCTTCCGCGAGGCCGGCCTGCGTCCCAACCGGCAGCCGGCGGGGTAGGTCGGGCCGGGTCTCGCGGCATCCGTAGGTTGCCCAGCGCCGCAGGGCGCTGCGCAACGGCGCCGCCGGCGACGTCGCGCACCGCTTCGCGGTGGGCGACCTACGGGCGTCCCGATCGAAATCCGACATTGCGCAGGCCTGGACAAACGGACCGGGGTGCATTCAGATCGGCTCGCCGCGGACGACCCAGCCGCGCTCGATGACCACGTAGAGCCGAAGGCCCCATTCCGCCGTGACGACTCTCCAGGCCTCCCAGTCGGTGACCGCGCCGTCGCGATCGAACCCGCGCCAGGAAAACGCGCGCTCGACGAAGGTCAGGTCTTGGAACGGGGCGTAGTGGCACTCGGCGGTCTTGCGCGCGCCGAAGCGCTCCAGGAAGGACCGCCGATCCCGGCCCTGGCGCACGAGCCGGGACTCCATCTCCGCCATCTCGCGCAGATGGTCCTCGTGCACGCAGTAGGTGAAGAGGCCGTCGACCGGCACGCCGGCGCGCACGGGATCCGGCCCGTCCCGGGCCGCTGCCGCCGGCGGGACCGGAGGGCCGACGAGCCAGAGCGCGAGCACGGTGGCGAGGACGCGTCCCATTGAGCGAGCCTAGCATCCGCGCGCGCCGTCGGGCGAGGGGCCGGCCGTGACGCTCGACCAGGGGCTGATCTTCGCCGTGCTGGCGGGTCTGGTCGCGCTGCTGGTCAGCGGTCGCGTGCGCTACGACGTGGCGGCCTTCGGCGCGCTGATCGTCTCCGTCGCCCTGGGCCTCGTTCCCGGCAACGAGGCGTTTTCCGGCTTCGGCCATCCGGCGACGGTGACCGTGGCACTCGTGCTGATCGTCTCGCGCGCCATGGGCGGGTCCGGGGCGACCGACGCGATCGCGCGGATGATCGCGCCGGCGACGGGCCGGCCCTCGACGCATGTGGGCGTGCTCGCGGGCATCGGCGCCGGCCTGTCGGGCTTCATGAACAATGTCGGCACGCTCGGCCTGATGATGCCCGTGGCCCTGCAGACGGCGCGCAAGGCGGGCCGGGCGCCGGGGGTCGTGCTGATGCCGCTCAGCTTCGGCGCGATCCTGGGCGGGCTCGTCACCCTGATCGGCACGCCGCCCAACATCATCATCGCCACCTGGCGCGGCGACGCGCTGGGCGAGCCGTTCCGGATGTTCGACTTCACGCCGGTCGGCCTGGTCACGGCGCTCGCCGGCATCGTCTTCATCGCGACCATCGGATGGCGGCTCGTGCCGGCGCGCAGCGCGGCGGAGCCGGCCGACCTGTTCGATATCGAGGACTATCTGGCCGAGCTCCGCGTACCGGAGGAGTCCCCCGTCGTCGGCGCGACGCTCGCCGAGATCTCCGAGAAGACGTCCGATATCGACGCCCAGATCGTCGGCGTCTTCCGGCGCGGGCGGCGCCTGCCGATGGCCGCCGGGCGGCTGCCGGTGGAGGCAGGCGACGTCCTGCTGGTCGAGACCGCGCCCGAATCCCTCGACTCCCTCGCGAAGGCGATCGGCGCCTCGCTCGATTCGGCGCGCGGCAGCGAGGACGTGGAGGCGGGCGACGCGGAAGCCGACGACGAGACCGGCCGGGCGAGCCGGCTGTCCGGCGAGGACGCCGTCGCGATGGAGGTGGTGGTCACGCCCGACTCCCGCCTCCAGGACCGCACGGTCGATTCGCTTCATCTCGTCAGGCGCTGGGGTGTCGCCCTGCTCGGCGTGTCGCGGCAGGGTCGGCCCCATCGCGGCCGCCTGAGGGAGTTCCGCTTCCGCGCCGGCGATGTGCTTCTGCTCTGGGGGGATTCGGAGCGCCTGGCCCAGCTCGTCCAGGCCTACGGCGCCCTGCCGCTGGCAGAGCGCGGCGTGACCATCGGCCGGCGCATCCGGCCGGTTCTGCCCGTCGGGCTGTTCGCAGCCGCGATCGGGCTCGCTGCCTTCGGTATCCTGCCGATCGCCGTGGCGCTCGGCGGTGCGGCGCTGGCGATGGTCGTGCTCCGTGTCATGCCCCTGCGGGAGACCTACGAGGCCGTTGACTGGCCGGTGATCGTGCTGCTTGGCGCGCTGATCCCGGTCGGCGGCGCGCTAGAGACGACCGGCGCGACCGGACTGATCGCGAAGGGCATCCTCGACGTCACCTTCGGGCTGCCGGCTGCCGCGGTCGTGGTCCTGCTGATGGTCGTCACGATGACCCTGTCGGACGTGCTCAACAACGCGGCGACGGCGGTCGTCATGGCGCCGATCGCGGCCGAGCTGGGCGAGCGCCTGTCGGTCAGCCCGGACCCGTTCCTGATGGCCGTGGCCGTCGGCGCGTCCTGTGCCTTCCTGACGCCGATCGGCCACCAGAACAACGCTCTCATTCTCGGGCCCGGCGGCTATGGCTTCGGCGACTACTGGCGCATGGGCCTGCCGCTGGAGATCCTGATCGTCGCCGTCGCGGCGCCGGCCATCCTGGTGGTCTGGCCGCTGTAGCGGCCGAGGCGGAGCGTTCGGCGCCCCGTGGGCGCCTGTCCCCGTCGGCGGGTGCGGGGCTGGACAGGAGCGCGGTCAGGCTGTATCGAAATTCCCGACGCGTCGCCCGCGTTTCGGAAATGGAGGCTGCCTTGGTCGGCCGACCCCGCAAGCTCGACAGTGGCGACCAGGCCCGGGTGCTCGCCCTGCGCGACCGCGACGGCAAGACGCTGCGCGAGATCGCCGCCCTGTACGGCGTCGGCATCGCGACGGTCAGCCGGGTCTACAGCCAAGCCAAGCGCCAGCACGAGGCCGGGGTGCTGCGCCTGCCGGAGCCGGAGCCGGAAACGGGGCCGGACGAGGGCGTGTCGGAAGAGCCGGCGCAGGCGCCCACGGACCCGCCGACTGCCACGGCCGGGCCGCGCGCTGCCGATCCGGACGCCGGCGCCGGGGTGCCTGCATCGCCGGCACCCGCGCGGGGCGGGGAGAAGCGGCCGGTGCTCTCGCTCGCCGGACGCGGCGAGGCACCGTCGGCCGACCCGGGGCGTACCCTGCGGCCGGATCCGGCGCCGGACCCCGCGAACGCACTCGAATCGGAAGTCTCCGCGGCGATCGACGCCTATCGCCGCTGGCAGGCGACGCCGGACGAGGCCCGCTATGCCGAAGTCGACGAGTCGCTTGCCCGCGTCCGCCGTGCCCTGGCCGCCATCGAGATCGAGCTCTGGACCGCGACGTAGCTTCGCCGGCGCTCCTCATGCGTAGGTCGTGTGAGCGAAGCGAACCCGACACGGGCGCCGGCGCCCGGGGTGTCGGGTTCGCTTCGCTCTGCCGACCTACGGCTCGATTCGGCAGTCGGCGCGGGCGGGGGATGCGGTGCAGCGGTAGCGCACGCTCTCCGGCACCGCCCCGCCGCCGGTTAGCGCCGCGCGCAGGTCCAGGCTCGCCCGGCCTTGCCAGGCCTCGCCGGCCGGGCCGCAGTAGAAGATCTCCAGCGGCAGCGCCTCGCCCCGGCCGTTGAAGACATGCACGGTCCCGGTCGTCGGATCGGCGGCGACCGGGATGGTGCGGCGCTCCCCGGGCTGGATCGTGCCGAAGTCGCGGGAGAACCAGTGGGCGACGGTGGCCCGGCAGGCCAGCGGAGCCGGCCCGTCATTGACGATCACGACCCTTGCGTGGCTGCCGGCCGGGCCGCCCGCCGGCGTTTCCGCCCGGGCGTCCGGGCCGGCCGGCGCCGCCGCGAGGGCCGCGGCGAGCAGGACCGCGCGGACGGAAAGTCGCGGTCGTGGCGTGTGTCGAGAACTCATTTCGCTTTCCGCGTCAGCAGGTTGGACCGAACAAGGGGCGAGGCGGGGGAGTCTTGCGGCACTTTAGGGCGCGGGGTACTCTCGGGCCAATGGACAGCGGCGGCGGGGCTTTCGGAACGCGACGAGGGGACTCCGATCGTCGACGGTGTCCAGTGACCGCCCGTGCACGATCACGGGCGCGGACGGGCAGAGGAGGCACCAATATGAAAATTATGAAAACGGCGACCGCGTTCGGCGCCGCGATGGTATCCGCCGTCGCGCTGATGTCGGCGGCCCCGGCGGCCGAGGTCGACAGCATCGCGATCCTGGTGCCCGAACAGGGCACGGACTACGGCTGGAACCAGCAGGGGGTCGAGGCCGCGCGCGCGGTGGCGGAGCAGTACGATCTCGAGTTCATGCCGGCCGAGGGGCTGGGCTACGGCGACGTCCGCCCGACCCTGCGCGAGCTGGCGGCCGAGGGCGCGGATCTGATGATAGCGCATGCCAGCGGCTACAACACCGCCGCCCCGGAAGTGGCGCGCGAGACGGGCACGCCCGTCGCGATCGTCGACCGTCCGGAGGATCTGGAGCCGGGCCTCGTCGCCGACTACACGCTGAGCGGCCACGACGGTGCCTATCTCGCCGGCCGCCTGGCGGCGAAGATGTCGCGCACCGGCACGGTCGGCATCGTCGTCTCCGGCGAGCCGCCGTCCTGGAACTCCCAGTCCGCCGGCTTCGCCATGGGCGTGCAGGCCGAGAACCCGGAGGTGGAGATCCGCTACGCCGTCATCGGCCCCGCCGCCTATAGCGACGCCGCGGGCGGCCGCCGGGTGACCGAGTCGGTGATCTCCGCCGGCGCCGACATCATCTTCGGCCAGGGCAACGGGTCGAGCTTCGGCATGATCCAGGCGGTCGAGACGACCGAGGCGGTCGACGGCGGCCAGGCCTGGTTCATCGACGTGATCGGCGACAAGTCCGAGCTCGACACCGGCCATCTGCTGAGCTCGGTCGTCTGGGACATGACCCCGGTCTACGCCCAGATGGTCGAGGATCTGCGCAACGACGAGTTCGGCACCCGCGGCTACAGCATCGGGCTGGAGGACGACTCGGTCCGCCTGCTGCAGACGCCGCACATCCCCGAGGACGTCTGGGCCGAGCTCATGGACCTGCGCCAGCAGATCGTCGCCGGCGACATCGAGGTCGCGGCCGTGTTCGACGCCGAGGAGGTCCGCGCGCTCATGTCCACGGTCGAGGCCGCGGAGGAGTAAGGACGGACGCCGCCCCGGCATCGGGGCCGGCGCCGGTTCCCGGGGCGCGGCGGTCGGCGCCGCGCCCCCGCTTCCGGCCCGCGGGCCGGGATTTCCCGCCTTCCCGGGGAGAGGCATGGCGAGGGACAGCGCAGCCGCCGCGGTCGACTCGGAAGACGCGGCGGCCCCCGTAAGCGCCGCGACGGTCGAGTTGCGCGGCATCACCAAGCGGTTTCCCGGCGTCGTGGCCAACCAGGACGTCGACCTGACCATCCGCCCGGGCGAGGTGCACGCCCTGCTGGGCGAGAACGGCGCCGGCAAGTCGACGCTGATCAGCATGCTGGCCGGGCTGCTCCAGCCCGACGAGGGCGAGATCCGCGTCGACGGCCGGTCGGTGGTGATCGACTCGCCCAGGCGCGCGCTCCAGCTCGGCATCGGCACGGTCTTCCAGCACGTCATGCTGGTCCCGACCCTGACGGTGGCGGAGAACCTGATGCTGGGCGGGCCCTGGTGGCGCCGCCCGGACCGGGACGCCGTCGTGCGCCGGTTCACCGAGATGGCTGCCGCCTTCGGCATCGATGTCGATCCCGACGCCGTGACCGGCCAACTCTCGCTCGGCGAGCAGCAGCAGGTGGAGATCATCCGCGCCCTGTGGCGCGGCGAGGGCGTGCTGGTGCTCGACGAGCCGACCTCCATGCTGACGCCGAAGGGGATCGAGCGGCTGGGCGCGCTGATGCGCCGGCTGACCGCGCGCGGCATCGGCGTCGTCTTCATCACCCACAAGCTCAAGGAAGCCTTCGACTTCGGCGATCGGGTCTCGGTCCTGCGCCTCGGGCGCATGGTCGGGGAGATCCCGCCGGAGACGCTGCGTGGCCTCGACGAAAAGACGGCGACCGACCGGATCATCGCGCTCATGTTCGGCCATCCAGAAACGCCCGAGGCCGACACGCCGGTCGAGCGCGCGGCGGCGATCGAGGGCGGGCGCATGACCCGGCGCAACCCGGTCGATCCCCGCGCGCCGGAAGTTCTGGCGGTCGAGGACGTGACGCTCGAGCGCCCGGAGGGCCGGCCCTACGTGGACGGCGTCTCCTTCGCGGCGCGGCGGGGCGAGATCCTGGGCATCGCCGGCATCGACGGCAACGGCCAGAAGCAGCTCGCCGAGATCCTGTCCGGCCAGCGCCGGCCCGACCGCGGAACGATCCGGCTCGACGGCCGGGCGATCGAGCGCCTGGGCGTGCCCGAGCGGCACAAGGCGGGCCTGCGCTACGTCACCGACGACCGGCTGGGGGAGGGGACGGTGGCGCCCTTTCCGGTCGAGCTCAACCTGGTCATCAAGCAGATCGGCGAGCCGCCCTTCTGGTCCGGCGGCATGGCGCGGGCCGGGGCGATTCAGGATCACGCCGAGGATCTGGTGGAGGACTACGACGTCCGAACGCCCTCGACCCGCACGCCGATCGGCCGGCTGTCCGGCGGCAACATCCAGAAGACCCTGCTGGCCCGCGAGCTGCACGGACGGGCGAAGGCCGTGATCTACAACAAGCCGACCTACGGGCTCGACCTCAACAACATCCGCAGCGCCCGGGCGCGCATTCGCGACGCGGCCGACGCGGGCGTGGCGACGGTGCTGATCTCGACGGACCTGGACGAACTGATGGAGCTTTCCGACCGGATCGCGGTGATGCTGCGCGGCCGGCTGACCGGTATCGTCGACAACGGGCCCGACGCCCGGCGCCGCATCGCCGAGCTGATGACCGGCGTGGACCGGCCATGATGGCGGGGGTGGAGCCCGAAGGCGGGGCCGGCGCGGCGGCCGCCGGCGGCGGCGGGGAGCGGTGGCGCGCGATCGGCCGATCGGTGCTGCTGACTCTGACGCCGGTCGTCCTGGCGCTCGTGGTCGCCGGGCTGATCCTGGTCGCGGTCGGCGTCGACCCGCTGACCTATTACGCCTATGTCGTCGATCGCGGCCTGTTCTCCTGGCTTGGCCTGCAGGAGACGATCACCCGCATGGCGCCGCTGCTGCTCCTGGGCGCCAGCCTGATCGTCGCCTTCCGCGCCGGGATCTGGAATCTCGGCATCGACGGGCAGTTCCTGCTGGCCGCCGTGCTGGTCGCGGCGCTCGCTCCGCCCATGGCCCAGGCTCTGCCGCAGTGGGTGGTCCTGCCCGTCTGCATCCTGGTCGCCGCGGCGGCCGGGGCGGCGTGGTCGCTGCTGCCGGCGCTGCTCAAGGCCTACCAGCAGGTCAACGAGATCATCACGACCCTGATGATGACCTTCCTCGGCACGTCCTTCGCGAACGTGCTGGTCAAGCTGTTCTTCCGCGATCCGGACACGACGGTCCCGCAGACCCGCACCCTGCCGGTGGAGGACCGCATCCCGCGGCTGTTCGACACGACGATCAACAGCGGCGTCATCCTCGCCCTGATCGCGGTGCTGGTCGTGCATGTGGTGATGACGCGCACGGCCTTCGGCCTGCGCCTGCGCACGGTCGGCGCCAATCCGAAGGCGGCAGTGCATGCCGGGCTGTCGGTGCCGCGCCTGACCGTGGCGACCTTCGCGATCAGCGCGGCGCTGGCCGGCGCGGCGGGAGCGGTGGAGATCCTCGGCGTCTGGGGCAATGTCCGCGCCGACTGGAATCCGGGCTACGGGCTGGCCATCATCCCGCTGGTCTTCCTCGCCCGGTTCAACGGCTATGCCGTCATCGCCTTCGTCTTCGCCTTCTCCGTCCTGTCGATCGGCGGGGAGAGCGCGTCGCGGCGCCTGGGCGTGCCGCATTTCTACATCCTGGTCCTGGTCGCGCTGCTACTGATCTTCCTCGCCATGGTCGAGTACATCGACCACCGGCGGCGCCAGGCCAAGTCGGTGAGTTGAGGCCATGGGCGCGCTGCTGACCGAAGCCTTCGTCGCCTCCCTGGTGGTCGGCGCGGTGACCGCCGGCCTTCCGCTGCTGCTCGCCGGGCTGGGCGAGCAGATTTCGGAAAAGGCCGGCGTGCTGAATATCGGCATCGAGGGGATGATGCTGATCGGCGCCTATACCGGCTTCGTCGCCGCCTACTACAGCGATTCCCTGTGGCTCGGATTCGCGGGCGGGGCCGGGGGCGGCGCGGCGGTGGCGCTCCTGATGGCGGTGTTCTGCGTCTGGCTCGGCATGAACCAGATCGTCATCGGCATCGCGCTGACCCTGGGCGCGGAGGGGCTGACAGCGCTGCTCCACCACTTCCAGTTCTCGCGCACCTATCCGCGCCTGCCCGACACGGCGACGCTGCCGATCCCGGGCCTGGCGCAGATCCCGGTCGTCGGCCCGGCGGTCTTCGACCGGCACCCGATCGTCTACCTGTCGGTGGCGGCGGTCTTCGCGGTCGTCTGGATCTATCGCAAGACCCATATCGGCCTGAACCTGCAGGCGGCGGGGGACAAGCCGGCCGCGCTCGATTCCGCCGGCGTCGACGTGGCGATGACGCGCACGGCGGCCGTGCTGGTCACCGGCGCCATGGCCGGCATCGGCGGCGCCTATCTCGCCAATGTCGGGGCGGGGCTGTTCGTGCCGTTCATGACCAACGGCGCGGGCTTCATCGGCATCGTGCTGGCGATGCTCTCGCGCGGCCGCCCGACCTGGGTGCTCTACGGCGCGGCGCTCTTCGGCATCAGCCTGTCGCTGACCACGGCGCTGCAGGTCGGCGGCGTCAACGTGCCGACCGACGTCATCCAGATGCTACCCTTCGCGATGGTTATGGTCGTCCTCGTCCTCTTCGGCCGCCGGTCGAGCCTGCCCGCGGCGCTGGGCCTGCCCTACGTCCGGGGTGCGCGGTAGGTCGGGTGGAGCGCAGCGAAACCCGACACGTCGCGGCCCGCGCCCGGCGGCCGGGGCCCATGTCGGCATTCGGCTTCGCCTCTAGAGCATCCTGCGCCCGAACGGGCGCAGATAAGATGCTCTAGGTTGTTGAAGATAGGGAAATTGCCCTAGCCGACCTACGGCGGGAGGCGGGGGTCGCGGTCGGTCGGGAAGAGCGCAGCGAATCCCGGCACGGCGGCGCTATCACCGGGCGGTGACCAGGGCTTCGGGTTCCAGGTGGCGGGCGAGGTCGGCGAGCAGGGCGGCATTCGACCCGGTCTTGGTGATGCGCTCGATCAGCTCGCGCGTGGCGGCGCCGGGCGAGCTGTCGATCGTGCCCCGGCGCTGGCCGCGACCGGCGAGCGCGGCGCGCAGGGCCGTGCGCAGGCGCTGCTCGCGCTCGTCGAACATGAGCGCCCATTGCCGGGTATCGGATTTCGCCGCGTCGATCGCCGGCCAGATCTGGCGTTCGGCGATGCGCCGGTCGAGCACGATTTCCGAGTTGCCCGTGCCCTTCCACTCCTCGTAGATCAGGTCGTCCATCTTCGAGCCGGTCTCGACGAGCGCGGTGGCGATGATGGTCAGGGAGCCGCCCTCGCGCAGGTTGCGCGCGGCGCCGAACAGCTTCTTGGCGCGCTGCAGGGACGACGCCTCGATGCCGCCGGACATGACCCGCCCGGTGGCCGGCGCGACGGCGTTGTAGGCCCGGGTCAGCCGGGTGATCGAATCGACCAGGACGACCACGTCGCGGCCGAACTCCACCAGGCGGCGGGCCATGTCGATGGTATTCTCCGCCACCTTGATGTGGCAGTCGGGCGAGGCGTCGAAGGTCGAGAAATGCACGCGCGCCGTGGTGTTCTCGACGAAGTCGGTGACCTCCTCCGGCCGCTCGTCGATCAGCAGCGCGATCAGATGGGTGCAGGCGTGGTTGTGGGCGATGCCCTTGGCCAGCTCCTTGAGCAGCATGGTCTTGCCGCTGCGCGGCGGCGCGACGACCAGCGTGCGTTGGCCGCGCCCCTGGGGGGCGACAAGGTCGACCACGCGGCCGACCTCCGGATACCGGCTGTCCGGGTATTCCAGGCGCAGCGGGCGTTCCGGGTGGGTCGGGGTGAGGTATTCGAAGGTCCGGCGGCGGGCGGCGGCGACCACCGGCTTGCCGTTGACCGAATCGATCTCGACCATCGGCAGGCGCCCCCCGGCCCCCGCCTCGCCGCCGATCCGGCCGGTCAGCATGTCGCCGTTGCGCAGGTTGAGCCGCCGGATCGTCGGCCCGGGCACGGTGATCAGGGAGCGGAAGTCGCCGTAGCGGTCGGCCACGCGCAGGGAGCCGTCGGGCACCCGAGCGGGGCGTTCGGCGCCGACCTCCGCGTCGGGCGGGCCGTCGGCTTCCGCCTCGGCCGGTGGCAGGACCAGAACGCCCTCGGCCGTCAGCTCGCGCAGGCCGCGATCGGCGAACAGGCGGTCGAGGACGCCGTGGATGAGCTCCGGGCGCGGACGCCCCGTGCGCTCCTCGATCGCCAGCGCCTCGGCCACGGCGATCAGGTCCTCGTTCGATTTCGACGTCAGCGCGTCCAGGCGCATGCTCGCCATTCCCTCGCCATGGCGCCGAAGGCGCCGCCGCGGTCAAGGTAAGCGAAAGCGGGCGGGGGCGCCACCCGCGGTTCCGTAATCTTTCCGAAACGGGTCGGCGGCGGCCGGCATCGCGCCCCGGGGCGCCGCGTTCCGAATTTCGGAAACAGCGTCGTGCCCCGAGCCGATTCGGGCCTATCCCATGACATGGGCGCGGAAGGCCGGGCGCTCCTGCATGCGCGCGTACCAGGTCCGCAGGTTGCCCACGCCGTCATGGTTCACGTCGAAGCCGAACCAGCGATGGATCGTCGGCCCGAGCGCGATATCCGCCAGGGTGAAGCGGTCGAGCGCGATGTAGGGCCGGCTCTTCATCTCGGCGTCGAGCAGGCGCATCAGCCCGTCCATCTCCTTGACGGCGGCGTCGTAGTCGTCGCCCCGCTCCTCCGGCTTCAGGCGCGAGCCCCGGAACAGCGTCATGAAATGCGGGTTGGCCGAGGCGAGCTGCCAGTCCATCCACCGTTCGACCCGCGTGCGCTCGGCCGGATCCGCGGGCAGCAGGTCGCTGCCGGCCTTGGTCGCCAGATAGCGCAGGATCGTGTTCGACTCCCAGATCACCAGGTCGCCGTCGACCAGCGTGGGCACCTTGGCGTTGGGGTTGAGCGCCCGGTATTCCGGCGTCTGCGTGTTCTCGAACTGGCGGCCGTAGTCCTCGCGCTCGTAGTCGAGACCGAGCTCGTCGCACAGCCAGAGAACCTTTTGCACATTGCCGGAGGTCTTCCGGCCGAGCAGCCTGAGCATGACCCGGTCTCCCGTCGCCTGGATGGTTGTTCGATCGTTGATGGTTCGAGGCCGCGATAGTGACGCCTTGTCGCGCCCCGTTCAATCGCCGCCGATCGGCCGGGCCGCCATCGCCCGGCCGATCGGCCCTCGATTCCGGTCACAATTGTATTGCCAGCCCGTTCGGCGGTGGGCCAAGATCGTTCACATCCAAAGCATATTCGGAAAACGGCGTCACGCTGGGGGAGCGGAAAGAGCATGACGACTGCTGCCGTTGTCGGTCTGGGCACGATGGGGCCCGGTATCGCGGCCACGCTGGCGCGTGGCGGCATGACCGTTCGCGTCTACGACACCTCCGCCGAGGCGCTGGCGCGCGCGCCCAAGGACATGGAGGTCGCCTTCGGCGTGCTCGACAACCTGGGCATGCCGAAGAAGGGCGACGCCTCGGCGATCACGACCCACGAGTCGCTGGCCGAGGCCGTCTCGGGCGTCGACCTGGTGGTCGAGACGGTGCCGGAGAAGCCGGACATCAAGGCCGCCGTGTTCAAGGAGCTCGACGGCCTGGTCGGCAAGGACTGCGTGCTCGCCTCGAACACGTCCGGCATCCCGATCACCAAGCTTCAGGACGGCGTCTCGAACCCGGGCCGCGTCGTCGGCATGCACTGGTCGAACCCGCCCCACGTCATCCCGATGATCGAGGTCATCGCCGGCAGCGCGACCGACAAGGCGACGGTCGACTGGATGTGCGACACGGTCAAGGGGCTGAACCTGCTCCCTGTCGTCGTGCAGAAGGACGTCCCCGGCTTCGTCGAGAACCGCGTCCTCTACGCCATCATGCGCGAGGCCGTGGCGCTCGTCGAAGAGGGGGTGATCGACCCCGAGGGCCTGGATACCTGCGTGTCCTGGGGCATCGGCTACAAGCTCTCGGTGATCGGGCCGATGGCGCTGCTCGACGTCGCGGGCCTCGACATCTATGAGGCGGTGGGCAGCTACCTCAACAAGGACCTGAGCACCCGGCCCGACGTCAGCCCCTGGATCACCGACCGGACCAAGGCCGGCAAGCTGGGCATGAAGACCGGCGGCGGCATCTTCGACTACACGCCCGAGCAGATCCAGGAGCTGCGCATGGCCCGGGCCAAGAAGCTGGTGGCGGTGCGCAAGGCCCTGGAGTCGGCCTGATTTCGGAAACCCCCGATCGCGCGTCCCCGGGCCGGTCCGCCGGCCGCGGGGGCGCGCGGGTCCGCGAACCGCTCCGGCTCGTCCTGGGCGCCGTCCTGGTGGCGATGGTCGGGCTCAATGTCGCCAACGCCTTCTCGCGCTACGTGTTGCTGCGCTCGATCGACGGGGCGGACGAGATCCTGGTCTTCGCCATGGCCTGGACGGTCTTTCTCGGCGCCGCCCTGGTCACCGCGCGCGGCGGGCATCTGACCATCGGCCTGCTCGCCGACAGCCTGCCGCCGCGGGCGCGCACGGCCCTGGCGGCCGTCATCGCGCTGGCGACGGCGGCGCTCGCGGCCTTCGTGACGGTGCAGTCGGTGGGATTTCTCGACCGCCTGTTCGCCATCGGCCAGCGCAGCATGGCGCTGGGCCTGCCCATGTGGATCCCGCACGCCTCGGTCACCGTCGGCTTCGCGCTGATTGCCGCGATCGCCGCCTGGCGCGGAATCGCGGCGCTGGTCCGCCTGGGCCGCGGCCGGCCCGACCCGGAGGCGGGAGCGTGATCTGGGCGCTGCTCGTCCTGCCGGTGGTCCTGCTCGCCGCCGGGTTCCCGATCTTCGTCGCGCTGCTGGCAGGCGCCGCCGTGGCGCTGGCCGCCTTCACGAACGTCCCGCTGGCCGCGCTGCACCAGTCGCTCTTCGGCGGGGTCGACAACTACGCCCTGCTGGCGGTGCCCTTCTTCGTCTTCGCCGGCGAGCTGATGGCCCGTGGCGGCATCGCGGAGCGGCTGGTCGACTGGGTGCTGTCCCTGGTCGGCCATGTCCGGGGCAGCCTGGGGCTGACGACCGTCGGCACGGCGACGCTGATGGGCGCGATCTCCGGCTCCAGCCCGGCGACCGTGGCGGCGGTCGGCCGGGCGCTTTACCCGACGCTGCTGGAGAAGGGCTACGGCGACCGCTTCTCGCTCGGGCTGATCACCTCCAGCGGGGCGATGGCCATCGTCATCCCGCCCAGCATCGCCATGATCCTCTACGGCGCGGCGGCCGAGCAGTCGGTGCCGCGGCTGTTCCTCGCCGGGCTGCTGCCGGGGCTGCTGATCGGCGGGCTGACGGCCGCCTATATCGTCTGGACCGCGCGCCGGCGGGGCGTGCGCGAGCGCGGGCGCTTCGACGCCCGGCGCCTGGCCCGGGCGAGCGCGCGGGCGGCCGTCGCGCTCGCCATGCCGGTCATCATCCTGGGCGGCATCTATTCCGGCGTCGTCTCGCCGACCGAGGCGGCGGGCGTGGCCTGCCTCTACGCCATGCTGGCCGCGCGCTACGCCCTGAAGAGCCTGACCTGGCGCCAGATTCTCGAGGTCGCGGGCGACGCCGCCTACCTGACCGCGCAGATCCTGATCATCGTCGCGGCGGCCGGCGTCTTCTCCTGGCTGCTGACGGTCCAAGGCGTGCCCCAGGGCCTCGTCGCGGCCATCGCGGAGGCCGACCTGCCGGCCTGGGTCTTCCTGCTCGCGGTCAACGGGCTGCTGCTCGTGCTCGGCTGCGTGGTCGACCCGCTCTCCGCGATCCTCGTGCTCTCGCCGATCCTGGTGCCGGTCGCCACGGCGCTGGGCATCGACCCGATCCATTTCGGGATCGTCATGACGGTCAATCTGAGCATCGGCATGTTCACCCCGCCTTTCGGGCTGAACCTGTTCGTCGCCCAGTCGATGCTCGATCCCGACCTCGCCAAGATCTACCGCGGCATCCTGCCGTTCCTCGCGGTCCAGATCCTGGCGCTGGCGATCATCACCTACGTGCCGGGGCTGGCGCTGCTGCCGACCCGGCTCCTGTGACACCCGACCGACCGCCTGGAGGGGAGGCCAGACCCATGACCCACACGACCCCGTCGACACTCCGCCGACGCCTGCTCGCCGCCGCCGCGCTGGCGCCGCTGGCACTCGCCGCCGGCCTCGCCGCGCCGGGCGAAGCCGCCGCCCAGCCCGTCATGAAGATGGCGAGTGCTACCATCAACGACGTCCAGCACGAGTGGCAGAAGGTCTTCAAGGCCGGGGTGGAGGAGCGCCTGGGCACCGACGCCCTGACGATCGAGCTCTACCCGGCGAGCCAGCTGGGCGCGATCCCGCGCATGGTCGAGGGCACGCTGTTCGGCACGATCGAGTCCTTCATCACGCCGACCGCCTTCCTGACCGGCACGGAGCCGACGCTCCAGGTCTTCGAGGCGCCGGGCCTGTTCGAATCGCCCGAGCATGTCGGCCGCGTCATCCACGATCCCGACTACCGCGACCACATCGAGACCATGGCGCTCGACAAGGGGCTGCGCATCGTCGGGGCGATCTTCAACAGTCCGACGCTCGTGCTGACCCGCGAGCCGGTCTCCACGCTCGACGGCTTCGAGGGGCTGAAGATCCGCACCTTCGCCACGCCGCTCCAGACCGAGCCGATGTCGGCGCTCGGCGCCAGCCCGACGCCGATGGCGCTGAGCGACGTCGTCCCGGCGCTGCAGAGCGGCAATATCGACGGCATGGTCGCCGGCATGCCGATCCTGACGGCGTTCAAGTACTGGGACGTGGCGCAGTACGTCACCGACCTGGGCTTCTCCCAGCTCGTCTCGGTCAACGTGGTCAACGAGCAGTGGTTCCAGGGCCTGCCCGAGGATGTCCGCCAGGTGATCCTGGAGGAAGGCCGCGAGGCCGAGCAGGCGGTCCTGTCCTGGGGCATCGAGAACGTCGAGCGCGCCAACGCGACCTGGGAGGAGAACGGCGGCGAGATCCTCGAGCTCCCCCAGGACGAGCATGACCGGATGATGGACATGTTCGCCGAAATCGGCGCCGACATCCTCTCGCAGGACGACGCCGTGGCCACGGAGTACGACCGCCTGGTCGAGGTGGTCGAGGCGAACCGGTAGGGGAGGTCGGGGCGTCGCTGCCCAGGTCGTGACCCCTCACCCTGTCCCTCTCCCTGTGGGAGAGGGGGCGCAGGGCCCTGATTCGACGAAGAAAATCCCTCTCCCGGCGGGAGAGGGAGGGGCCCGCGGCCGTCAGGCCGGGGGAGGGTGAGGGGGTGCGGACGCCGGGATCGGGCCCCGGCGGCGCGACGATCGTCGCGCATCGCTTCGCGCTGGGCGACCTACGGAGCGCGGTAGGTTGCCCAGCGCCGCAAGGCGCTGCGCAACGCGGGCACCGCCGGTGCCATCGCGCACCGCTTCGCGGTGGGCGACCTACGGAGCGCCGTATGTCCCTATCCCCCGAGAATGCCGTCCAGGTTGTTCACGATCGCGATCAACAGACAGATGCCGCCGATCAAGAGCGCCAGCCAGAACACGTACTGCATGACGAAGGCGCTGCAGCCCATCGCGATCGCGATTCCCGGCAGCGTCGGCGCTTCCCGACGGAACAGCCCGACGGCGCCCAGAACCGCCGCGATGCCTGCGAGGACCGGCACGGCGATCAGGAGAAAGGCCTCGGAGTCCCAGGCCGACGAGGGCGGCGGCGGCGCGGGGGCCGGATCGTTCGAGAGCGCGCGCTGGGCGCTGTTCCGGATCTCGGCGGCGATCTCGCCGATCGTGGTCGCGGCGCTCTGTTCCGGCTCGGCGAAGGTGCCGGAGATATGGAGCGTGACGGCGACGAGGGCGAGGGCGCCGACGAAGAAGGCGGCCAGTCCCAGGACGGGACGGTGTCCGGCGGTGTGTGTCGACATCTCGGCCCCATGCGCGAAGCGGAATCGGCGGGGCCGAAGTGTCAAGCGTTTGTCTTTAAAGGACGTTGACTATCGATACACTGTCATCGACCTCGTAGGTTGACCAGCGCCGCGAGGCGCTGCGCAACGCGGGCACCGCCGGTGCCGTCGCGCACCGCTTTGCGGTGGGCGACCTACTTTTCCTTCCGGACGCCCTTGAACGGTGTCCCGTCCTTCTTGCCGTCCATAAAGCGCCCGGTATCGGTGTCGCGCTTCGTCCATGTCTCGGTCGTCGGATTGTAGGTCTGGGATCGGCCCCTTACGGCGCCGTTTCGATGTCCGTCGCCGGCCGGTGGATTGGTCGCCATTGCTCGCTCCTTCCTAGCTGCACCCGGTCGTCGCGCCGCAGGTGTCGCACTTGAGGCAGGTGCCGTTGCGCACGAGGGTCATGTTCTGACACTCGGGGCAGGGGTCGCCTTCATAGCCGCGGGCGCGGGCTTCCATGACGCGGGCCTGGGTGGCCGAGATGCGGGGAGAGCTGTAGCTCGCCTCCTCCGTCACGCGGACCCGGGCCTCGGTCGCCCCGCCGTCGGTGCCGGACAGCGCGACGGCCTCGCCCTCGATCTCGCCCATCTCGTCGAGCGCCCGGGTCGCCGCCTCGGCGACGTCCCGCGCCCCGGCGGCCCGGCCACCATCGAGCACCCGCAGGTTGGTGTTGCCCCGGAGGTAGCCGGTCGAGGCGATGCGCTGCAGCGCCTCCTGGACATCCGGCGCCGGGGGCAGCTCGCCCTCCTTCTCGCCCGCGCCCATGGCGTCGGGGCGCATGTCCTCGCTCTGGGCATGGGCCAGGTCGTCGCGGGCGAGGTAGCTGACCGCCAGCTCCCGGAACATGTAGTCCAGGATCGAGGTCGCCATGCGGATCGCGCTGTTGCCGGTGACCGGGCCCGCCGGCTCGAACCGGGTGAAGGTGAAGGCCTCGACGTATTCCTCCAGCGGCACGCCGTACTGCAGGCCGATCGACACGGCGATGGCGAAGTTGTTCATCAGCGAGCGGAAAGCGGCGCCTTCCTTGTGCATGTCGATGAAGATCTCGCCCAGCGAGCCGTCATCGTACTCGCCCGTGCGCAGATAGACCTTGTGCCCGCCGACGACGGCCTTCTGGGTGTAGCCCTTGCGGCGGTTGGGCAGGGGCGCCCGGCCGGCCGGCTTCTCGACCACCCGCTCGACCACCTTCTCGACGATCCGCTCGGCGACCATCCGGCCGCGCGCCGCGTTCGGGGCGTCGGCCAGCGTGTCCGCCAGCGCCTCGGCCTCGTCCTCGTCGTCGTCCTCCAGCAGCTGGGAGGACAGCGGCTGGGACAGCTTGGAGCCGTCGCGGTAGAGGGCGTTGGCCTTGAGCCCCAGCTTCCAGGACAGGCGATAGGCGTCCTTGCAGTCCTCGACCGTCGCCTTGTTCGGCATGTTGATGGTCTTGGAGATCGCGCCCGAGATGAAGGGCTGGGCCGCCGCCATCATGCGGATGTGGCTTTCGGCCGACAGGTATCGGGTGCCGATCCGACCGCAGGGGTTGGCGCAATCGAACACCGGCAGGTGGGCCGGGTCGAGATGCGGCGCGCCCTCCAGCGTCATCGCCCCGCAGCAGTAGGTGTTCGCCGCCTCGATCTCCTCGCGGGAGAAGCCCAGCCAGGCGAGCATGTCGAAGCCGAAGTCGTCGAGCCTGTCCTGAGGGATGCCCAGCACCCGTGTGCAGAACTCCTCGCCCAGGGTCCACCTGTTGAAGGCGAACTTGATGTCGAACGCGCTGCCCAGCGAGGATTCCAGCTTCGCCAGGATGGCCGCGGTGAAGCCCTTCTCGCGCAGGGTCTCATGGTTGACGCCGGGGGCGCCTTCCAGCGTGCCATGGCCGACGGCGTAGTTCTTGATCTCCTCGATCTGCGCCGGGGTGTAGCCGAGCGTGGATAGCGCCTCGGGCACGACCCGGTTGATGATCTTGAAGTAGCCGCCGCCGGCCAGCTTCTTGAACTTCACCAGGGCGAAGTCCGGCTCGATGCCCGTGGTGTCGCAGTCCATGACCAGGCCGATCGTGCCGGTCGGCGCGATCACCGTCGCCTGGGCGTTGCGGTATCCGTGCTTCTCGCCCCGCGCCAGCGCCGTGTCCCAGGCGCGGCGGGCCGCCTCGGCCAGGTCGCCGTCGGGGCAGGTCTCCGCGTCGAACGGCACCGGCGGCACCGACAGCCCCTCGTAGCCCGCCGTCTCGCCATGGGCCGCGCGGCGGTGGTTGCGCATGACGCGCAGCATGGCGTCGCGGTTCTTCCCGTGGCCGGGGAAGGGGCCCAGCTCCTCGGCCATCTCGGCCGAGGTGGCATAGGACACGCCCGTCATGACCGCCGTGATCGCCGCGGCGATCGACCGGCCCGCCTCGCTGTCATAGGGCACGCCCCAGGCCATCAGCAGCCCGCCGATATTGGCGTAGCCCAGGCCCAGCGTGCGGTATTCGTAGGACAGCCGCGCGATCTCCTCCGACGGGAACTGCGCCATCAGGACCGAGATCTCGAGCGTCACCGTCCACAGCCGGCAGGCGTGCTCGAACGCCTCGACGTCGAGCCGGCCAGCCTTGCCGCGGAACTGCATCAGGTTCAGCGACGCCAGGTTGCAGGCCGTGTCGTCGAGGAACATGTACTCCGAGCACGGGTTCGAGGCGTTGATCCGGCCGGAGGCGGGGCAGGTGTGCCACTGGTTGATGGTGGTGTCGTACTGCAGCCCCGGATCGGCGCTGGCCCAGGCGGCGTAGCCGATCTTCTCCCACAGGTCGCGGGCGCGCACCGTCTTGGCGACGCCATCGGACAGGCGCCACGTCAGGTCCCAGGTGCCGTCCGCCTCGACCGCCTCCAGGAACTCGTCGGTCACGCGCACCGAGTTGTTGGAGTTCTGGCCCGCGACCGTCAGATAGGCCTCGGAATCCCAGTCGGTGTCGTAGGTCTTGAAGGCGATGTCGGTGTAGCCCTGGCGCGCGAACTGGATCACGCGCTGGGCGTAGTTGTCCGGCACCATGGCCGCGCGGGCGTCGCGCAGGGCCTTCTTGAGCGCCGGGTTGGCCGAAGGCTCGAAGCGCTTGTCGCCGAGCGCCGGATCGGCCTCGGTGCAGGCCTTCATCACCGCCGTCATGTGCTTGCGAACGGCCTTGGAGCCGGCGACCAGCGCGGCGACCTTCTGCTCCTCGACCACCTTCCAGTCGATGTAGTCCTCGATGTCCGGGTGGTCGATGTCGACCGTCACCATCTTGGCCGCACGCCGTGTCGTGCCGCCGGACTTGATGGCGCCCGCCGCCCGGTCGCCGATCTTCAGGAAGCTCATCAGGCCCGAGGACCGGCCGCCGCCCGACAGGGGCTCGTTCTCGCCGCGCAGGCGCGAGAAGTTGGAGCCGGTGCCCGAGCCGTACTTGAACAGCCGCGCCTCACGGACCCACAGGTCCATGATGCCACCCTCGTTGACCAGGTCGTCCTGGACCGACTGGATGAAGCAGGCATGCGGCTGCGGGTGCTCGTAGGCGCTCTCCGCCTTGACCAGTTCGCCGGTGCGATAGTCGACGTAGTAGTGCCCCTGGGCCGGGCCGTCGATGCCGTAGGCCCAGTGCAGCCCCGTGTTGAACCACTGCGGGCTGTTCGGCGACGCCATCTGGCGCGCCAGCATGTGCACCATCTCGTCGAAGTAGGCGCGGGCGTCGGCCTCGCCGTCGAAATAGCCGCCCTTCCAGCCCCAATAGGCCCAGGTGCCCGCCAGCCGGTCGAAGACCTGCTTGGCCGAGGTCTCGCGGACGTAGCGCTCGCCCTCCGGCAGGGCGGCGAGCGCGTCGGTGTCGGGCACGCGGCGCCACAGGAACGCGGGGACATCCGGGTCCTCCACCGCCTTCAGGCGGGCCGGGACGCCGGCCTTGCGGAAGTACTTCTGGGCCAGGATATCGGTCGCGACCTGGCTCCAAGCCTCGGGCACCTCGATGTCGGTCTGGCTGAAGACGACCGATCCGTCGGGATTGCGGATCTCGCTCGACGCCGTGCGGAACCCGATACCGGCGTAGGGATCCTGTCCCGCCGACGTGAAGCGGCGCTCGATGCGCATCGTGGTGCCCCCTTTTGCGTGCCCGACTCGTGCTTGTCGACGACCGGCCGGGCCGTGGCTCGTTAGGCGATGGAATCCTCGGGTGGGCCGAACGATCGGCGCGCCAGCGGCGCTGCGCGATATCCGGTGTCGAGGTGCATTTTTGGCCACAACATCTTGTGGGCGCAAGGCCAAAATCGCGGCCTTGTACTCTTTTCGGATAGGGCCTTGAGTTACCGGCGATATCGCCGCCGCTTCCCGCCTCGTACCCGGGAAATCCCCAAGACTGTCCACAGCTTGTGCCGGACTCTCGACGTGATGCCTGAACTGTGGCCGGGGACTCGATGGAAAGGGGCGGGAGCGGATGCGGCGAGCGCCGCGCCGATCGAAAGTATCGACTACCGCTCGTGGGCGCAATGGCCCGATGACACAAGATACGGCATCGGCATGGCCCGCGGGCACGCGTTGACACCGATCAAGGCGCCGGCGCGCCGGCGGGCGCAGGATCGCCGCGGATCGCACATGATCATCGGGGTCGGGACCAGGGCCGGAGCGGGGAGGGGACCGTGAGCGCGCTCGTGATCGTCCATTCGCTGACGCACACCACGAAGGGTCTGGCCGACCGGCTGGCCGACGGCCTGCACGCGCCCGTCGTGGATATCGTCGAACACCGGACCCGGCCGCGCTCCGCCGCCGGGCTCGGCATCGTCGTCGGGGCCTTCGAGGCGCTGACCGGGCGCAAGGCGCCGATCGAGCCGCTGTCGGCCGATCCGGAGACCTTCGACCCGGTGGCCATCGGCGGGCCGGTCTGGGCCGGCCGGCCGTCGAGTCCGCTGGCGACCGCGCTGTCGCGCTACGCCGGGGCGCTGCGGGGGCGGCGGGTCGGGCTGTTCTGCACGTCGAAGGGCGCCGATCCGGGCGTCTTCTTCGACCGCGCGGAACGGCTGCTCGGCCGGCCGGCGGAGGCCCGGCTGCATCTGCACGCGGGCAATCTCGCGGGGGCCGAGGCGGAGCGGGCGATCGCCCGCTTTCTGGAAGAGCTCGGCCCGGTGGAGCCCGACCGGCCGGCCGGATCCGGCACCGGGCCGGGATAGGCGGGGAGGACCGGTTCAGGCCGCGTGGCGCGTGCCGGTCGGCGCGGCCGGCGCAGGCGCGTCCTGATTGGCGGCGGCGGTTACGGTACCGGCGCCGTCAGCGGCCGCCCCGGCGACGCGGCGCCGCTTCTCGGCCGCCTCGGCGGCGAGGAGCTGCTCCTCGATCGTGCCGCGCAGAAGGCCCAGATCGGACAGCATCCGGTCGTCCAGCGCCTCCAGCCGGCGGAGGGCGGTTTCCCGCTCGATGGCGCGGCGCCATGCGACCAGCGCGCGCAGGGGCATCCCGGCAAGGCGGGCGAGGGCGCGGGGCAGGGAGCGGGCGAGCCAGCGCTGCTGCGCGGCCCGGGCCGCCGCGGCGGCGGCGAGGACGTCGTGGTCGTTGGCGGTCATGCGATTTCTCCGAGCACGTGTTTTTCTTGATGTGGGCCGGCGATCCGCCGGCAGGTCTCCTGACATGGCGTCGGCGGCGCAGCCCGGCCCGCGGTTCTTGTGCAGCGCAGCATTGCGCGGGATCGATGGCTCGGCGGGGGCGCCATGCATGCCGCGCGGGCTGTCGAACGCCGGCGGGGCAGCCCGCGGGTCTGGACCCTCGCGGAATCCGGTGCCATAGTCCGCGCGCCCGGTGTCCGGCGGGCGCGGCCGGGCGTCGTGCCGTCGGACAGCACCGGTCTCACGTGACATCGGTCCCCGGCGGCGCGGTCATCGTGCCGCCACGATCGAACAACCGAATCGCCGGTCCATGGCTTTCGATATCTATGAATGGAGCATGCGCGCCTACCTGATGCTCAAGACCAGGCGGCGCGGCAAGCACGTCGGGACCGACCCGACGGGCAATCGCTACTATGTGGACAAGCGCTCGGCCGGCACCCGGCGGGAGCGTCGCTGGGTCGTCTTCGACGGCGGCGAGAGCGAGGCGAGCCGCGTGCCGCCGGAATGGCACGGCTGGCTCCACCACCAGGTCAAGGAGCCGCCGGGCGAGCAGAGCCCCTATCGCCAGCAATGGCAGAAGGAGCACGTGCCCAACCTGACCGGCACGCTGGGCGCCTACCGGCCGCCGGGCCATACGCTCGAGGGCGGCAAGCGCGCCGCGGCGACCGGCGACTACGAGCCTTGGGTACCCGATTGAGACGAGACGCGCGCGGCCGCCCCGCGGCACCGGCGCGGAGCAGCAGGGCGGCGAGGACATGCATCGCAACGTGATCGAGACGGTGATGGGCGGCGTCGTGCTCGCCGTCGCCGTGTTCTTCCTGATCTTCGCCTATACCTCGGCGGATCTCGGCCGCGTCGACGGCTACGAGCTGGTCGCCCGCTTCGACCGGGTCGACGGGCTGTCGGCGGGCGACGACGTGCGCATCAGCGGCGTCAAGGTCGGCTCCGTTGTCAGCCAGACGCTCGACCAGCAGAGCTACCTGGCCGAGGTCCGACTGAGCGTCGATCCCTCCGTCGAGCTGCCAGCCGACTCTTCCGCGGAGATCACCAGCGAAGGCCTGCTCGGCGGCAAGTACCTGGCGCTCGTCCCCGGCGGAGCGGAGGAGATGCTCCAGCCCGGCGGCACCATCCAGTACACCCAGTCGGTGCCGGGCCTGGAACAGCTTCTGGGCCAGGTGATCTACAGCCTCCAGGGCCTGGGCGAGTCCGCCGGGGACGGCGGTTCCAGCTCGGGTGGCGCGGATGACGGGGGCGAGGGCGGCGCCGGCGGCCTCTTGAGCCCGTGATCGCGACGACGGCGCCGATATCCACGTTGAAGAGGGCCCGACGGGTGGCCGCCTGGTCGGCGGTCGGCTTGGCGGTCCTCGCGGCTTTCGTGGCGGATCCGCGCGAAGCCTCGGCCGCGGTCACGATCGACCGGCCTTTCGCCATTCTCCAGGCACTCGACAAGATCACCGCGCGGGTGGAGCGCCTCGACGTGCGCGTCGGCGAGACCGCCGCCTTCGGCACGCTGGACGTCACCGTGCGCGCCTGCCGCACCGCGCCGCCGGACGAGCCGCCGGAGGACGCGGCCTTCCTGGAGATCGCCGACACGCCGCCGGACGAGGAGCGCCGACAGGTGTTCTCCGGCTGGATGTTCGCCTCCTCGCCGGCGGTCTCGGCGATGGAGCATCCGCTCTACGACGTCTGGGTCGTCGATTGCGCCGAGCAGCCGCCGCGCGCGCCCGAGGACATGGGCCGCGAGCCGCGCTATGTCCTGCCCGGCAACCCGCCGCTGCCGCCCGCCCTGCCGGCGGGGCGCTGAGACCGGCCCCGGCGCGCGCCCGAGCGGCGCCGGTAAGCGGTCAGTCCGCTCGGTCCGCGTCGCCCAACAGCGCCGCCACGGCCTCGGCGTCGCGCTCCGGCCGGAAGCGGCCGATCACGCCCAGGGCGTCGTCGAGCCGGTCCTTGTAGTCGGCCTGCGGGATCTCGACCCCGCCGAAGCGGGCCAGATGATCGGTCATGAACTGGGTGTCGAGCAGGCGGAAGCTGCCGTCGCGCAGCAGGGCCACCAGATGGACCAGCGCGATCTTGCTGGCATCGGTCGCCCGGCTGAACATGCTCTCCCCGAAGAAGGCGCCGCGCAGGGCGACGCCGTAGAGGCCGCCCACCAGCCGGGGCGCGCCGTCCGCCGGCTCGTCGACCCAGCACTCCACCGAATGGGCGTAGCCGAGCGCGAACAGGCGGGAGTAGAGGCCCAGGATCTCGCCGTTGATCCAGGTCTTGGGCCGGTCGGGCGTCGGCTCGGCGCAGCCCGCGACCACGCCCTCGAAATCCGTGTCATAGGTGATGCGGTAGGGCCGCCGGCGTACGGTGCGGCGCAGCCGGCGCGGCACGTGGAAGCCCTCTAGCGGCAGGATGCCGCGCAACGGCGGGTCGAACCAGTAGAGCTCGCGCGACTCGGCCGACTCCGCCATCGGGAAGAGGCCCGCGGCATAGGCCCTGAGCAGGAGCTCCGGCGTCACGTCCATGGCACTGGCGGTCCCGTGGGGGCGCCGGCCGGCGGTGGGCCGGCGTCAGCGTTCGCCCATCAGCTGTTCGAGCCAGTGAATATGGTAGTCGCCCTCGATGAAGTCCCGCTCGCCGATCAGCCGGTGGTGCAGCGGCAGCGAGGTATCGATGCCGCCGATGACGTATTCCTCCAGCGCGCGGCGCAGGCGCATCAGGCACTCGGCCCGGCTGGTGCCGTGGACGATCAGCTTGGCGATCAGGCTGTCGTAGTGCGGCGGGATGCGATAGCCGTCATAAAGCGCGCTGTCGACGCGCACCCCCAGCCCGCCCGGCGCATGGTAGTTCGCCACGCGGCCGGGCGACGGCGCGAAGGTCTCCGGGTTCTCGGCGTTGATGCGGCATTCGATCGCGTGGCCCAGGAAGCGGATATCTTCCTGTTCGTAGCCGATCTCCTGCCCGGCCGCGATGCGGATCTGCTCGCGCACCAGGTCGACGCCGCTGATCATCTCGGTGACCGGATGCTCGACCTGCAGCCGCGTGTTCATCTCGATGAAGTAGAACAGCCCGTCCTCGTAGAGGAACTCCATCGTCCCGACGCCGCGGTAGCCCAGCTTGCGCGACGTCTCCGCGGCCAGGTTGCCGATATACCGCCGCGCCTCGGCATCGAGCGCCGGGGAGGGCGCCTCCTCGATGACCTTCTGGTGGCGGCGCTGGATGGAGCAGTCGCGCTCCCCGAAATGCACGACGTTGCCATGGGTGTCGGCGAGCACCTGGATCTCGATATGGCGCGGCCGGACCAGGTACTTCTCCATGTAGACGCTGCTGTCGCCGAAGGCCGCGCGCGCCTCCGAGCGGGCCAGCGAATAGGCGCTCTCCAGATCTTCGGCGGTGTGGGCGATCTTCATGCCCTTGCCGCCGCCGCCGGCGGTCGCCTTGATTAGCACCGGGTAGCCGATCTCCTCGGCGAAGGTGCGGGCCTCCTCCAGGTCGGCGACCGCGCCATCGGAGCCGGGAACCACCGGCAGGCCGACCGAGGCGACGGCCTTCTTGGCGGTGATCTTGTCGCCCATCATCCGGATATGCTCCGGCGTCGGCCCGATGAAGGCGAAGCCGTGTTCCTCCACCATCTCCGCGAAGCGCGCGTTCTCCGACAGGAAGCCGATGCCGGGGTGGATGGCGTCGGCGCCGGTGATCGCCGCGGCAGACAGGATGGAGGGGATGTTGAGATAGCTGTCGCGGGCCGAGGGCGGGCCGATGCACACGCTCTCGTCGGCCAGGCGCACGGCCATCGCGTCGGCGTCGGCGGTCGAGTGCACGACGACCGTCGAGATGCCCATCTCCCGGCAGGCCCGGTGGATGCGCAGCGCGATCTCGCCGCGATTGGCGATGAGGACCTTTTCGAACATGCCGTCCGTCTTTCGCCAGCGGGTCAATCGATGATCATCAGGATCTCGCCGTACTCCACCGGCTGGGCATCCTTGACCAGGACCTGACGAACCGTCCCGGCCTTGGGCGCGCGGATCGGGTTCATCACCTTCATAGCCTCGACGATCATCACCGTCTGTCCTTCGGCCACCTGGTCGCCGGGCCGAGCGAAGGGCGGCGAGCCGGGATCGGGGCCGAGATAGGCGGTGCCCACCATCGGCGAGGTGACCGCCCCCGCCGGAGGGGCGCCGCTGTCGGCCGGCGACGGAGCCGGAGCCGCCGCGGGCGCCGCCGCGGGAGCCGGCGCCGGCGCGGCGGCGGCCTGGGCGGCCTTGGTCACGCGGATCGCGCGCTCGCCGGACGAGAACTCGATCTCCGTCAGACCCGTCTCCTCGAGCAGGCCGGCGAGCTTGCGGACCAGGTCGCCGTCGATGTCGAAGTCGCTGCCCATGCCGGGATCGTTCCTTTTCGTGGACTGTGTCGCCGGCGCCGCGGCGAGGGGGTTGCGCCGCGCGCGGGGGCGCGCGGCGTCAGGCATCCGGGCCGATGAGGCGGGCCACCGCCTCCAGCGCCAGCAGATAGCCGTGCGCGCCGAACCCGGCGATGACGCCGTGCGCGGCGTGCGACACATAAGAGTGGTGTCTGAAGCTCTCGCGCCTGTAAAGGTTGGAAAGGTGAACTTCCACGACGGGCAGATCCGCTGCGGTCAGGGCGTCGAGCAACGCCACCGACGTGTGGCTGTAGCCGCCCGCGTTGATGATCAGCCCGTCATGGGCGGTGCGCGCCTCCTGCACCCAGGTGACGAGCTCGCCCTCGCTGTTGGACTGCCGGAAATCGACGCTCACGCCGAGCGTTGCGGCATGGTCGACGCATGCGGTCTCGATGTCGCCCAGTGTCTGGCGGCCGTAGATCTCCGGCTCGCGGACGCCGAGCATGTTGAGATTGGGGCCGTTGAGAATGAGAACCGTCGTGTCCGACGCCATTGCCTGCGCCCGTTCGGGCTGTCGAGGTCGATTTGCCGGGTCGCGTTATAGCACGCGCGGTCGGCGCGACAATGGCCGAGCGTTCGCCCACGTGCCCGCCGCGGGGCGGCGCGGCGGTTGCCCGAGACGGGCGGAGGGGGCACCTTCGCGCCGGACGGGCGCCCGCGTCGGGCGCGCGCCGATGCCGTTCGGAGGGACAGTATGAAACTCGCGTCGTTGAAGGAAGGCGGCCGCGACGGGACCCTCGTCGTGGTCGATGCGGATCTGCGCACGGCCGTGCCGGTCTCGGGCATCGCCCCGTCCCTGCAGGCCGCGCTTGAGGGCTGGGGCGACGTGGTCGGCGAGTTGCGTTCCATTGCGCGGCTGCTCGCCCAGGGAGAGGCGGGGGCGGAGGCCTTCGATTTCGCCGCCGCGCTCGAAGCCGGCCGGGTGGCGGCACCCCTGCCGCGTGCGGCCCAGTGGCTCGACGGCTCGGCCTACGTCACCCATGTCGAGCTGGTCCGCAAGGCGCGCGGGGCCGAGCTGCCCGAGCGGTTCTGGACCGACCCGCTGATGTACCAGGGCGCGTCGGACCGATTCCTCGGCCCACGCGACCCGATCGCCCTGACCGATCCGTCCCACGGCCTCGATTTCGAATCGGAGGTGGCCGTCGTGGTCGACGACGTGCCCATGGGCGTCGATCCGGCCGCGGCGTTGGAGCATGTCCGTCTGCTGATGCTCGTCAACGACGTCTCGGCGCGCGGGCTGATCCCCGACGAGCTCGCCAAGGGCTTCGGCTTCATTCACGGCAAGCCGCCCACGGCCTTCTCCCCCGTCGCGGTGACGCCGGACGCCCTCGGGCCGGCCTGGCGCGAGGGCAAGCTGCACCGTCCCCTGGTCACCACGCTCAACGGCCGGGACTTCGGCCATCCGGACGCGGGCGTCGACATGACCTTCGACTTCGGCCGGCTTATCGCGCACGCGGCCAGGACCCGGCCGCTGGCCGCCGGCACGATCGTCGGATCCGGCACGGTTGCCAACGACGCGGCGCGCGAGCCAGGCTCGGACGTGGGATCCTCCTGTCTTGCCGAGCGGCGGATGCTCGAGACCCTGGCCGAGGGCGCGCCGAAGACACCGTTCCTGGCCGCCGGCGACCGGGTGCGGATCGATATGACCGACGCCGACGGGCGCTCGATCTTCGGCGCCATCGATCAGACCGTGGAGCCCTGGCGCCCCGCCTGACCGGCTCGCGCCCTCCTCGCCACGTCCCGCCGCGCGTCCTCCTCGGCGCGTGCTCTTCGGCGCGTGCCCGTCGGCGTGCCCGACTCGCATGGCGGAATTAACCATGATCGCCCGTCTCGGCCGCCCTTCCGCTTGCCGAGCGGTCGGGTCGGGTCGCGATCGTTCATGGAATTGCGCAGAAAACGCCGAGGTTTTAGTATAAAATTGCATACGATATATCATACGCAACGTATTGGCGTTTAAATCGATCCGTTTTATCATGAATTGTAAGAGTAGTTAATTATTCATCTTGGAGATATCAAGTGGATTCTCTTGAAACGCGTGTTCCGGAGGCGGCTCGCGTCCCCGCGGCCGAAGGGCTCCGGTTCCTCGAGGCGGAGGAGGTCCGCCGTGTCGCCGAGCGTTTCGGCACGCCCTGCTTCGTCTATGACGAGGCCACGATGCTCCGGCGCGCGGCGTGGTTCCGCGCGCTTCCCACCGCGTTCGGCACGACGGTGCGCTATTCGATCAAGGCCAATCCCAACGCCGCCGTGTTGCGTCTGTTCGACCGGGCCGGCCTGGCCTTCGACGCCAGTTCGGAGTGGGAGGCCCGGCGGGCGATCCGTGCCGGGGTCGACCCCTCCAAGATCCTGCTGACCGCTCAGGAAGCCGGACCGGGGGTCGATGCGCTGATCGGCGAGGGCCTGAGGTTCGACGCCGGATCCCTCGAGCAGCTCGACCGCTACGGCCGCGCCCATCCGGGAACGGCGGTCAGCGTCCGGATCAATCCGGGCTTCGGCTCCGGGCTGGTCCGTCGCCTGACCGCGGGCGGGGCCGAGTCGAGCTTCGGCATCTGGCACGCCGATCTCGACCGGGTCCGCGCGCTCTGCCAGCGGCACGGATTGCGGGTCGAGCGCCTGCACGTCCATATCGGCTCGGGCCACGACCCCGATGTCCTGCTCCGCACGGTCGATGCCGTTCTCGCCTTCGCCGAGCTCTTTCCGGACGCGGACACTCTGGATCTCGGCGGCGGCTACCGCGTCCGGGGCCGGTCCGACGAGCCGGAGCCCGACACGTCGGCCATGGCGCGGCGCGTGGCCGACCGGCTCGGCGATCACGCCGACCGGACGGGCCGGCGCTTCCATCTGGAGATGGAGCCCGGCACCGCGCTCGTCGCCAATGCCGGCAGCCTGGTCGCCCGCGTCATCGACATCGTGTCGACCGGGCCTGAGGGGCATCGCTTCGTCAAGCTCGACACGGGCCTGAGCGAGATCATGCGCCCGTCCTACTACGGCACGCCCCATCCGCTCGTCGCCGTGCCGGCGGCGGACCGCCCGGCGGACCGCCCGGCGGACCGCGAGGCGGACCCCGAGCCGGTCATGGTGGCGGGCCATTGCTGCATCGCCGGCGATGTTCTCACCGTCCGCCCCGGCGATGTGGAGACCCTGGAGGCCCATCCGCTCGCCCCCGTCGACATCGGCGACCTCGTCGTCGTCGAGCGGGCGGGCGGCTATTGCGCCAGCATGGCGGTCAAGAACTTCAACTCCTATCCCGAGTCCGCGGAGGTCCTGCGCCGCGCCGACGGGCGCCTCCAGGTCATCCGCGTGCGCCAGTCCCTCGACCAGATCGTCGCCAACGAGCGCATGCCCGCCGATCTGGGCTGAGGCCCCGCGCGCCACGGCCATCGAGATCGACCCGCCATGCGCATCCGGCGCCGTGCGAAGCGCGCGCCGCGAGGCCTCGCGCGTCCTTCCAGCCACGAGCCCAGCCACGAGCCCAGCCACGAGCGAAGAGGTTCATATTACGATCGCGACCCCCGAAATGTCCCCGCCATGCCCCGCCGGCCGTCTCGATGGCGAGCGCGACGCCCTGCTCGCCCCGATCCGGGGTCCGGACACCCGCCGCGACCTGCCGCAGGCCCTGTTCCGGCGCAACGGCGCGGCCTTTCTGGCCAAGACGGGCATCGCCCTCGGTCTTCTCGGGCTCTCCTGGGTGGTGGTCGCGGCGACCCCCGGGCCGGCCCTGACCGGGCTCGCCATCATCGTCGCCGGCATGATGATGGCCCATCTGGTCGAGCTGCAGCACGAGTGCCTGCACGGCCACGCGTTCGGCTCGCGCCGGCTCGACCGCTGGGCCGGCGTGGCGTGCGGGCTGTTCATGCTGTCCTCCCACAGCCACTACCGCTACGGCCATCTGCGCCACCACGCCTATCTCGGAACGACGGCCAACGACGAGTTCTTCGACTACCGCTTCCAGGGGCTGAACAGTCCGCTCGGCTTCCTGCGCGGGATGTACGACATGGGGCGCTTCCCGAGGCTCGCGCGGGACATGGCGCTGTCGGTCGCCGGCCGGCCGCTTCCCGGCGTCGCGGTGCCGCGCGAGGCCGCGCGGATCCGGCAGGAATACCGGCTCTATCTGGCCGTCTTGCTGGCAGCCGTTGCGGCGAGCCTGGCGCTGGGCTCCTGGTTCCTGGTGCTCGCCTGGCTGGTGCCGCTGGTCGCGGTCGCCGAGCCGGTCCATTTCCTGATCGAGATGCCGGAGCACTACGGCCTCGACACCCAGAACGAGGCGGACGTGCTGTCGAACACGCGGACCATCCGGGCGGGCGCCTTCGCCCGCTGGCTGACCAACGCCAACAACCTGCACACCGCGCATCACTACCATCAGGGCGTGCCGATGGCCGGCATCCGCCAGCTCGACGCCATGATTTCGGATCGCGTCAGGATCGTCGAGCCGTCATATCCGGCCTTCTATCGCAAGGTAATTTCCGGCCGAATCAGTCACAATCCTGACGGGAGCTGCATGACGCGATAGCCGCGCGAAACGGCGCGAGCCGTCGCGGGAACCGGGACCGGAACCGACTCGGGCGATGACGACCGACGCGATCGATACCATGACGGCGAGTGAGAAGGCGCCGGCCCCCGGAGCCGAGCGGCCGGCGCTGCGAGCGCTGGGGCCGCTGCGCACGGGCGGGGCCATCGCCTTCACGGTGATGCTGTGGGCGTCGGCCTTCGTCGGCGTGCGCGGGACGGTGACGGTGTTTCCGCCCGGCGAGCTCGCGCTGCTGCGCTTTCTCGTGGCTTCGGCCGCGCTTGTCCTGGTCGCTGCGGCGACCCGGATGGCGCTGCCGGCCTGGCGTGACTGGCCCTATCTCGGGCTCGTCGGCCTGTTCGGGGTGACGGCCTACAACCTGGGCCTGAACTTCGGCTCCACGGTGATGGAGGCCGGGGCGGCGGCCTTCCTCGTCAATACGGTGCCGATCTGGACCGCGCTGATCGCCGCGGCCGTGCTGGGGGAGCGCCTGCGCCCCCTCGGCTGGGCCGGCATCGCCGTCGCCTTCGCCGGCTCCATGGCGATCCTGCTGGGCGCCGGGCGCAGCCTGTCGCTCCAGCCTGCGGCGCTCGCGGTCCTGGGGGCGGCCGTGGCCCAGGCGCTCTACTTCATCCTGCAGAAGCCGGTGCTGCGCCGCTACACGCCGCTCCAGGTGGTCTGCGTGTCGACCTGGATCGGCACCGCCGCGATGGTCCCGGCCGGGCTCGGCCTGCCGACGACCTTGGCGGAGGCGCCGCCGGTGGCGACGGCGGTCGTGGTCTATCTGGGCCTCATGCCGGGCGCGGTCGCCTTCCTGCTGTGGTCCTACGTGCTCGCGCGCGTGCCGGCTGGTCGGGCGTCGAGCTTCCTCTACCTCGTCCCGCCGACGGCCGTCGCGATCGGCTGGGTCGCGTTGGCCGAGGTGCCGGCACCCCTGGCGCTGGCCGGCGGGGCCGCCGCCCTGGGCGGCGTGATTCTGGTCAACACCAAGGGGCGGCGGGCCTGACCCGGCCGCCCGTCGGTCACAGCGCCTTCGCCGCCTCGCGCAGCTCGAATTTCTGGATCTTGCCGGTCGAGGTCTTGGGCAGGTCGCGGAAGACGACCGTCTTCGGGCACTTGTAGTGGGCGAGGTGCTCCCGGCAGAAGGCGATCAGTTCGGCCTCCGTCGCCTCGGCGCCGGGGCGCAGGGTGACGAAGGCGCACGGCGTCTCGCCCCATTTCTCGTCGGGCCGCGCGACCACGGCCGCCTCCAGCACTGCCGGATGGCGATAGAGCGCGTTCTCCACCTCGATCGTCGAGATGTTCTCGCCGCCGGAGATGATGATGTCCTTCGAGCGGTCCTTGAGCTCGATATAGCCGTCCGGATGGACGACGCCGAGATCGCCGGAATGGAACCAGCCGCCGGCGAAGGCCTCCTGCGTCGCCGTCGGATTCTTGAGATAGCCCTTCATCGTGATGTTGCCGCGGCGCAGGACCTCGCCCATCGTCACGCCGTCGGCGGGTACGGGCTCCAGCGTCTTCGGGTCGGCGACGGTGACCGCCTCCTGCACCGGGTAGGTCACGCCCTGCCGCGCCAGCTTGGCCGCCCGGTCGGCCGGGGCCAGGTCGTCCCACTCCGTCTTCCAGGCGCAGACCACGTCCGGGCCGTAGACCTCCGTAAGGCCGTAGACATGGGTGACGTCGAAGCCCTCGGCCGTGATCTTCTCCAGCACGCTCGCCGGCGGCGGCGAGGCGGCGGTCATGAAGGCGACCCGGCGGGGCAGGGGTCGGCGCTCGTCCGCGGGCGCGTTGACGATCAGGCTCATGACGATCGGCGCGCCGCACATGTGGGTGACGCCGTGGTCGGCGATGGCGTCGAAGATCGGCTTGGCCGCCACCTTGCGCAGGCAGACATGGGTGCCCGCCATCGCGGTGACCGTCCAGGGAAAGCACCAGCCGTTGCAGTGGAACATCGGCAGGGTCCAGAGATAGACCGGGTGATGCGGCAGCGCCCAGGTCAGGATCTCGCCGACGGCGTTCAGATAGGCGCCGCGGTGATGGTAGACGACGCCCTTGGGGTTGCCCGTCGTCCCCGAGGTGTAGTTGAGCGAGATCGCGTCCCACTCGTCGCCCGGCATCGGCCAGTCGAACGCCGGGTCGCCCTCGGCCAGCAGGTCCTCGTAGGTCATGTCGCCCAGCCGCCGGCCGACCGGGCCGTCGGGCCCGCCCTGCGGGTCCTCGATGTCGACGACGAGGGGCGGGTCCTCCATCCTCACCAGCGCGGCCGCCACCACCTCGGCGAACTCCGTGTCGGTGATCAGGACCTTGGCCTCGCCATGGTCGAGGATGAAGGCGATGGTCTCCGCGTCGAGCCGCGTGTTGAGCGCGTTGAGCACGCCGCCCGCCATCGGCACGCCGAAATGCGCCTCCATGAGCTCCGGCACGTTCGGCGCCATGACGGCGACCGTGTCGTTCTTGGCCACGCCCCGTCCGGCGAGCGCGGAGGCGAGTCGCACGCAGCGGTCGTGGGTCTCTGCCCAGGTGCGGGTCAGCCGGCCGTGGATGACGGCCGTGCGCTCGGGAAACACCGCCGCCGTGCGCCGCAGGAAGGACAGCGGCGTCAGCGGGACGTGGTTGGCGGGGGTCCTGGGCAGGTCGGTATCGAAGATCGACGGGGCGTCGGGGCGTCCGGGGGTGGCGCTCACGTCAACGACCTCCTGGAATGGCGCATTATTCTTGTGTGAGGAGGCGGATGCTAGCAGAGGCCGCGCCCGCGACCCAAGCGGTCGCGCCCGCGCCCTCACCGCCTGATCCATCTCAATGACCGGCGGTGTCGCGTCGTGTTCTGGCCAGGGGGCCGAACGGTTTGCCGACCGCACCCGGGCGGGGCACACTCGACGGCAAGAAGGAACACGAGGGAGGATCGCCGACCATGAGCCGCTATGCCGAGATGCACCGTCGGTCGCTCGAGGATCCGGAGGGCTTCTGGGGCCAGGCGGCCGAGGCGGTCGACTGGGACCGGCGCTGGGACCGCGTGCTCGACGACAGCGAGGCGCCGTTCTATCGCTGGTTTTCGGGCGGCCGGCTCAACACCTGCTGGAACGCGCTCGACCGCCACGTCGCGGCCGGCCACGGCGACCGGCTGGCGTTGATTTACGACAGCCCGATTACCGGCACGCTGGCGCGTTACACTTATGCCGAGCTGACCGACGCGACCGCCCGGCTGGCCGGCGCCCTGAAGGCGCGGGGCATCAAGGCGGGCGACCGGGTCATCATCTACATGCCGATGATTCCGGAGGCGGTGATGGCCATGCTCGCCGTCGCCCGGCTGGGCGCCATCCACTCGGTCGTCTTCGGCGGCTTCGCCCCGCACGAACTCGCCACCCGGATCGACGATGCCAGGCCCGACGCCATCCTGTCGGCGTCCTGCGGGCTGGAGCCGGGGCGGGTCGTCGCCTACAAGCCGATGCTCGACCAGGCGATCGCCGAAGCGACCCACAAGCCGCGCTTCTGCCTGGTCTTCCAGCGTCCCCAGGCGACGGCGGAGCTGGCGCCGGAGCGCGACGCCGACTGGGCCGAGGCCGTGGCGGCGGCCGAGCCGGCGGACTGCGTGCCCGTCGCCGCGACCGATCCGCTCTACATCCTCTATACCTCCGGCACGACGGGCCAGCCCAAGGGCATCGTGCGCGACAACGGCGGCCACGCGGTCGCCCTGACCTGGACGATGAAGCATCTCTACGACATCGCGCCGGGGGAGGTGTTCTGGACCGCGTCGGATGTCGGCTGGGTGGTCGGGCACTCCTATATCGTCTACGGCCCGCTGCTGCATGGCGCGACGACGATCGTGTTCGAGGGCAAGCCCGTGGGCACGCCGGATGCCGGCGTCTTCTGGCGGGTCATCGAGCAGCACCGCGTCGCCGGCCTGTTCACCGCGCCGACCGCCTTCCGGGCGATCAAGAAGGAGGATCCGGACGCCGCCTTCATGGCGCGCCACGACCTGTCGACCCTGCGGGCGCTGTTCCTGGCCGGCGAGCGCTCGGACCCGGCCACCATCCAATGGGCCGAGCGGCACCTGAAAGTGCCGGTGATCGACCACTGGTGGCAGACGGAGACGGGCTGGGCGATCGCCGGCAATCCGAAGGGGGTCGAGCTGTTCCCGGTGAAATACGGCTCCGCGACCAAGGCGATGCCGGGCTGGGACGTGCGCGCGCTCGACCCGGAGGGCAAGGAGATCCCGCCCGGCGATGTCGGCGCCCTGGTCTGCCGGCTGCCCATGCCGCCGGGCACGGCGCCCACCCTGTGGCAGGCCGCCGACCGCTTCCGGCAGGCCTATCTCGCGGACTTCCCCGGCTTCTACAAGACCGGCGACGCCGGCTTCATCGACGAGGACGGCTATGTCCACGTCATGACCCGGGTCGACGACGTCATCAACGTCGCCGGCCACCGCCTGTCCACCGGCGCGATCGAGGAGGTCCTGGCCGGCCATCCGGACGTGGCCGAATGCGCCGTCGTGGGCGTGGCCGACGATCTGAAAGGCATGGTCCCGTTCGGATTCCTGGTTCTCAAGGCCGGGGTCGACCGCCCGGATGCGGAGATCGTCGCCGAGACCGTGGCCCGGGTGCGCGACCAGATCGGCCCGGTCGCCGTCTTCAAGCAGGCCGTCATTGTCGACCGCCTGCCCAAGACCCGATCCGGCAAGATCCTGCGCGGGACGATGAAGAAGATCGCCGACGGGGAGACCTACAAGGCGCCGGCCACGATCGACGATCCGGCGATCCTCGAAGAGATCCGCGAAGCGCTCGGCCGGGCGGGCGCCTTGCGCGCGTCGTGACCACGGGCGGCATGGAAAGTCGGTTCCCGGGATCGACTTGGCTGCGACCGGGTGTCGCGAAATCGCCGCAAATCGGTCTTGCGATCGGCGCTTTGACGTTTACCCTTGTTTAAGAGAAGGGCGCTATCGTCGTTCTTGTCGATGATGCTTCCGTTTCGCTCATCGACTGTTCCGATCCTTGTTGATGCCTCCCTGTTGAGCCTGAGCCGTCCGGTCCCGGACGGCTCTTTTTTGTCGCGGCCCTTGTCGTTTCGGCGACGGATTAAACCTCTGGTTTGATTGTGTTTTGGCGACAACGGCCTTGACGGCGGCTGCGGGGGGCCATACTGTCGTGCCACGCTCGGGTTGAACGGGTGAGGCATCAAGAAAAAGCGAGAGGGCCGACGACCGTTGGCCCTCTTTTTTCGTGCCGTCTGTCAGGCCGACGTCCTGGATTTCCGTGACTTTTGTCGGACGAATGCTTGGCGATGCGGGGATGATCCCGGCGCGGGATCGCCGCAACGTGGCCCGGCACGCGGTGCGTCGCGCCGATCTCTCTCGACCTCTGCCGTCCCCTATCGACCGCTCCGCCGCTCCCGCGCTCTGACGACAAAAGGCCCCCGCCGGTGGGGCGGAGGCCCGTCGTCAAGTGAGGAAGCGCGGGTCGACCCCGCGCTCCCGGTCATGTCATGCACGTCAGGGCGGTGTCAGGCCGCCTTTTCGTGCTCCAGCGCCTTGGCGCCGTCGGCCCGGCCGTTGATCGCGATGGTGCGCGGCTTCAGCGCCTCGGGCACCTCGCGCTTCAGCTCGATGAACAGCAGGCCGTTCTTCAGCTCCGCGCCCTGGACATTGACGTAGTCCGCGAGCTGGAACCGGCGCTCGAAGGCGCGACCGGCGATGCCGCGATGCAGGTAGGTCACGCCGTCCTCGTCCTGGCGGGCGCGGCCCTTGATCACCACGGTGTTCTCGTTGGACACGATCTCCAGGTCGTCCTCGCCGAACCCGGCGACGGCCATGACGATCCGGTAGGTGTCCTCACCGGTCTTCTCGATATTGTAGGGCGGATAGCCCACCGCGTTCTCGTCCGCGTTCAGCGCCGCGTCGAGGACGCGGCTCATCCGGTCGAAACCGACCGTGGAACGGAACAGCGGGGACAGGTCATAGGTTCGCATCGATACCCTCCGTCGAGCGATATCCGTGTGGTGGAACATGCCGTCGGGCCATGCTCCGGCTTCGCGTCGCGGCGGCCCCGATCCACGGCGACCGCCAGGCCGATGAGGTGGGCAGGCTCCGCCCACGCTTCAAGAGGGTGGAACCGCGCCGACCGGTCTATGCCGGAGGGGGAACGCGCCTGCCTCCTCGGGGTGGAGAGGCGGCCGCTCCATGATGTGTTAACGTCTCGGCCCCAAGCTTGCGGGCAACCGTTCGCGCACCACACCGGCTCGGGAGGCGACGGCGTGACCGAGATCCTGGGCGGCACGGCGTTCTTCGACAGAACCTACGACGAGGCGATCGCGCTTCTGCACGAGGCGCGGAACTACATCGCCTTCCAGGAGCCGCGCGACGTCCAGGACTTCGATTCCGACGCCCGCCTGCTCGTCAGCCAGGAGACGCTGCGCATCACCTGCCGGATGACCCAGGTCATGGCCTGGCTGTTCGGACAGCGCGCCGTCCATCGCGGGGAGATCACCCGGGCCGAGGCGCTGCACCCCGACTACGCGGTCGGCGGCCAGGCGGTCTGCCTCGACGACGCCCATGCGCGCGACCCGCGCCTGCCGCCGGCGGTCGCCGATCTGCTCGACCGGAGCCATCGCCTCTACGAGCGTGTCGTCCGGCTCGACCGGCAGATCCGCGAGACCGCGGCCTGAGCCGTCGGGCCCCGGCCAGCGCGGGCGCGGGCGCGGCGTCGGTCAGATGCTGAAGCGGCCGGGATCGAAGGTCGACCGGCGGCCCAGGGCGCCGGCCGTCTCCTCGATCCAGCCGTCCGCGGTCTCCCGCCCCAGATCGAACAGGTCGCGCACGAAGCCCCAGTCGGCGTTGAGCTTGGACGACGCCGTCAGCCGGTCCATCTCCTCCTCCGCGCCGATCATGTGGATATAGGCCGGGCGCAGGCCGCAGGCCGGCCCGTCGAGTCGCCCCTCGTCGATCAGCCGGTTGATCAGCGCCATCGAGCGGACCTCGCGCATGAAGGTCGAGTTGAAGCTGATCTCGTTGATCCGGTCCATGATCGCCGTCGGCGTCATCGGCACGTCGGGCCGGCGGATCGGGTTGATCTGGACGACGACGATGTCCGTCGCCTCGCATTCGTGGACGAGCGGGTAGAGCGTCGGATTGCCCATGTAGCCGCCGTCCCAGTAGTAGCGCCCGGAAATCTCCACCGCCTTGAACAGGAAGGGCAGGCAGGTCGAGGCCATCAGCGCGTCGATCGACAGCGAGTCGCCTCGGAAGACATGCAGCCGACCCTCGGTGACATCCGTCGCGCTGATATAGAGTTTCGGGTCGCCCGGTCCCTGTAGCACGGACATATCCAGCATCGCGTCAAGAATGTCCCGCAATGGATTGAAATCGAGCGGATTGAACTGGTATGGCGAAACGACGCGGGTCATCGCGTCGAAGATCGCGTAGGCCGGGGAGGCGTCCAGGTTGGGGTTGCCGGTCAACCGGTCCCACCAGGTCGGCTGGAAGGGGGACAGCAGGGCCCGGTCGGCGATCCGGGTCCAGAGCTCGGTGAGGAGCGTTCGGGCGCCCTCCGATCCCCCCTCGCGCAGGCCATAGGCCAGAACGGTGCCGTTGACCGCGCCGGCCGACGTGCCGCTGATACCCTCCACCGTGAAGCGTCCGTCCTCGAGCAGCCGGTCGAGCACGCCCCAGGTGAAGGCGCCGTGCGAGCCGCCGCCTTGCAAGGCCAGGCTGATCCGCTTGCGCGCGCGCCGCCCGCCCCGGGTGGCGCGGTCCTCGTCCGGGGAGTGAGCGCCAGACGTGCCGGTCACGTCACCGGCATCGGGCGGCGTGTCCGGTGCGGCGCGGGGGTCGGGCCGGTCCATGGTCAGGGCCTTCGTGTCGGGGCCGGGGAGCGGCTATGAGGCCGGCGGCGGCGCGTCAGCGCGCCGTCCAGCCGCCATCGACCGAGAGCGATGAGCCGGTGATCTGCGCGGCCGCGTCGGTGCACAGATAGACCGTCATCGCCCCGATCTGCTCCGGCGTGACGAATTGCAGCGACGGCTGCTTCTCGGCCAGAAGCTCGTGGGAGGCGGCCTCCATGTCGATGCCCTTGTCGCGGGAGATCGCCTCGATCTGCTTTTCGACCAGCGGCGTGCGCACCCAGCCCGGGCAGATGGCGTTGCAGGTGATCCCCGTGCCGGCGTTCTCCAGCGCGATCACCTTGGTCAGCCCCACCACGCCGTGCTTGGCGGCCACGTAACCGGCCTTTTCCGGCGAGGCGACCAGGCCGTGGGCCGAGGCGATGTTGACGATCCGGCCCCAGCCGCGTTCCTGCATCTGCGGCAGGGCGGCGGACGCGGTGTGAAAGGCGGAGGAGAGGTTGATCGCCAGGATCGCGTCCCACTTCTCCGCCGGAAAGCTCTCGATCGGCGCGGTATGCTGGATGCCGGCGTTGTTGACCAGGATGTCGACCTTGCCGAGATGAGCCGTCGTCTCCTCGATCAGGCCGCGCACCGCCGCCGGATCGGCCATGTCGGCATCGCTGTAGGCGACCTCGACCCCGTATTCCGACGCGATGTTCCCGCGAATGCGCTCGATCTCGTCGCGATCGCCGAAGCCGTTCAGCATGACGTCGCAATTCTGGTAGGCGAGGGCCCGGGCGATGCCGAGCCCGATGCCGCTGGTCGAGCCGGTGACGACGGCGGTCTTGCCTGCGAGCATGGCGTGTCCTTACCTCCGGACGTCTGTGCTGCACCGCGGCAGCGCGCGGCCGAGCAAGCAATACTAAGCCGCGCCGCGATTGGCCAGAGGCGGTTTCCGCGATGCGCCGACGGGGATCGACCGAGCGAGCGCGTCCGCCGCTCGCGCGGCGCCGGTCCGGCGCCCGCATGCCGCCATCGGCTTCAGTCCTCGGCGTCGGGCTGGTTCTTCGGCGCGGCGGTGTCGAAGGCGGGCAGGGCGAGGCAGGCCTCCTCGATCGCGGTCAGCGTCGGATAGGGCGTGACGTCGACGTCGTAGCGCCGCGCGTTGTGGATCTGCGGCACCAGGCAGACATCCGCCATGCCGGGGGCGTCGCCGAAGCAGAAGCGTCCCTGGCGGGGGTGGCGGGCCAGGGTGCGCTCCAGCGCCTCCAGGCCCTGGACGACCCAGTGGGCGTACCAGCGACCGCGACGCTCCTCCCCGATGCGGAACTCGTCCTTGAGGTATTTCAGGACCCGCAGGTTGTTGAGCGGATGGATATCCGCGACGACGGTCTGGGCGAAGGCCCGGACCCGGGCGCGCTCGGCCGGATCGGCCGGCAGCAGCGGCGGCTCCGGCCGCGTCTCCTCGAGGTATTCGAGGATCGCCATCGACTGGGTCAGGACATTCGGTCCGTCGATCAGCGTGGGGATGAGGCGCATCGGGTTGATCGCCGCGTAATCGGCGGCCTGCTGGTCCCCCCGGCGCAGATGGACGTAGACCGCCTCGTGGTCGATCCCCTTCAGTGCCAGCGCGATGCGCACCCGATAGGCGGCCGAGGAGCGGAAATAGGTGAACAGCTTCATGGTGGCGTCGATCTCCGAAACGGCTATTGTCCGGGCCCGTGGTCGGGCCGGCGGCCGTCGTACCAACCGCCGGACCGGCCCCCGCGTTCCTCGCCCGATCGCCGGAGACCACCCGTGGCCGAGCCCTCGACCATGCCCCCGGTTGCGCCCCCGACCGTGCCCGTCTTCGATATCGGCGGCGTCCTGCTGGACTGGGATCCACGCTATCTCTACGAAAAGTTGCTGCCCGATGCCGAGTCTGTCGAGCGTTTCCTGTCCGAAATCTGCACGCCGGCCTGGAACCTCGAGCAGGATCGCGGCCGCCCCTGGGACGAGGCGGTCGACCTGCTGGTCGCGCGCCACCCGGACCAGGCCGAGCTGATCCGGGCCTATCGCGACCGCTGGTCGGAGATGGTGCCCGGGGCCTTCGAGGACACGGTCGCGCTGCTCGAGACGCTGAAATCGCGAGGTCCCGTCCACGCGATCACCAACTTCTCGGCCGAGAAGTTCCACGAATGCCGGGAGCGATTCGCCTTCCTCGACCTGTTCGACACGGTTGTCGTATCGGGCGAGATCGGCCAGGTGAAGCCCGATCCGGCGATCTATCACCGGCTCCTCGGGGCGGCGGGCGTGCCTGCCGAGGCCTGCGTCTTCATCGACGACGTGGAGAAGAACGTGGTGGGCGCCCGGGCCGTGGGCATGCACGCCGTGCGCTTCGACGGGGCGGACAGGCTGCGCCGCGACCTGGCCGGCTTCGGGATGCTCTGATCGCGGCGGTCGGAACGGCGGGGCCGGGTGCCCCGCTCAGCCGGCGGAATTGCGCGAGCGCGCGGTCTCGATCTCCCGGCGCAGGGCCTGGAGCAGGGGCTCCACATTGCCGCCGTTGCGCTGGATGATGGCCGCGAACTCGTTGCGCTGGGTCAGCGCCATGCTGACGCCTTCGACCTCCACGTCGACGATCTGGAAGCCGTCCTCCCGCTCGCGCACGCGCCAGGCCACGTTCACCGGCGGCCCGTCGCTTCGCACGATGCGTGTCTGGACCTGGACGTCCTGCTCGCCCTGGGGCCGCGTGCTCGTGATTTCGAAGGTCTCGCCCGAGTATTCATTGAAGCGGCGGGCATAGGTCTCGACGACCAGATCCTCGAACAGTGACAGATATTCCTGCTGCTGCTGCTCGCTGGCCGAGCGCCAGTAGCGGCCGAGCACGAAGCGCGCGATCGTCGGCACCGCGAAGCCCTCGCGGAAGAGCTGGCGGAACGCCTGGATCCGTTCCTGGCTGGACAGGGCGTCGTCCTGCAGGATCTCGACCGTCCGATCACCGAGGGTGTCGATGAAGGCGCGGGCGCCGTCCTGGTCCACGGCCGCCTGCGCGCCGAGCGGCGCGCCGGTGACCACCAGGAGGAGAACCGCGGCGACGCGGAGGAAGCGGCGCGGCATGCGGGAACCTCTCGGAGCTGTCGGCGACCGGCGTGGCGCCGGTTCCGCCGGGAGACGTCAAGAAGACGATGAGGGTTAATACGCCGCCGGCTCGATGTCGAGCACCAGCGTGGGCAGGGCCGCGGTCTGCGGTTCCGCCGGGCTTGCCGTATCGGCGGCCGGGGGCTCGGCTGCCGAGGCCTCGGCGCTGCCGGGCTCCAGGGCGGGCAGGTCGAGCACGATGCCCGTCACGGACGCCCGTGCTCCGGGAACCTCCGCCACGCCGACCGCCGTCCGCTCCGGCCGCGACGCGGTGTCGCCGGTCTCGTCGTAGTCCGGGATCTCGAAATCCGAGCCGCCCTCCTGCGACGCGCCGTCGGTGATCTGGCGTGCCCGGTCCTGCAGGTAGAAGCTGCGCACGGCGGCGTAGTAGTCGAGCGAGCTCGCCTCCAGCTCGTCCGTCGCCTCCAGCGTGCGGTAGCGTGTGTCCGCCGCTGTCAGTCCAGGGCGCACGTATTCCATCGGCGTCTCGTCGAGCAGGCCCCAGTCGAGCTGGTTGGTCACCGGATCGGCGACCATTTCCACGCCCAGCCCGGTGGCGTCGCGCAGGGTCGACGGCCCGAACAGCGGCAGGACGATGTAGGGTCCGCTGTCGACGCCCCAGACCGCCAGGGTCTGGCCGAAATCCTCCGGCTCGAACGGGATGCCGAGATTGTCGCCCGCGATGTCGACGATGCCACCGGCACCGGCGATGGTGTTGACGAAGAACCGGGCCGTCGCGCGTTCGGCGCCTTCCCAGTCCCCTTGCAGCAGCTCGTTCGCGATGATCAGCGGCGAGCGCAGATTGCGCAGGAAGCTGCGCACATTGTACTGGATCGGCTCGGGAACCCAGGTGCCGTAGGTCACCGCGACCGGGCGCAGGACGACCGTGTCGACCGCCTGATTCGCGGCGAAGATCACGCGGTTCGCCGGCTCCAGCGGGTCGTTGACCCGGTCGAGCGCCGAGCCGTCCCCCTGACCGGTCCCGGCGCATCCCGCCAGGGCCGCGGCGGCGACGAGCCCGGCGAGGCTCGCGCGGAGGCGCCGGCCCCGACGACGGGTGTCGACCGTCTTGCCACCGATCAGCGTCGTGTCGTCCATGCGTCGTCCCGTTGCGTTCGGCCGGCGGGACGCTGCCCCGCCGCGCCAGCGCGGTCCATTTGTGCGGCGCCGCCGATCGGTGACCGCGCCCGACCGGCCAGGACACCGCCCGATCGATCGCCTGATCCGGAGTATCATACGCCCTCCGGATTGGCCAGTCGGCCGGATGCCGTGCCCGTTCGTCCGCGCCACGTCGCGGCGCCCCGTTGCAGTTATGCCGCAAGCGGTTGCCAACCGCTTAATTGCGCCCGATCCGGCGTCCGGCGAGGCTCCCGCGGCGATCCGGCGTCCGGCTCCGGCGTTGCTTTATAAATATATCTTTATATATAGCTTCCTTTCCTAGGGCTTCGCTGTTATAGTCCTGGTGTTCCGGAGTGGTCAGGTCCGCGCCGGACGGTCCGCGGACCGGGGTGCCGAGCCGTCCCCGGCGGCGGTGCCGGAGCGCGAGGAAGAGGCGGATGGAAGACCTGCTGAACGGATTGAAGGCGGCCGCGGAGCCGACGCGTCTCAGGATCCTGGCCCTGTGCGCGCACGGCGAGCTGTCGGTCACCGATCTGACCCAGATCCTGGGGCAGAGCCAGCCGCGGGTGTCCCGTCATCTCAAGCTGCTGGGCGACGCCGGCCTGCTCGACCGGTTCCGGGAGGGCACCTTCGCCTATTTCCGCCTCGCCGAGGGCGGCGCCGGCGGGGAGTTGGCGCGCAAGCTGGCCGACCTGGTGCCGGAGAGCGACGCGACCCACCGCCTGGATCTGGAGCGGCTGGAGACGATCAAGCGCCAGCGCGCCGACGCGGCCGCGGTCTATTTCGCGGAGAACGCGGCGAGCTGGGACGAGATCCGGCGCCTGCACATCGCCGACAGCGAGGTCGAGCAGGCGCTGATCGACAGGATGCCGGCGCGGGCCGGCGCGCTGCTCGATCTCGGGACCGGCACGGCGCGGATGATGGTGCTCGCCGCCGACCGGTTCGAGCGGGCGGTCGGCATCGACCTGTCGCGCGAGATGCTGTCGGTCGCCCGCGCCAACCTGGACCGCGCGGAACTGAGCCGCTGCCAGGTGCGCCAGGGCAACCTCTACCAGCTGCCGGTGCCGACGGCGAGCTTCGACGTCGCGGTCATTCACCAGGTGCTGCATTACCTGGAGACGCCGGCCGCCGCGCTCGCGGAGGCCGGCCGGGCGCTCCGGCCCGGCGGGCGGCTGCTGATCGCCGATTTCGCCCGGCACGACGTCGAGGCCCTGCGTCGCGAGCACGCCCATCGCTGGATGGGCTTCGGCGACGAGGAGGTCGCCGGCTGGCTGACGCGGGCCGGCTTCGACGTCGAGCCCGTCCAACATCTTCCGGGCGCGCCCCTGACCGTGACCCTCTGGGCCGCGGTCCGGCGCCCCGCCGTAACCGCAACGCCTTACGAGGCGCAGCGATCCGTAGGAGAGGGATAGATGACCCTAGCGTCTCACACGAACGAAGCCGACCTCGCCCCGATCGACGGCAGCACGGGCCCCGTGTTCGGCCGCGGCACCCGGTCGGCCCCGTTGCTGAGCTTCGAGTTCTTCCCGCCCAAGACGGAGAAGATGGAAGCGACGCTGTGGGACACCGTCCGCCGGCTGGAGCCGCTCAAGCCGCGCTTCGTCTCGGTGACCTGCGGCGCGGGCGGCTCGACGACCGAGCGAACCTTCGACACGGTCGTGCGCATCCAGCGCGAGACGAGCCTGCCGGCCGCCGCGCATGTGACCTGCGCCTCGGCGCCCAAGGCCGCGATCGACGAGATCGCGCGCACCTACTGGGAAAACGGCGTCACTCGCATCGTCGCCCTGCGCGGCGACGCGCGCAGCGAGGACGGCGTCTACACGCCGCATCCGGACAGCTACGCCTACGCCGACAACCTGGTGCACGGGCTCAAGGCGCAGCACGACTTCGAGATCAATGTCGCGGCCTATCCGGAGGTCCATCCCGACGCGCCGTCGGCCGAGTTCGACATGGAGCACCTCAAGCGCAAGGTCGACGCCGGCGCGACCCGTGCGATCACCCAGTTCTTCTTCGACAACGACGACTTCTACCGCTTCCTCGACCGGGCGGAGAAGGCGGGCATCGACGTGCCGATCGTGCCTGGCATCCTGCCGATCACCAATTTCGCCAACACGGTGAAGTTCGCCGGCATGTGCAAGGCGCGCATCCCGACCTGGATGGCCGACCTGTTCGAGGGCCTGGACGAGGACCCGCAGACGCGCCAGCTCGTCGCCGCCACGGTCGCCGCCGAGCAGTGCCGCCTGCTCCAGGACCAGGGCATGAACGAGTTCCATATCTACACGCTCAACCGGGCGGAGCTGACGCTCGCCCTGTGCGCCATGCTGGGCGTGCGGGCCGAGGCCGAGGCCGCGCTCGCCGCCGACTGACGACGACCGGGCGGGTGACGCGCCGCCGACGGCGCGCCCCGCGTTGACGCGCCGCGCGGTCCCCACGGGCCGCGCGGCGGCGCTTACCGGCCGCCCCCATCCACCCGAACGCGACGGGAGACATCATGGTCGCCACCGACAGGCAAGACCGGACCCGAGCCCTCGAGGCCGCCGCCGCCGAGCGCATCCTGGTGCTCGATGGCGCGATGGGCACGATGATCCAGGGATTCCAGCCGACCGAGGAGGACTACCGGGGCGACCGCTTCGCCGACTGGAAATCCGACCTCAAGGGCAACAACGACCTGCTGGTGCTGACCAAGCCGGCGATGATCGCCGACATCCATCGCCAGTTCCTGGACGCCGGCGCCGACATCATCGAGACCAACACCTTCAGCTCGACCACGATCAGCCAGGCCGACTACGGCATGGAGGAGCTGGTTCACGAGCTCAACGTCGAGGCGGCGCGGCTGGCCCGCGAGGCCGCCGACGAGGTGACCGCGGCGAACCCGGACAAGCCCCGCTTCGTCGCCGGCGCCATCGGCCCGACCAACCGGACGCTGTCGCTGTCGCCGGACGTCAACGACCCGGGCTTCCGGGCGGTCACCTTCGACGAGGTCGAGGAGGCCTACCGCGCCCAGGCCGCCGCGCTGATCGAGGGCGGCGTCGACCTCCTGCTGATCGAGACGATCTTCGACACGCTCAACGCCAAGGCGGCGATCTTCGCGCTGGAGACGCTGTTCGACGAGATGGGCGAGCGGGTGCCGGTGATGATCTCCGGCACGATCACCGACCTGTCGGGCCGCACGCTGTCGGGCCAGACGACGGAGGCCTTCTGGCATTCGGTGCGACACGCGCAGCCGTTCTCCGTCGGGCTCAACTGCGCGCTCGGCGCCAAGGAGCTCCGGCCCTACGTCTCCGAGCTCTCGCGCGTCGCGGAGACGCGGGTCAGCGCCTATCCCAACGCCGGGCTGCCCAACGAGTTCGGCGAATACGAGCAGAGCGGCGAGGAGCTCGCCGGGTTCATCGAGAAGTGGGCCGAGGACGGCCTGCTCAACGTCGTCGGCGGCTGCTGCGGCACGACGCCGGAGCACATTTCCGCGATCGCCAGGGCGGTCGAGGGCAAGGCGCCGCGCAAGCTGCCCGAGCTGGACGTCAAGTGCCGGCTCTCCGGGCTCGAGCCCTTCGCCATCACCCCGTAACGACCCCGCGAGGCCGAACAAATGACCAAGAGTTTCGTCAATATCGGCGAGCGCACCAACGTTACCGGGTCGGCGCGCTTCCGAAAGCTGATCGAGCAGGACGACTACGATACCGCCCTCGAAGTCGCGCGCCAGCAGGTCGAGAACGGCGCGCAGATGATCGACGTCAACATGGACGAGGGCATGCTCGACTCTGAGGCGGCGATGGTGAAGTTCCTGAACCTCGTCGCGTCCGAGCCGGACATCTCGCGCGTGCCGGTCATGATCGACAGCTCCAAGTGGAGCGTCATCGAGGCCGGGCTGAAATGCGTCCAGGGCAAGGCCGTCGTCAACTCGATCTCCCTCAAGGAGGGCGAGGAGCAGTTCTTCGAGCAGGCCGGCAAGATCCGGCGCTACGGCGCGGCCACAGTCGTCATGGCATTCGACGAGGAAGGCCAGGCGGATACGGCGGCCCGCAAGATCGAGATCTGCGAGCGCGCCTACAAGCTGCTGACGGAGAAGCTGAACTTCCCGCCCGAGGACATCATCTTCGACCCGAACATCTTCGCGGTCGCGACGGGCATCGAGGAGCACAACAACTACGCGGTCGACTTCATCGAGGCGACGCGCGAGATCAAGAAGCGCTGCCCCCACGCGATGATCTCCGGCGGCGTGTCCAACATCTCCTTCTCGTTCCGCGGCAACGAGCGCATGCGCGAGGCGATGCACTCGGTGTTCCTCTACCACGCCGTCGCGGCGGGCATGGACATGGGCATCGTCAACGCCGGCCAGCTCGCCGTCTACCAGGACATCGAGGAGGAGCTGCGCGAGGCGGTCGAGGACGTCATCCTCAACCGGCGCGAGGACGCGACCGACCGGCTGCTCGAGATGGCCGAGCGCTACAAGGGCGGCGGCAAGAGCCAGGAGAAGGACCTCTCCTGGCGCGAGCAGGAGGTCGAAAAGCGCCTGGAACACGCGCTCGTCCACGGTATCGCCGACTATGTCGAGGATGATGTCGAGGAGGCGCGCCAGCGCGCCGAGAAGCCGCTCGAGGTCATCGAGGGCCCGCTGATGTCGGGCATGAACGTGGTCGGCGACCTGTTCGGCGCCGGCAAGATGTTCCTGCCCCAGGTCGTCAAGTCGGCCCGCGTGATGAAGAAGGCGGTCGCCTACCTGCTGCCCTACTTCGAGGAGGAGAAGGCGCAGAAGGGGGGCCGGTCCAACGCTGGCAAGGTCCTGCTGGCCACGGTCAAGGGCGACGTCCACGACATCGGCAAGAACATCGTCGGCGTCGTGCTCCAGTGCAACGACTACGAGGTCATCGACCTGGGCGTGATGCAGCCCTGCGAGAAGATCCTCGAGACCGCGCGCCAGGAGAAGGTCGACGCCATCGGCCTGTCCGGCCTGATCACGCCGAGCCTGGACGAGATGGTCTACGTCGCCAGCGAGATGAAGCGGGAGGGCATGGACCTGCCGCTGCTGATCGGCGGCGCGACGACGTCGAAGATCCACACCGCGGTCAAGATCGCGCCGAGCTACAAGCACCCGGTGGTCTACGTCCCCGACGCCTCGCGCGCCGTGGGCGTGGTCGGCAAGCTGCTCTCGGAGACCCATCGCGACGGCTATGCCGCCGATGTCGACGCCGAGTACGCGAAGATGCGGGAGAAGCACGCCGCCGGACGGCAGGACAGCCGTCGCGTGCCGATCGACAAGGCCCGCGCCAACCGCATCCCGCTCGACTGGTCGGGCGCCTACACCCCGCCGGAGCCGGCCTTCACCGGCCTCAGGGTCTTCGAGGACTTCGACCTCGCCGACTTGGCCGAGTGCATCGACTGGACGCCGTTCTTCCAGACCTGGGAGCTGGCGGGCAAGTACCCCGACATCCTCGACGACCCGAAGGTCGGCGAGGCGGCGCGCTCGCTCTTCGATGACGCACAGGCGATGCTGAAGCAGGCGGTCGAGGAGAAGTGGACGACGCCGCGCGCGGTGATCGGCTTCTGGCCGGCCAACGCCGTCGGCGACGACATCGAGGTCTATGCCGACGACGACCGGGCCGAGGTGCGGGCCGTCCTGCACGGCCTGCGCCAGCAGATGGAGCGCAACCGCGACCGGCCGCACGCCTGTCTGTCGGATTTCGTCGCGCCGAAGGACAGCGGGCTGAAGGACTGGATCGGCGGCTTCGCCGTCACCTCGGGCACCGGGCTCGACGAGCGCGCGGACGCCTATGCCGAGGCCAATGACGACTACAACTCGATCCTGGCCAAGGCCCTGTCCGACCGCCTGGCGGAGGCCTTCGCCGAGCGCCTGCACCAGCTCGTCCGCATGGAGTACTGGGGCTACGCGCCCGACGAGAGCCTGTCCAACAAGGAACTGATCTCCGAGCAGTATCGCGGCATCCGCCCGGCGCCCGGCTATCCGGCCTGCCCGGACCACACCGAGAAGCCGACCCTGTTCGAGCTGCTGGAGGCCGAGGAGAAGGTCGATATCCGCCTGACCGAGAGCATGGCGATGTTCCCGGGCTCGGCGGTCTCCGGCCTCTACTTCAGCCATCCCGAGGCGAAGTATTTCGGCCTGGGCAAGATCGGCCGGGACCAGGTCAAGGACTATGCCGAGCGCAAGGGCTGGTCGCTCGAGGTCATGGAGAAGTGGCTCGCCCCGAACCTGCACTACGAGCCGCAGGCCGAGGGCAAGTCCGACGACGACAAGGAGAAGGCGGCCGCCTGAGGCGGCCGTCTGAGGCGGCGGCCTGTCCGGCTCGCCTTCGGCTCGGCCGACCTACGGACTCATCCGCGTCTCGTGTAGGTCGGCCGAGCGAAGCGAGCCCGACAGCCTATCGCCCGACCGTGCGGAAGGTGATCGAGAGCCGCCGCGTCCGCGGGATGCGCCGGCCGTCCACGACATCGGCCTTGCGCGCGGCGATGCCGTGACGCCACGCCGCCCGTGCCTCGCCCGTCAGGACGAGGAGGCTGCCCGCCGCGAGACGGATTTCCGTCCGTGGCGTGCCGGCGCCCCGGTCGAGCTGCATCGAGATCGCACAGCCCAGGCTGAGCGTGGCGACCGTCGGTCCGAAGCAGGGCTGCCGGTCGACATGCGGGGCGATGCCCTGGCCCGGCTGGTACTCGTTGACGATCACCTGATCGGGCGGTCGGTCGAAGATTCCGTCCGCAGCCAGACGCTCGGCCAGGTCGGCGAGCCAGAAGGGAAGCGGCCCGATCCGGTCCGCCGGATCCACGGCGCGAGCGCGATAGTCGTAGCGAAACCCATAGTGCTGCACCCGCCGCCGAAGATCCTCGCGCCACGGCGCCGCGTCGACGTGCCCGAGAAGCGCGTCCGCTTCGGCGGGCGAGACGAATTGCGGGTGATAGTCGAGGCCGTTCGGCATCATGGCGGGACGCTCGATCTGTTCCCGGCGTGTCGGGATCGCTTCGCTCTCCCGACCTACAACCGATTGTGGCGCCGTCGCGCACGGCCTTTCGGCGGGGGGCCCCCGACGACTCCGGCGCCGATGAACCTCGTAGGACGCCCACTGCGACGCGGTGCGCGACGGCCCTTCCGGTGCCATCACGCACCACCTCTCGGTCGCGGCGACCCGCGCTGTCGGCCGGAGCCTCAGAACCGGCCGGCCTGGAAGTCCCGGGCGGCCTGCATGAGTTCCTCGCGCGTGGTCATCACGAACGGACCGTAGCGCGCCACGGGCTCGTCGATCGGGCGGCCGGCGACGACGAAGAGGCGGGTCGTCTCCCCGGCCGCGGCGACCAGGGCGACGGCGTCGCCGTCGGACAGCACCGCGGCGTGGCCGGCCTCGACGCGGCGGGCGTCATCGCCGATCGTCGCCGCGCCGTCGAGCACGTAGACGAAGGCGGCGTGGCCGGCCGGCAGGGCGAGCAGGCGCTCGGTCCCGGCCGGCAGGGCGATTTCCCCGATCACCGGGTCGACCGGGCCCTCCGGCACCGCGCCGTCCAGACCGTCCAGCGTCCCGGCGACCGCGCGGACATGCACGCCGTCGGCATCCGTACGCTCTGGAATGTCGCCGGCCTGGAAGTCCTTCCAGGAGGCGGGCTGCATCTTGTGGGCGGCCGGCAGGTTGAGCCAGAGCTGCATGCCGCGCATGCGACCTTCCTTCTGCTCCGGCATCTCGGAGTGGACGATGCCGCTGCCGGTGGTCATCCACTGCACGCCGCCGGGGCCGACGACGCCCTCGTTGCCCTTGTTGTCCCGGTGGCGCATCCGGCCCTCGATCATGTAGGTGATCGTCTCGAAGCCGCGATGCGGATGGTCGGGAAAGCCGGCGATGTAGTCGTCCGCCGACTCCGAGCCGAACTCGTCGAGCATCAGGAACGGCCCCACCGAATCGAGCCCCGGCTGGCCGACGATGCGCTTGAGGCGCACGCCCGCGCCGTCGCTCGCCGGCATGCCGGCGACGACCTTGGCGACCCGGCGCGGCGCGGTGGCTTCGGTCCCGGGGGTGCCGGGGGTGGACGGCGTGACGGGAGCGGCGGTCATGATCCCCTCCTTCGGCCCCTCGGGCGAGGGGCGGTTCGGCGTTTCGCTGGAGCATAGATGCGCCGGATCGGCGCCGTCGCCAATGGGCGACGCCGGCACAAGATCGTGCGCGAGCGGAAACGACGGGGCAGGGACCGGGGCCGCGCCTATCCCGCGAAGGCCGGCTCGACACGGCCGGCGACGCCCGGCTCCAGCGCGAACAGGCCGCCTGCGTGGGGCGCGCGGGCGAGGTCGGCGTCCGAGGTGTCGACCCGCGCGGTGGTGACATAGAGCGTCGCCAGGTCCGGGCCGCCGAAGCAGCAGCTCGTCACGTTGGCGGCCGGGATCGGGATCTCGCGGTCGATCGTCCCGTCCGGGGCGTAGCGCGTGATCCGCCAGCCGGCCCAGTGGGCGTTCCAGACGAAGCCTTCGGCATCTACGGTCAGCCCGTCGGGAAAGCCCGCTCCCTCCGGCAGTCGGGCGAAGACGGCGCGATCGCCGACATTGCCCGACGCGTCGACCGGATAGCGCCAGATCGTCGCCGCAAAGCTCTCCGCGAAATACATCGCCGTGCCGTCGGTCGAGAAGGCGGGGCCGTTGGAGACGACGAACGGCCCGTCGATCTCCGTGACCGAGGCGTCCGGGTCGATGCGGAACAGATGGCCGCGCGGCACCGCCTCCGGCTGGTCGTTGGAGCCGATCCAGAGCCGGCCGGCCGGGTCGACCTTGCCGTCGTTGAGCCGCGTGCCCGTCTCGTTGGCCAGCGGCCACGCGATCTCCCCGCCCGCGTCGATCCGCTCCCCGTCGAAGGCCAGCACCCGGCGCGCGGTGGCGAGCAGGTAGCCGCCCGAGGCCCGGCGGGCGAGGCAGGCGACCGGCTCGCCCGTATCGCCGGGCAGCACCGTGTCGGTGCCGGTCGCGGGATCGAAGCGATGGACCGCGCCGGCCGGGATGTCCACCCAGAACAGGACCTGCCGGTCGGGGCACCAAAGCGGCCCCTCGCCGAGCTCGGCGCGCGCATCGGCGACCAGGCGGACGGCGGTCTCCTCGCTCATCGGCTCCTCCCATCTCGCGACTGTTCCCACGATCGCATGCGAATTGGCTTGAAGGCGAGCGCATGCTTTGTATACCGTATACAGAATACAGGAGAAACCCCGCGCATGCTCGACCGCCTCGAGTCCCCTGCCGGTCCGACCGGCGAGGCCGGCCCGATCCGCCGCCGCACCATCGCGGAGGAGGTCGCCGACCGGATCATCATGGCGATCGCCGCGCGCGACCCGGCGCCGGGCGACCGGGTGGTCGAGCAGGAGATCGCGGCGCGCTTCGGCGTCAGCCGCATTCCCGTGCGCGAGGCGATGCACAAGCTGGAGACCCAGGGCGTGCTGACCTCCGCGCCGCGCCGGGGCACGCGGGTCGCGCCCTTCGACGAGCGCAAGATCGACGAGGTCTACGAGGTCCGCGTGGCGATGGAGAAGATCCTTCTGCGCCACGCCCTGCCGCGCTTCGCCGAGGATCCGTCGCTGATCGAGCCGCTCGACCGGCTGATCGCGGCGATGGGCCAAGCCGGAACCCATGGAGACACGGTCGCGGTCAACCGCGCCGATCTCGACTTCCACCGGCACATCGCCGCGGTCAGCGGCCACGGCATGGCGCGCACGCTGTGGGAGGGCATCTCGCGGCACGTTCAGATCATCTTCGGCATGGAGCTCTACCGCGACCCGGACGTCGACGCGGTGGTCCGCCAGCACGTCGAGCTGCGCGACCTGATCGCCGCGGGGCGGGTCGATGCCGTCGACGAGGCGATCGAGCAGCACATCGCGGGCTACCGCTCGCTGGTCTGGGGGCGGGGCTCCGGCCCCGCCTCGTCCGCCGCCGGGGCCGAGGGGGCCGGCGGCCCTTGATTGCGTCAACGAACGCGACAACGAACACGAGGAGGCATGTGATGCACGGCAAGGACAAGTGGCTCGCAGGCGCGGCGGGGGCCGCGCTGGCCGTCGGCGTCGCGTCCGGCGCGGCGGCGCAGGAGGTGCGCATCTTCACCTTCGAGGGCTACACCGACGAGGAGTGGGTGGCGCCCTTCGAGGAGGAGACCGGCTGCGAGGTCAACGCGACCTATACCGGCTCGGTCGACGAGATGTTCGCCAAGATGGTCGGCTCCGACGGCGCCGACTACGACCTGATCTCGATCGATACCAGCCTGTTCGGCCGGTACACCGAGCAGGGACTGCTGCAGCCCTATGACATGTCGGCGATCCCGAATACCGAGAACCTGCTGCCGGCGTTCCAGGACGTGGCCGAGGTCCAGGTCGACGGCGAGCAGTACGGCGTGCCGATCGCCTGGGGCTCGCTCGGCCTGATCTACGACACCGACGAGGTGGATCCGGCGCCGACCTCCTGGGACATCATGTGGTCGGAGGAGTACGCCAACCAGATCCTCGTGCTCGACGACACCAACAACAACATCGTCAACACGGCGATCATCCTCGGTTTCGAGGATCCCTTCAATCTGACCGAGGAGCAGATGGAGGCGGTCAAGGAGAAGCTGATCGAGCAGAAGAAGGTGCTGCTCAGCTACTACGCCGGCTTCGAGGAGGGCGTGAACATCTGGGAGAGCGGCAATGCCGTCCTGATGTTCTCGATGGGCGAATTCCAGGCGATCGACCTCGAGGAGCGCGGCTACAACGTCGAGTACACGATCCCGCAGGAAGGCGGCATCGGCTGGCTCGACACCTGGGCCATGTCCAAGGGCGTCGAGGACGTCGAATGCGCCCAGGCCTGGGTGAACTGGTTCCTGACGCCCGAGGTCGGGCAGATGATGACGGCCAAGTACGGCTATGGCAACACGACGTCGGAGACCGAGGGCCTCGACTACGCCGACCGTCTGACCTGGCTGGCCCCGGCCGAGGACTTCGACATGCGTACCCAGGTCTGGAACGAGGTCAAGGCCGCGCCGGTGCCCTGACCATCGTCCGCGAGGAAGAGGGGCCGGGTCGCGCGCGTCGCGGCCCGGCCCGCTCCGCATCGACGCGCCCGCCGCTCCCGGTGCCGCGCCCGCCTTCGAGGGCCGGCGCGCGCCGGCCCGAGTCTCGCCGAGCCCCGAGGCCGAGAGAAGATGAAGATCACCGATATCGACTGCCATGTCCTGCTGGCGACCGACTACGATCCCAGCTTCACCTCCTCGGCCCAGGACAGCCTGCTGGTCGTGATCCACACCGACGAGGGGGTGACCGGCTACGGCGAATCCGACGTCAATCCCTGGATCGGCAAGGCCTGCATCGAGGCGCCGGGCACCCACACGATGGGGCTGTGCCTGCGCGACCTGCTGGTCGGCGCCGATCCCGACGACATCGACGGGCTGTGGCGCAAGCTCTATGTCTTCAGCGCCATGAACGGGCGGCGCGGCGCCGTCGTCCACGCCATCGGCGCGATCGACATGGCGCTGTGGGACATCCGGGGCAAGGTCGCGGGCAAGCCGATCCACGCCCTGCTCGGCCCGATGCGCGCCGACCCGGTGATCCCCTATGCCTCCCTCCAGCCCGCGGGCCACAGCTTCGAGGCCTATCGCGACGCCCTGTGCGAATCCGCGCGCCGGGCGGTGGCGCTGGGCTTCAAGGCGGTCAAGGCCGAGTGCACCATGGCCGGGCCCTACGCCCATAGCGGCCTGAACGAGAGCTACGACCGCCATACGGAGGTCGTCGCCGCCGTGCGCAAGGCGATCGGCCCCGAGGTCACGCTGATGGTCGACGTCCAGTATCTCTGGGAGGACGCGGACACCGTGCTCTCCGTCATCAAGGACTGGGTCGATTTCGACCTCTATTTCCTGGAGACGCCGATCTGGCCGGATTATCTGGACGAGCACGCCAAGCTCGCCGCCGGAACGCCGATCCCGATCGCCGCCGGGGAGTGGCTGGCGACCCGCTTCGAGTTCGAGGACCTGCTCGACCGGGGCAGGATCGGCGTCGCCCAGCCGGATGTCGGGCGCGTCGGCGGGATCACCGAGGCGCGCAAGGTCTGCGACATGGCGGTCGCGCGCGGCCTGCCGATCGTGCCCCATTGCTGGAAGACCGGCGTGTCGATCTCCGCAACGGCGCATCTGGCCTTCGCCACGCCGGAGATCGCCTTCATCGAGTACCTGCCGCCCCAGCTCTGCGTCGAGACCCTGCGCAAGGAGCTGGCGGCCGAGGATCTCGACCTGGTCGACGGGGCGATCGCGCCGCCGACCAAGCCCGGCCTGGGCGTCGAGATCAACTGGGACGCCGTCAAGGCGTACAAGGTGGCCTGAGGCATGACGGATGTCGCGATCGACCCGGGCGCGGGCGCGACCCCGGACGAAGTCTCGGCGCCCGGGCCGGAGGCCGGGATCCTGCTGCGCATCGAGGGCGTGTCGAAGGACTACGGCCCGGTGCGCGTGCTCGACGACATCGACCTCGACGTCCGCAACGGCGAGTTCATCACCATCCTCGGGCCGTCGGGCTCGGGCAAGACGACGCTGCTGCGCCTGATCGGCGGCTTCACCGACCTGACCGAGGGCCGGATCGTCTTCGACGGCGCCGACATCGCGGGCGTGCCGATCAACCGGCGGCCGTTCAACACGGTCTTCCAGGACTACGCCCTGTTCCCGCACATGACCGTGGTGCGCAATGTCGGCTACGGCCTGATGGTGCGCGGCGTGTCGAAGCGCGACACCGAGCGCCGGGCGGCCGCGGCGCTGGAGACGGTCGGGCTGACCGGCTTCGGCGAGCGCTATCCGGCCCAGCTCAGCGGTGGGCAGAAGCAGCGCGTGGCGCTCGCCCGCGCGCTGATCTGCGAGCCGCGGCTGATCCTGCTCGACGAGCCGCTGGCCGCGCTCGACGCGGCCCTGCGCCGGCAGATGCAGCAGTTCCTCAAGGCGCTGCAGCGGCGCACGGGGATCACCTTCCTGTTCGTCACCCACGACCAGGAGGAGGCGATCACCATGTCCGACCGGGTCTGCGTCATGGACGACGGGCGGATCGAGCAGCTCGGCACGCCCGAAGCGCTCTATTACCGGCCGCGCACGCATTTCGTCGCGACCTTCTTCGGCGACAACAACCTGATCGACAGCGGCCGGGTGGTGGCGGCCGGCCCGGGCGCGGGCAGCGTGGACACGCCGCTCGGCCGGCTCGCCGTCGCCGCCGACGCGCTCGGCCCGTTCTCCGAAGGCGATCCGGTGGTGGTCGCCGTGCGCCCGGAATCGATCGGGCTCGAGGCCGGAGAGGGGGAGGCGGCGGTGGGTGACGACGGCCGGAACCGGGTGGCGGTCGACCTCGAGACGGTGGAGTTCGTCGGCCCGGTCACGCAGGTCATGGCGCGCGTGCGTGCGGCGCCGGATATCCGGCTCGAGATCAAGGTGCCGAGCCGGGCCGGCGGGGCGCCCGTGGCGCCCGGCGACAGCGCGGTCGCCTTGTTCGAGCCGGCGGCCTGCGCCCTCCTCGCGGGGCATCGATGACGGCGCTCGACCCGGGGCGGGACGGCGTGCCCGCCGGCGGCGGGCGAGGGCCCGGCCTGCCGGAGCCGGCATTGAAGGCCGCCTGGGCGGCGGTCGTCTGGGGCCTGCCCGCGGTCGTCATCCTGGCGCCGCTCGCCGCCTTCCTGGTCTACGCGTTCTGGTACACGGACGGCCCGCAGGTGGTGCGGGACTTCACGCTGAGGAACTTCGTCACCTTCGTGGAGAACGACTCCTACACGCGCGTCTTCCTCAAGACGCTGGGGCTGGCCGTCCAGGTCATGCTCGTCAACCTGGCGCTCGGCTACGCGGTCGCCTATCAGCTCTGGCGGATGCCGGCGCGCTGGCGCTACACGCTGGTGCTGGCGCTCGCGGTGCCGCTGTTGATGAGCTACATCATCAAGATCTACGCCATGCGCGGCGTGCTGGGCACCAACGGCATCATCAACGCCACGCTGGTCTTCCTCGGCGTGATCGAGGAGCCGCTGGGCGTCTTCCTGTTCAACCTCACCGCAGTGCGCATCACGCTCTCCGTCGTGCTGCTGCCCTTCATGGCGCTGCCGATCTTCGTCGCGCTGGAGAAGATCCCGGCGACGCTGCTCCAGGCCTCCGACGACCTGGGTGCGACGCGCTGGCAGACCTTCCGTAACGTGGTCCTGCCGCTCAGCCTGCCGGGGGCGACGATCGGCGCGATGTTCACCTTCGTCCTGGCCGTCGGCGACTTTCTGGCGCCGGAGCTGGTCGGCGGGGTCCAGGGCTTCACCTACGGCCGGCTGGTGTTCAGCCAGTTCGGCATGGCCTTCAACTGGCCCTTCGGCGCCGCGCTCTCGGTGGTGCTGCTGGGCGTGGCCCTGGTCGTCATCGTCGTCGCCGCGCGGGCGGGGAGCCCGAAATGGCAGCGACCGTGAGCGCGGAGGAGCGGCGCGCGCCGGCGGCCGCGACGGCGCGGCGCAACCGGCGCCGCCGGCTGGGCGACCGGCTGGTCGGCTGGGCGCTCGGGACGGTGACGGCTCTGGTCTTCCTCGCCCTCTACGCCCCGATCCTGATCGTCTTCCTGCTGTCCTTCTTCCGGCTTCGCCGGGGCAAGGTGGTCTGGGACAGCTTCTCTCTCGACTGGTATGTCGATCTCTTCGCCAACGCCCAGATCGGCGAGGCGCTGGTCAATTCCCTGGTGGTCGGTTTCGTCTCGGTCTTCGCCGCCATCGTCATGGCCATGGCGATCGCCTTCTGGGTCGACGCGCGGCCGACCTCCCGGGCGGCGGGGGCGATCCAGTTCGTCGTCTTCCTGCCGTTCCTGCTGCCGCCGATCATCACCGGGCTGTCGCTGCTGATCGGCTTCAAGGAGGTCGGGATCTCGCGCGGGCTCGCAACCGTGATGGTCGGCCACACGGTCTTCGTGCTGGCCATGGTCTACCGCACGATCCTGACGCGGCTGCAGTCCCTGTCGAAAAGCCTGGTCGAAGCCTCGCTCGACCTGGGCGCGACGCGGCTGCAGACCTTCCGCTACGTCCTGCTGCCCAACCTGCGCATGGCCGTCGTGACGGCCGCGCTGCTCGCCTTCGCCCTGTCCTTCGACGAGACGATGATCACGCTGTTCCTGGTCGGCGACACCTCGACCCTGCCGGTCCGGCTCTACGCCATGATGCGCGTCGGCTTCACGCCGGAGATCAACGCGCTGGTGACGCTGATCCTCGTCTTTTCGATCGTCCTGACGCTGGCGATCGCCCGCGTCGTCGGCGGCCGGGCGGAGGATCTGAGCGTCTGACACGACGTCGAGAGAGAGGAATAGCCATGGCCGACGCGCATCGCTTCGCCGGCAAGGTCGCCATCGCCACCGGCGCGGCCCGGGGGATCGGCCGCGCCATCGCCGACCGGCTGGCGGCCGAGGGGGCGCAGGTGATCTACGCCGACATCGACGGCGACGAGGCGGCCGCCGCCGCGCGCGCCGGGGGCGGTGGCGAGGCCTGCGCCGGCGCCGCGCTCGACATCACCGACGCCGCCGACTCCCGCCGCCTGGTCGCCGAGGTGCTGACCGAGCGCGGGCGGATCGACGTGCTGGTCAACAACGCCGCCATCCTGGACATCAGCCCCTGGGACAGCCTCGACTACGAGCGCTTCCGGGAGGTCGTGCGGGTCAACATGGACGGCGCGCTGCTGTGCACCATGGCCGCGGTGCCGGCGATGGAGAAGGGCGGGGGCGGCCGGATCCTGATGACCGCCTCGATCATGGGGCTGTTCGGCTCGAAGGAGTCGTTGCCCTATTCGACGGCCAAGGGTGGCATCGTCAACATGGTGCGCTGCCTGGCCTGCGACCTGGCGGGCCGGAACATCACCGTCAACGCGATCGCGCCCGGCTTCATCGACACGCGCATGGCGCGCCTCGCCGACGGCAGCCATGAGCACGAGACCGACTATTTCAGGACCGTCTATCTGGATTACGAGAAGATCCCGCTCCGCCGCTCCGGCCTGCCCGACGACCTGGCCGGGCCGGCCGCCTTCCTGTGCTCCGACGACGCCGCCTATGTCACCGGTCAGATCCTGACCGTCGACGGCGGCGTCACGGCGACCTTCTGAGCCGGCGGCGGCGCTCGGCCGATGATGTCAGCGCGCGCTCACCGTCAGGCGCATGGTGCCCGACAGGCTCTCGCCCGAGGCCAGGGGGACGAGGCCGTGGCCCTCGATACCCGCGGCGGCCAGGGCATGGGCGTCATTGGCGTTGGAAACGGGCTCGACGCAGAGGAAGTCGCGGCCCGGCGGCGCGAAGACGACGAGGCGGGTGAGCGGCGGCGCCGCCTCGATCGCGACCGTCAGGCCGCGCCGCGGCCAGTCGAGCGTGGCGCGGCCGTTCCAACCCTCGAAGCAGCGATCGACCGCCAGGTCGCCGACCGGGCGCGGCGGGTCGAAGACCCAGGCGTCCGGAACGGGGGCGAGAGGTCGGGAATCGGACATCGGTGTCTCGCTCCAGACCCCGCGCGCGGCGAAGCCGAGCACCGTGTCGGCGGTCTTCGGGAAATAGGGATGCAGGCCGAGGCCCGCCGGCATGGGCCTGCTGTCCCGGTTGGTCACGTCGAGCGAGGCGGTCAGCGTCGCGTCCTCGAGGGCATAGGAGAGCGTCGCGGCGTAGGCCCGGGGGAAGCCGCCGGGCCGGGCCGCCGGGTCATGCTCGAAGGCGAGGTGGAGGCGCGTCGCCGAGCGCCGCGTCACCGTCCAGGGGGAGATCCAGCCCTCGCCGTGGATCGGCTCGGGCTCGTCGGCGTGGTTGCGGGCAAGCTCGACGCGCTCGCCCTCGATCGCCAGGATGCCGCCGATGACCGGCCCCGAATACGGGACAAGCGGGAAGCACGGCAGCCCCAGCGGGTCCCGCTCGGCGATCAGGGCCGGGTCGGGCGTGGCCAGAACTTCCGCCGCCGCGCCGTCCGGGTCGTGGACCAGCGAGAAGAGCCCGCCGCCGCAGTCGGGCTCGATCGTCGCGGCCAGCCGATCCGTCGCGATGCGTTCCATCTCCCCCGTCCCGTATCCGTCATCGAAATGAAGCGCCGGAGGAGCGCCATAGCATGAAGATAACCGATATCGAGGCCTTCTATCTGCGCCTGCCCGAGATCCAGGCGCGCACCGACAGCTCGCAGGACGCGCTGATCGTGAAGGTCTCCACCGATGCCGGCATCACCGGCTGGGGCGAGGTCGACGGCTGCCCCTGGGTCACCAAGGCGGTGATCGAGGCGCCCATGTCGCACACGCGCGTCACCGGCCTGCGCGAGGTGCTGATCGGCGAGTCGCCGCTGGAGATCGAGCGGCTGTGGCGCAAGATGTACGAGGCGACGCTCTATTACGGGCGCGAGGGCGCGGTCATCCAGGCAATGGCCGGGATCGACCTGGCGCTCTGGGACATCAAGGGCAAGGCGCTCGACCTGCCGGTCTACAAGCTCGTCGGCGGCGGCTACCGCACGGAGGTGCCGGTCTATTCCTCCAACATGTTCCAGTTCACGCCCGAGGCGACGGCCGATCGCGCCAAGGCGGCGGTCGACATGGGCTTCGGCGCGGTCAAGTTCGGCTGGGAGCCGTTCGGCGAGGACGCCGACGCCGATTGCCGCTTCCTCGAGGCGATCCGCGAGGCGCTGGGCGACAAGGTCGACATCATGCTCGATGTCGGGCTGGTCTGGGACGCGAAGACCACGCTCCAGCGCGCCCGGCTGTTCGAGCCCTACCGCCTGTTCTGGATCGAGGAGCCGCTGCACCCCGACGATCTGGACGGCTACGCCAAGGTGGCCGAGGGCACCGACCAGCGCATCGCGGCGGGCGAGGAGGAATGCACGCTCGCCGGCTTCGTCCGGCTGATGGATCACGGCCGGATCGACGTCGCCCAGATCGACCTGACGCGCTGCGGCCTGACCATGGCGCTGAAGATCGCTCACGAGGCGGCGCGCCGGGGCGTGCCGGTGGTCAACCACAACTTCACCACGGATATCAACGTGGCCGCCTCGCTGCACTTCCTGGCGAGCGTGCCCAACGCCTTCATCATGGAGTACTGCGTAGAGCCCGGCGAGATCAGCCGCAGCCTGGCGCGCGAGCCGATCCCCGTCACCGACGGCCGCGCCCGCGTCCCCGAGGGCCCGGGCCTGGGCGTCGAGCCGAACCCGGCGATCATCGAGAAGTACCTGGTGCGCGGGTAGGCCGGTTCCCGAAGAGGGGACATGGTCGGCGCCGGTCGGTCCGGCCTGTCCTTCTACCGCACTACCGCACGAACCGGTCGACGTAGTCCTCGCCCAGGCCGCAGGCCGCGTAATGGGCGCGGCACAGGTCGATCTTGGTGAACACGTCCTCGTAGCCCAGCACCGTGCCCACGGGGTCGACATAGGCCATGATGCCGTTGACCTGGAAAAGGGTGATCATCTCCTCCACGTCCTCCGGCACGACCAGGGTGTGGGTCTCGCCCGGCGGCTCGAAGACATAGGCGCCGGGCACGGCCTCCCAGTCGTGCTCCAGGTAGTGCCAGCGCCCACGCAGGACGAAGCCGTGGACCGGCGCCGGATGGCGGTGGCGCGAGAGCACGCCGGACTTGCGCACCCGCAGCAGGTTGACCCAGTAGCCGTGGCTGCGGTTGAGGCAGAGCGGGCGGAACCAGACGTTCTCGGCCTGCGGCACCCAGACCCGCTCGTCCTCCGGGATCGCGCTTTCCACCACGATCTCGCCCAGCATCTCCTTCGGGAAGGGAAGCTGGTAGGGCACCATCCGGTCCTCCGCCCGCTCCTCCGGGCGGTTGGCCGGGCGCCGGTCGTCGGCTGGGCGCTGGTCGGGCATGGCGATCGCTCCTGTGTCGGTCGAGGCTCTGTTCGATCGAGGCCCTTGATGGCCGGGTCGGGGTCTCGTGCGGGGTCAGACGGCGGCATAGCCCCCGTCGACCGGATAGACAGCGCCGGTGACGAAGCTCGCCGCCGGCGACAGCAGCCAGGCGGCCAGGGCGCCGACCTCCGCCGGCCGGCCCCAGCGGCCCATCGGCGTGCGGCCGAGGATCGCCGCCTCGCGCGCCGGATCCTCGCGCAGGCCTCGGGTCATCTCGGTCTCGATCCAGCCCGGCGCGACGGCGTTGACACGGATGCCCTCGGCCGCCCAGCGCGCGGCCAGCGCCTTGGTGAGCTGCGCCACGCCGCCCTTCGAGGCGGAATAGGCCGGGACGAGGGGACCGCCGAAGAAGCTCAGCATCGAGGCGGTGTTGACGATCGCCCCGCCCGAGGCGGCGAGCAGCGGACGCGCGGCCAGGCAGCAGCGCATGGTGCCCGTGAGATTGACCTCGACCACCCGGCGGAAGGTTTCTATCTCGTACTCGCCGCCGCGCGCCAGGATGCCGGCGGCGTTGACCAGGGCGTCGAGCCGGTCGAGCCCGGCGAACAGACCGTCGACGGCGGCCTGGTCGGTGACGTCGAGGCGGCGCGCCTCCAACCCCTCGCGCGGCGCGCAGGCGGCGACCTCGTCCTCGCCGACGCCGGTCGCCAGCACCTGCCAGCCCGCCGCCAGCAGCGCCTCGGCGATACCGGCGCCGATGCCGCGCGTACCCCCCGTGACCAAGGCCCGCTTCATCGCCGGGCTCTCCCTATCGCCGGATTCCGGGTCCGATCGTAGTCGCCCCGCGGCCGACCCGCCATGGCGAAGGCGAGCGGCGGGGCGGCCTTGCGCCGTGTCGTGAAAACATACTATCGTTTCCTCAGGGTCGCGGTACACGAGCATGTCCGCGGCGTGGTGCGGACCTGGAAGGCTCGAGCAGGCGGACCTCACCGCTCGCTCTTCGGCCGCCCGGCTCTCCGTGTTTCGGTCGATCTGCCGAGCATGCGGAGGGCGACACCTGCCTGACCGATGCGACGAAACCGATCCCCTCCGCGCCCGGTGCACCGGGACGACGCGTAGACGGGGCCGTCAGGGAAAGGTGCCACCCGCCGTCCGACGGGACTTCGTGGACAGGGAGCGAGCTTGATGAACGGGAACGGCTTCGGGATCCGGGGCGCCGCGCGCGTGTCGGCGACGGCATTGGGCATCGCCCTGGCGGCGGGGGCGGCGGCGCCGGCCGCGGCCCAGGACGCACAGACGCTGATCGTCGGGGTCGAGGCCGACCCCGCGAGCATGGAGGCGGCGCGCACCATGGGGGTCCACAACGACCGCATGGTGCTGCAGGTCTTCGATACCCTGATCATGCTGTTCGGCGAGACGGCGGAGTTGCAGCCCGGCCTCGCCACCGACTGGACGATTTCCGACGATGGTCTGGACTACACGCTCTCGCTGCGCGAGGGCGTGACGTTCCATGACGGCACGCCGTTCAACGCCGAGGCGGTCAAGTTCACCTTCGAGCGGATGCTCGACGAGGGGCATCCCTACTACGACGCCACCTTCCCGTGGGCGAGCTATTACTTCGGCAACATCGACACGGTCGAGGTCGTCGACGACATGACCGTCCGTTTCACGCTGAAGGAGCCGCAGGCCACCTTCCTGACCCTGCTCAAGCATGTCAGCGGCGGCATCGTCAGCCCGACGGCGGTGGAGGAGTACGGCGAGGACTTCCGCAACAACCCGGTCGGCACGGGGCCGTTCCGCTTCGTCGAGTGGGAGCGCGGCCAGCGCGTCGTCGTCGAGGCGAACGAGGACTACTGGCACGACGCGCCACAGCTCGACCGGGTGATCTTCAAGCCCGTGCCGGACCCGACCGCGCGGCTGAACCAGCTCCGCGCCGGCGAGGTCCACCTGATGGTCGCCTTCCCGCCGGAATTCATCCCCGAGATCGAGGACGACCCCGACCTCACGCTCCACCAAGCCACCGGCGCGCACACCTGGTGGACCGCGTTCAACACGCAAGAGCCGCCGTTCGACGACGTCCGCGTCCGCCAGGCGGTCAATTACGCCATCGACAAGCAGGCGATCATCGACGACGTGCTCTACGGTTCGGCGACCCTGTCCAACGGCTTCGCGCCGCCGGACTCCTGGGCCTGGTCGGAGGACGCGGCGACATATCCATACGATCCGGAACGGGCCCGCGAATTGCTGGCCGAGGCGGGCTATCCGGACGGCTTCGAGACCGACTACCTGGTGCCCGAGTCGGGCTCCGGCATGATCGCGCCGGTCGCGCTCGCCACGGTGGTCCAGGCCTATCTCCAGCAGGTCGGCATCACGGCCAACATCGTGACCCAGGAGTGGAACTCCTACCTCGAGACCTATCAGGCCGGCCTCGGGGAGGCGGGGGCCGGCATGGCCCAGATGTCGTGGATGCGCGACACCAACGACCCGGCCCTCTACGTCCCGGCCAATCTCGCCTGCGACACCGCGACCGGCTTCTTCAACGTCGGGCGCTGGTGCAGCGAGGAGTTCGACGACCTCTTCGGACAGGCGATCGCGACGACCGACCAGGAGGAGCGCGCCACCCTCTACCGCCAGGCCCACGAGATCCTGGCCGAGGAGGCGCCGTGGCTGTTCATGTTCCACGCCAAGCAGACCATCGCCGCGCGCAACGAGGTCCAGGGCGTGGAGACGAACCCCAGCTTCCTGGTCCGGCTGGAAAACGTCACCATCGAGGAGTGAGGCGGCCGGGCGCGGGTCGGGCGGCGCCATGCCGTCCGGCCGCGCCGCCGCCGTCAGGGGAGTTCACGACAATGGCCGACAAGACCGTCTTCGACGCGGTGTTCACGTCTTTCGACTTTCCTATCGTGCCGGAGCGCTCGGCGCTGCTGGTCATCGACATGCAGTATCTCGACGCCCATCCCGACTACGGCATGGGCGCCGAGGCCAAGCGGACCGGCGTGACGGAGAAATACGACTACTACTTCAAGCAGCTGCGCGAGGTGACGATCCCCAACAACCAGCGCCTGCTGGCCGCCTGCCGGCAGGCCGGGATCGAGTGCATCTTCCCGCGCATCGGCTCGCTGGTGAAGGACTGCCGCGAAGTCAGCCTGGAGCACAAGCGCATCAACCTGCTCGCCGCCGACGGGTCGCGCGAGAAGGACGTCCTCGACGAGATCGCGCCGCTGGAAAACGAGATCGTGCTGAGCAAGGGGGCGTCGGGCGTCTTCAACGCGACCGCCATCGACCAGATCCTGCGCAATCTCGGCATCGACACGCTGCTGATGACCGGCGTGGTCACGAACTACTGCGTCGAGACGGCGGTGCGCGACGCGGGCGACAAGGGCTACAACGTGGTCATGGTGGATGACGCCTGCGCCGCCATGTCCGAGGCCCATCACCGCTTCGCCTGCGAGATCCTGGACGGGATCTACTGCAAGGTGAAGACGACCGACGAGGTCCTGGCGGAGCTGGCGAAGCTCTCCGGCCCGGTCGCCGCGCGCGCCTGAGCGGAGATCCCCCGCCCCATGGCCCTCCGGCTGGGTCGCAAGTCGCGCTTCTTCGTCCACCGCATGGCGCTGACCGTTCCGGTGTTGTTCGGCGTCAGCCTCGTGGTCTTCGCCATGCTGCACCTGACGCCGGGCGATCCGGCCAGCGCCATGCTGGGCCCGCGCGCGACGCCGGAGGCGCTGGAGCGCCTGCGCGCCGCGCTCGGCCTCGACCGGCCGCTGCCGGTGCAGTACGTGACCTGGCTCGGCAATATCCTGCAGGGCGATTTCGGCCAGTCGATCCAGCGCGGCGAGCCGGTCCTGCCGGAGGTGATCGACAGGCTCGGCAACTCCCTGATCCTCGCCGTGGCGGCCTTCGTCTTCGCCGCGCTCGGGGGGATCGCGATCGGCGTGGCGGCCGCCCTGCGCCGGGGCACGGCGCTCGACCGCGGGGTCATGCTGCTCTCCAGCCTCGGGATCAGCACGCCGCCGTTCTGGCTGGGCATCGTGCTGATCGTCGTCTTCTCGATCTGGCTCGGCCTGTTCCCCAGCGGCGGCATGGCGCCGATCACGGCGACCGACCCGGGGCCGCTGACGCTCGCCTGGCATGTCGTGCTGCCGGCGGTCACGCTCGGCGCCGCCCCGCTCGCCGTGATCGCGCGCATGACGCGGTCGAGCATGCTGGAGGAGCTGGGCCAGGAATACGTCGTCGCCGCGCGCGCCAAGGGCATCTCGGCGCGCCGGATCGTGGTCAACCACGCCCTGCGCAACGCGTTCTCCTCGATCCTCACGGTGCTGGGCCTGCAGATCGGCTTCCTGCTCGCCGCCGGCGTGCTGGCGGAGATCGTCTTCTCCTGGCCGGGGCTGGGCAGCCTGATGCTCGACGCGATTCTGACCCGCGACTTCCCGCTGACCCAGGGGGCGGTCCTGGTCGTCGCCGCGGTCTATGTCGTCGCCAACGCCGTGGTCGACACCCTCTACGCTGTCAACGACCCCCGGGTGCGGCTGTGACGCCGGCCGCGCTCGCCCGGGCGCTGATGCGCAACCGCACCTTCGTGATCGGCGCGGTCATGGTCGCGCTCATCGTCGCCGCCGCGCTCGCCGCGCCGCTGATCGCGCCGCACGACCCGGGGCAGATGAACCTGCGCGACAAGCTCCAGGGGCCCGGGGCAGAGTATCTGCTGGGCACCGACCGCTTCGGCCGGGACCTCCTGAGCCGGGTGCTCCACGGCGCGCGGATCTCGCTCGCGATCGGCTTCGAGACGGCGACGGCCGCCGCCGTCATCGGCATCGCGCTGGGCGCGGTCGCCGGCTACTACGGCGGCTGGTTCGACAACCTGGTGATGCGCACGCTCGACGTGCCGCTGGCCTTTCCCTACATCCTGCTCGCCATCGTCATCGTGGCGACGCTCGGGCCCGGCCTGACCAACGCGATGATCGCGATCATCGTGGTCGGCGTGCCCTATTTCGCGCGCATCGCCCGGGGCGCCATCCTGACGGTGCGCGAGCAGGAATACGTCCGCGCGGCGGAGATGGCGGGCGCGTCGGACGCCCGGATCCTGCTCTCCGAGATCCTGCCCAACATGACCGCGCCGCTGATCGTGACCTACACGATCTATATCGGCTGGATGATCCTGCAGGCCGCCAGCCTCAGCTTCCTCGGCCTGGGTGCCCAGCCGCCGACGCCGGAATGGGGCGCCATGCTCTCGGAATCGCGCCAGCTCCTGCAGATCGCGCCGCATGCCGCGATCGTGCCCGGCACCGCGATCCTGCTGGTCGTGCTCGCCTTCAACATGATGGGCGACGGGCTGCGCGACGTCCTCGATCCGCGGCTGCGCGGGGCCGTGGCATGACCGGGTCGGCCGCGCCGCTGCTCGACATCCGCGATCTGCGGGTGCGCTTTCCCGGCGACACCGGGCCCGTCGCCGCGGTCGACGGCATCGACCTGGCGATCGGGGAGGGCGAGACCGTCGCCGTCGTCGGCGAGTCCGGCTCGGGCAAGAGCACGCTCGGACGGGCCGTGCTGGGCCTGGTGCCGCGCCCGCCGGCGGCGATCGAGGCGGCGCGCTTCGCCTACAAGGGCATCGACCTGCTGGGCCTGTCGGAGGCGCGGCTGCGCCGGATCCGCGGGGCCGAGATCTCGATGATCTTCCAGGAGCCCATGGTCTCCCTCGACCCGCTCATGACCGTCGGCCGCCAGATCACCGAGGCGCTGGAAGCCCATCGCGACCTGCGGGGTCGGGCGGCCCGGAAGGAGGCGATCGACCTGCTGCGCCAGGTCGGCATCCCGCACCCCGAAAGCCGGATCGACGAGCATCCCCACGCCTTCAGCGGCGGCATGCGCCAGCGTGTCATGATCGCCATCGCCATCGCCTGCCGGCCGCGCCTGCTGATCGCCGACGAGCCGACCACCGCCCTCGACGTCACGGTCCAGGCCCAGATCCTCGACCTGCTGGCCCGGCTCAACGACGAGCACCGCATGGCGATCGTGCTGATCACCCACAATCTCGGCATCGTGCCGTGGCTGTGCGAGCGCACGATGGTCATGTACGCCGGCCGGGCGGTGGAGTTCGGCGCGACCCGCCAGGTCCTCAAGCACCCGGCGCACCCCTATACGGCCGGCCTGCTGCGCGCCCTGCCGCGGCCCGACCAGGACCCGGACACGCCGCTCTACGCGCTGGAGGGCCGGCCGCCGCGGCCGGGCGAGGTGCTGCCCGGCTGCCGCTTCGCGCCGCGCTGCGCGCTCGCCGACGCCGACTGCCTGGCGCGCGAGCCGGTGCTGGAGGCGACCGCCGGCGGCTCGGCGGCGGCCTGCCTGAAGGCCGAGCGCCCGACGGATGCCGCGACCCGGGGCGCGACCCGGGGGGCGGCGGGGAGCGAGGGGTCGGAGGCCGCCTGGGGATGACCGCCGCCATCGCCACGAAGACAGATGACACGGTCGCCGCCGAGACCGCCCTCTTGCGGGTTACCGACCTCGCCAAGCGGTTTCCGATCCGCGAGGGGCGAGTGGTCCATGCGGTCAACGGCGTGTCCTTCGATGTCGCTCCGGGCGAGATCCTGTCGCTGGTCGGCGAGAGCGGCTGCGGCAAGACCACGACGGGCCGCATGCTGGTCGGCCTGCACCTGCCCAGCGACGGCTCGATCCGCTTCGAGGGGCGCGAGGTGGCGGGCCTGCGCGGCCGCGCGCTCAAGGCCCTGCGCCGGCGGGCGCAGATGGTCTTCCAGGACCCGTATTCCTCGCTCAATCCGCGCAAGACCGTCGGCGCCATCGTCGCCGAGCCGCTGCGCAACTTCGGCCTGGCCCGCGGCGCGGAACGGCGCCAGCGGGTCGCCGAGACCCTGCGCGCGGTCGGCCTGGAGCCCGATCACGCCAGCCGCTACCCGCACGAGTTCTCCGGCGGCCAGCGCCAGCGCGTCGGCATCGCGCGCGCCCTGGTTGTCGACCCGGCGGTGCTGGTCTGCGACGAGCCGGTCTCCGCCCTCGACGTCTCGGTCCAGGCCCAGGTCGTCAACCTGCTGCGCCGGTTGAGCGAGGAGCGCGGCCTGGCGCTGGTCATGATCGCGCACGATCTTGCCGTGGTGCGCTACATGAGCACCCGGGTCGCGGTGATGTATCTGGGCCGGATCGTCGAGATCGGGCCGAAGGAGGCCGTCTTCGCCGCGCCGCGTCACCCCTACACCCGGGCGCTGATCGCCTCGATCCCCAATCCGGACCCCGACGTGCCGCGCCCCCGCGTGGCGATCGCCGGGGAGCCGCCGAGCCCGGCCGACATTCCGGCCGGCTGTCCGTTCAACACGAGGTGTCCCCATGCCGTCGAACGCTGTCGATCGGAGGCGGTGGCGCTGGTACCGGTCGAGACGGGCCAGCGGGTCGCCTGCCACCGGGCCGACGAGATCCCCGCTCTCGACGGCCGGGCTCCATGACGGGGGGCTTGATGACGAGAGGACCGGGACGATGAAGCAGTCCACCATCTGCTGTGTCGGCTACAGCCGACTGCCCTCGGAGATGACCGCGGCGGAGGTCTACGGCACGCTCGGCGTCGGCCTGGAGATCGATCCCCAGACCGGCGAGGTGGTCGACGCCGCGATCACGCTGGTCACCGAGATGGCCTGGCGATTCTTCGCCGCGACAATGATCGGCCAGAACCTGAACGAGGGTATCGACCAGGCGATCGCGGATATCGATGAGACCTATTACGGCACCGGCAAGAAGGCGATCATCCACGCCACGCGGGAGGCCTATGCCCGCTACCTCGACTTCAAGCGCGGCAAGGAGGCCGGGGGCGAGGCCGCGGCCAAGCCGGCGCCGCGGGTGATCGACGGCGGTCGCAAGGCCGGGTCCGACGACGCGGCGTCCTGAGGGGAACAGCGTCGGGACGAAGAGGGGGAGGGGGCCGTGGCCCGAGCAGCCGCACCGCGACACGCGATCGAGCTCAATGCCGATTTCGGCGAGGGTTTCGGCGTCTTTCCGGCGCCGGCCCAGGTCTGGCGCGCCGCCTACGAGCGCGGCGGGCCGCTCATGCCGGACGGCGACGGCGGCGCCGCCAGCGTCGACGCGTACATGCGCCTCGTCTCCACGGTCAATCTCGCCTGCGGCTTCCACGCCGGCGATCCGCTGCTGATCAAGGGCTATGTCGCCGCGGCCGTGGCCAATGGCTGCACGATCGGGGCCCATGTCTCGTTTCCCGACCTCGCCGGCTTCGGCAACCGCTACATGGAGCTGACGCCGGCCGACCTGAAGGCGGTCGTTCAGTACCAGATCGGCGCGTTGGCAGGGCTCGCGGCGACGCACGGGGCGGGGCTCGACCACGTCAAGGCCCACGGCGTGCTCTACAACCGCTCCATGGACGACGGCGATCTGGCTCGGACGTTCTGCGAGGCGGTGGCGGAATACGACGGCGACCTGCCGGTCTACGGTCTGCCCGGCTCCGCGGTCGAGGCGGCGGCGACGGCGATCGGCCAGCCCTTCCGGCGCGAGGCCTATTCCGACCGCGCCTATCACGACACCGGCCGGCTGGTCGACCGGGCCCGCCCCGACGCCATGATCCTGGATGCCGAGGCCGTGGCCCGGCGAGTCGTCGCCATGGCGGTCGACGGCGTGGTCGAGTCGATCGAGGGGCCGGCGGTCGCGATTGCGCCCCAGACGGTCAGCTTTCATGCCGACTCCCCGGGCGCCCAGCGCATGCTCGAATCGACCGTCTCCGCGCTGGCGACGGCGGGCGTCGCCGTCGAAGGCGTGATGATGCCGCCCGCCACCGAACCCGTCCTGCGACAAGGAGCGCCCCGTCCGTGAACGAGGGAACCGTGAGCGAGGGAACCGTGAGCGAGGCCACCATCTTCGAGAACGCCCGGCTGTTCGACGGCCTGTCCCGCGAGCCGCGCGACGGCATGCATGTCGAGGTGGTCGGCGAGCGCGTCGCGCGCGTCTCCGAGACGCCGATCCCCGGCGCCGTCGTCCGCCGGATCGACCTGGCGGGCCGCACGCTGATGCCGGGGCTGATCGACGCCCATGTCCACGCCGTCGCCGCGACGCCCAATCTCGGACTGCTCGACGCCATGGCGCCGAGCCTGGTGGCGCAGTACGCCCGGCGCTTCCTCGAGGCGGCCCTGCTTCGCGGCTTCACGACCCTGCGCGACGCGGGCGGTGCCGATCACGGCCTCGCCACCGCCATCGACCGGGGCCTGATCCGCGGACCGCGGCTGTTCTATTCCGGCCGGGCGCTGACCCAGACCGGCGGGCACGCGGACCTGCGCGGCACGGACGAGCGCCTCGACATCTGCCCGTGCTGCCAGGGCTCCTTCGTCTTCGGGCGCATCGCCGACGGCGTCGACGCGGTGCGCGCCGCCGCGCGGGACGAGCTGCGCAAGGGGGCGAGCCAGATCAAGATCATGGCCTCGGGCGGCGTTTCCTCGCCGTCGGACCCGATCTGGGTCCTTCAGTATTCCCTGGGAGAGCTGCGCGCGGCGGTCGAGGAGGCGGCGGCCTTCCGGACCTATGTCATGGCGCACGCCTATACCGCCGAGGCCATCGCGCGCTGTGTCGAGCAGGGCGTGCGCTCGATCGAGCACGGCAACCTGATCGACGCGCCCACCGCGCGAACCGTGCGCGAGGCCGGCGCCATCGTCGTGCCGACCCTCGTCACCTACCACGCGCTGGAGGAATCCGGCGCCGAGCAGGGCTTCCCGCCGGAGAGCGTGGCCAAGATCGCCTCGGTCAAGGCCGCCGGGCTGGAGGCCGTCGCCCTGCTGCGCGCCGAGGGCGTGCCGCTCGGCTTCGGCACCGACCTGCTGGGCGAGATGCATGTCCACCAGGGCCGGGAGTTCCTGATTCGGCGCGAGGTCGAGGCACCGGTCGACACGCTGCTCTCCGCCACCGCGGTCAATGCCGCGCTGCTGAACCGCACGGGCGAACTCGGCTGCGTCGCCGAGGGCGCGCTCGCCGATCTGATCGTCGTCGACGGCGACCCGCTCGCCGATATCGGCCTGCTGGCCGGCCAGGGGGAGGCGCTGAGCGTCATCATGAAGGGCGGCCGGACGGTGAAGTGCACCCTCGCCTGACGGGAAGAGGTCAGCGCAGGACCGCCTGGACGCCGACGCCGGCGGCGTAGATCGCGATCAGGGCCAGGCTCTCGAACCCGATGCCGCCCGGACCGCGCCGCTCGCGCCGCAGGAGGCCCAGCAGCAGCGTCGCCGACATGATCAGGGCCCAGACCAGCAGGAACAGGTCCCGCTCGCCGACGGCATGCAGGATCGAGCCGTCGCGATAGGCGATGTCGGCGGCCACCAGGAACAGCACGTCGAAGGTGTTGCCGCCGATGATACCGCCCACCGCGAGGGTCAGCGCGCCGCGACGCACGGCCGCGATGGTGGTCACGAGCTCCGGCAGCGAGGTCGCGGTCGCGGTGAACAGCGCGCCGACCAGCGATTGGGAGAGCCCCGTCGCCTCGGCGATCGTCCCGCCGGTCTTCGCCACGCCCCAGCCCGCGGCCGCGAGGACGACCGCCAGCAGGCCGAAGGAGAGAACCAGAACAGGCGTCGGCGGCCCGGCGAAGGAGTCCGCGTCGGGCTCGTCGCGTCGAGTCTCGCGCGTCCGGCGCGGCTGCCACATGGGTTCCTGCCGGGCGCGCTCGGTCAGCCGTAGCCCGGTGATATAGGCGACGACCAGCACGGGCGAGATCGGGTGGACGGCGAAGAGGGAGACCTCCGGCGTCAGCGCCGCGGCCAGCGGCAGGGCCAGCATCAGGATCAGCAGCCCGAGCTGCATCAGGTTGAGCGCCGAGGCCGCCGCGTGCTCGAGGTTGACATTGCGGTAGAAGATGTCGGCGATTGCCAGGAAGACGGTCTGCGCCGCGATCCCGCCGACGGCGTTGGACACGGCCAGGGCCGCATGGCCGTCGGCCGCCGCGGTGATCGAGGTGACGACGCCCGACAGAGAGGTGGCGATGCCCAGCGCCACGCCGCCGACGATGGCCTCGCCGATGCCGGTGCGGTCGGCGAGCCGGTCGGCGAGCGTCGACATCCGCGTGCCGGCGAGGGTGATCGCGACCGCGCAGGCCAGGAACACGGGTACGGCGACGGCGATCGGCTGGGATTGGGCGAGGTCGAGGATCAGGGGACAGTCCGGTGGGGTGACGGGCCGGTCGGGAGGCGGGCAGATGGGTCAATGCCCGGCGCCGATAGCGGTTCCGCGCCGACGGCGCAAGGCGGGGCCGTCCCCCGCGGTCTCGGAAAAGCGCGACGGCGGTTTCCTTCGATGCCGCTCCGCCGCCGCAAGGCGTAGCCGGGCGCCTTGGGGTCAAGACGCCGGGCGAAATTCGGGTAGTCGCCATGGTGCATGCGATGGACGCCGAATTTCGCCTTGATTCGACCCGGCCGGGGAGCATCCTGACGCCGATTGCCGGGGTCGGAAGCCGCAAGGCGGGCCGGAAAACAGGGCCGCGGCGGCGGGAGGGCGGATAATGGCCAAGGATCGGCGGCTGGCGTTTCTGACGCCCAGTTTCTACGGCGACTTCGAACGTTGCGCATTCTTATGTGAGAGTTTGTCGAAATTCGTGGTGGACGACTTCATTCACTACCTCGTGGTCGACCGGTCCGACGTCTCGCTGTTCCGGGATCTGGAATCGCCGACGACCCGGGTGATCGCCAAGGAGGACATCCTGCCCTCCTGGATCATCAAGGTCCGCATCCCGCTGCCCAAGAAGGGCCGCAACGTCCGCCTGAGCCTGAAGAGCCGGCCGGTGCGCGGCTGGCACGTGCAGCAGATGGCCAAGCTGACGACTTGTGCCGAACTCGACCATGAGCTCGTCGTCATGGTCGACTCGGATGTCTTCCTGACCCGGCGCTTCGAGGTCGCGGAGGTCACGGGCGGCGGCCCGCCGCCGCTCTACTGCAAGCCGGCCGTGATCACCGAGGCCCTGCCGCGGCACGTGGCGTGGCAGCAGACGGCGAACCGCGTGCTGGGCCTGACCGCGCCCGAATTCCCGAGCCCGGATTTCATCACGCCCTACAATTTCTGGCGCCCGGACGTGGTCCGGGCCATGCGCCAGCGGATCGAGTCCGTCGCCGGCACCGACTGGATGCTGGTCGTGGCGCGCAACTGGGAGTTTTGCGAGCCCGTGGTCTACGGCACCTTCGTGCGCGTCGAGGGGCCGGAGGCGAGCGGCCATGTCCTGACCGACAAGCCGCTGTGCTACAGCTATTGGCCGCACAAACGCATCTCGAACGCCGAAATGGCGGATTACCTGGCCGAGATGCCGGACCACTGCTACGCCGTGAACATCCAGTCGAAGTCCGAGATGCCGCTCGACTCCTACGCCCATCTCGTCCGGGGCGAGGCACCGCGCGCCAAGGCCTCCTGACGGCGTCGGGCGGTCCGGCGGGGCGTGTCGCGACCCTTGGCGGGTCGCGATGTCTCGTTTGCATGGTTTCGTATTATGGCATATCATTGCAACAAAATAAGGACTTAGTCGGCCTAAGACATTCGATCTTTCAATGCCTTGCGGCCGACGGGCCGGGCCGAAGGGTCCGGGAGGGGGAGGGCGCGTGCCGCATCTGAGGCTCGAGGGAGTCGTCAAGCGCTTCGGCGACCACACCGCGCTCGCCGGTGTCGACATGGATGTCGAGGAGGGCGAGTTCTTCGTTCTCCTCGGGCCCAGCGCCGCCGGCAAGACCACCACGCTGCGCGCGATCGCCGGGCTCGAGCCCTGCAACGCCGGGCGCATCCTCTTCGCGGGCGAGGACTACACCCGACGGCCGGTGCGCGACCGGCCCATGGCGATGATCTTCCAGACCTTCGCGCTTTACCCGCATCTGACCGTCCGGGCCAATCTGGGATACCCGCTGCGCGAGGCCGGCGTCGACCGGGGCGAGACCGCGCGGCGGGTCGACGAGATCGCGGGCATGCTGCGGCTGAGCCATACGCTGGATCGCAAGCCGTCGACCCTGAGCGGCGGCGAGCAGCAGCGCGTCGCGATCGGCCGCGCCCTGATCCGCCGGCCCAAGCTGCTGCTGCTCGACGAACCGCTGACCAATCTCGACGCCAAGCTGCGCCACGACACGCGCGCCGAGCTCAAGCGCCTGCACCGCGAGCTCGGCATGACGATGGTCTTCGCCACGCCCGACCAGCTGGAAGCGCTGTCCATGGGCCAGCGCATCGGCGTGCTGCGCGACGGCCGGGTCGTCCAGACCGGCACGCCCGAAGCCCTCTACGACCGGCCGAACGACCGCTTCGTCGCGACGCTGGTCGGCGCGCCGGCCATGAACATGGTGCCGGCGGAGTGGGCGGGCGCCGAGCGGACCGACGCGATCCGCCTGCCGTTCATGAGCCTCGGCGTCGGCGCGCGGGCCGGCGATCTGGGACGGCTGCCCGCCGGCGCGCCGCTGCTCTTCGGCATCCGCCCGCATGACCTGGCGCCGGTCGACGGCGATCCCGACGGGCCGGCCTTCGAGGGCCCCAGTTTCGACGGACGCGTCCATCTGACCGAGCCGCTGGGTGACGTCACGGTGCTCGACATCGAAGCGGGCGGCACGCTGGTGAAGATGATCGTGGCCGAGGAGCGCGGCCTCGCGTTCCGGCCGGGCGATCCGATCCGCGTCCGCGTCGACCTCGACGAGGCGCATTTCTTCCACCGGGAGACGGGAGTGGCCCTCGCACGCTGATCCATGGCGGCACGCCGGTGGCGCCGCCCGACGGGCGGCGTTCTTCCCGTAAACAAGATCGATAACGCGGCCCCCGACGCGACAGGACGAGGGCCCGATAGAAAGGGAGGAAGACGAATGCCAACCAGGACCCTCGCCCTTCTGGGCACGGCGAGCGCGCTCGCCATCGCGGCGCTCGCCGGACCGGCGCCCGCCGTCGCCGAGGACATCGTGCTCAACATGGCCGCGCCGGACTGGCCGCCGACCCGGTTCATGCAGGAAGAGGCCGACCGCAGCTACACCGCGCCCAGCGGCAACAACGTCCGCCTGCAGATCGACTTCATCCCCTGGCCCAGCTTCTACGAGCGCGTCGCCGCCTCGCTGACCTCGGGCGAGCAGAAGTACCAGATGCTCGTGACCGACAGCCAGTGGCTCGGCTCGTTCATCGAAGGCGGGTACTACATGGACCTGACCGGCCTGATCGCCGAGGACGAGGAACTCCAGGCGATCATGCAGGACCTGCACCCGGCCCTGGTGTCGGCCTATTCGACCTATCCGCACATCCCGGTCACCGAGCTCCAGGAATACCCGGATCCGAACGCCAACTACTACGGCTTCCCGCAGATGCCGGACACCTACGTGACCTGGTATCGCGAGGACCTGTTCTGCAACGAGACCGAGTCGGCCGATTTCGAGGCCGAGTACGGTGCGCCGCTGCCCTGCACCTACGAGGACTGGGAGGATGTCGACTGGGAGCGCTTCGACCAGATCGGCACATTCTTCCGCCGTTCGGCCGGCGACGCGCTGGGCGACGGGACGGCCGACGACGAGTTCTACGGCATCGCCTACCAGGCCGGTAAGGGCTACGACTTCTCCACGATGCAGATCAACGCCTTCATCTGGCAGTACGGCGGTAGTATCTGGGACGAGTCCACCGAGCCGGAGGGCCAGGCCGAAGGCGTCGTCAACTCCGACGTCGCGGTCGAGGCGTTCGAGCACTATCTGAGCATGCTCGAACACATGCCGCCGGCCTGGCAGACCGGTCAGATGGACATCTTCCAGATCCAGGAGCTCTACCTTCAGGGCAAGGTCGCCGCGATCATCAACTGGGTCGGCCTGGCCGAGCCGGTGCTCGATCCGGAAACCTCGACCGTCTCCGAGGTCTCGGCATTCGCCCGCGCGCCGGGGCTGCGCCAGGAGGACGGCTCGATCTCGCGCTGGGCCAATATCGGCGGCCAGCCCTTCGTCCTGACCACCTGGAACTCCGACACGGTCGTGCGCGAGGCGCTCGATTTCGTGAAGTGGTGGGAATCCGAGGAGGTCCAGAAGAAGTTCGCCGCCAATGGCGGGCAGTCGGGCCTGCGGTCGGTCATGGAGCTGCCGGAATACAACGACTACCGGCCCTGGAACCGGGCACACGTGGAGTCGCTCGACTGGCAGAAGGACGTCTGGCACATCCCCGAGTTCTTCGAGCTGCTGACCCAGCAGCAGGAGGAGTTCGACAAGGCCATCACCGGCCAGATCGACGCCCGCGAGGCGCTCGACGAGGTCGCGGAGTTCCAGCAGGAAGTGCTGGAAGACGCCGGCCGCATCGAGTGACGCACGCTTCGACGTCACGGCCGGGCCGGGGCCTCGCCCCGGCCCGTGCCGCGGCACGGACGATTCTTTCCTGGCAGTTCGGACGGGGCGATGGCGGCGACCGACACGACGGCTGAGCGGGGCGGCGCGCCCGCCGCGCGGGGATTCAATCCGGTGGCCTGGGCGCTGGCGCCGGAACGGCGCGGCGGCCTGCTGGTGGCACCGGCGATCATCACGCTGTTCGTGATGAACATCTTTCCGCTGATGTGGTCGCTCGGCCTCAGCTTCTTCAACTACCGGGCCAACCGGCTGACGGTGCCGGACTTCGTCTGGTTCCGTAACTTCGAGCGGGTGCTGACCGACGACGATGTCTGGGAGCGCTTCCAGACCACGGCGATCGTCGTCGGCTCCTCGGTCGCGCTTCAGCTCGTCATCGGCTTCGCGCTGGCGCTGCTGTTCGCCAAGTCGTTCCCGGGGCGGCGCATCCTGCTGATGCTGGTGCTGACGCCGATGATGCTGTCCTTCGTCGCGGTCGGCGTGTTCTTCAAGCTGTTCTACGAGCCGACCTTCGGGCTGGTCAGCCAGGCGGTGGCGATCTTCACCGGCGAGCCGTTCGTCGTGCTGTCCACGCCCACGGGGGCGCTGATCGGCATCATCGTCGCCGATGCCTGGATGTGGTCGCCCTTCGTCATGCTGCTGGTCCTCGCGGGCCTGGTGAGCGTGCCGAAATACCTCTACGAGGCGGCGGAGATCGACCGGGCCAACTGGTGGCGCCGGTTCCGCACGATCACCTTTCCCTACATCAAGGGCCTGCTGCTGCTCGCGGTCCTGTTCCGGACGATCGAGACCTTCAAGCTGTTCGACATCGTCTACCTGATCACCCAGGGCGGCCCCGGATCCTCGACGGAGACGATCGCCGTCTACGTCTACCGCATGGCCTTCCAGTACTTCCGCACCAGCCAGGCCTCGGCCCTGGCCTATATCGTCCTGTTCGTCGTGATCGTGCTGACGAGCCTGTATCTCTACGCCGTCCGGCGCACCAGCGAGGCGAGGTGACCATGGCGCGCTTCCGCACCACCGGCGACGCGGGCTGGGGCCGGACGGCCGCCGCGGCCGTCGTCAGCCTGATCTACTTCTTCCCGGTCCTCTGGATCATCCTGACCGCGTTCAAGACGCGCGCCGACGCGCTCGCCGTGCCGGCCAAGTTCTTCTTCGTGCCGACCCTGGACAATTTCGTGCGGGTGTTCTCGCGCGCGGGGGTCGGCAGCGATCAGGAGTTCTCGACCGGCTTCGATCTGTTCTTCTTCAACTCGATCTTCATCGCCGGTTCGAGCGTGATCCTGGCGCTGATCATCGGGACCCTGGCGGCCTACGGCTTCTCGCGCCATCCGCTGCGCGGCAACGACACTTACCTCTTCATCATCCTGACCACGCGCATGCTGCCTCCGATCGTGGTCATCATCCCGATCTTCCTGATGTTCCGGGTCACGGGCCTGTCGGGCACGTATATCGGCATCATCATGCTCTACACCGCGTTCAACCTTCCCTTCGCGATCTGGATGATCAAGAGCTTCTTCGACGAGCTCAACCGGGAGGTCGAGGACGCCGCGCGGCTCGACGGCAGTACCGAGCCCCGGGTCTTCCGGCTGATCTGCCTGCCCCAGGTCAAGGCGGGCTTGGCCGCGACGGCGGTCTTCGCCCTTATCCTGACCTGGAACGAGTTCCTCTTCGCGCTGCTGCTGACGGGCACGGAGACGCGCACCGTCCCGGTCGCCATGGCGCGCACCATCGGCGGGGAGATCGGTGTCGACTGGGGGCTGCTGGCGGCCATCGTCTGCCTGTTCCTGATCCCCGTCTTCGTCGTCACCTATGCGCTGCAGAACCAGCTTCTGCGCGGCGTCACCTTCGGGACGGTGCGGCGATGACCGCGGCAATGAGCGAAACGACCGCGGCCGGGGCCGCCGCCTCGGAAATCCGCATCGAGAAGCTGACCAAGCGGTTTGGCAACCTCGTCGCCGTCGACGCGGTCGACCTGACGATCGGGGCGGGGGAGGTGATGTGCCTGCTCGGCCCCTCGGGCTGCGGCAAGACGACGACGCTGCGCATGGTCGCGGGGCTGGAGTTCGCCACCGAGGGGGCGATCTGGCTCGGCGGCCGGCGGGTCGACCACCTGCCGGCGCGCCAGCGCAACGTCGCCATGTCGTTCCAGTTCTACGCCCTCTACGCCTCGATCTCGGTGGCCGACAACCTGGCCTATCCGCTCCACGCCGAGGGGCTGGGCCGGGCGGAGATCGAGCGCCGGGTCAAGCGGGTGGCGGAGATCCTGCAGCTCGACCGGATCATGGACCGGCTGCCCGACCAGCTCTCGGAGGGCGAGAAGCAGCGCGTCGCGGTCGGCCGGTCGATCGTGCGCGACCCGACCTGCTTCCTGTTCGACGAGCCGCTGTCGCGCCTCGACGTCCAGCTCCGCGAGCAGATGCGCGGCGAGATCAAGGAGGTGCTCTCCGGTCTCGCCAAGCCGTCGGTCATCGTCACCCACGACCAGCTCGAGGCGTTGAGCATGGCCGACCGCATCGCGGTGATGCAGGCCGGGATCATCGAGCAGGTCGCGACGCCGCACGAGATCTTTGCCCGGCCGGAGAACGTCTTCGTTGCCGGCTTCATCGGCACGCCGCAGATGAACCTGATTCCGGCGACGGTGACCGGGCGCGAGGGGCGGCGCCTCCGGCTCGACGTCGCCGGCCAGGCGATCGGCGTCGAGGCCGGCGCCCGGGCCGAGGGCATCGCGGACGGCGCCTCGGTCACCCTGGGCGTGCGCCCGCGCGCCTTCGCCCTGACCGACGAGACGGAGGACAGCCTCGTCGCGCGCGTCGACATCGTCGAGCCGATGGGCGCGGAGACGCTGCTGCACCTGATCGAGGGCGACCAGGACCTGCGCGTCGTGGTGCCCCGGACGGTGCGGCCGAGCCCGGGCGAGCAGGTGCGCATCCGCCACGCGCCCGACCAGGCCCATCTCTTCGACGAGACCGGACGGAGGGTGAGCGCATGAGCGATCCGGCAGGCCCCGGCGGCATCGACCGCCGCGCCGACATCGACCATTTCAGCCCGGACCCCTACGCGGAGCCGGCGCCGACGGCCGGCCACCCGAACTACATGGCGCGCGACGCCGGCGCGGCGGGCATGTCGAAGCGCACGGCCAACGCCATCGAGTTCGGCATCATCGCCTTCTGCCTCGCCTCGCTGGCCTTCATCGTCCAGCCCTTCTCGCAAGACCTGTTCACGGTCGGGGCGGCGGCGGTCGTCCTGGGCGCGCTCGCCTTCAACCTGATTCCCTTCGCCAAGCCCGGCGCGCCGCTCAAGGGCGTGATCAAGGCGGCGATCATCATCGCGATCATCCTGGTCGTCGCGGTCGCCCTGGCTCTGTTGGTGAGCTGGCTCTACACCCTGTACCTGCAGGCGAGCCGGCCGTAGGGCGCCCGTAGGTCGGCCGAGCGCCAGCGAGCCCGACATCCGCGGCGGCGGGGCGGGTCCGCGCCCGTCGGGTTCGCTTCGCTCGACCGACCCAGCTTCTCCACACCCGTAGGTCGGCCGAGCGCCAGCGAGCCCGACATTCCCGGCGGTCGGCCCGGTCCGCGCCCGTCGGGTTCGCTTCGCTCGACCGACCCACGCTTCTCCACACCCGTAGGTCGGCCGAGCGCCAGCGAGCCCGACATTCCCGGCGGTCGGCCTGGTCCGCGCCCGTCGGGTTCGCTTCGCTCGACCGACCTACGGTCTCTCCGGCAGCCCGGCGCACCGCCGCCCGTCACGCAAGCGTCTCGTAGGTCTCCATCACCTCGACCGCGTGGTCGAAGTCGCGGATGCCGGCGTCCGAGCCGAGGCCGGTGGCGACCAGGCCCGAGGCGGCGGTGCCCAGGCGGCACGCGGTCTCCACGTCCCAGCCCTCGGCCAGCCCGGCGATGAAGCCCGCGCAATAGGCGTCGCCGCAGCCGGTCGTGTCGGTCACGGCGACCTTGAAGGCCGGGATGCGCGCCGTGCCGTCCGGCGTCGCCAGGAACGAGCCCTTCTCCCCCCATTTGAAGATGCAGGCCCCGGCACCCCGGTCCATGAAGAACCGGGCGATGTCGGCCGGCTCGTCCAGGCCGGAGATGAAGGCGGCTTCCTCCATGCTCGGCATGAAGAAGTCGACATGCGGCAGGGCGGGCTCGATCAGGGCGAGCGTGCCGTCGTTCGGCGCGATCAGGTCGAAGGTCACCGTCGCGCCGTGGCCCTTGCACGCCTTCAGGAAAGCCGCCGTCGGGGCCCCGTCGAAGGCGGCCAGCAGGCCCGAGCCGCCCATGTGCACGAAGCGTCCGGCGCAGATCGGCGCGATCTCCGCGTCCTCGATCGTGAGGTGATCCGAGGCGCCGCGGTTGTGCAGCGCCGGCCGGTCGCCGTTGGGCCGGATGTTGAGGATGGTCGCGGAGGTCGGCACGCCGTGGACGCGTTTGACGCCCCAGGTCTCGACCCCGTGGCGCTTGTAGGTGTCGACGATGAAGTCGCCCTTCTCGTCGGCCCCGACCGCGCCGACGGCCAGCGTCTTCAGGCCGAGCTTGGCGCAGTCGATCGCCGTGCCGGCGGCGGTGCCGGCGACCGTCAGGCGGATTTCGTCGATGAAGGCGACGCTGCCGCCCTCCGGGATCGCCTCGACCGGCCGGCCCAGGATGTCGAGGATCGTCAGGCCGACGCAGGCCACGTCGTGATGCATGGGGGACGCGCTCCGGTGGGGATGGGCGAGGGGCGACAGGGCGAAGGGAGCCCGAGGCCGCCGTACGATGTGGCCGGCGTTGTCGGGCTCGTTTCGCCCGGGCGACCTATTCGGCCGCCTCGCGGGCCGCCCCGGCCCGTCCCCGCGGCGCCTTGTGGAAGGCGCCGTCCTTCATGATCGCCAGGAACCGGTCGCTGTCCTGAAGGATCCGGATATCGGCGGAGGGGTCGCCGTCGACCAGCAGCAGGTCGGCCAGCGCGCCCTCGGCGACCAGACCCAGCTCGCCCGGCATCATCATGATCTCCCCGCCGAACTTGGTCGCGGAGACGATCGCCTCCATCGGCGTGAAGCCGAGGAGATTGACGAAGTGCTCCAGGTCGCGGGCGTCGGTGCCGATCGGGTTCCAGGCGAAGCCATAGTCGCCGCCCGGCAGGATGCGTACGCCCCGCTTCTTGAGGTCCTTCATGGTCTCGCAGGCGATCTCGAGCTCGCGGCGGAAGCCCATGGAGGTCGCGATCTCCGTGGTCAGGCCCCAGGGCCCGGCCTCGTTGACGGTGGCGTAGGTGATGCCGACCGTCGGCATGACGAAGACCTCGTCCTTGTACTTCTCCAGCATGTCCTTCGCCTCGGCGTCGGCGAAGGTGGCGTGGTTGATCAGCCGCGCGCCGTGCTTGAGCGAGAGCTTGATCGACTGGGCGCTGCGGGCGTGGACGGCCACGCGCTTGCCGTGGGAGACGCCGACCTGGCAGACGGCGGCGATCTCCTCCTCGGTCATCACCGTCGTCTCGGCGCGGGCGTGGGGCACGAACTCGTCGCCCGAGGGATTGATCTTGAGCGTGTCGACCCCCTCGCGCACCAGCACGCGCGCATGGCGGCGGAACTCGTCGGCGCCGTCGCACACGATGGCGAAGCAGTCCCGATCCAGATGCATCAGCCGGATGTCGCCGAGGCCCGAGCTGACGGTGAGCTCCGGCGTCGCCGCGAGCATGCGCGGGCCGGGGAAATCGCCGGCATTGATGGTGTTGCGGATCACCACGTCCAGCCGGGCCTTGGCCGAGGCCATGCTGTTCAGGCTCGTGAACCCGGCGTCGAGATACCGCTTCGCGTTCTTGAGCGAGAGGACGATGTGCTCCTCGGTCGGGATCTCGCTGAGCGCAGTCAGGGTCGGCGTGTCGGCGAAGGTGACGTGGGCGTGGGCCTCGACCATGCCGGGCATCAGCGTGGCGCCGCCGCCGTCGACGACTTCCGCGCCGTCGGCGGCCAGCGGCTCGCCCTGGCGCACCACCGCCTTGATGCGGTTGTTCTCGACCAGCACCTCGCCCGGGAAGGGCGCGGCGCCGGTGCCGTCGATGATCGAGACATTGGTGAAGCGGATCGCGGCCATGGCGGTTCCTCCCTCGTCGTGCCGGGCCGTTGGTTCGGCCTCGCCGTCGCGCCGCGCCGTCCCGCGCGGTCTTGCCGGAAGGATACCGGCGACGGGCGCGATTTGACAGATTATTGTGTGTCTAAGGCATTGCCGCGCAATGCCGTTCGACAAGGCGCGGACATCGCGAACCGTGCCGGGAAACGAAGGGGGAGGCGACGCCGATGACGGGGAAACCGCTCAGGGTCGGCATGATCGGCTACGGCTTCATGGGCAAGGCGCATTCAAACGCCTATCGCCAGGTGGGCCGGTTCTTTCCGGAACTCGAGCATCGACCGGTGCTGGCCGCGCTGTGCGGCCGCTCCGCCGACAAGGCGAAGGCCTTCGCGGAGACCTGGGGCTACGAGAGCGTGGAGGGCGACTGGCGCGATCTCGTCAGGCGCGACGACATCGACCTGATCGACATCGGCACGCCCAACGACACCCATCGCGACATCGCCGTCGCGGCGGCCGAGGCCGGCAAGTGGGTCGTCTGCGAGAAGCCGCTGGCCATGGACGCGGCGGAGGGCGAGGCGATGGTCGCGGCGATCGAGGCCGCGGGCGTGCCCAACATGGTCTGGTTCAACTACCGCCGGGTGCCCGCGATCTCGCTCGCCCGCCGGCTGGTCGACGAGGGCCGGATCGGCCGGCCCTACCACTACCGGGCCACCTATCTCCAGGACTGGACGATCGCCGAGGACGTGCCCCAGGGCGGGGCGACGCTCTGGCGCCTGGACGCCGCGCGGGCCGGATCGGGCGTGACGGGCGACCTGCTCGCCCACTCGATCGACACGGCCATGTGGCTGAACGGCCCGATCGAGCAGGTCGTCGCGATGACGGAGACCTTTGTCAAGCAGCGCCGCCACCAGGAAACGGGCGAGGTCCGCCCGGTGACGGTCGACGACGCGGTCGCCTTGCTGGCCCGCTTCGAGAACGGCTCGATGGGGACCTTCGAGTCCACGCGCTACGCCCGGGGCCGCAAGAACTACAAGACGTTCGAGCTCGACGGCGCCGACGGCTCCGTGCATTTCGACCTGGAAGATCCCCAGTACCTGGACTTCTACGAGCACACGGCCCATGCCACCGGCCGCAAGGTGGAGGACCACCTGACCGGCTGGCGGCGCATCCACGTCACCAATTTCGAGCACCCCTACATGGACCACTGGTGGGTGCCGGGCTGCACGATCGGCTACGAGCACACCTTCACCCACGCGCTCGCCGACTTCCTGCGCGGGGTGGAGACGGGGCATCCGGTTCGGCCGGACTTCCGCGACGCGCTGCAGACCCAGAAGGTCTGCGACGCCGTGCTGCGCTCGGCGGAGACCGGCCAGTGGGAGGCGACGGGCGTCGCCTGAGGCGCGGGCCCGGGCGGAGCCGGCGGCGGTGCCGCCGGCTCAGCGCCGCCGGTCGCGGCGCAGGGCCAGGATCTCGCGCACCGCAAGCGCGATCGGGATGGCGAACCAGATCAGGGCCTTGCCTAGGGTGAGGATCTCGGCGTCGGTCATGCGCCTACCCCCTGCTTGCCGCCCGGCGCCACCGCGTGGCCGATATAAAGCGCGGCCGTCGTCGGCACGCGGCCGAAGCGCGGCGTGCCGTGGCGGTCGATTCCGACCGGGCCGAGGCCTGTCACCGGCCCGAGCCGGAAACCGCGGGCGCCGAGGCCGGCGGCGAGCTCGCCTGGCCTGATGAACAGGGCCGGGTCGTGGGTGCCGCGCGGCAGCAGGCGCAGCACGCGCTCGCCCATCGTGACGACCGCGAGCGTGGCGAAGGGAGTCCGGTTGATCGTGTCGAAGCAGAACAGCCCGCCGGGCACGAGGACCCGCGCCACCTCGTCCAGCACCGCCTCCAGGTCGGTGACATGCTCCAGCACATCGACCGAGACCACCACGTCGAAGCTGTCGTCGGCGTAGGGCAGGGCCTCGCCGACGCCGGCGTCGTAGCGGATGGCGAGCCCGCTCGCCTCGGCGTGCCGTCGAGCCGCGGCGACCGTCGCGGCGGCGGGGTCGATGCCGGTGACGATCGCGCCGCGCCGGGCTATGGCCTCGGCCATGAAACCGCCGGCGCAGCCGAGGTCGAGCACCCGCTTGCCCCGCCAGTCGCCGATCACGGGATCGAAGACGGCGAGCCGGGCCGGCACCAGGTTCGCGAGCGCCCGGACCCAGCGCGGCGGGCGCTCCCACCAGGCGTCGGCGGCGCCGTCGTAGAGGCCGGGATCGCTCGCGGGGGAGGCCGGGCGGCGTCGCTCAGCCACGTGCGCCTCCCTTCGGCCGGGGGAGCGGCAGCCAGTAGGGCACGCGGGCGCGATAGGCCTCGAACCGGTCGCCGAACAAGGCCGCGAAGCGCCGCTCCTTGAGCCTCGGCCCGAGCACGCAATAGGCGGTCAGCGCCAGGGCCACGGCGAGCTGGTCGGGTGTCCAGACCGGCACGGTCCAGAGCGTCAGCGCGAAGCCGACATAGATCGGCTGGCGGGTCAGGCGGAACAGGCCGCGCTCGGGCATGTCGGGATAGCGCGGCCGCCGGTCGCGCAGCAGCGCCACCCAGCCGAGCGCGCCGCTCTGCAGCGCCACGCCGGCATCCAGGATCGCCTTGCCCAGGATCGCCCAGCTCGCGGCATAGAGCGCGAGCATCACGGCCAGCGCCGCGCCCTCGGCGCGCCACCAGACCACGCCGCTGGGCGTCCACAGGGCGAACAGGGCAAAGACCTGGATCGAGGCGATCAGCGCGTAGGTCGTCGGCGCCAGCGTCGGCCCGGCCGCGCCCGGTGCCAGCCGCGCCAGCACGCCGCGCCCGCGCCGGGTCAGCAGCGCCGAATGGCCCAGCGCGAACTGGGCGAGCAGCGCGGCATTGGCGAGGATCGACCACGGCGCCGGCACGGCGCCCAGGCTCCGGCTCATGCCGAACGCCATCATCACCATCATCGTGCCGACGCCCGTCGCGAACAGAGCGTGGCAGGCGGTGCCGTAGACGAGGGCGAGGGTGATTCGGGGCAGCGGGCGCATGGCCTCTCCGTGCGACGTCGAGGCTGATATGGGGCGGTTGCCGATGGTTTCCGCCCCGCGCGACCAATTCGCGCTCCCGACCTCCGTCCCGGCAATACCGTTTCGCGCCGCCGCAAGACCGTGATCCCGGCGGGTTGTGCAAATTTCAATTATCTTCAATGCGCTCGGAGTCACTTTGATGCGCGAAATCCCCGTTGCTACGCTCGCTTCGATCGAGAGAAAGAGTGGGCACGCACGCGTGAGCCGGAACGGCCCGCGCGCTCGCCCCACGCATCCGGGGAGGCTTTTCCATGGCGCGCAAGGTCACACGGCGCGGCGCCCTGCGCACGCTCGCGGCGCTCGGCGGCAGCGCGGCGGTCTACAACGGCCTGGCGGCGCTGGGCTGGCTGAAGATGCCGACGGCGGCGGCGCAGGAACTGCCGCGCTTCGCCGGCCTGCCGACCGAGGGCAAGAGCGTCGCGGTCATCGGCGCCGGCGTCGCCGGGCTGACCGCGGCCTACGAACTCGCCCGGGCCGGCTTCTCGGTGACGGTCTACGAGGCCGACAGCCGCTACGGCGGCCGCAGTCTGACCGTCCGCCCGGCCGACCCGGCCTACAAGGAGGCCTATCTGGCCGGCGAGGTCGTGCCGTCCAGCTTCGTGCGCGAGGACAGCTACGTCACCAGCTACGCCGAGGTCGGCGGGGAAGAGCAGGTGGCCGACTTCGTCGTGCGCGATCCCGACAACCCGGACGCGCCCTATCCGGACCTCTATTTCAATGCCGGGCCCGGGCGCATCCCGCTGTTCCACACCGGGGTCCTGCATTACTGCAAGGCCTTCGGCGTGGAGATGGAGCCCTACATCTTCCGCTCCCAGTCGAACCTGATGCGCAGCGCGCTTCTCAATGACGGGGAGCCGGTGCCGATCCGGCGCTTCGGCTACGACCTGACCGGCTACCTGACCGAGATGCTGGCCGAGGCGGCCGAGTCCGTGACCCTGCGCCCGGCCGATCCGATGCGCGCCGACGAGCTCAAGATGTTCCGGGAGATGCTGGCGGCGCTGGGCGACCTGACCAAGACGCCGAGCGGCGAGCTCGTCTACATCGAGAAGAACGAGCCCAAGGTCTACAACCGCGCCGGCTACGACGTCATTCCCTATGCCGGGCCCTATGACGGCGTCGTCCCGAACGTCCTGAGCCTCGAGGACATGGTGAATTCGGGCCTGTGGGACCAGCTGGCCAACGGGGCGGCCTTCGACTGGCAGCCCTCGCTGCTCGAGCCCGCCGGCGGCATGGACATGATCTGGCAGGCCTTCCTCGCCCAGCCGGCCGATCCGTCGGGCACCGGCGCGCCCCTGCGCGACCGGGTGCGCCTGGGCGCCGAGGTAGTCGCGATCGACGCGGTCGAGGGCGGCGCCCGGGTCGAGGTCCGGCTGGCCTCGGGCGACGCGGCGCGCTTCGACTACGTGGTCGCGACCGGTTCGCCCAAGTATCTCTCCCAGCTCGAGAGCGCGACCGCCTTCTCCCCCGGCATCATGGAGGACCTGACCGAGGTCATCTACGACTGGGGCGGCAAGTACGGATGGCAGGGCAAGTCCCAGTTCTGGATCGACGAGAACGACATCTTCGGCGGGATCAGCTGGGTCGACACGATCATCGAGCAGATCTGGTACCCGTCCTACGGCTACAATGCCTGGACGGGCGTGCTGACCGGCGCCTATGTCCACAACGACCTGTTCGTCGACATCAACGGCGATCCGGTGGGCGAGGTGACCGAGGGCACCCGCCAGCACGCCACCGAATGGGGCCGGATGAGCCAGGAGGAGCGCAAGGCCGCGGCGCTGCGCGGCGGCGAGCTGCTGCATCCCGGCTTCGCCGACAAGGTCTTCCAGCAGACCGGCCTGTCGATCGCCTGGCAGAACATGCCGTATCAGTGGGGCATCGACGCGGAGTTCGACTTCACCACCCAGCAGACGCTCTACGACCGGCTGATCCGCCCCGTCGACCGGGCCGGCCGGGTCTGGCTGGCGGGCGATTGGCTGAGCTTCTGGCCCGGGTGGCAGGAGGGCTCGGTCCGCTCGGCCTGGTATGCGCTCGACCAGCTCGCCGCCCATCTCCGCGCCGAGGCGGCCGGACAGCGCGACGCGGCGGAGTAGGGCGCCGGCGGTCGCGGGGGCGCGGATCGTAGGTCGGTCGAGCGTGAGCGAGCCCGACATCGCCGGCGGTGGGCCCGGTCGGCGCCCGTCGGGTTCGCTTCGCTCAGCGGACCTACGCCTCGCCATCCCGTAGGTCGGTCGAGCGTGAGCGAGCCCGACATCGCCGGCGGTGGGCCCGGTCCGTGCCTGTCGGGTTCGCTGTCGCTCGACATCGCCGGCGGTCGGCCGGATCCGTGCCTGTCGGGTTCGCTTCGCTCAGCCGACCTACGGGTCCGACCGCGCCACGCCCTCGAACCAGTCCAGCATCGTCTCCGCCCATCCGTCGGGAACGGTGTGGCCGCCGGGATGCAGGGCGAAATCCAGCGATCCGGCCGCGCAGTCCGTCCAGGCCTTGTGCCACAACTCGCCCGCGATCTCGTGGCTGTCGGCGTCGGTGCCGCAGCCCATGGTCTCGCGCCACACGGCGAGCCCGGCATGGATGTCTGCCTGGCGGATGCGGCCATAGGGCTCGAGCGCGATCTCCCGGCCCTCGAGCGGCACGACCGTGTCGGTGAAGCCGTGGGTGTGGAAGAGGCGGACCGGCCCGGCGCAGGTCTCGGGCATGGTCTCCCAGAAGCCGCCGGCCACGGGCGCGTAGGCCGCCGCGGTGTCGGGCTCCAGGCAGGCGAGATCCCAGACCATCGACCCGCCGGTCGAGAACCCGGCGACGACGCCCCGGCGCCGGTCGAGACCGAACCGGGTCGCGGCGTCGTCGATGACGGCCTCCAGGAAGGCGAGGTCGTCGCGGGGGTAGTCCCAATCCCGCGGGTATCGGTCCCACTCGTCGCGCAGGGACCACTCCGCCGGCTCGCCCGGCTGGAACGGCAGGGCCTGGGGCGCGATCACGGCGTAGCCGCGGGCCAGCATGGGCCCGACCCGGGCCTCGCGCCCCAGATCCGCCGTCGCCGAGCCGCCATAGCCGTGCAGCCAGACCACCCAGGGCGCATCCTCGGGCGCGTCGGGCAGGGCGGCGAAGTACTCGCCGTCGTCGAGCGCGCACGGGTCCGCCGGCACGCCGCAGGCGGCCTCGGCAGGCGGGATCGTCAGGAGCATCGCCGACACGATCACGGCCGCGCCGGCCAAGTGGCAATACCTCATGGTCTTCCCCCCGTTGCCTGGACGTGCGAGGGTGGTGGGTCCTTCATGAGTGATGCGCCCGGTCGGGGCCCATCCTGGGGGATAAGCGAGGTGGTCCTGCACCGAACCCTGGCTCGCATCGGTTCGGACGGTTCGGGCCGTGAAAGCGGTGCAGCGACCTTCGTCAGCCTTCGACGAAAAAGACGACCGTTTCGGGCCGGACTCCGTCATGCTTCATGGCCGCCGCGCCGGCCTCGCTTTTCATCACCGCATCCAGGGCGCCCATGTCCGCGACGTCCATGGACAGGGCGACGCGATTGGCGCTGTCAGGGTGGACGAAGGTCCGGATATTCGTGGCGATGCCCGCGAAGACCTCTTCCCTCTTCGTCGACGCGAGCCAGTGTGCGACGTCTTCGACTTCGTGCGTCGCGATCAGCTTCGGCATTTCGGATTCCCCCCATTTCGTCGGTGGCCGACGCCGGATATCAGGCCCACAGGCCGCGACGAAAAGGAAGTGCTCCTTCGGAATCCCCGATGACCCGGCCCCCGCGCGGGGGCTCAGGCGTCCGGCGGCGGTTCGGCCAAGGCCGCGTCGATCGCCTCGGCCAGGCGCGGGTCTCCGGGCGCGACCCGGGTCGGGAACCAGGCGGCGAGCCGGCCATCCCGGCCGACCAGCAGCTTGTGGAAGTTCCACTTCGGCACGCCGGCCGGCCCGGTCGCGTCCGCCGCCCAGCGGTAGAGCGGGTGCGCGTCGGGCCCCTTGACCCGCTGCTTGGTGGTCATCGGCAAGGTGATGCCGAAGGTCGTCTCGCAGAACTCCTTGATCTCGCCCTCGCTGCCCGGCTCCTGGTCGCCGAAGTCGTTCGACGGCACGCCGAGCACGATCAGCCCGGCCTCGCGCCGCGCCTCCCACAGGGCCTGGAGCCCCTCGTACTGGTCGGTATAGCCGCAGAAGGAGGCGGTGTTGACCACCAGCACCGCCTTGCCGTCGAAGAACCCGGCCGGGAAGGGCGCGCCCTCGATCGAGACCAGGCCGAGCCCGTCCCAGTCCAGCGGCGCCGCGTCCCCGGCGGCGAGCGCCGCGCCGGCAGTACCGCGCGGCGACTGGCGGAGCAGCCCGGCGGCGGCGACCGTGGCGAGGCCGGCGATGCCGGCGAGGAGAAGCAGTCTGCGCATCATCATGTCCCTTCTACGCAGCACGACGTCGATCGGATGCGGGCGCGGCGGCGGGCCGGTCCGATGCCGGTTCTTCTCGCCGTTGGCCGGGCGCGGTAGAGTCGCGGTCCCGCCTCTTCAGCCGGAGCCAAGGCGATGCCGACGACACCGACGACAATCGCAACGCTCCTCGCCGAGCGGGCCGCCCCGTGAGCGTGCTCGGGGAGATCGGTCTCGGCGAGCGGTTCCGGTTCGGAGTGAACCTGTCCGGGGCGGAGCACGACACGCGCAATCTGCCGGGCGACTACGTCACCAACTACGAATACCCGTCGGCCGGCACGATCGACGCCTATGCCGCGGCGGGGTGTTCGCTGGTCCGCCTGCCGTTCCGGTGGGAGCGGCTGCAGCGGCGGCTCTTCGCCGATTTCGACCTGGTCGAGCGCCAGCGGCTGATCGGGGCGGTCGACGCCGCGACCCGGCGCGGGCTCCTGGTCGTTCTAGACCCGCACAACTACGCCGGCTACCGGCTGTGGTACGGCGACGGGCAAGGGCACAAGATCGGCACCGAGGCCGTGCCGGTCGACGCCTTCGCCGATTTCTGGGGCCGGCTCGCCCCCGACTTCGCCGACAACCCGGCGGTGCTGTTCGGCCTGATGAACGAGCCCCAGGGCATCGGCATCGGGCCCTGGCGCGACGCCGCCCAGGCCGCCATCGACGCCATCCGGGCGACGGGCGCCGGCAACCTGATCCTGGCGCCGAGCACCGACTGGACCGGCGGGCACAGCTGGTTCAAGAACGACAAGCACGCGGTCCTGGCGACTCTGCGCGACCCCGCCGGGCGGATGGCCTGGGAAGCACACCAGTATCTCGACAGCGACAATTCCGGCACGCACCCTACGGTGGTCAGCCCCGTCATCGGGCCGGAGCGCCTGGCCCGGCTGACCGAGTGGGCGCGGGCGCGGGGCGAGATGGTCTTCCTGGGCGAGACCAACGCCGGCGACCGCAACGCGCTCGACCGCGCCTCGGCCCCCTGGCGGGCGCTGACGGGGCTGATGGACTACCTGCTCGCCAACCGGGACGTCTGGCTGGGCGCGGCGCTGTGGTGCTCGTCCCACCGCACGCCGCCGGGCTATTTCTTCCGCACCGATCCCGACGATCCGCGCCTGGTCGAGGCGCTGGCCCGGGTGCGCGCCACCGACCCGGCCCTGGGCGACCGGGGCGACGCCGCCGACGGCCTGGACCCGGCGATCCGCGTCGCGATCGACGAGGGCCTGGCCCGCGCCTTCCGCCGCGGGCGGGGCGTATTCTGAGGTTGAACGACCGACTAAACGTTCCAAGACGCTAAAGAGTCGGCGCAGGCCGATTGTGGGGAGTGCTAGGTTCACGACCTCGGGCCGTCTGCGGCTCTTCTTGCCGACGGCCTGTCCATCCGGAGGGGTCGTCATGAAAAAGGTTCTGTGTGCGAGCTTGGTTGCCGCGTTGGTCGGGCTCACGCATGGTGGTGTCTTGGCCGATGACTACGATCTGGACCATCTGCGTGCTTTGTCGGAGAAGTACAAGGACGTGAACGTCGCGCTGGCGGAGGGCTACATCCCCGATCCCTCCGGCCATTGCGTGGTCGCGGCGGAGGAGGGCCTGCCGGCGGAGCTGGGCGCCATGGGCATCCACTATCTCCACCCGGCGATGCTGAAGCTGGCGGACGGCGGCGACCGCGTCGACGGCGCGGGCACTCACACCGATTTCGAGAAGCCGGCGATCCTGCTCTACGAGCCCCAGGCCGATGGGTCGCTCGCCCTTGTCGGCATCGAGAACCTGGTCTTCGAGGCGGCGTGGAAGGCCGAGGGCAACAACGGCCCGCCGATGATGAACGGCCGGGCCTGGGACCACATGGCCGACGATCCGGCGACGGCGCTCGACGAGGCCCACGGCTTCATGCCGCACTACGACCAGCATGTCTGGCTGTTCCGCGAGAACCCCCTGGGCGCCCTGGAGCCCTTCAACCCCCACGTCACCTGCTCGGGGCATCACGGGTGAGATCGGGAACCGAAACCGGCCGCGGTCAGGCAAACGCGCCGTCGATCGTGAACCGATGGGTCGGAGGCGGCGGGAGCCGGCACGCTCCCGCCGCGCCCTGATCAGCCGCTTGCGGAGCAGGCACGGTCTTCCGGAATCATGGGCTCAAATGCCGGGATGCGCCATGATGTGCAGCCGGCCATCCCTTCCCCGAACCGTGCTTTGGGGCACCGGCGTCCATCCGGCCTCCACCGGCTTGCCAATGCCGGCCGCCGACAGGACGTCCTGCGAGGCCACGATCGGCATCCCGACCTCCTTGGACATCTTTTCCAGCCGGGCAGCGACATTGACGGCGTCGCCGAGAACGGTGAATTCGAGCCGGGTCTCGTCTCCCACGGCGCCGCAGAAGACATCGCCGGAATGGACACCGATCCCAACGTGCACCGGTTCGTGACCGGATCGCCGTCTTCTCTCGCTCCATTGCGCGATGCTGTCGACGATGGCGCGGGCGCAGTCGACCGCGTCGGCCGCGTCGCGCGTCCCGCGCTCCGGGGCGCCGAAGACGGCCATCACGGAATCGCCCACGAACTTGTCGACCAGCCCGCCATGCGCGTGGACGCGCTCGGACACGATCCGGCGATACTCGGCAAGAAATCCGCTCAGACGCCGCGGGTCCATCACTTCGGCGAGGCTCGTGAAGCCTCGGATGTCGACGAAGAGGATCGCCGCCTCTCCGGACGCGCCGGCAAGAAGGCGATCGACATCCGTCCCGGCGAGTCGCCCGGCCACCTGCTGCGGCAAGTACCGGGCGAGGTTCGCGCGCCGCACGGTCTCCTCGATGGCGCGGTCGAGCAGCGCCCGCGTCCGAACGCCGAGGACCACCAGAATGGCGCCGGTCAGAACCACCATCGCGAGGCGGACCACGCTGAAAGGCGGCTCGAAGAACCCGACCGTCGATCCATTTCCAGTGAGGTACGGCCCGGCGATCTCGGGCGCCGTGAAATGTACCGTCAGCAGGGCGAGCACCGAGAAGCTCAGCACGTAGGCTTGCAGCCACGGATTGTTTCGCAGCGCAGCGAGCGCTAGGAGCGCGAATACGAGCAGGACCGGGGGCAGCAGAATCAGATAGGCGCCGGGCATCCCGATGACCCGGACGATCGCCAACAGCAGCCCGAACCAGAAGACCAGATCCACGGTCGTGAAAAGCCATGTCATCCAGGGTCTGAACCAGGCAGGACGGGCGAGCACCCGCGACACCACCCCGGCCGAGACGTAGCCGACGGTGAAGACCGCGAAGACCGGCACGAGGTTCAGGGCGGGATTGTCCGGCAGCATCGTCGGCGAGACGACGACGAAGAAGAAGATCGCGACGGCAATGCCGATCCCGACCCGAACGAAGGCGATCGCCCGCTCGGCGATCATCTCCGCCGCCCGCAGGAGGTCGACGGCCTCGGCACCGACCGCCCGTGGACCCGGCTCCCGCTCCAACGAGGCGAAGGCGTCGGTCAACGCGTCGCGGCTTCGGGTCCGGATCCGCCCGAGGAAGGGGAACGATGAGAGTGACCGTCGCATGGTTGCGATCATACGCGGCCCATCTGCAGGGCCGCCACCCGCTCGGCCGACGCCAAGGGTCCCGGCATGATAGGAGCCGAGTTCCGTGAGATGTCAGGGGTCGAGGAGAAGAACCGGCGGCGTGTCCGGGGCGAGTGGCGAGTCGTCACAGGATGCCGAACGCCTCTCGGCGGAAACGGTCTCTCCGCACAGGCGCATTCCAGGACGACTGCGGCCCCGACGTTACGGCCCGGGATCGGACGCTGGCCATCGGGCTGCGCCTCGACACCCCTTGGGCCAAGGCGTGTCATCCATGTCTCGAGTACGAAACGCCGCCCATGTGTCCGAGCCGGACACAACATCTCGCTGGTGCCGGCTGAGGGATTCGATAATTTTACAACATACTGATTTCATTGATATAATTTTCGGCCGTTCGGCTCTTTCATACCAAAATTCATACCAACTTTGACCCTTCTTGCGAGCGGCGTAGGATGCTGGCACCGACCGAATCGCGTCCGACGCTGAGCAAGAGATGGGCCGCCACCGCATGTCCATGAATGATCCGCACGTGGCCCGGCTCCGGTATCGGATCGAGCATTCCGACTCGGTGGACTTCAACAAGGCCGAACCGCTGGTTCACGAGACTGAGCTATTTGAACTGCGAGTCGAGGCCGGCGCGGCCTGTTTCGATATGAAAGAGCACTTCGCCACCGAGGCCGAAGCCAGGGAAGCGGTAGCGCCATTCATAACAGCATGGGAACTGGACGCGGACCTACACGACGCGACGGATAGGTTCCGACTAGAGTTCGACAGGGCGGAGGTTATCGACCGGCAGCCGACGCCGGGTGTTATTCATGTGGACGGGCTGACAATCGCTATCGAGCTTGGCGGCGATGTGAAGGTTCACGTGGGGAGACACAGCTACCCGAAGCCTGGCGCCCACCTGTCAGTAAACCCCACGGTCGAATTAATGTGGGATCGCTATCGCCGATATGTCGAGGGGCGAACGTCCATCACCGATGCGGCCTATTTCTGTGTGACGGCCCTTGAGGCCGCAGCCGGAGGCCGTAGCAAGATCCCTACGAAGTTCGGTATCTCGGTCGAGATCATAAAGCAGATGGGCAACCTGAGCAGCGAGAAGGGCGGGTCTGAGGCCCGCAAGGCACGGGGCGCGGGCAATCCAATGAGCGACGCTGAGAGGCGATGGCTAACCGAGGCCATCAAGCTGGTACTTCGACGGGTGGCACAGGTGTGCGCCAATCCATCGGCGGTATCCCCGGCGCTCACGAAGGCTGATCTACCAAAGCTGTGATACGTTTTGGCGTGGAACTTTGGCCGTGAATCACCTAGCGTCGTATGTTGATGGACGGAAAAAGAAAATACGCTTGAGATTGTGAATACAGGCGATGAGGACAATTCACGATCTATCTAGTTTGGATGACTTATTATATCTTGCTTCTGTTATCGCATCAACTTTACTCACCTGTATCTCCATCAAAGTTGATGGAAGGCGAAATGAGAGAATAAATGCTGTCACAGACAAACCGAGATAAACTCGCTCTAGCCAATCTTTGAGTTCTACATATTCGGCTGGTGTTAGCGTGGTTAAAAAAATTACGAGTAATGTGAAAAGATACAGAAAGAAAAGCCACTTCTGTCGTATTAGTTTAGCCTCAATTGTCTTTCTTTGCTTTTCAATTATTTTCCAACCTCCCGGAACAAGAGATTGGTCTCCAAGTAATGTCATGACTGCAATCAAAAATCCAGCCAATATTGAAAAAACAGTAACAATAACTGTCATAGCTTCTGAGTTATCTTCAATATACGGATGGCCAAAAATAAATGCGCCTATGCCGGCAAAAATTGCCAGTCCTCCATAAGCACGATATAGGAACTTTCTATTCATTTTGGGGAATCTGCCTCAATTCCTCATAAAATTGCCGAAGTTCCGCCCATGCCTGGTTCAGACTTACTGATTTACCATAGGGAGGAATCCGAACGGATTTCGATAACAGTATATCATTAGGCCGAATCTTTTGTCCGCCATTTAATTCTATGACAAACCCTTCCTCTTCCTCATCATTTATTATCTGTTCAGCCAGTTCTCTAAGTTGTCTCTGATCGAGAATCGTACCAGATCTTTTGCTAAACGACAAGAGAACTTCAACCTTCAGGTTTTCGTCATCGTCTTCGCCGTCATTTTCAGTTTCAGCACCAAAAATTGCTTGCAACTCACGATATATGGGACTTATAAAACGCCTTCGAGCACTTTGGCGTTCAGCTCTTTCAGCAGCAACCTGACTCGCAACACCGTCAAATCGGATCGAATTGATGCCATTGCGCCGAACCATCTGCAATTGATCTACGTCGGCCCTTTTATATAGTATGAAAGAGACATCTTGTGATTCAAAATTAAGCTCCCGGCCCAGATTATAGACATACGACGTTAAAGCTTTTTCAGATAGTCCGTTCCGGCACAAAATCACGTCATTATCTTTGACAAGGACCATCATATCGCCATCCAGAAATTCAGCATTTTCCGGCGGATCAAGTAATCTCAGTGTTGCAATTTGTCTTGCTGGTGTATTAGGAACAATTGAGATGCGATCGTCAGGCGTATATGCAACTAAATGATATAGATGAACGCCATCGTTATCTATTTGCATATTGCGAAGCTCGACAACCTGACCCTCGAATCTGGTACTTCTTTCCCGGACGGTAGTGCGATGCTCGTGGATCTGGTCGAGCAATAGCGCCAACGAACCAGGTCCACCATTATCCGCACCGAAGTCGGAGGCGCTTACAGCGGTCCGAAACGTCAAGGTTCTATGGAGATTGGCAGGAGGCATTGAGCGCGGCCCCATTAGTGTTGCTACGTTGGCGCTCACTGTAGCCACGTCAACGATGGATACATCCGCCGAATTGGCCACACGCACGCAGTTCATTTCTGTGCGACGTGTCTGATGGTAATATAAAATCTCCGATTGTCAACTTTTCGGAACTCGCGAAGCGTGGAGCGAAGAACCTCGGAATTAGGGGCCGCCAGGGTCACGGAGATCCAGACGAGGCCCCACCGCGCCACAGAGTGGGAAGGTCTGAGAAACCACCCTGTCGCAGCGAATTCGAGGCCGGCGCGGACGCCACCGGCCCCACGGGCCTATTTCGATGGATCTAGAAATAAACCCGTATCGGCGGGAGGATCACCGCCTTGCGCTAGCAACCCTCCCCGGTCCCGGAAGCCCAGCTACGAGAAACCGGGACCATCCTGTATTCGGGCCGACCGCATCACGCTGGCCGACCCCGGTCCGGCGATGCTTCTGTCTGTTGGGAGTAGACAACCGGACCAATCTCAAATCCCTATTCATCCTGTCCGCCATCGTCAGGCGCCTCAGACCGGCGCGGCAGGTCTCGGACCCCACGCTTGAGCGTCGCCATGCTGTCGCGGCGACCGGTCCGCATCTCGCGGTCAAGGCTGATGCCATCATCGAATGCATGGATGGCGGTATCAATGGCGTCCAGGGCGGCCGTAGCCTCTTCGCCCACGATAGCCGTCGCAAGGGCCGCTGAATCGACCGAACGCCGCTCACGGGGCTGATGATCGTTTACCGCCATGACCGCCGCAGCAAGTTCCACGTCCTCGTTGGCGATGGCCTCATTCGCCATGACACTCAGAGTGGCCGGGCCGGCAAGCTGTAACTCCGCGATAATACGGGCCTTACGCTCGCTACCGATGGACTTACGGGCCAGAACCTTTTTCGGATCGTCTGTAAGCTCTCTGGCGGCCTTGGCCCTGTCACCAATAATACGAAGTTCCTGTAAGAGTTCTGTCCGCTTGGTATCCGTCGCCGCGAGTAGCTTTTTCCGGTGATTAGACACCGCATCCGCAAGCTGTTTCTCACGCTGTTGGCGGCTGAGATTCAAGCTTTCGAGAGTATCCTTGAGTCTGGCGGCTTCGGCTTCCAAGTCAGCGGACATACGCTTCGAAATGCCGTTCAACTGAGACTGAATCTCAGCGGCACGGGAAGCGAGTGATTTCAATTGTTTGGAATCGGACGGTGTTCCGGGCTCGACAAAGGTAGGCCAGTTGCGGGACTTATCTCGGGCGTTAATTCCCGCTGCGATGCGCTCGTTACTAGTAGCCATTTCTACGTTCCTCGACAATTAGAGGTTCACACACAAAAACATTTAGTCATCGATCTTAAAATAGTCCCCGTCTCGGGGAGGGAACCCCGATATCAGCATCTCGCCAATATCGGGGCTAACAGAGAGGTCAAACGACCGATGGCCATTGAGAATATATTCTAAAAGAATATTATTGTAAAGAGTATGTCGAAATTTTTTTTATTGAGCCGCTACCATCGCCTCTAACTCCGCAAGTTCATGAAACTTCTGGTCTAGCTTCTTTTCTGTGTAATGGGTGTTCTTCAGAACGGCCTCAGACTCAGCCTCTATAGCTTTCCTGCGGTCTTCATTTAGGAGTCTCTTATATTCAGGCTCTTTCTTGAGCGCTATTTTCCTTAGATTTTCTGGCGACTCATCTGCCATTATACAGACCGCCTCACGATCTTCTTGATACATATAAGACGTAAACCACCGCCACGCTTCGAGTCTTTTGATTTCCTTATGCTGAAACTTTAAGTGGCCAGTAGCGGATTGGTCTCCACCGGCATTCGGCCCACTATCCGTGAATGTATCATTCCATAGTCTCTTAATCACTTCGAAAAACAGACGATTGATTCTTTCTTCTGGCGTATAAAGATCCATCGGGAACTCGGTATTGTAGTCAATCGGCGCATCAATGTCTTTACTCACACGGTCGCGGTCGAGTCTTTTCACTTCATCGCCAGATAAAATATCGTCGTCTTTAACATTATGGCGTTCGTAATGTGTGACAAGGGCCTGTATCCGAGCGTTGTTCCATGGCTTTCCATTTATGACCTTAGGGATACCTTGGGTATTGAACCAGTCCGCTATTTGTCTTTTATTATAACCTTCATCTCTCAGGGCAATCGCCAATCTGGCAATTTCGTCACGAGTCATCGTCGAATTATTATTTTCTGACATTTTGAGCGCCACGAATATTAATTAGCGAACATTACGATCTAGCGAAATCTGGCCCACGACGATTCCCGGATGGCGATGATCTTCGTAGGTCGTGGGTTTGACGCGGGCACGCGGGCGCTCCGGGATGCCCTGTGGCGGCGATAGGGCTCGACCTTCATGAATATCAGGGGGACCAGCATACGCGGCTGTGGCGGCTTCGAGCGCGGCCAAATCGGCCAACGCTTCGGACTCCCATTGGTCAACGTCTTTGGCTTTGTGCGGGAGGGCGGCGCCACCTGTGAGCCTGTAGCCGCCGTCCGGTGCGACTTCCCGCGTCGCCCCTACAAGGCGATGGCCACTGCGATGTTCGCTATCCTGAGCCGGGGCGGCGACGGTCTTCGCGAACGCGCCTATGTCGATTTCACGCCAAGTCATTGTAAAATCTCCGCTAAGACTGGATCATCCTGGTCCTGATCGACAATGGGCGGCAACGCGGCCTGGTCCTGTTCGACGGCCTGCCCCTCTACGAGCTTGGCCGGGTCACCGCGTCGCCGCCACATGCTGATCTTTTGGAGAAGCCGGGCCAGGTCCCTACGTTCCTGATCATCCAAGGCGGCCATGTCGGCTTCCTGCAATACAATCCCGGATTGTTCGGCCTGTCGGATTTCGCCGGAATGATGAATTTGTGTCTTCGTGGAGTAGTTATCAGGATCGAGGGCCTTGAGACGCTGGACTAGAAGGTAATCCGAAAACTCCGTGACTGTGGCGGGTGTTCCATCTTTATTGAATACCTGCTCGCCCTTCTGGTAGACGTTTTTCGAAACGCCTTGAACGGCTCTACGATCGGCTTCCACTTCGAGGGTATCAATAAGTCGCTGTTTTCCTCTTGCCCTTGCCGCTTCGAACTTGACGCGAAATTCGGCGTCGCGATTCATTAAATTGTAGACGCCCTTCCGAGGGTCAGCGGACTCTTGAACGAAATCATCACTAATCGTCATCCGCATGCAGGCCAAGAGATTGCCGTGGCATAGCTCGATATTCTCTATAATTTTTTCTTGGAGTTTCGGATCTCGCCAATCCAGAAACTTACCTTTCTTGCGCCATTCAGCCATCCAATTAAATCCGCTTATTAAAAATGTCCGATGAATTTTTTAACACTTCACTGTGAGCCGCGCAATAGCCGCCGCGAATAAATAATCATGTAGTCGCCATGATAATAATCAGATAATTAAAAAAGTCAACTACGGTACGAGTGTAATGACAGGTGAGGAAGAGGCATGAGTGGCCAATCAAAAATATCCGGCCCATAATATAGTAAAGTAAAATGGCCGACTTTTTAGACGGTCGTAGGTATAGGGGCGGGGGGTCATCGAAAAGGGTTTTGATCTTCAAAAATCAGTAAAATCAATAGGTTATGGCGGGACGGGCTAGAGCTTGGTTAACGCCCGTTAAGACTTGTGACATTCTCAGAGAGATGTTTTATTTGACTCGACTCACTGTCTGACTCGTGAATACTTGGACTCAGACGCTCATTCAACGGCACAACGCCCGATGAGCTTTTTGAAATGGGGGACCACGCAATGCTCGACGCACTGACAACCGATCCGTTCACCGCGTTCTATGCCGCGCTGGTCGCGTGGTCGGCCCTGTGCGCTGCGCTGGCCCGCTGACAGGAGGACGGACAGATGAACATCGAACGTTTCGACCTGGACCGTCTGGAAAATGTCCGACGCCTACGGGAACGCCCCGACATGTTGGATACAAACCGCCGCCTCGCTGTCGTGGCCGTCCTGGCCGCCATTGTGCCTGTCGTCCTGGCCGTCGTTGCCGTGGCGCGGGCACTGTAGACGTACAGGCAGATCGACTCGAATTGCGTGCAGCAAGGTTCGATAACGGAGAAAATTCAATGTCGTATGTCAGCTATCTCCGCGTCTCGACGGATGCTCAGGGCCGTTCTGGCCTTGGGCTTGAGGCACAGCGCGAGGCGTGCCGCCGGGCCGCCGGGGACGCGCCGATCATCAGCGAGTATGTAGAGGTGGAATCGGGCCGCGTGGACGACCGGCCGATGCTCCGCGCCGCGATTGACCATGCGAAGAAGGCCAGAGCGACCGTCCTGTGCGCCAAGCTCGACAGGCTTGGGCGGCGGGCTTCACACGTCCTGACGATATTGGATCGGGCCGATGTGCGGGTTGCCTTCGCGGACGCTCCGAATGCCAGTGATTTGGAACTCGGGCTGCGTGCGATCATTGCTCAGGAAGAAGCGCGGTTGATATCAGAGCGCACCAAGGCCGGCTTGGCGGCTGCGAGGGCACGCGGCAAGCGCCTTGGCGGTCTACGGCCGTCTACAAGATCCCGGAATGAGTCGGCCACTGCGGCGGCCCGAGAGCGGGCGGAACGTCTTCGCCATATCGTGGAACCGCTTCGGCGCAGTGGGGCCACTCTGCAAGGTATAGCGGACGCCCTTGACGCGGCCGGGGTGCGGACGGCGCGTGGCGGACGATGGGCACCGCAAACTGTGGCCAACCTTTTGAAGCATCTGGACGGGGCCGAAGCGGCCTAGGGGTTGCGCTTCGATTGGATCAAGATGGGGTTGCCCTCGGATTCCACGTGAACCATGTGTAAAACCGTACCGGTGGATTGGATAATTCGAGAAATATCGAATAATAGGCGTACCTATAAATTGGATTGAAAATTAAACTAAAAGGCGTACCGATAGATTGGATTGAAATTGTCTTTAGGGCGTACCTGTAGATCATTTTGAATTTTTAGACTCATGCGCGCAAGAATGACGACTCTTCGATAGATGTCGAAATGTTGGGAGCAATTACCACAGAGCGTGGGCGCCATGAGGTTAGGTTTAGAACCGGATAAGTAGGCCGTGACAATCGGGGAAAAAGACTAGCGCCATGATATTCTACGGATTATTCCAAACACTGATTCGAGAAGATATATCCTGGTAAGTGTCTCAGTAAGGCACTTACCCTATAGGGGATGAGACACTTAGACACTCTCATAACTCATTGAAATTGCTACCTTTTTCTGAGAGTGTCTAAGTGTCTCAGTGGGCTTTGCCGGTGAGACACTTAGACACTCTCTATTTTTCCAGGTATATCAAATACTTAGAGTGTCTAACACCCCCCCCTTAGACACTCTTAGACACTCTGACCATTCCGCGCCTGTCACGCGGAGGTATTTTCCCACCTGTCACGGTTCTTCCTCATCTGTCGGCCACACTTCATCCAACATGGCGCGTGCTTTTCCAAACTCGAAGGTGTACGAATTTCCCTTGCCTCGCTTTTTAATCAGACAATGCCCGGTGTCATAATCCAGCGTCGTTTCAGGGCCGAGTTCGCCCAGATGCCGTAGCACGGTGCCGACCTTGCCGGCCTGATACTCGCCCCACTGCTGACCGGCCATATGCGTTGCGATGCGCCGGGACGTGAAGGCACCGCTTTCACCCCGGTCGCGCAAGTCTCCCATGGCCAGCTCGACAGCGTGCGCAATGCGTTGGAGCCGCTCATGGCGATCCGGGTCGGCATCGTCGTCACCATAGCGATTCCCCCCGGCGGCGACGAACACCGGACCATATGTCGGCCGGTTGCCGATTGCCGGGTCGGCTGTGTGGCCGATCTTCACGACCTTCCGCCGCAATATTATCGATGTGCCAAGCCCTTGACCTTTGATGCGCTTGACGAAAAACCGAACGTGATCCGGCGGCAGGGCTTCGGTCGTGCCCTGGATGATCGTCGTGGTCCGATTCATTGTCTGGCCGGTGCCGAAGACCTTTTCGGGATCGGACTCCGGCGGGTGTGTTGCGGTAATCACGGGTCCATTCAGCGCAGGCATGATGTAATCAGTCAGGTGTTTTATAACCTTGTTCATGTCCTTGTCGCTGATTTGATCCGCATTGCCAACAGCCGTTTGCCACGTATCCAGTAGAAGAACGGTCGGCTTCCCTCCATACGTTTCTTTTATGTATCGGGAGAACATCTTGCATTCAGACTCGTTGGTAAGATCCGGTACATAGTCCAGGCGATGAAGGCGCTTCATCTTGTCGGCGCCATACTCGACACACCACGCCTGTAACATTGATTGCGCACTCGCCGGGTCTTCTCCGAGTCCAAGTATGACGTTGTAACCTTTCTTAAGAGGAAAACCGTTGTGATAGTCCAAATCAGAGGAAAGCCGAATGGCGATATCAACAAGAAAGGTCGATTTACCCCCGCCTCTTGGCATGTTTATCATTATAAGATCTTTGTCCCGCATAAATCCCGGGATCAGGTAATCTAAATCAGTTCCGGAATTCAGCGCATCTCTATTTCTCGCACTTATTGAATTAAGATATTTGCGGAAATTGTTATATTGATGATCGACATCGTTTGAACCGTCTAATGAACTAGTCTCATCATTATCATTGGAGTTTTCATTCATAAAGGCGATAGTAGAAATATCCTGACATTCATCGCATTCATAATCGTTTAAATATTGGACACCCTTCGATCCGGCCTGGCCAGACGCATACTCGTAAGCATTGTGCGCCACATTGGCGAGCTCGGCCGGCTCCCATGGCGGCTCGCATCGGTCATTCCAGCCGTCATCTTCCTGCACCAAGTCGAGGGCCTTGGCCTCACTGATGCCGAAGTCGCGAAGCTGGAAGAACGTCACGACGGTATGATCGTCGCCGTTCTGGCCCTGTATCGCCGGGGGCCGCTGCGCTAGCCACGCGCGGGCCAATTGGACGTTCGCGAGAGTGTCCAGCCGGTCGGGTTCGATATCGCGATGTTCGGCCTTCTCAGAGCCGCCGTGACGCATCCTGTCGAGGCACCAGGGGGGCGCGCTGGCCACCGGCAGGGTCGTTTCCACTGTATAGCTACCGGGCTTGTCCGATTGCTTGCACAAGCCCTCTACAAGCTCGCTACCGGGTCCAACGACATAGCCGCCCGATCCCCGCACGTCCACGCCCGGTCCGAAGCTCGAATGATTGCCAACAGGATACGGAGTCATCAGATAAAGATGCTTCCCGCCTGACGGCGTCCGAACAGTGAAGGTCTCGACTGAGCCATGCTCAAGCTCTAAAGCACCGAACGTTTCTTCACCATCAATATTCTTGTCAGGCTTCTTATCGAGATCGACGATTACGCCCGTGTCCATCGGACAGATGCCGTAATTCATACCTTCTCTATACTTGAACCAGTTTTTTATTGTCTCTGAATCGGTCGTGGCCAGTTCGGTCCAGGATTCACCCTTTACAGGTGATTTCGAACCCTTGCTAAGAGGGAATATGTGAAATCCTTTTTGAGCGAGGTATAAAGCCCAATCGCACTTAGAAAAATTTGTAGCGCCGGCTACAGCGGTCTTGACTTTATCGGTAACAGTAGTCATTTTAAACTCACTCTTATTCGGGGGTACATGGCTCGAATGCGGAAGTTATAGGTACTTGCTATATCTTCACATCTAAATGTCCTCAAACTCTCAGTCCCGCTTCAAAGATCACTTGAGGCGGGACTTTTCTTCTTTTGCCTTGGCTAACTCGCGAACTCGCTTACGATCCGACCTGCAACGCTGGCAACGTCTCGTCGGATAGGTCGGGATTGTCTTATTCGGACTGGTAAAGGTGTAGGGTGTTCCACAATCCACACAACTACCGCGCCATTTCACAAGATGGTGAAATCCGGCGAATTCAATCATTTGATCTTTATAAAGCCAGCGGTAAGCCGGCGGTTCAATGTTGATCCACATTTTGATTCAATCCTTTGACTCTATCCAGCTTGTATAAATAACCGAAACCTTTTTCAATCTTCCTGTCCGCCCACTCTAAAAAGTCCGCAGTGTCGCAAATCCATGTCGGCTTTTCATTACGTTCGCGGCGTCCACGCTGCTCGAAGGGCATCGGATCGTTTGTCTTTTTCAAGATCAAATACCTTACATTCCGTGGCGTACAATTCAGCATTTCCGCCACTTCGATAACCCGAAGCTCCGGTAATTCGTCAATCAAGTCTTCTCTTGTGATATGACCATCAATGAACAGTCGAATTGTCTTTAAGCGACCTTCAAGGTTCAGGAAATTATCGGAAGCCATAATCAAACTCCAATTTCTCTATGTGGACAAAGTTCGTGATATGTTCCTAACAGGTTTAGAAGCAGTTTGTCAAATGTCAGGTGAGGAAATCGTGAATTTTTTGAATCTGTAGGTAAAGTTTGGAGTAAAGTTTAGAGTTTTGATGTGAGTATATTTTAAGAACGGAAAATTTTCGGCGTGATCCATTGACTATCGAACGGCGTCTACCCATGTCCACGCTGCCAGCCGGGGTCACGTGATCGACTTGACCATTGTACCCATGGACTCCATGCAAAATTTGTCCATTCGGCCCCGGCTGGCACTCTGAAACGTCAAAAGCTATCCGTCTTTGGCCGTCTTTTTATCGAGGCCACATCTGATCTTTTCGAGGCGGTCGATTTCAGCCTGCTGGCCGCTCACGTCCTCGACTACATAGCCATGAATGCGATTTTCCGGGCACCGTAGTTTCTTGAGAAACTCATTCGCGGTAGCCTCACGGTCTTCGAACGGCTTGGTGTACTCATAGAATGCGATGCGGCCACGGCTGAACCGGTCGGAGTTCAGCACCGCGATGAAGGGAAGGTCCTCTTCATGATATTCTCGCCAACCGTCCGGCGGCTCGAAAATCGTATCTCCATCAGTCAGATATACCTGTAAAATCAGCGGCTTATTATTCGCCTGCACCATCTTCCGACTCCTTCGACTATCGTGGAGCCGTCAGGTTGCACGCGGGGCCGTTAATTCGTCATGAAAGCGCTGGTTCTTCCTATCAACCTGGCGATATCGAGCGGGTAGGGCGCCCGATTAGGTGTGGCGTTCCGACGGTAGCTCACCCGTCCGGTAGTTGGACAAATCGACCTGTCCAAGCACGTCAAGCGCCGCCTCTATGGCAGCCTTTTTCTCCCGTAATTGCCGATGTTTAGCGCCATATCTGTCGGCAATCGATGAACTCGCATGGCCCATGAGTTCATCCTGAATGTGATTTGCACATTCACTTGTTCTGAGAGCTTCCTTGAATGTGTGCCTCATTGAATACGCGGTCAGGCGCCTGCTCTTCGGTATGCCCGCGCGGCGAAGTGTGTTGTTGAGAGTGGCGCTCGCGTTCGTAGGACTGTTCGCATACGAGAAGACGGGCAGGGTCTCCGGGTCTCCTGAACTGCCACGCTGAGCGCGCCGGATAGCCTGTTCGACGGTCGGCAACAGGCGGTCGGCCACGGGAATGATGCGTTGCCGTGCTAAGGTTTTCAGGTCACGCAACCGGTTCGGCCGGATCACGAGATACGGTGTCGGCTCATTCGAGAAGATGTCAGCAACGGCCAGGCCCGTTATCTCCGAGAGGCTACAACCGGTATATTGTAAAAAGCGGATTAGCTGGACAGTCTCGGGGCGGATGCGCTTGTTCTCCGCGATGTATGAATCGATAAGTTCCAGGTGCTGGATATGAAATGGCGCCCGATCTTCCACATTTCCTCGGGCATCGGGGATCTTCTGATGCGAAAACGGATTCTGTTTGTTTATCTCGTAGTCTCGTAACCATTCCGAGTATATTGATTTCATCGCATTGAGCCGTCGCAGGATCGTCCCTGGCGCCTGACCCTTATCCTGGCAAGCGTTGATCCACTTCAGAACGTCGGATCGGGTCAGGTCACTCGCTACCTTGTCAGTGACAACCGCGACAAGGCTCCTGAATGCGATTTCTGGCGGCTTCGGGTCACGGCGCGGATAGCGTTCGGGCAGGCTCGACAACCGGGGCGACGGGGTAGGGAGACGGCCGCCGTGTTCCACGGCTGCAATGGTTTTCGCCAGTTCTGAGTCGAGCGCCTTACCCTCACTGGATAGGAGTTCCAGCAGCCCATAACGCTCGGACGGTTCGAGGGTCAGGATATCGGCCGCCCGGCTTTCGATCCGGCTGATCGTCACCGCGTCAATGACCTCACCGGCGCGGACCCGGCTAATTAGCTGATCGTGGTCGGCTGCAAGCTGTTCGCACGCGGCAACTACGAGGGAATACCGCGTCCGCCGTGGGAAGCTCTTGATCCAGGCTGACTTGCCGCCAAGGAACGGGCGCACGTCGCTGGGGACGGTTCGACGGTACTTGTAAGGACCGCCCTCGGGGCCGTGGAGGAAGGGGACGCTTCGACGGCTGATCCGGCCCATGAAACCGACCCTCTGTCATCTGGATCGGCCTTTCATACCAAAATTCATACCAACTGTCATCAAGAATGGCGGAAAACGGCGGGTTTCGGGGCCAAAATGGTGCCGGCTGAGGGATTCGAACCCCCGACATCGTGATTACAAATCACGCGCTCTACCAGCTGAGCTAAGCCGGCCACCGTGAAGCCGACAGTAGCCGGCGGCGGCGGGGCGGGCAAGCCGGGGACGTCGCGGCGGGCCGCCGGCCGGGTTGTGCATGACCTGTGGACAAGCGCGGACGCTGACATCAAATCAATGCCGAGAGTCGTGGACGGCGACACGGAGTCGCGTTTAGATCAGGGCGATCATAGCGACGGCTGCCGGAGGACGCGGCCATGGTATCGACGCGACCGCGTCCCTTGTCGCCGCCCCTCGGGGCCGATTCTCGACACGCAGCGCCGGCCGCATCCGGGGCGCGACCGTACCCCGGCTTGGCGGAGACCGGGCCGCTCTGCCTGGTCGGCGGCGGCGCGGTGGCCCATGCGCTGGCGGCCATGGCCGGCGCGGCCGGGCAGGCGGAAATCCGCGTCCTGACCCGGCGGCCCGCCGTCTGGAGCGGGACGGTTCGCGCGGTCTACCGCGAGACGCTGGTGCTCGACGGCGCGATCGACCGGGTCGGCGCCGAGGCGGGCGAGCTCGTGCCCGGCGCGGGCCTCGTCCTCATCGCCGCGCCCGCCTTTGCCTGGGAGCCGTTGCTGCGGGCGGTCGCGCCGCATCTCTCCCCCGGCGCAGCGGTCGGGATAGCGGGCGGGGGATGCGGCTTCGACTGGCTCGCGCGCGGCCTTCTGGGGCCGGCGCATCCGGTCTTCGCTCTGCAGCTCTGCCCGGTCAACGCGCGCCTGCGCGAGCCGGGGCGCGAAGTGGCGGTCGCGGGCGTGCGCGGCACGGTCGGCCTCGCCGCCGACCCGCCGTCGAGCGCGCCCGGACTGGCGGCGCGGGTGAGCGCCGTGCTGGGCCTGACGGTCGAGCCGCTCTCGCACCCGCTGGAGGTGACGCTGGCGCCGGGCAACGCCGCCTTCCACGGCGCCCGGCTCTACGGCCTGTTCGGGCCCGGCGCGCCGCCGGTCCGGCCGGGCACCGGCTTCTACGCCGATTGGGACGACCGGTCCTCGGAGATCTACCTGGCGCTCGACGCGGAGCTCGGCGCCCTGCGGCGGGCGACCGGCCTGCCGCTCGCGGGCGCCCGGCCGGTGACGGAGAGGCTGGGCGTCGCGACCGCGTCGGAGATGACGGCGGTAATCCGCGCCATCCCCTCGCTCCAGGGCATCCCGGCGCCGGCGGCCCCCGCCCGGTCCGGGGAGCCGGCCTGCCGCGCCGATCCCGGCCACCGGTTCTTCCGGGAGGACATTCCCCACGGCCTTGCCGTGCTGCGCGCGGTGGCCGATCTGCTGGACGTGCGGGTGCCCGTCATCGATCGCGTGCTGCGCTGGGGCGAGGCGCTGGTGGGGCTCGACCTGGTCACGGCACGGGGCGTCGACGGCGGCGATACCCGCCATCTGCCCCTGCCGGCCCGCGCGGGCATCGTCGACCGCACGGGCCTTATCGGAGCGGCCGCCGCCATCGCCTCGGACGAGCGGGCCGGCCCCGGCCTGGCGGCGGCCGGCCGCCCGGCGTGACCGGCGGGTCCGGGTCGCCGGCCGCCTTCTGGGACGCCCGTGCGGCGGCCTGGGCGGAAGGGGAGGCCGATCCGCGCTCCTTCTGGATTCGCCGCGCCGCGCTCGCTGCCGGCCTCGTCGCCCGCCACGCCCCCGACGGCCCGGTCCTGGATGTCGGCTGCGGCGCCGGCGGGCTGATGGCGCTGCTGGCCGGGCAGGGGCGCGACCCGCTCGGCCTCGACCGGTCGCCGGCGATGATTGCCCGGGCGCTGGCCGTCCTCGCCGGCATCCTCCCGGACGCGGCGGAGCGATTGCGCGTCGCCGAGGCCGACCGGGTACCGGTGGACGGGCGGTTCGCCAGTCCGATGGCGGCGATCGTCCTGCTGGGCACGCTGGCCTACGTCCCCGACGCCGGCGCCACGCTCGCCCGCCTCGCCGGGCGGCTGGCGCCCGGCGGCGTGGTGATCGCGACCGGTTTGCAGCGCGCCAGCCCCTTCGTCGCCGGTGAGCTCTTGCAGCGGATCGCGCGGCAAGGCCCGGGCGCGGCCCGCGATCCGGTCGCCCGCGCGCTGCTGTCGACCGGGCTGTGGTCGGGTGGCGGCGGCGATCCGGCGACCGGACGAGGTGCCCGGGCGCTCGACCGGGCGGCGGCGGAGGCGGGGCTCGTGCCCGTCGCCCGCGCCGATCTCTGGGGCCCGGGCTTCGGCGTCCTCGATCGGGCTCCGGCGGCGCGCGGCGCCCTGGGCCGTACGGCCGCCCGGCGCTTCGCCTGGTGTCCGATGGCGGTCTACCGGCGAGACGAGGCAATGCCGTCCGCGGCCTCGGGCGGCCAGAGCACCGGGAACACGGCCGGGTCGGTGTAGTCCGGATGGCCGTCGGCGTCGCGCCGGCAGACCACGTCGTTGAGATGCATGGCGGCGCGCCCGGTCTCCAGCGTGTAGGGACGCCAGCGGTTCTCCGCCGCCTGGATGTGCACCGCCAGCGCCGTGCGCGCCCGGTCGGCGGTGTTGGGCGCGCTGCCATGCACCGTCAGGCAGTGGTGAAAGCTGACCGCGCCCTTGGCCAGGGCCAGGCGCACCGGCTCCAGCGGCGCGCCCTGGCTGTCGATCCGCCGCTCCAGGTCGGCGAGGTCGGTTTCCTCCGCCGTGCGCATCCAGTCGTTGCCGGCCCAGTGGTTGGAGCGGTCGAGCACCATCAGCGGCCCGAGTTCGTCCGGGCAGTCGGTCAGCGGGATCCAGGCGGTCAGCAGCTTGGTCGTCGTGCAGGTCTGCCAGTAGGCCCGGTCGACATGCCAGCCGACCGTCGTCTTCGGCCCGTCGAGCCCGGCCGGCTTGTGGATCAGCCGGTCGTGGAACAGCCGCACGGACTCGGCCCCCAGCAGCCGCGCCGCCGTCCGCCCGATCGCCGGGTGGCGCACGATCGCGTCGATCGCCGCCGATTGCAGGCTGGCATAGCCGTTGAGGCGCAGCGCGTCCTCGCCGTCGCCCGGCACCCAGTCGGTCATGTAGGCGAGCGGCGGCAGGCGACGCTCGCGCACCCCGGCATAGAACGGGCCGAGCGCCGCCATCGCGTCGTCGATCATGGCGTGCGGCAGGATGGGCGGCGCCGCCCACCAGCCGTGCTCGGCGAAGAACGCGACCGCCGCGTCGTCGACCGGGTCGGGCTCGGACCCGGGTACGGCATCGGCGCCGGCCACGGCGGCGGGAGGCGGGGCGGTGCCGGCGGACATTGTCGATCGTATCCGTTTTCTCTTTTCGCGTGCATCACTGTTGCGGCATACGGGATGTTCGGTCAAGCATCGCCGGAAGACCCGGCGTCGCGCGGGCTTGGCGGCTCGCGAGAAAGAGGAGGCGGCCGCGGTGTCACGGTCCCCGGCATCTCGGCAAATGACCGTCACCTTGTGCGGCGGTGGCAGCCTGACCCACGCGGTCGCGGCAGTGCTGGGCGCCCTGCCGGATGTCCGCGTGCGGGTCCTGACCCGCCGGCCGGAGGCCTGGTCGCCCCGCCTCGGGCTGATCTATCTCGACCGGGCCGAGCTGGAGGGCCGCCTGGCGCTCGCCACCGGCGATCCCCGGGCGGCGGTGGAGGGCGCGGACATGGTCGTCCTGACCGTGCCCTTCTTCGCCCGGCCGGCGACCCTGCGGGCGATCGCGCCATGGCTCGAGCCGGGCGCGGCGGTCGGCGCCTTTCCCGGCTTCGGCGGCTTCCACTGGGTCGCCCGCGACATCCTGGGCGCGGAGCGCACGATCTTCGGCCTGCAGCGCGTGCCCTATGTCCGCCGCCTCGTCGCCTATGGCCGGCTGGTCTACGTCACCGGCATCCGCCCGCGTCTCTATCTAGCGGCGAGCCCGACGTCCGCGGCGCCGGACTTGGCGGAGCGCTGGGCCGGGCTGCTCAACATCCCGACCGACCCGGTGGCGAGCTGGCTCGCCGTGGCGCTCAGCCAGTCCAACGCCGTCTTCCACCCGGCGCGCCTGTACGCCCTGGGCCGCGCGCTGGAACGGGGCGGCGGTTTCGAGGCGCGGCCGCTCTTCTATGACGACTGGGACGACGAGGCGAGCCGCACCTTCCTCGCCCTCGACGCCGACATCGACGCGATCCGCGCCGCCGTGCCGGCGGACACGAGCGGCCTCGCCACCGTTCCCGGGCACTACGGCACGCAGGGCGTGGCCGGGCTGACCGCGCGCATCCGGACGATCGCCGCCCTGTCGGGCCGTCCGGCGCCGCTGGCGCGCACGCGGGACGGCTGGGCCTTCGACCTGGAGACGGCCTACTTCACCGAGGACTTGCCCTACGGCCTGCTGGTCGTCAAAGGGATCGCCGACGCCGCCGGCGTCCCCACGCCCGCGCTCGATCGCGTGCTGGGCTGGGGCCAGGCGGTGATGAAGCGGCGATGGCTCGCGGCCGGCGCGGACGGGGTGCGGGCGGGCGGCCCGGACACGGCGGGCCTGCCGCTGCCCGCTTCGTTCGGCGTGCGCTCCGCCGAAACGCTCGCTGCGTCGGCTTGAGGCGAGCAATGTCCCGCAATTCACATTGTGAGATTGAGCAAAGATGGTATCTTGAGTTGTCTCAAAGGCCATCCTTGCGACTTGAGACTTCCACCAGGACCGAAACAGGGAGCGGGTCATGCCGACCATCGAATGGAAAGGTGTTCGCGAGCGTCTGCGGTCGAAGAGTCTGACGGAGGACGACATCAAGATTCTCGACGATCTGGCGTCGCTGGCCGAGCGCACGGGGATGGGCGAGGCCGTGGGCGACAAGGTCAGGGTCGCCCAGCTTCCGGGCGGCTTCGACATCGTGAAGTGACGCCTAGAGCATCCTGCGCCCGGATGGGCGCAGAAAAGATGCTCTAGGTTGTTGAAGATAGGGCAATTTTTTCCGACTGATGATTCGATCAGTTCGGAAATTGCCCTAGGTCACCGACTCATAAACCGCATCCAGATACGGGCGGCAGCGAGTTTTACGAGAGCGAGATAGTTGGCGGCATGCTTTTCGAAGCGCGTTGCGATGGCCCTGAAGTGCTTGATCTTGTTGAAGAAGCGCTCGACCAG
>JAVJUS010000081.1:0-33739 GCA_040220455.1 Azospirillaceae bacterium
GATCGGCGGCGTGCGGTCCGATCGAGCCGGCCGCCCGGGATCGTCGTAGGTTGCCCACCGCGGAGCGGTGCGTGGGCGGCTCGTCCGCTGCCGTCGCGCACGGCCTCGCGGCCGTGGGCGACCTACGGGGCCGGGGCCCGGCGGGTGCCGGGCATGGCCGCCAGCGCCTTGGCGAAGAAGTCCGGCCCGCCGAAGTTCCCGGACTTGAGCGCCAGGGCGAGGCGCGGCGGGTCGAGCGCGACGGTGGCCGGCACGCCGGGGTCGATCTGCTCGCCGATCGCGAGCGCCTTGACGCCGAGCGCGCCGACGATGGCGCCCGCCGTCTCGCCGCCGGCGACGACCAGCCGGCGCACGCCGGCCTCGACCAATCCCCGGGCGACGCGGGCCAGCACCGCCTCGATCGCCGCGCCGGCCCGCTCCCGCCCGAGCGCGCGCTGGGCCTCGGCGACGGCGTCGGCTGCAGCGCCAGCATGGATCAGCACCGGCCCCTCGGCGAGGCGGGGCAGGGCGGCGTCGAGCAGGGTCCGGGCGGCGCCCTCCGCGTCGGCGACCGCCGCCGCCGGGTCCAGGCGGAACGCGGTGGCGTGGGCCGCGAACCGGTCCGTCTGCTCCAGCGTCGCCGCCGAGCAGGAGCCCGAGATCACCGCCTCGTAGCCGTCCACCGTCGGCAGGGCCGTCGCCTCGGCCTCCGCCAGCAGGCCGGCCCGGCGGAAGGTGTCGGGCAGGCCGAGGGCGAGGCCCGAGCCGCCGGTCAGCAGCGGCATGTCCGCGGTGGCCGCCGCGATGGCGCGCAGGTGGTCGTCCTCCAGCACGTCCAGGACGACGTGGCGGCAGCCCTCTGATCGCCGCTCCGCCAGGGCCCCGGCGATCGCCCCGGCGCCGCGCGCGACGGCCGGATAGGCGACGAGGCCGACCCGGCCCGGCGTCTGGGCGGCCAGCAGGCGGACCAGGTCGGCGTCGGTCATCGGCGTCAGCGGGTGACGGGCCATGTGCGTCTCGTCCAGCGGCACCCCGCCGACGAAGAGCCGGCCCTGGTAGATCGTCCGCCCGGTCTCCGGAAAGGCCGGGCAGGCCACGGTCATCTCGCTGTCCAGCAGGTCGAGCAGGGCATCGGCCACCGGCCCGATATTGCCCGCCGGCGTGCTGTCGAAGGTCGAGCAGTACTTGAAGAACAGTCGCCGGGCGCCGGCTGCGCGCAGCCACCGGGCCGCCGCGAGCGACTGCTCGACCGCCTCGGCGGCCGGGATCGTGCGCGACTTGAGCGCGACCACCACCGCCCGGGCGCCGTCGGGCGGCGGCCGGTCGGCCGGCGGCACGCCGATCACCTGGACCGTCGGCATGCCGCCGCGCACCAGCGTGTTGCACAGGTCGGTCGCGCCGGTGAAGTCGTCGGCGATGGCGCCGAGCAGGACGGGGCCGCTGTCGCTCGGCGTCATGGCCGGGTCTCAGCGTCCCGTCCGCAGTCGGGCGACGGCGTGAGTGCCGAGGGTCAGGGGCCCCGCCGGCGCCGCGGTCTCCACGGCCTCGAGGCCGTCCCGGTCGGCGGCGAGGGTCGTGAACCCCGCCTCGTCGATCACGGCCAGCCGCGCCGCCGCGCCACCACCCGTCACGTCGCCGCCCGATCCGCCGTCCAGGCGCACCTCGACCGGCTCGGGCGTCAGGTTGGCGAGCCAGACCGTCGTGCCCGCGCCGTCGCGCCAGGCGATCGCCAGCACCCGGTCCGGCGCGTCGCTCGTCGCCGCGACCAGCGGGGCCGCCGCGGCACGCGCCGCGTCGGCCACAACGTGGAAGACCGGATAGAACCGCGCGCCGTCGCCGGCGTCGTCCCACCAGGGCACCGGCCGGGCGCCGGGGGTGTGGACGATGCCGAACGGCCCGGTCGGCGCCGACAGGGTCACCGCGTCGGCACCGCCGGCCGCGGCCCGGGCCACGTAGCCGGCGGTCCAGGCGGCGTTGAACAGGCCGCGCTGGCGCGGATCCTCCGCGGTCATCGCGGTGCGGCCCTGGTCCGGGTTGTCGATCAGCCCCGCGCCATAGGGGTTGAAGCGCATGGCGATGGCGCTCGGCCCGATGCGATAGCCCTTGCCCGGCGCCAGCGCGCGCGCCGATTCCGTGATCGAAGGCAGGGCCTCCAGCGTTTCCATCACGCTGGCATCGTCGGCGGCGTGGACGATGGCGGATGTGGAATGGGTGATGAAGTCGATCGCGCCGGCCGGCGGCGGCTTGCGGTTGAGCTCGGTGAAGTAGCTGTGCATCCCGCCCCCGACGGCGGCGGCCGGAAAGCGTGCCCGGGTCTCGGCGTAGAGCCGCTCGAGCGGCGGCACGGCGGGCCAGGCGCCGTCCGGCTGCCAGGACTTCAGATAGGCCGAGGGGCAGGGCACCACCGTGGCGAAGCGCGCGCCGCCGGCCGCCGCGGCCTCGGCGATCGTGTCCAGGTCGCGGGCCATCACGGCCGGGTCGTCGGTCCACTCGCCGCCCGCGTCCCGGCAAGGGACCACGGCCTCGAGCCAGAGATCCGGCCCGCCCAGCGCGTCGGCCAGCCGCGCGAAGCCGGCCATGGTCGCGCTGTCATGGCCCTCGCCCGGATCGAAGCGGCAGGCGAGGAAGGCCGGCTGCGCCGCGGCGAGATCCCCGGCGAGGGCCAGCGCCGCCTCGGTCCACGCCGGATCGACCGCGAGGCCGATCGCCGGCACCGGCCGGTCGACCGCGTCGCCGAGGCTCACCGTGACCGGGCCCCCCTCCACCGCCGCGGCTGGCATCGGGCCCTCGGCCGACAGCCGGACCGACTGGGCGAAGCGCTCCCCGGCGGCGATCGTGTAGGGGCGCGGCTTGGCGAGCGGGCGGATATAGGTCTTGAACGAGGCGTCGGTCCAGTTGCGCTGGTCCTCCATCTCGTAGGCGTCGCCCTCCATGGTGCAGGTCACCCGCAGGCCCGGCGCGACCTCGTGGGTCAGGGCGCGGATGTCGAAGAAGGGCTGGCCCGGGGAGATCAGCGCCGGAAACCGCGACTCCTCGACGCTTCCGTCGGTATGGACGACCGTGACCGGCGCGCCGGCGATGCCCTCGACGCCGTGCAGCACGACGAAGCCCGTGCGGTTGGTCTCCCAGTCGGTCAGCGCCTCGCCCTCCGCCTCGAAGGCGAGCGTGCCGTCGGCGCGCCCCTCGATGCGCACCCGGTAGGCCAGGCGCTGGGCCGCGTCGGCGCATTCGGCGCGATAGGCGATGCGGAAGGCGTCGCCCGTCTCCTCGACGCTCAGGTCCGACAGGGCGGGGGCGTAGGTCGCCCAGTTGCGGTCGCGGCAGATGAAGGAGATGGCGCGGATCGCCTCGCGCCCGCCCAGCGTGATCGTGCGCAGGTTGCCGTCCTCCAGCACGGCGGCCAGCGGCCCGGCGGCGATGCGCCGGGTCTCGCCCGGCGGCGCATCGGTGCCGTAGCGCTTGACGGCGGGCGAGGGCTCGACGGCCATGGCGGTTCTCCTCGCTCGGGCCGGCCGGCGGGGCGCGGCCGGCTACAGGACGCGGTCGGTCTCGGGATCGATCAGGATGGCGCGGGCCATGTCGGCGAGCAGGTCGATACGCGTGCCCGGCTGCTCGACATCGTGGGCGGCGAGCTCGGCCGTGACTTCCGTGCCCGCCAGGCTGAACTGGACATAGGTGCGCGTGCCGGTCGGCTGGACGAGGTCGACCGTCACCGTCAGCGCCTCCTGGCCGGGCCGGCCCTGCTCGCCGGTGCGCGGCCGGGTCAGGTGCTCCGGGCGCACGCCGAAGACGAGCTCCCGGCCGAGATGGGCGCGGAAGCCGGCGGCGCGGTCGGCGGGAAAGCGCAGGGCGACGTCGGCCGACAGCCGCGCGGCCACGGTGTCGCCGTCCTCGACAAGCGTCGCCGGGACGAAGTTCATGCGCGGCGAGCCGAGGAACCCGGCGACGAAGCGCGTCGCCGGCCGCTCGAACAGCTCCAGCGGCGTGCCCTCCTGCTCGATGACCCCGTCGCGCAGCAGGACGATCCGGTCGGCCAGCGTCATCGCCTCGATCTGGTCGTGAGTGACGTAGACGGTGGTCTTGCCGATCTCCTGGTGAAGGCGCTTGATCTCGACGCGCATCTCGTCGCGGAGCTGGGCGTCCAGGTTCGACAGCGGCTCGTCGAACAGGAACACGCCGGCGTCGCGCACGATCGCCCGGCCGATGGCGACGCGCTGGCGCTGACCGCCGGAGAGCTGGCGCGGCAGGCGGTCGAGCAGGGGCGTGATGCCGAGCGTCTCGGCCGCCTCGCGCACCCGCCGGCCGGTCTCCGCGTCGGGCACCTTGCGGGCGCGCAGGCCGAAGGCGATGTTCTCGAACACGCTGAGATAGGGATAGAGGGCGTAGTTCTGGAACACCATGGCGACGTTGCGGTCGCGCGGGCGAAGCGCGTTGACGACGCGGCCGGCGATGCTCACCTCGCCGTCGTCGACCGCCTCCAGCCCGGCGATCATGCGCAGGAGCGTGGACTTGCCGCAGCCCGACGGACCGACCAGGACCGCGAACTCCCCCTCCCGGATGGCGAGGTCGACGCCGCGCACGGCGTGGAAGTCGTCGTAATACTTGTGCACGGCGTCGAGTGTCAGGTGGGTCATCTCAGCCCTTCACCGCTCCCATGGACAGGCCGCGCACGAGCAGCTTCTGCGCCATCGCCACGACGACGAAGACGGGCAGGGCGCCCAGGACCGACATGGCGCCGATCTTGGCCCAGAAGGTCTGCTGCTGGCCGAAATAGTGGCTGACCTGGACCGGGAAGGTCAGGACCTCGGTCCGGGTCAGCACCAGCGCGAAGATGAACTCGTTCCAGGCGAAGATGAAGGTGAAGACCGCCGTCGCGAACAGCCCCGTCCGCGCCATCGGGAAGACCACCTTGATCAGCACCTGCCAGCGCGTCAGCCCGTCGACCAGCGCGCTCTCCTCCAGCTCGCGCGGCACGTCCTCGACATAGCCGCGCATCATCCAGATCACGTAGGGCAGGTTGAACGCCGTGTAGAGCAGGATCAGCCCGAGATAGGTGTCGATCAGGCCGAGCCCGGCGAACAACAGGAAAATCGGGAAGACCACCGCGATCGGCGGGATCATCCGCTGGGAGATGATCCAGATCACCAGGTGGTCGCCGCCGGTGCGAAAGCGCGCCAGGCTGTAGGCCGCGATGGTGCCCAGGAACATGGCGACGACGGTCGAGACGCCGGCGATGACGATGCTGTTCCACACCGCCGAGACGTCGCCGTCGCGGAACAGGACGGCGAAGGTCTCCAGCGTCGGCGTCTGCGGGAACCACACCGGTGGCGAGGCGAAGACCTCCTCCGGCGTCTTGAACGCGGTGGCGAAGAGCCAGTAGATCGGGAACAGGAAGACGATGGTGACGACGATCGCCCCGGCCAGCCGGGCGGCCCCCGTCCAGCCCTGCCGGGTCGTGTACCAGGGCTGGGGTCGGCGCCGGCTCATCGCCCGATCTCCACGCGGCGGAGGAGGACGAAGAGCATGATCGACAGGCTGACGATCACGACGAAGGTCAGCGCCGCCGTGGTCGAGATGTCGAAACGCTCGAAGCCCTTGACGTAGGCGAAGACCGAGACGGTCTCGGTCATGTTGCCGGGTCCGCCGCGGGTCAGCGCCCAGACGATGTCGAACAGCCGGATCAGGTCGAGCCCGCGGATCGTCAGCGCGACCAGCACGACCGGCCGGATCGCCGGCAGGACGATGCGTCGGAACACCCGCCACCCGGACGCGCCGTCGATCTCCGCCGCCTCCAGAAGCGAGCGGTCGACGTTGGACAGCGCCGCCAGCAGGATCAGGAACATGAACGGCGTCCACTGCCAGACCTCGCAGACCAGGATGGCGCCGTAGACGGTGAAGGGGTCGTTGTTGACCAGCCACATGACGTTCTGCGGCTCGCCGGCGATCCAGCCGAGGATCTGGTTGATCGGCCCGAAGATGTTGTCGAACATCAGCCGCCAGATCGCCCCGGCGACGAAGGGCGCCATGACCGCCGGCATCAGCAGCAGCGCGACGAAGACCTGCCGGCCGGGCAGCTTCTCCAGGAACAGCCAGGCCAGCAGCAGGCCCAGGACCAGCTCCAGCGGCAGGGCGATCACGGTGATCGCGCCCGTGTGCAGGATCGACTCCCAGAACCGGTCGTCGCCGAACAGCCGGGCGTAGTTGTCGAAGCCCTGGAACGAGGTGTCCTCGACCCGGCGGTTGATCTTCTGGAAGCTGACGATCAGCGAATAGACGACCGGGAACAGCCCGATCAGCAGCAGGACGAGCACCGCCGGCGCGACGATCAGCCGGCGGAAATGCCGGTCGACCCACAGCCCGAGGGCGGGCGGGGCGTCGGGCCCGGCCGAGCGGTCGCCGGGTGAGGCGGCGGGGTGGGCGGCGGCACGGCTCATCGCGGGCTCGGGGCCTTTCGCGGGGGCGGGAGCGGGCGGAACGGACCCGGCGGCGGTGATGTGGAGGCGCCGCCGCCGGGCCCGTCATACAGCGATCAGGGATAGGCGTTCGGTTTCGCCGCCCAGATGCTGTAAGCCTCGCGCTGGTCGTCGACGCCGATCTCCTCGGTGATGGTGTCCCACTCCTCGGCCGCGTCCTCGAGCGCGGAGCGCGGATCGCCGCCGGCCAGCGCCGAGGTGATCGCCCGGGTCAGGGACTCCTCGTAGGAGAAGGTGTCGATGATCGAGAGGTCGAGCAGCCCGGTCTCGGCCCCCAGCTTCAGGGTGTCGAGATAGTCGCCCGCCGACGGCCACAGGCCGCGGTACTCCTCGCTCTCGAAATGCGACGTGCGGAACGGGTCGCGCAGGGCGAAGGGCAGCATGACGCGCTGCAGGCTGATTTCCTCGCTGTTCAGCCATTGGGCGAACAGGTAGGCCGCCTCCTTGTTGTCGCTGTTGGCCGCGACCGACAGGGCGAAGCCGGCGGCCAGCTCAGGCCGGCCGCCCGGCGTGAGGGCATAGCCCACGTCGCCGGCGACGGTCGTCTCGGGCAGCCAGGACAGCGCCTCCTGCTCGGCGCCGTAGCCCTCCGACCAGCGGCCCGGCGGCGGCCACCAGATCTGCATGGCGAGCTCGCCCGCCAGCCAGGCGTTGAGCACCTCGATCGGCCCCCAGCCGGCCGCGCCCGGCGGCATGTTGTCGAGCTGGCGGACCATGTCCTCGAGCACCGCGACACCGATGTCGGAGTCGATCTGCGCATCCATCGACTCCTCGTCGAAGAACCGGCCGCCGGCGATGCGGAAGCGCTCCTCGAAGAGGTAATGGATAAGGCCGGGCGCATGGATCAGGGCAGAGCCGTAGGTCTCCGGCGCCAGGGCCTCGGTGAAGTACTGCGAGATCTCGTAGAACTGGTCCCAGGTTTCCGGCGGTGCCAGCGGATAGCCGTGGGCCTCCTCGAACGCGGCCTGGTGCTCGGCGTCGCCGAACAGGTCCGTCCGGTAATAGAGCACGAAGACGTCGCCGTCGTCGGGCAGGGCGTAGATCTCGTCGCCATAGGTCATCTGGTTGTCGCGATAGACCCCGGCGATGTCCTGCAGCGAGTCGCGATAGCCGTGCTCGTCGACATAGGCGTCGAGCGGCTCCAGCACGCCGGCCTCGACCAGGTCGGGCAGCCATGCCGGCACGATGTTGAGCAGGTCGTAGGCCCCGGTGCCGGCCCGGTGCTCGGCGATCGTCTTGGTGAAGAGCTCGTTGATCGGGATCTCGATGACCTCGACCTCGATGCCGGTCAGCTCCTCCCACATCGGGCCGGAGAAGTTGAGCGGGTCGAGCGCCTGGAGTCCGGCCTCGTAGGTGATGGTGATCGTGCTGCCGGAATATTGCTGTGCCGCCTCGACCGCGCGTTCCGCGGCGGTCTGGGCGTGCGCCGGCAGGGCCGCGGCGATCGCCGTCGCCGCGGCCATGACCGGGATCGCTGTCCGACCTCTCGGCATGGAATCCCCCCTCTGGTTATGGCGGTCCGGCGCCCGGGCCCCTCGCCCCGGCCGGCCGCGGTTGAACGCTCGGCCGGGTCAGCCGGCGAAGCGCTTGGCGTAGGCGTCGAGCCGTGCCTTGAAGGCGTCGGACCCGATCACGTCGCGATTGACGATGCCGCGCGGCTCGCGGCCGTGCATGACGTCGAGCACGGCGCGCACGTCGGCCGCGCCGTTGCCCGCGAAGCATTCGTCGGTCCAGCACAGCGAGTGCGGCGCGAGGATCACGTTGTCCATGGCGAGCAGGGGCTCGTCGGCCGGCGTCGGCTCGACCTCGAAGACGTCGAGCCCGGCGCCCGCGATGATGCCGGAGGCGAGCGCCTCGGTCAGCGCCTTCTGGTCGACGATCGGCCCGCGCGCGGTGTTGATGACATAGGCCGTCGGCTTCATCAGGGCGAGCCGCTCGGCGTTGACGATGCCGCGGGTCTCGTCGTTGAGCGGGACGCTGACCGACAGGAAGTCCGAGCGTCGGAAGAGGTCCTCGAGCGAGACCAGCTCGACGCCCAGCTCCTTGGCCAATGCCGGGTCGGCGTAGGGGTCGTGGGCGATGAAGGTCATGTCGAAGGGCCGCGCCATGCGGAAGACCTCGGCGCCGATATTGCCGATGCCGAGCTGGCCCAGCACGCGGCCGGTGACGCCCATGCCCATGTACTCGCTGCGCCGGGCCCAGCCGTCGGGTCCCTCCCGGCACAGCCGGTCCTTGATCCGCATCCGGCCGGCGAGCGCCAGCATGAAGGTGATGACGGAGACCGCGACCGGCCGGCGCACGCCGTCGGGCGTGATCACCGCCGCGATGCCGTTGGCCGTGCAGGCGTCGAGATCGACGTTGTCGTAGCCAACGCCGAAGCGCGCGACGACGGACAGCCGGCCGCTCTTGGGCACGCTCTCGGCCGTGAATTTCGGCACCAGCAGGATCAGCGCGTCGATGTCCTCCAGCGCCTCGGCCGGCATGTGTCCGCCGACCGGATCGACATGGACGACCTCGACCGCCTCGTTCGAGGTCAGCGGCGCGAGATCGAAGTCCGGATAGGCCGGACGGCCGTCCGGCTTGCGGAAATCGCCGCTGAGCGCGACGCGGAACGTGCTCATGGGCCCCCTCCCTGGTCCTCCGGCCGGACCCGATCCCCCGATCGGTCAGCCCGCCTTGGCCTTCTTCTTCTTGCCCTTGTCGCCGGCCTTCTTGCCCGCCGTGGCCGGGGCGGCGGCCCCACCCTTGCCGGCCACGCCCGCGCGGATGCCGTCGAGCCCGGCGCGGATCGCCGCCTGCAGCGCCCAGACGTCGCCGGAGTAGCAGATGAAGTCGAAGCCGCGGGCGTGGTAGTCGACGCCGGTCGCGACGTCGGGCACCAGCCGGCCGAGCGCCTTCCCGTGGCGCCGACAGGCCTTCGCCACCGTGTCGATCGCCTTCGCGAAGTCCGGATGGTCGAACTGCCCCGGAATGCCCATGGAGCAGGTCAGGTCGAAATGGCCGACCCACAGGCAGTCGACGCCGTCGATCGCGGCCATGGCGTCGGCGTTCTTCACGCCTTCCACGGTCTCGATCTGGGCGAACAGGCAGATCCGCTCGTTGGCCGCGGCCAGCTTGTCGAGGACCGCGCCGCCCGTGTAGTCGTCATGCGCGACGCCCAGCGCCACGCCGCGATGGCCGAGCGGCACGTATTTCATGCAGTCGAGGATGGCGCGCGCCTCGGCGGGCGTGCCGACCATCGGCAGCATGATGCCCTCCGCGCCCATGTCGGCGGCGCGCGCGATCTGGTCGTATTGCTTGGACGGCACGCGCACGATGGCCGGCAGGCCGGCGGCCTGGAAGTAGCGCAGGGCGCTCTTGATCGTCTCGTGGCCGAAGCCCGAATGCTCGGTGTCGAACAGGACGAAGTCGCAGCCCGCGTTCTTCAGGATATGACCGATGCCGGGGGTCGCGAACTCGACCACGAAATGGCCGAGCTTGAGCTGCCCGTCGCGGCACTGTTCTTTCAGACCCTTGGTCACGTCGCCTCCCCCCTCGATCTTCGTCTCGTTGTCGGTGGCCGCCCCGTGGTCAGGCCGCGGCATTCTCCAGCACGTCGAAGGTGCCGACGACCGAGCTCTCGATCAGGTCCGAGGTCGCCGCCTTGAAGCGGGCGAAATGCGGCGTGTCGAGATGGTCCTTGAAGGCGTCGGCGTCGTCGTAGATCTCGTAGAGGCGGATCAGGTCGGGATCGGCCGGGTCGTTGGGCAGCAGGACGTCGAAGCGCCGGCAGCCCGGCTCGTCGCGCACCGAGGAGCGGGCGTTCTCCAGCACCAGTTCGCGGAAGCGGTCGCCGGCGCCGGGGCGCAAGCGGAACTCGACCAGGACGACGAACCGCGCCATCGCCTCAATCCTCCCCCGATATGTCCATCTGCGCCCAGTAGAGCGTCGAGACGTCGAGCAGGTGGGCGCGCATCGCCTGCTCCGCGCGCTCCGGCTCGCGGGCGGCGACGGCCTCGTAGATCTTCTCGTGAGCCCGGAACGCGTGCCGCGACGCGCCCTCGTTGCGCAGGGAGATCGTGCGCTGCTCGGTCAGCCAGCCGACCAGGGCCTCGTGCAGCGCCACGAAGATCGGATTGCTGGGAATCATCGCCAGCACGTAGTGGAAGCCGACATCGGTCCGGTTGAACTCGGCCGGGTCGTGGATGTGGCGCCGGTTCTCCTCCAGCGCGGCGCGCAGACGGGCGATGTCCTCCTCCGTCGCGTGCTCCGCCGCCCAGCGGGCGAGGCCGGATTCGAAGAACAGCCGCGCCATCTGGAAGTGCCGGACGCCGTCCTCGTCGGCCAGCATGTGCTTGACCGTGCCGGACAGGGTGTCGGTCAGGACCTTCGGCGAAGGCTTGGTGACGCGCGCCCGCTCGCCGCTGGCGATGCGCACGAGGCCCATGCGCTCCAGCGTCGCGAGCGCCTGGCGGACGGTCGGCCGGCCGACGCCGTAACGCTCCATCAGTTCCCGCTCCGAGGGGAGCTGGTCGCCGGGGCTGTAATCCTCCGACAGGATCAGGGCTTCGAGGCGATCGGCCAACTCCTCGTGCAGCTTGCGCCGCGGGATGATGTCCGACGCCATCGGGTCAGCGCTCCGCCGAGCCGCCGGTCGCGGCCGGGCCGGTCGCGGCCGTCCGCCGATGCCGTGGCGTCCGCCGCACGCTTTGCTGAAAGGCGATTTGCTGCAAGGAGAACTGCATACCTGGAAACCTAGCATACCAGTATATACCTGTCATGCGTCCGTAGGCGGTCGATCGGTCAAAACGTTTCGCGGAAAGGCGGCGGCGCCGGCGCGACGCGGGAAACGCGGAGGCTGGACAAGCGGGGCCGATCCGGTACGGTCGGGCGCGTTTTGCCCGGCTCGGAGGGGGAGGCCGCCTCGGGCGCCCGCCATGATACTGATTGTCTCGATCTATCCCGACGCCGCGCGCCAGGCGGCCGCTGCCGCTGGCCCGGCCACGCCATGAGCGCCGATGCCGACAGCGATGTCCTGCGCGACCGGCTCGCCCGGCTCGGCGTGATCGCGCCCGACGAGTCGCCGGCGATGACGCCGCTGACCGGCGGCGTTTCCTCGCATATCTGGCGGGTCGACACCCGGCGGGGGCCGGTCTGCGTCAAGCAGGCGGTGCCGCAGCTCAAGGTCGCCGCCCATTGGGAGGCGCCGCTGTCGCGCAGCCACAGCGAGGCGGACTATCTCCGCGCCGCCGGGGCCATCGTGCCCGGCCGGGTGCCGGCGCTGCTCGCCGAGGATGCCGAGGCCGCGCTCCTCGTGCTCGCCTATCTGGCGCCGGAGAGCCATCCGGTCTGGAAGGCGGAGCTGCGCGACGGCCGCGTCTCGATCGCCATCGCCGAGGCGGTGGGTGATCTGGTCGTCGCGATCCACGCGGCGACCGCCGGCGACCCGGCGATGGCGGCCCGCTTCGACACGGGCGACGCCTTCCACGCCCTGCGCCTGGAGCCCTATTTGGAGGCGACGGCGCGGGTCCACGAAGACCTGGCGCCGGCGCTCGAGGCGCTGGTGGCGCGCACGGCCGCCACGAAACGGTGCCTCGTCCACGGCGACGTCAGCCCGAAGAACATCCTGGTCGGGCCCGACGGGCCGGTGCTGCTCGACGCGGAATGCGCCTGGTACGGCGACCCGGCCTTCGATCTCGCCTTCGTGCTCAACCACCTGCTGCTCAAGGGGCTGTGGACCCCGCAGGCCGGGCCGGATTTCCTGGCCGCGTTCGACGCGCTGGCGGCGCGCTACCTGGCCGGGGTCGGCTGGGAGGATCCGGCCGCGCTCGAGGCCCGGGCGGCCTCGCTGCTGCCGGGGCTGTTCCTGGCCCGGGTCGACGGCAAGTCGCCGGTCGAATACGTCACCGAGGAGCGGGACAGGGAGTCCGTGCGCCGGGTCGCGCGCCGCTTCCTGGCCGACCCGCCGTCCCGCCTCGCGGCGATCCGCGCGGCCTGGCACGAGGAGCGATTCGCATGACCGCCAGCACCATCGCCGCCGTTCGCGGCCGCCGGATCTGGGATTCGCGCGGCCGGCCGACGCTGGAGGTGGAGGTCGCGACCGCCGGCGGGGCGCGCGGCCGGGCGATAGCGCCGGCCGGCGCGTCGACCGGCTCGGGCGAGGCGCTCGATCTGCGCGACGGCGGCGCGGCCTTCGGCGGGCACGACGTGCGCCGGGCGCTCGCCGGGATCGAGGCGGAGATCGCGGGCGCTCTCGACGGTCTCGACGCCGCGGACCAGGCGGCGGTCGACGCCCGGCTGATCGGGCTCGACGGCACGGCGCAGAAGACCCGGCTCGGCGGCAACGCCCTGATCGCCACTTCCATGGCGGTGGCCCACGCCGCGGCGGCGGTGCGCGGCGTGCCGCTCTGGCGCCATCTGGCGGGCGAGGGGGCTCCGGGCCCGCTGCCCCTGCCGGAGATCCAGATCTGCGGCGGCGGCGCCCATGCCGGCCGGCGCATCGACATCCAGGACATCATGGTCGTTGCCGTGGGCGCGCCGGACTACCCCACGGCGCTGGACTGGACGGCGGAGGTCTACCGCGCCTGCGGCCGGACCCTGGAGGCGCAGGGACGCCTGCACGGCGTCGCCGACGAGGGCGGCTTCTGGCCCGCCTTCGACACCAACGAGGAGGCGCTTGCCACCGTCACCGGCGCGATCGAGGCCGCCGGCCTGCGTCCGGGCGAGGACATGGCGCTGTCCCTCGACATCGCGGCCAGCGAGTTCGGCGAGGGCGGGCGCTATCGCCTGGCGCGGGAGGACCGGGCGCTCGACACCGGCGAGATGGTGGCGATGATCGCGGACTGGCGCGGCCGCTACCCGGTCGTCTCGATCGAGGATCCGCTGGCGGAGGACGACGAGGCCGGGCTCGCCGCCGTCACGGCGCGGCTGGGCGCGACGACCCAGATCATCGGCGACGACTACCTGGTCACCGACGCCGAGCGGGTGCGCCGGGGCGCGGCGGCGGGGGCGTGCAACGCGCTGCTGGTCAAGCCCAACCAGGCCGGCACGTTGACCGAGGCCCGCGCCGCGCTGGACGCCGCGCGGGCGGCCGGCTGGTCGGCCGTGGTCTCGGCCCGCTCGGGCGAGAGCGAGGACGTCACGATCGTCCATCTGGCGGTCGGCTGGGGCGTCGCCCAGCTCAAGGTCGGATCCTTCGCCCGGTCCGAGCGCATGGCCAAGTGGAACGAAGGGCTGCGGCTCGCCGAGACGCTGCCGACCGGTGCCGCCTTGCCGCCGGCCGGCGCGATGCCCTGGAATGCGGGAGGTGGGCGGCGATGACGAAGGTCCTGTTCCGCTACGACTGCGCGCCCTGGCTGGAGGACCGGCTGGCCGGCCTGGCGTCCGAAGGCGTCGAGGTCGCCACCTGCGGGGAGGCCGACGACGACGCTTATCCCCGGCTGATGGCGGAGGCGGAGGTGCTGTGGCACGTGCTCCGGCCCGTGACGGCCGAGGCGATCGCCGCGGCGCCCCGGCTGCGCCTGATCCAGAAGATCGGCGTCGGCGTCAACACGATCGACCTTGATGCCGCCAAGTCGCGGGGCATCGCCGTGTGCAACATGCCCGGGACGAACACGGCGGCGGTGGCCGAGCTGGCGCTGGGCGCCATGCTCGCCTGCCTGCGCCGGATCGTCGCCTTCGACGGGGCGGTGCGCGCCGGGCGCGGCTGGGCCTGGCCGCTCGACTGGCAGGGCGGTCTGGGCGAGATCGGCGGGCGCACGGTCGGGCTGGTCGGGTTCGGCGCCGTGCCGCGGCGCCTGGCACCGGTGCTGGAGGCGCTCGGCGCCGAGGTGATCTTCTGGAACCGCACGCCGCGTCCCGAGGCGGGCTTCGCCCAGGTCGACAAGGCCGAGCTGCTGGCCCGGGCCGACATCGTGTCGATGCATCTGCCGCTGACGCCCGAGACGGCGGACTGGCTCGACGCCGAGGCCATCGCGGCGCTGCGGCCTGGCGCTGTCGTGGTCAATGTGGCGCGCGGCGGCCTGGTCGACGAGGCCGCGCTGGTCGCGGCGCTGGAGTCGGGCCATGTGGCGGCGGCCGGCCTCGACGTCTTCGCCCGCGAGCCCGTGGCGCCCGACGACCCGCTGCTGGCGCGCGACGAGGTGGTGCTCACGCCCCATGTCGGCTGGCTGACGCGCGAGACGCTGGAACGCAGCCTGGCGGTCGCGCTCGACAATGTCCGGCGGCTCGAAACCGGGCGCGATCTCCGCCATGGGGTGGCCTGATCCGGCCTTCGCCGTTTCGTTTATCAGACGAAGTTCATATTCAATGCTCGCAAATTGCAGCGCCTTCTTAACGTCTCGTTAAGTCGGCCGATCGCACGCTTATTACGTGAAGTTGCTAACAAGATTCTATCAAAAAGACAAACATAGCGGCAGGGTCCGGTGCCGTTCGAGGGGAGAGAATGCAGGTCATGCTGTCGACGCCGGGCGTTCGCAGCGAGATCGTCTCGGTTGTCCGCGACCCGGCGTGGTTGCCGGGCAATGCCGGGGTGATGCTGCGCTGGTACCACCGGCTGGACGAGGCCGTTGTCGGCCAGCCGCGCTGCTCGGCCGTGCTCGCCCATGCCGAGGCGCTGCTGGACGACGGCGCGGGCGTGACGTTCCATTGCCTCGTTCATGACGGGGACGGCGGCGACTCCCTCTCGGTCACGCGGCTGCCGCGCGACGACATCCTGGTCGGGGGCGACTGCCTGCCGACGGGCGTCGAGGCTCTGCGGCCGGTCGCCGGCGTGGCCCTTCGCCTCGCCCGGCCGGTCGTGATCCTGTTCCGACCGGCCGACGATCCGGCCGGGACGATGACGTGCAGCCTCGCCCTGCCGGTGCGTGTCGACCTGCAGCGCACGGGCCTCATCCTGGTCACGGACACGGCGGCCGGGCTCGGCCCGATGTGACCGGCGGCGGACCTTGATCGGACGTGCCATGCATCCGATCGGCGCCGACGCTCGTTGAAAGGCGGTTGTCGGGTCATACTCTGGCTCGGATCGTTTGCGGGTCCGGTTTCCTGCGACCCGTGACGCCCGATCCGACCGTGCGCCCTCCGACCGCTTCGAGGCCCTTGCCGCCGACCCATGGATACGATCACACCCGCCGATCGCGCCGCCGGCGCGGCCGATCCCGACGGCCCGTCCCGGACCGGCCCGCTGCTCTATCTGCGGGGTGTCGAAGGCGGCCGCGTCGCGCTGACGGTCCTGCTCGTCGTCCCGCGGGACGGGGCGCCACCGGTGGTCGAGACGGCGGACGGCCCGGTGACGGGGCGAGAGATCGCGGCGACCGACGGCCGGCGGGTGCTCGCCTTCGCGATCGACCTGCCGATGGCGGCGGCCGCGGAATACCGGGTCGACGGGGAGGCGTATCCGGTCGACACGGCGTTCGAGGGCGACCTGCGCATCGCCTTCGTGTCCTGCAACGGCCAGGAGCATGACGACAGCGACCGCCCGCTCGACGAGCGCGACGCCCTCTGGCGTCGGCTGGGCGGCGCGCATGCCGAGCGGCCGTTCCACCTGCTGCTGCATGGCGGCGACCAGCTCTACGCCGACGAACTGCTGTACTGCCATCCCCGCGTCCGGGCCTGGGCGCGCGGCAAGGCGCCGCCGGGCGGGCCGGTCGACGACGCGGAGGCCGCCGACATCGAGCAGGCCCTGCGCACGGCCTTCTTCGAGCGCTACCTCCAGCTCCTGTCCCAGCCGGCGATCGCGTGGCTCATGGCGCGGGTGCCCTCGCTCGCCATGTGGGACGACCACGACATCTGCGACGGCTGGGGCTCGCTGGCGGTCGACAAGCTCGACTCGCCTGTCGGCCGGCGCCTGTTCGCCGTCGCGCGGGCGCACTTCGTCACCTTCCAGCTCGGCGCCGCGCCGGACGCGCGTCCGGCGATCTGCCTCGACGAGACCGGCCGCAGCCTCGGCTGGCACGTGGCGCTGCCCGGCCTCGACCTGATCGCGCCGGATTTGCGATCCGAGCGCCGGCCCGACCGGGTGATGGGCGAGGCGGGCTGGCGCATGCTCGACGCGGCGCTCGCCGCGGCGAGGGGGCGGCGGGTGCTCCTGCTGTCCAGCGTCCCGGCGCTCGGGCCGCGCCTTTCCTGGGTGGAGGCGCTGATGGGCCTGACCCGCCGGGCCGAGAAGTACGAGGACGACCTGCGCGACCAGTGGCAGAGCCGGGCCCACCGGGACGAGTGGCGCGCCTTCCTGCAGCGGCTGGTCCATCTCCAGGCAGGCGGCGGCCCCGCGGTGACGGTGCTGTCGGGCGAGATCCACCTGGCGACCCGCGGCACGCTGGTGGCCGAGCCGGGGCCGATCCACCAGCTCGTCGCCTCGGGCATCGCCCACCCGCCGCCGCCGCAGGCCTATGCCCGCGGGCTCGGCCTGCTCGCCCGGCTCGGCGAATCGCCGCTGCCGGACCACCCGATCCGGCTGCACCCGCTGCCCGGCCGCCGGGGCATTTACACCGCCCAGCGCAACTACCTGGTCCTGGAGCGCCGGGACGGCGCCTGGCGGACCTGGTGGGAGCTGGAGGAGGACGGCCCGACGCCGGCCCTCGACCTCTGAGCCCGGCTCGGCGGTCGGGACCGGCCGGTCAGCGCCCCGCGAGCGGCACGGTGTAGGTCGTCGCGGTTCCGGTCAGACAGACCTCGCCCGCCTCGTTCTCGACGCGGGTGGCGAGGGTGCAGATCGGCTTGTCCTCGCGCAGGCTCGTCACCTCGGCGTGGGCGGTGATCTCCTCGCCGACCCTGACCGCCTTGGTGAAGCGCCAGTCGACCTGCAGGAACACCGTGCCCGGCCCTGGCAGGTCCTCGGCGACGAGCGCGTTGAGCAGGCCCGACGTCACGCCGCCCTGGACGATCAGCCCGCCGAAGGGCGAGTCCGCGGCCGCCCGCGCGTCGTAGTGCAGCGGGTTGCGGTCGCCGGTCATCTCGGTGAACCGCTCGACATCGGCCATCGTGGTCCGGCGGCGCCGGCTGGCCTTGGCGCCGAGCTCGGGCCGGCCCCTGACCACGCCGGCCCAGCCGTCCCGGGTATTCTCGGCGGCCCCGGGCTTGGCAGAGGTGTCGGTCATCGTTCCCCCTCCTTCTTGCTTCTTCGTTCTTCGTCGTCGCCGCGTCAGGCGGCGGCGCCGTGCAGGACCGGGCGGCCCGCCAGCTCGGCGACCTCTGCCTTCATCGCCACGCTCAGATCGGCATGATGCGCCTTGAGCGCCTCGAAGTCCCAGCCGAAGCCGGCGATGACGTCGGTCGCCTCGAACAGCGGCCCGGCCAGGCGGTCGCGGGTCGCCTCGTAGTCGGCCAGGGCGGCCGGCCGGCCGTCGGCGATTGCGTCGGCCAGCAATTCGGCGTCGCGCAGGGCGTCGGAGATGCCGTGCGCCGTGATCGGGTCCTTGAAGTAGCCCGCGTCGCCGACGAGCGCCCAGCCCGGCCCGTGGCACCGGCGCAGGAAACCGGGCAGGCCGGCGAAGCCCATGAGCTTTCCGGGCGCCCGGGCCCGGTCCATGCGCGCGGCGATCGCGGGCGCCGCCTCCGCGATCACTCGTCTGTGGAGCTCGGCCATTCCGGGGCCCCGGGTCGCCCGGAAGCGGGCCGGCGGCATGCCGGCGAACAGGCAGGTCTCGCCGTCATTGGTCGGGATCACGCCCGCGCTGACGCCGGGCGCGAAATGCCACTCGGAATCGGCTTGGTCGAGACCGCGCCAGTAGCTGTAGAGGACGGCCGTGGTATTGGCCGCCTGGCGCGTCACGGGCGCGGCGACGAGCCGGGCGACCGTCGAGCGCATGCCGTCCGCGCCGACCACGAGGCCGGCGCTCAGCGTCGCGATCCCGCCGTCGGGCTGGCGCAGGACGACGCCGTCCACCCGGCCGTCGGGCCGCCGGCTCAGGTCGAGCACTGTCGTGCCGAACCGGACCGCGGCGCCGGCGCCGCGCGCGGCGTCGACCAGGATGCGGTCGAGCACCGTGCGTCGCGGGGCGTAGAGCGCCTCGACCCCGTCGGACGGCTTGATGTCGACGGTCACGGTTTCCGCGCCGTAGACGAAGCGCGTGCGCCGGATCGGCGGCGTGCCGGCGTCGACCACGCGGCTGAGCACGCCCCAGCGGTGGAGCTGGAGGACGGCCGCGCGCATCAGCGCGTGGGTCGACAGCGTGTCGGCGCCGTAGGCCTTGCGATCGACGACCAGGACGTCGAGGCCGCGCCGCGCCAGCAGCAGGGCGAGCCCGGCGCCGGCGCAGCGCGCGCCGACGACGATCACGTCGTGGCTGCGGCTCTGCATCGCCCGCGACAGGGGCTGGATCTCGGACATGGGTGACCTCCCTTCATCACGCGGCGCGGCACTGGCCGGTCGCGAAGGAGCGAGCCAGGTGGTCGGCCAGGATTTCCGCGTCCGGGCCGGCGCCGTCGATGAAGCTCGACTTGCGCCGGCGCAGGAATCGCAGGCCCAGGACCACCAGGCCGGGCGCGGCGGTCACGCCGCCGTGGTGGGCGATCTCGCCCCGGCCGTCGAGCACCGGCACGGCGAGCCAGGGATAGGCGCGGCGGAAGCCGGTCGCCCAGACCACCGAGCGGATCTCGGCGTCGGCGAGATCAATGTCGGCCGGGCCCGGCGCGGCGGTGAACGAGCGCGGCGGGTCCGACGGTTCGGCGATCGCGGCCAGCGCCGCGTCGGCGGCGATCGCGCCGTCGATCCGGGCGAGCAGGCGGCCCAGGCGCCGGTCGGCGTCGAGCACGCTGCGCGGCAGGTCGTCGGCGAAGGCGACTCGCGTGCCCTCGGCCTCGGTCAGGCGTCCGGCCAGGGTCACGCCCCTGCGGGCCAGGCGTTCCAGGTCGATCATCCGGCCGTCGTCGCTGCCGACGAGCTGGAGCGACGGTTGGCGCCGGGCGCGGTCGATATCGCCGACGGCGTCGAAGCGGTCGTCGAGGATGCCCGTCCGGTCGAGCCATTCCATGATGTCCCGGCCGCGATAGCGCCGGGGCAGCCGGGTATGGCGGCCGACCGACAACACCACGTCCCGCCCGTCGCGGCGCAGCTGCTCGGCGATCTGGACGCCCGAGGCGGAGGCCCCGACCACCAGCACGCCGCCGGGTGGCAGCCCGGACGGGCCGGAATAGCGGGTCGGCACGGTCTGGAAGACGCCTGTCGCGAGGTGACGGGACGGCGCCGGAACGAAGGGTCTGTCGCAGTCCCCGGTCGCGACCACGACCGCGCCGGCGAGCCAGTGGCTCCGGTCGGTGGCGACGCGGTAGCCGCGTCCGGCCGGCTCGACGCACCGAACCGTCGTGCCCGCCCGAACGGGCGCGTCGAAGGAGCGGGCGTAGTCCGCCAGGAACCGGGCGACCTCGGGCATCGTCATGAAGCCCTCCGGGTCGTCGCCACTGTAGCGCCATCCCGGCAGCCGGGTCATCCAGTTCGGTGTCAGGAGGCGCAGGCCCTCCCAGCGCTCCTCGCTCCAGCGGGGGGCGACAACGGGCCGGCGGTCGAGGACGACATGCTCGAGGCCGCGGTCGGTCAGGCAGCGGCTCATCGCCAGCCCGGCATGGCCGGCGCCGACGACGACGACTGGGACGCGCTTCATGGTCTCTCTCCCCCGGCTCGGAAGGCGGCGGCCGCGGGACCGGCTTGCCGGACCCCGCGGCCGTGCCTGGCCGTCACGCCGCGGTGCGCACGTCGATGCTCACCGGGACGCCGTTGGTGACGATGTCGTAGACCGCGGAGCGGGCCTTGGACTGGCCGACGATCTTGCCAAGCGTCTCGGCGTCGGCGTCGCCCGTCACGGTGAAGGTCACGCGGATGCCCTCGAAGCCGTTGCGGACCTCGTCGGACAGGCCGAGGATTCCGCGCAGGTCGATATCGCCCTCGACCGTCGTCTCGACCGTGCCCAGATCGACGCCGCGCGCCGCGGCGATGTTGGCGATGCCGGCGGTCAGGCAGGCCGACAGGGCGTGGAGCACGTATTCCACCGGCGTCGGGCCGTCGTCCTTGCCGCAGAGCACCGCCGGATGGTCGGCGTCGGCGGTGTAGGCGGTCTTGTGGACATGCTCGCCGCCGGCGCCGAAGAACCCGCTCATGGTGCTGCGGGAGTGGGTGCCCTCCATCCACCGGCCCTCGGACCGGAAGACGAAGCGGGCGAGATCGGGCTGGCCCGCCACCGCGTCGATGGTGGCGAAGAGCGTCGGCGTGTCGACGCCGTTGCGCGGGGTCGGGGCGGGCTTGGCGGGAGCGGGTTTGGCGGCCGCGGCGCCGCGGGTCTCGATGTCGGTGGTCATGGCGGTTTTCCTCCTCCTCGGGGGCGCTCGAGCGGGTCGGAAGCCGACCCCGGCGCCCTGACCTTTGTGCGCCCGCTTTGTTGCGCGACGCGGTCGCGCCGAGCCGAATTCGGGTTACAGTCGTTGCGGGCGCGTTCCCGCCGCTGAAACGGGCGAGGCATGGCGGTTGACCGAGCGGCAATCGACGCGGGCGCGGCGCGGCTTCCGGGCAAGGCGCGCTCGATCGCCGTGCTGTGCCTGTGCGCGGTCGCCACGCTGTCGCTCTGGTTCTCGACGACGGCGGTGATTCCGGCGCTGGTGCGCGCCTACGGCCCGTCGCCGGGCGTGCTGTCGATGCTGACCGGGGCGGTGCAGGCGGGGTTCGTCGTGGGCTGCCTGGTCAGCGCGGCCCTGGCGTTGGCCGATCGGCTGGACCCGCGCCGCTTCTTCGCCGGCGCGGCGCTGGTCGGGGCGGCGGCGAATCTCGCCGTGCTCTTCCTGGTGCCGTCCTGGGGCGTGGTGATCGCGTTGCGCTTCGCCACTGGCCTGTGCATGGCCGGCGTCTATCCGGTCGGCATGAAGCTGGCGGCGAGCTGGGCGCGCGGCGACCGCGGGCTGCTGGTCGGCCTGCTGGTCGGCGCGGTGACCGTGGGATCGGCGCTGCCGCACCTGATCAACGCGCTGGGCGGGCTCGACTGGCGGATCACGCTCGCGGTCGGCTCCGCCCTGGCGGCCGGCGCGGCGGCGGCGATCGGGCTCGTCCGGATCGGTCCGGGCTACGGTCGCAGCGCGGCGATCCGGCCGGTGGCCCTGGCGGCGGCCTGGCGCAACGTGCCGCTCAGGCTCGCCAATCTGGGCTATCTCGGCCACATGTGGGAGCTCTACGCCATGTGGGCCTGGATCGGCGCCTTCCTCTACGCCAGCTTCTCGCGCACCCTCGGGCCCGAGATCGCGCCGGGCGCCGCGGCGCTGACCGCCTTCGCCGTCATCGCCTCGGGCGGGGTCGGCTGCCTCGCCGCCGGGCTGGCGGCCGACCGGTGGGGACGCACGGCGGTCACGATCGCGGCGATGACGGTCTCGGGCGCCTGCGCGCTGGGCATCGGCTTCCTGTTCGGCGGGGCGGCCTGGGCGATCGTGCTGGTCGCGCTCGTCTGGGGCGTCTCGGTGGTCGCGGACTCCGCTCAGTTCTCGGCGGCCGTCTCCGAGCTCTCGGACCCCGACTATGTCGGCACGATGCTGACGCTGCAGACCGCGATGGGCTTCACGCTGACGCTCGTGACCATCCATCTGGTGCCGGTCTGGGTCGAGGCGGTCGGCTGGACCTACGCCCTGGCGCCGCTGGCGGCGGGGCCGCTGGTCGGCGTCTGGGCGATGGCCCGGCTGCGGGCCCGGCCCGAGGCCGCGCGGCTGGCCGGCGGGCGGCGGTGATCCGAGGGGAAGCGGGGGAAAAGGGGAACCCGACCCCTTCGACGCCGGGAGGGGGCGTCGGGCCGAAGGGGCCGGGTTCCGCCCGTCGCTCGGCGGGCGCTCTGCCGGGGAATCAGAGCGCCGTCGCGGCGACGGATTCGATGCGCGGCCACTGCTCGGCCGCCCGGGCGATCGTGCCCGCCCGGTCCTCGTTGAAGGCCTGGAAGATCTCTTCGTTGAGGAAGACGTAGAGCTTGCCGTCGACGACCGCCGCGTAGCGCGGGTCGCCGTCGAACTTCTTGCCGACCGACACGCCGTAGGTGCAGAAGCCGCCGTTCTCCGGCGTGAAGCGGGCCGGATCCGCTTCGAACTCGGCGGCGTTGTCGGCCGAGGCGAAGTAGTAGGCCACGCCGTCATGGACGACCGTGTGACCCGCCGTGCCGGCCAGCCTGTCGCCATCCTCCAGCAGGGCGACCGGATCGACGCCGTGCAGACCCAGGGGCGCGCCGGCGGCCGTCAGGCCCGGCACGGTATTCACCTCGTCCGCCGCCATGGCCGGGTTGAAGGTCGCCGCGTTGGCGGCAATCGCCGCCGCGACGATGATCGACCGATACATTGTCTTCTCCGTCGTTTTATTTTCAGAGTCGGCGGGTTCGTGCCGACGCGAGGACGATGCGGATCGATCGGTCTTGCTGCAACATGAACTGTGTTTTGCCGGAGTCTTGGTAAAGCTTTCGGGACGATCGGCAAACATCAGGCCGCCGAGCGGCGGAAGCGGGCCGGCGGCGTGCCGAACTTGCCGGCGAAGGCCCGGGTGAAGGCGGCCGGGGAGCGGTAGCCCGTGTCGAAGGCGATCTGCTGGATGCTGGCGCCCGGGTCGTCGAGCAGCTCGGCCGCGCGCTGCAGGCGCCATTCGGCGAGATAGGCCATCGGCCCGACCCCGATGAGGGCGCGGAACCGCTCGGCGAAGCGGCTGCGCGACAGGCCGACGGCGGCCGCCAGCCCTTCCACCGTCCATGATTCGCCGGGCCGGGCGTGGATCAGCGCCAGCGCGCGGGCGATCGGCGGGTCGCGAAACCCCTGGAGCAGGGCGGACAGGCGCGGGGCGAGGTCGACCGCCGCGCGCAGAAGGTCGATGAACAATACCTCCGACAGCCGGGTCACCGCTGCGGCCGACCGGTCGGGATCGGCGAAGACCCGGCGCGTCAGCAGGGTCAGCGTCTCGTCCAGCCAGGGGTGCCGCCGGCGCGTGGCGGCCGTCACGACAAGATGGTCGGGCAGGGCGCGCAGCAGCGGGTGATCGGCGCCCGGGCGGAAGGCGAAGTGGCCGCAGATCATCCGCGTCCGCGCCGCGGCGTCGCCCCTGCCGACGACGAAGACGCCGCGCCCGTCGTAGCCCGACTCCGCCATCAGGGTTTCCAGCGGCGGGGCCGGCTGCCCGGCCGCGTGAGCCAGGACGTGGGACCGGCCCCGGGGAACCAGGACCAGGTCGCCCGGCGCCAATTCGGCAACCGCGCCGGTGGCGAGCTCGACCCGGCAGTGGCCGCGCACGACCAGGTGGAACCGGGCCGCGCCCGGATGCTCCGGCACGGTGACGCCCCAGGGCGGGGAGAAGTCCGTGCGGAAATAGAGCGCGCCCTTGAGCGCCAGGGTGTCGAGCACGTCGTCCAGGATGTCCATGGCGGCCTCCCCCGCGGCGCGCGCGCCCGGATGCGGGCGCGACGCCATTTGCGCATGCCGGCGGCCTCGCGCGGGATCAAGAAGCCGCGACCCGGCCGGCGCGGGTCGCGGCTTCCGGCGCCGTCACGCCGCCGACCGCGCCATCAGCGTGGAGAGATGGGAGCCGCGCGCCACGAGGAACGCCTCCAGCCGGCCTGGATAGTCCGCGTCGACGGCCCGGGCGACCGACGGCCGGCGGGCCAGGGCGGCGCGCCACGCGCGCACCCGCGGGGCGGCGTCGAAGAAGCCGAAATCGGCGATCCGCTCGAAGGTGTCGAAGTAGCGGAAGACCGGTCCGAAGGCGGCATCGACGAGGCTGAACGCCTCGCCGGCGAAATAGGGGCCGGCCCCGGCCGTCTCCTCCAGCCGGCCGATCCGCTCGACCAGGGCGTGGCGGCGCTCCTCGAACGCGGTGGCGTCCGGCGCCCGGTAGAAACCGGCGATGCCGTCGAGCAAGGCCGAGGCGAATTCGATCCAGGCGCGATGGCGCGCCCGCTCGACGGGATCGGCCGGGTGCAGCGGGGGCCCGTGCGTCTCCTCCAGGTATTCGCAGATCACCGCGCTCTCGAACAGGATCGCGGACGCGCCGCCGGGACGGTGGACGCGCAGCAGCGGCACCTTGCCGAGCGGCGAGATCGCGCGGAACCAGGCAGGCTTGTCGGCCAGGTCCACTGTCACGCGCCGGTGCGCCACGCCCTTCTCGGCGAGCGCGATGGCGGCGCGCTGGACATAGGGGCAAAGCGGGTGGCTGACCAGATCGAGGGTCGGCGTCGATGTCGCGCCAGTGTCGGGGGTGGGGCTCACGGGTCTTGCCTTTCCGTCGGGTCGGGGAGGGGGCGTCGGCCGGCGGATCGCCGTCGACGCCGGGATGTCCTCACGCTAGTCTGGGCGTCGGCGCACGACGAATAGGCAATATCGCGAAAGATTTGTGCGGAAATGCACGAGCCCCTGTCCTGGGACGACCTGCGCTTCGTCCTCGCCCTGCACCGCCGCCGCACCTTCACCGCGGCGGCGGGGGAGCTGGGCGTCAATCACTCGACCGCCCATCGCCGGCTCGCCCGGATCGAGGCGCGGTTGGGCGTGCGCCTGTTCGACCGGGCGTCCGATGGCTGCATCGCCACGCCGGCGGGCGAGGAGGCGGCCGCCGTCGCCGAGCGGCTGGAAAGCGACGTGGGCGGGCTGGAGCGCCGGATCGCCGGGCGGGACACGCGCCCGACCGGGATCGTGCGGCTGACCACGACGGACACGCTGCTGTCGGGCGGGCTGGCGCCGGCGCTCGCCGCCTGCCGGGTCGGGCATCCGGGGATCGAGCTCGAAGTCGTCGTCGACAACCGGTTCCTGGCGCTGAACAAGCGCGACGCCGACATTGCCGTGCGCCCGTCCCGCGCCGTGCCGGAGAGCCTGGTGGGCCGCCGGGTCGCCCGGATCGCGACGGCGGTCTATGCCGCGCCGGCCCTGGCGCCGTCGATCGATCCGGAGCGGCCGCCGTCGCCCGGCGCGCTCGCCGGTCTGCCCTGGATCGCCGGGGACGAGAGCTTGGCCCATCTGCCGTCGATGCGCTGGCTCGCCGAGTCCTTTCCCGATGCCCGGCCGGTCGCGCGCCTCAACCGCCTGCCCGGCATCCTGGCCCTGGCGGAGGCCGGGGTGGGGCTGGCGACTCTGCCCTGCTTCATGGGCGATGCCGCGCCCGGTCTCGTGCGCGTCGGTGCGCCGCTCGCCGAGCTCGACACGCCGCTCTGGCTGCTGACCCATCGCGACCTGACGCGGGTCGCGCGCATCCGCGCCGTGCTCGACACCCTGGCCCCGGCCCTGGCCGCGCTGGCGCCGCGCTTCGCCGGAGAGGCGGCGGGATAGCAACGTGGCAGCCGAGGTTCCGATTCCGGCGGTCGATCGTCATTGATGGCATATCCGCGGCGCGACACTATCGTGCCCGCCTATGATCGCCGGTCCCCCGGGATCGGCGCCGCCTACCGCTCCCCGTGAGCCCGATGCCCGAGCCGAGGCGCTCGAAAAGGACCGGACCGATGGCCCTCGACCGTGTGCGCGACCTCAAGCGCCGTATCAACTCCGGCCAGGAAGTCTATGGTTCCTGGCTGACTTTCACCGATCCGGCGGTGGCGGAGATCGCGGCCGGCACGGGTTTCGACTTCGTCGTCATCGACGGGGAGCATGGCGGACTCGGCCTGGAAACCCAGCAGCGCCTGATGACCGCGCTCAACGGCAGTTCCACCGTGCCCCTGGTGCGCCTGGCGGCGAACGACCCGGTCTGGGCCAAGCAGGCGCTCGACGGCGGGGCCGAAGGGGTCGTGGTCCCCGACGTGCGCAGCGCCCAGGCGGCCGCCGCCGTGGTCGCCGCCTGCCGCTACCCGCCCGACGGCGTGCGCGGCTTCGGCCCCCGCCGGGCGGCCCGCTACGGCCGGGACGGCGCGGCCTATGTCGCGGCGGCCAACGAGGCGCTGATGGTGGTGATCCAGATCGAGCACCGCGAGGCGGTCGAGGCGCTGGACGCGATCCTGGATGTCCCGGGCATCGACGCCCTGATGATCGGGCCCAACGACCTCTCGGGCAGCTACGGCCGACTCGGGCAGTACGACGACCCCGAGGTCGCCGAGGCGATCGCCACGATCCTGGCCAAGGCGAAGGCCGCCGGCCGGCCGGTGTGCTGCGGCGTGCCGCCGGCGCCGGGCGCCTTCGCCGAGGCGCGGGCGGCGGGCTATCGCATGTTCACGGTCGCGGCCGACTTCGCGGCCCTGGGCGCGGCTTTCGACACGGCGCTGGCCGCCGCGCGCGAGGGCTGACCGGCGCGGCCGCGGGGGATTCCGGAGAGGGGGAGACGGGACATGATCCGGTTCGCGGTTCTGGGTTGCGGGCGCATCGGCCGGATGCATGCGGGGCTCGTCGCCTCGAGGCCCGACGCCGCGGTCACGCGTTGCTTCGACGCCGATCGCGCCCGCGCGGAGGAGACGGCGGCGGCGGTCGGGGCGACGGCCGTCGGCAGCGCCGAGGACGCGATCGGGGCCGGCGATGTCGACGCGGTGCTGATCGCCTCGCCGACCGACACCCATGTCGCCCTGATCCTGGCGGCGGCGGAAGCCGGCAAGCCGATCCTGTGCGAGAAGCCGATCGACGTGGACATCGCCAAGGTCGAGGCCTGCCGGGAGCGGCTGGCGGTCTTCGACGTGCCGGTCCAGATCGGCTTCAACCGCCGCTTCGACCCGTCCCACCGGGCCGTGCGCGACGCGGTGCGCGCCGGCGAGATCGGCGCGCTGGAACTGCTCGTGATCACGAGCCGCGACCCCGGCCCGCCGCCGCCGCGCGCGATCCTGGAGGCCTGCGGCGGGCTGTTTCGCGACACCACGATCCACGACTTCGACATGGCCCGCTTCGTCCTGGGCGACGAGCCGGTGGAGGTTTTCGCGATGGCCTCCAACCGGGTCGATCCGGTCTTCGCCGAGCTGGGCGACGTGGATACCGGCATGGTGCTCATGCGTACCGCCGACGGCACGCTCTGCCACATCAACAACTCGCGCCGGACCAATTACGGCTACGACCAGCGGGTCGAGGCGTTCGGCGCCGGCGGCATGGTGCGCTCGAACAACCTGCGCGACACGGCGGTCAGCCGCTACGACGACGGCGGCACGGCGCGGCGCGATCCGCTCGTGCATTTCTTCATCGAGCGCTACCGCGAGGCCTATGCCGCGGAGATCGGCGACTTCATCGAGGCCGTGACCACCGGCCGGCCGCCCTCGCCGAGCTTCGAGGACGGCCGCCGCGCGCTCGTCCTGGCCGAGGCGGCGATCCGCTCGCGCCTGGACAACCGGCCGGTGGTCGTCGACTACACCCCGGGCGCCCTGGCCTGAGGCGGGACCGCGATCGCGGTTGCCCGGTCCCGGAAGGGATGCCATTGAGAGGGCCGTATTTCCGGCCAGGACCCGCCCACCATGGCGCGCGACCCCGACACGACCCCGCCGGACCGTCCGGTACCGGCCGACGCGGACCTGCTCGCCCGGATCGCCGAGGCGACGTCGTTGCGCGAGGGGCGGGAGGGCGTGGCCGCCGTCCTGCGCGCCGTGGCGGGGCACGGGCCGATGCCGCTGCGCGACGTGGCCCGGGCCGTGCGCATGCCGCTGCCGGTCGTCTCCGCCGTCCGCCGCGAACTCGAGCGCGCCGGCCTGCTCGCCCGGGGCCAGGGGCTCGACCTGACGGCCGAGGGCCGGCGCTTTGCGGCCGAGATCCTGGGGCTGGAGGCCGCCGCGCCCGCTCGGCAGGCGCGGACGCCACGCTCCGCGGGCCCTCCGGCGACCGACGCGGCCGACGGGCTCGACCCGCGCATCGCGCCGCTGCTGGAGGCGATGCGCGACCACCTGGCGGCCGAGCCGGCGGTCGACGTCACGCTCGACCAGGCGCCCTGCACGCCGGAAACGGCGCTGCGCCGGGCGCTCGCCATGCACGAGGCCGGGGCGGTCGCCGGCCGGCGCATCCTGATCCTGGGTGACGACGACTCCGTCTCGATCGCCGTTGGCCTGCTCGCGGCGGCCGAGGGCGTCCGGCCCCGGCGGCTCGCGGTGCTGGAGGTCGATCCCGACCGCGTCGCCCATCTGGAGGCGACCCGGCGGCGCCACGGCCTCGATATCGAGCTGGTCCGCCACGACCTGCGCGACCCGCTGCCCGAGGGCTTCGCCGGCGCCTTCGACGTGGTGGAGACCGATCCGCCCTACACGCTGGCCGGCATGACGCTCTTCGTCAGCCGCGGGATCCGGGGGCTCGAGCCGGGGCCGGGCCTGCCGGTGTTCCTGTCCTATGCCGACCTCGCGCCCGACGACCAGCTCGAGCTCCAGGACCGGCTGATGGCCATGGGGCTGGCGGCGCTGCGGGTCGCGCCGTCCTTCAACCGCTATGGCGGCGCCTCGATCCTGGGCTCGACCGGGCAGTTCATGACGCTCCTGACCACCCGGTCGACCCGCCCGGCGGTGGCCGACGTCCCCTTCGCCGACCCGATCCACACCGGCGAGGTCCGGCCCCGTCGGCGGCGCTACAGGTGCCGGAATTGCGGGGCGGTGACGGCCGTCGGCGCCGGCGAGGACATGGCGACGATCGAGGCTCTCAAGCAGGCCGGCTGCCCGTCCTGCGGCGGGCGCGCCTTCGCCCGGGTTTCCGGGGGCCGGCCTCCAGCGTAGCCGGGCGCGTGTCAGGCGGCGCGGGCGCGCTCGACGAGGTCGGCGAGCCGCGCGACGCTGTCGGCCGCCGCGATCTCCTCCATCGAGAAGGCGACGCCGTACCGGCTCTCCAGCGCCAGGATGATGCGGACATGGCCGAGCGAGTCCCAGGCGTCCAGGTCGGCGGCGCGGGTCGCCGCGTCGACCGCGTCGGGGGCGAGGCCGAGCACGCTTGCGACGAGGCCGGCGACCGTGTCGGCGAGCGGGGCGGGGGCGGTGTCGGTCACGTCGGCGCTCTCCAGGCGGTGTCGTGCAGGGTGATGCCGGGCGGCAGGGGCGGGCGAACGCCGCCGTCGGGGCCGGCCTCGATCGTCAGGTGCCAGTCGGCGCCGCCGCGCCCGAACCCGGCCGAGGCCAGAAGATCGCGCGCCGGCGCGTTGCGCGGCAAGGCCTCGACCCGGCCGGCCAGCGCGGTGAAGCCCGCGAGCGCCGCCCGAGCCGCCAGCGCGTGAAGCATCGCGGTCTCGATGCCCCTCTGCAGCACCCGGCAGCTCAGGAACAGGTTGTCGAGACGCACCGCCCCGGCCCGCTCCGGATCCGGGCGTGCCAGGACCAGGCCGACCTGGCCGTGATCGCCGAAGATGTCGCGCGCCTCGGCCAGGAAGTCGAACGGGCTCGACCGGTCTTGGAGGGCCGCCCGGGCCGGACGGGCGTCGGTCAGGACCATCTGGTTGACGCGCCGCGCCAGCTCCGCCGCGCGGCCCGCGGTCTCGCGGTCGAGCGGGCGGAGCGTCACATGCGTGTCGAGGGCTTCGAGGAAGGCGCGTGGGTCGGGCTCGGCGTCGCGCAGGCGGTCGACCTCGGCGCGCAGGCGGTAGCGCTCGGCCCGCGACGGCCCCGCCGCCGGGCCCGCCGCGGCCTCCAGCGCCAGGGCCGGATCGGCGCGCAGCGTCCGGGCCGCGGCGTCGCTGTCGCCCTCTGTCCAGCGAACGTCCATGGCGGGGAAGCGCGCGGCGACGCGGGCGCAATTGAGCGGGTCGTCGTCGAGGAAGAGCGTGTGCTCCGCGGCGAGGCCGAGCGTGTCCAGGACTTCCGCGACCAGGGCATCCTTGTCGCGCCAGCCGACGGCGAGGGTGGCGAAGAAGCCGGGCGGAAGGGCGCCGGCCGCCTCCAGCCGGGACAGCGCGGCCGCCACGTCCTCCGGCGCATTGCGGCTGGCGGCGGCCAGGACCAGGCCGCGGTCGCGAAAGTCGGCCAGCGCCTCGGCGAACGGACGGTGCAGGGCGCCGGGCTCTCCCGCCGCCTCGCCCTCGCCGAGCGCGCCGGCCCACAGCGTATCGTCGAGATCGGCGACGATCAGCTTGGGCCCCAGCCCGGCGCGGCGCGCGGCGAAGGCGGCGATCGCGTCGGCCAGGGCGTCGGCGCCCGCCGTCGACGGCATGACCCCGAAGCTCGCCGCGAAGCGGGTGTCGAAGGGCGCGCCGCCGGCCGCTGCCTCGGGCAGATGCAGGCGCGTGACGTCCGGCGCCTCGGCGTCGGCCCGGGCGATCGGCACCGGCCCGGCGCCGAAGTCGAGCCGCAGCACCGGGGCGCCGGTCTCGGCCGCCAGGTCGGCGGCGAGCGCGCGGATCATCGCCTCGCCGGCCCGGTCGGCCGCCCCCGCCGCGCCATCGAGCGGGAAGGAGAGAGCGACGACATCCGGGCCGGGCCCGTCGATGCCGCCCGCCGCCGCGCGCGCCTCCGCGACGCCGCGCACGGCCGTCACGCGCAGGTCGAGGCCCCGGATCGCGCCGGCGACGGCCAGCGCGTCCTCGAGGACCGCCGCCTCGTAGGCGGTGGCGAGGAAGACATGAACCGGCACGATGTTCGGCGGCGGGCCGTCGGCCGTCGCCTCGCGCAGCAGCGCCCGGGCGCCGATCGCGCCGCGCCGGCGCCGGGCCTGGCGCAGCGCCCGGCCGAGCGCGGAGGAGGCACGCCCGGCGGCCCGCCGAAGCGTGGGCACGTCCGGGTCGCTCTCTCCGGGCGGGTCGAACTGCCACCACATGCGGGGGCCGTCAGGCGCGCGTCTCGGCGGGGCCGATCCGCCGCTCGACCGAGGACCGGACCACCGTGCCGTCGGGGCAGAGCCGGGCGGCCAGCGCGTCGATCGCCCCGTCGACGGACATGGTGTCGTCGCACAGCAGCACGTCGGCGAGGATAAGGTCGTATTCGGGCCAGGTGGACAGCATGACGTGGGACTGGGCGAGGAAGATCACGAGCGTCAGCCCGTGCTCGGCGTAGCGCTGGGCGTGGTCGCCGATCACCGTCGCGCCGGCGCTCCGCGCGGCCGCCACCGCCGCGTCGCGCAGGGCGGCCTCGTCCGATATGGCGGCGCCGCAGCCCCGCAGTTCCGCGAATCCCTGACGGATGATCATGCCTGGCGCGCGTCCCGGTCGCCGGAGCCCGGTTGCCGGACCCCGCGCGGATAAACTAAGGACAGCCCGGGGCCCTCGCAACGGCCCGCCCCGCCTGCCCTTGACCGAAGACGGAGACCCGACGCGCCATGGCCGACCCGACCCCGGTGATCCGCGACCTGGCCGAGGCCGATCTCGACCGCGTCGCCGCCTTCGAGGCGGAGATCGCCCGCCAATCCTTCCAGGACGAGGCGGTGACCGATCTGGCGCATTACCGCCGCAAGCTCGGCAAGCTGGTCGGCAATCGCAAGGACTGGACGAAGGTCCTGGAGTCGGGCGGGCGGGTGATCGGCTGGGCCTGGGTCTCCGCCCGTGAGAACTTCGTCACGGGCGACGAGTACGCCGACTTCCGCAGCTTCTTCGTCGACCGGGAGCATGCCGCCGCGACCGACGCGGCGCGCCTGCTGGGCGCGGTGATCGAGCACTGCCGCGCGGCCGGGTTCACGCGCATCGTCGGGCGCACGGCGGCGGCCAACGAGCGCATGCGCGCCCTCTACGACCTGGCGGGCTTCCGGGAGATGCACGTGGTCTACGGCCTCGACCTGAACGGTTCCGGGGACGGCCCCGGGCGCGAGGGGGGTGGGCGCGAGGGAGGCGGGCGCGAGGGGGGCGGGCGCGGCTGACCCTCCGGTCCGGCCGGCGACGGCCGGCCTAACCCACTGGACCGGTATCCGGGCCCGTGACACGATGATATGAGGTTAACGTCGTGTGCGGGACAGACGGCGCGGCCAGCCCTTCGCGGATGGCCTCTCCGCCAGGCGCACCGGCCATGGGGAACGACAAGCGGAGGCAGGCATGTCCGACGAAACGAAGAAGCCGACGACCGGAAGCGGCCTGAAGCGGCGCAGCGTGATGAAGGGCGCGGCGGCCGTCGCGGGCACCGCCGTGGGGTCCGGAGCGATCAAGGGCTTCCCGACCATCTGGGCGCAGAACCTGCAGGACGTGACGCTGCGTCATGTCGGGTCGTCCTATTCGGCGATCATCGACATCGCGCGCCAGGCCTCCGAGGATCTCGGCTTCACGGTCGAGATGCAGAACGTCAACGGCGACGCGCTGGTCAACCGCGTCGTCACCCAGCCCAACACCGTCGACATCGCCGATCTGGAGTACTGGGCGGTCCAGAAAGTCTTCCCGCGCGGCGTGATGCAGGGCATCGACCTGTCCCGGATCGACCGCTGGGGCGACATCGTGCCGATCTTCACCGAGGGCAAGTACCCCGACGGCGGCGACGTCAGCCGCCAGGGCACGCTGCCCTACGAGGTCCAGTACACCGAGAGCGGAGAGGCGACCCGGTTCGCCGACGGCCAGACCGGCTGGGCGACCCTGCTGCCGCAGATCTACAACGCCGACACGCTGGGCATCCGCCCCGACGAGATCGGCCGGCCGATCGAGAGCTGGTCGGAGCTCTTCAATCCCGAGTTCTCGGGCCGCACGGCGCTGGTCGACATCCCGTCGATCGGCATCATGGACGCGGCCATGGCGCTCGAGGCGGCGGGCGAGATCACCTACGGCGACAAGGGCAACATGACCCGCGAGGAGATCGACTTCACCGTCGATCGCCTGATCCAGCTCAAGCGCGACGGCCATTTCCGGGCGTTCTGGAACTCCTTCGACCAGTCGGTCAATCTGATGGCCTCGGGCGAGGTGATCATCCAGTCCATGTGGTCGCCGGCGGTCACGGCCGTGCGCACGCGCGGCATCGAGTGCCTCTATGTCGGCCTGCAGGAAGGCTACCGCGCCTGGGCGGCGGGGCTCGGCCTTATGAGCCACCTGGAAGGCATCGAGCTCGACGCGGCCTACGAGTACCTGAACTGGTACCTGTCCGGCTGGCAGGGCGGCTTCATCGCCAAGCAGGGCTACTACAGCTCCGTGCCCGAGACCACGCGCGAGTTCATGACCGAGAACGAGTGGAACTACTGGTACGAGGGCGAGCCCGCGGCCAGCGAGATCACCGATCCCTACGGCAACAAGATGGAGGACGCGGGCGCGGTGCGCGACGGCGGCTCGTTCTGGGAGCGCATGGGCAACATCGCCTGCTGGAACACCGTGATGGACGAGAACGTCTACATGGTCCGCAAGTGGAACGAGTTCATCGCCGCCTAGTGTCCCGATCGCGAAGTGCGCGACAGCGCACTTCGCGTGAATCGGGACACCAACCGTATGAATCTAGTGTGATTCAGATCCCGAAGATCGTCATGCGAAGCATGCCGAACTTCGGGATCATCACACTAGGTCACGAACTTTGCGTCCCCCACTCGCACGAAAAAAAGGCCGCGCCCCTGCCGGGCACGGCCCCTTGTCCTCG
>JAVJUS010000082.1:0-22304 GCA_040220455.1 Azospirillaceae bacterium
CGGCATCGGCGCGGCGCGGCCGCTGCCCGCCGCCTTGGCCAGCATGGCGAGCATCTGGCGGCGCTGCAGACGCCGGCGCTCGCGCGCCCGCACGGCCGCGTCCCAGACGACGCCCCGGCCCGGCGCGACCAGGATCGAGACGAAGACGACGGCGGAGACGGCGAGCACGATCAGCGGGCCGGTGGCGAGCCCCCGGGCGAGCGCGCTGACGACCGCGCCCGCCACGCCGCAGGCCGCGCCGATCGCGGCGGCGAGCACCACCATGCCCTCCAGCCGGCGCGCCCATTGCCGGGCGGCGGCGGCCGGCGCGATGACCATCGCCGCCATCAGGACCACGCCGACCATCTGCAGCCCCACGACCACGGCGAGCGCGATCATCACCGTCAGGACCACGTCGACGAGCACGACCGGCAGGCCGAGCGAGCCGGCGAAGCCCGGGTCGAAGGTGACGAGCTTGGCTTCCTTCCAGAAGGCGGCCACCAGCGCCACCGCCGCGGCCGTGATCGCGCCCATGATCCACAGGTCGCCCGGCAGGGTCGCCGCCGCCTGGCCGAAGAGAAAGGAATCGAGCCCGCCCTGGGACGCGTTCTCGGTCCCCTGGATATGGGTCAGCAGGACGACGCCGATCGCGAAGGAGACGCCGAGCACCGCCCCCAGCGCCGCGTCCGTCTTGAGCCGGCTGCGCCGCACCAGCAGCAGGACGACCAGCGCGGCGACGATCCCGGTGGCGAGCGCCCCCGCCAGGATCGCCCCGATCTCCCGCGTGCCGGCGATCAGGAAACCGAGGCAGATCCCGGGCAGGGCGGCATGAGACAGGGCGTCGCCCAGCAGGCTCTGCCGGCGCAGGACGGCGAAGCTGCCCAGCACGCCGGAGATGATCCCGAGCAGGGCCGCGCCGAGGGCGACGACACGGATCGTGTAGTCGCCGAAGAGCTCGGCCGGGCTCATCTCACGCTTGGCCGCGGATCGCGGCGGTATCGGCCTCCGCTGCGCCGGGCGGCTCGGCACCGACGGCCGGCGTGGTCTCCAGCAACGCGATGCGTCCGCCATAGGCCGCGCGCAGGTTCTCGGTGGTGTAGATCTCGCGCAGCGGGCCCTGCGCGATCGCGCGGACGTTCAACAGCAGCATCCAGTCGAAATAGCTCGCCACCGTCTGCAGGTCGTGGTGCACGACGATCACCGTCTTGCCCCGGTCGCGCAGGCCGCGGAGGATGTCGACGATCGCCCGTTCGGTCGTCGCGTCGACGCCGGCCATCGGCTCGTCGAGGAAGTAGATGTCGGCCTCCTGGACCAGGGCGCGGGCGAGGAAGACGCGCTGCTGCTGGCCGCCGGAGAGGTGGCTGATCTGGCGCCCGGCGAGATGGCGCATGCCCACGTCGTCGAGCGCCGACAGCGCGGCGTCGCGCTCGCGCCGGCCCGGCCGCCGGAACCAGCCCAGCCGGCCGTAGAGCCCCATCGTCACCACGTCCAGCGCCGTCGTCGGGAAGTCCCAGTCGACGGTCGAGCGCTGGGGCACGTAGCCGACGCGCCGCCGCTGCGCCCGGTAGGGCCGGCCGAACAGGGTGACGTGCCCGGCGGCCGGCGGGACGAGGCCCAGCACCGCCTTGAGGAGCGTCGACTTGCCCGCGCCGTTCGGGCCGACGATCGCCGCCATCACCCCCGGCGGCACGTCCAGATCGATGTCCCAGAGCACGGGCTTGCCCTGGTAGCTCACCGTCAGATCCTCGACATGCAGGGCGAGGTCCGGCTCGTGCAGGCCGGTCCCGTCGGGGCCGGGCCCGCCCGGTCCGGTCGGCAGCGTCGGGCGGGCTGCGGCGGCCATGGTCACTCGCCCTCCGCCCCGACGGAGGCGTCGGCGATGTCCCAGGCCTCGGCCCAGTCGGCAAGGGCGTCGGGCAGCGGCGGCGGATCGCCGCCCAGCGCCTCGACGATCGTCACCGTGTTCTCGTAGAGCATGCCGATATAGGTGCCGCCGGCCGTACCCTCCGCGCCCATGGCGTCGGAGTAGAGCTCGCCGCCGATCTCCACCGCCTGCCCGCGCTCGCGCGCCGCGGCGATCACCGCCTCGACGGTGCGGGGGTTGATGGTGCTCTCGATGAAGATCGCGGGCACGCCGCGCTCGGCGACGACGTCGGCCATCTCGCGGATGTCGGCCACCCCGGCCTCGGATTCGGTGCTGATCCCCTGGATGCCGGCGACCTCGATGCCGTAGGCCCGGCCGTAGTAGTTGAAGGCGTCATGCGCCGTGACCAGGATGCGCTTGCGCTCGGGCACGCTCGCGACCGCCTCGCCGATCCAGGCGTCGAGCGCCTCCAGCCTGGCCGAATAGGCTTCGGCGGCCTCGGCGACGGCGGCCTCGCAGGAGGGACGCAGATCGACCAGCGCGTCGGCAACCGTGGGCACGATGGCCGACCAGAGACCCACGTCCATCCATAGATGCGGGTCGATGCCGTAGATGTCCTGGACCGTGATCAGGTCGGCCGGATCGATCGAGGACGGAGCGACGGCGATCGTCGGCTTCCTCTCGGAGAAGCGCCCCAGGACATCGCCCAGCTGGCCTTCCAGCGAGTAGCCGGAATAAAGGATCGCCTCGGCATCCTGGAACGCGCGCACGTCCCCGGCGCTCGCCTGATAGAGGTGCGGGTCGACCCCCGGGCCCATCAACGTCGTCACGGCCACGCAGTCGCCGCCGACGGTTTCCAGGACGTCGCCGATCATGCCGATCGTGACGACCATCCGGGCCGGTTCGTCCTGCGGCGCCTGCCCCGCCGCGGGCCCCGCCACCGCCAGGGCGGCCAGCCCGGCAAGGGCGGCGCCGAGCCGGCGCTTCATCGTATTGCGTTGTCTCGTCAAGCTGGCCTCGTCGATCAAGTATAGCATAGGCTAATTTGGACGAGGCGGGGCAGGAGTCAAGCCCATGGCATGCGCGGGCCAGGGCTCGGGCGGACGGGCCGGCGCTGGGCGGACCAGGCGCGGACGGAGGACGCTTGCCGCGTGAAGCCGACAAAGCGCGTTGACGACAGTCGCCGGGGGCGGGGTCGGGCGGCTCAGGCGCCGCGGTCGCCGCGGCGACCGGACCGCGGGACCGAGCGGCGCGCGCGCCCCGGCGCGGCGCTCCCGGAGGAGAGGGAGGACGAAGCGGCGGCCGCCTCCCCGGTGGCCGCGACGAAACGCTCGAACGCGTCGAGCGTCTCCCGGCTGACGTGATGCTCGATGCCCTCGGCGTCGTGGCGGGCCACCTCCTCGCTGACGCCGAGGGCGCGGAGAAAGGCCTCGACGATCTGGTGGCGCCGACGGCTCGCCTCGGCGAGGTCGCGCCCGGCCTCGGTGAGGAACACGCCGCGATAGGGCCGCCGGGTGATCAGCCCCTCGTCGGCCAGGCGCCGCAGCATCTTGGCCACCGTCGGCTGGGCCACGCCTAGGTGGCGGGCGATGTCGACCTGGCGCGCCTCGCCATAGCCGTCGATGAAATCGGCGACCAGCTCGACATAGTCCTCGATCAGCTCGGTCCGCCGGGCATCGCGCGCCTTGCGGAAGCCCTCCGCCTGGCTCTCCGCGTCGGCCAGGCCGCCCTCGGGGCGCGAGGGCCGGTCGCTCTCGGTCATGGGCGCGCCGCCGATCATCCAGTGGAAAAGGGTTTCATCGCACGGTACGAATCATAGCCGCCGGGTATACTTCGCGTCAAAGCGGTGGTCCTGCCGCCGCTCACGACGCTCCACCGATGGGGCAACCCGAAAGGGGGGCTATCGGATTCGTCGAGCCCGGGACATTCCCTGTCCCGACACCCCACTGTAGGGTCGGTCCGGGACGCTCGGCCCCGCGAAGCCGACCCCGCTTTCGTGTCGTCGTCTCGCCCCGTCCGGAGGAGTCGTCGCTGGTGCCGGTTCGCCGCGTCCTGCATGTGGTCCGCCAGTACGCCCCCTCGATCGGCGGGCTGGAGACCTATACCCGTGAGATGGCGATCCGCCAGCGCCGGCGGGGAATCGAGACCGAGGTCCTGACGCTCGACCGGGTGTTCAACCCGCCGGCGAAGGAGCTGCCCCGGCGCGAGACGATCGACGGCGTGCCCGTGCGGCGGGTCGGGTCGATCGGCGGCACGCGCTATTTCCTGCCCCTGGTCGACCCGCGATCGCTGAGAAACGTCGACCTCATCCACGTCCACGCGATCGACCCGTTCTTCGACATGCTCGCCGCGACGCGCACGCTGCACGGCCGGCCGCTGGTGGCGACCACCCATGGCGGATTCTTCCACACCGACAGCTATTCGCGGGCCAAGCGGCTGTTCTTCCGGACCGTGACGCCGGCGAGCGCGCGGGCCTATGCCCTGCTGCTGGCCAACAGCGCCAACGACGCGGAGACGTTTACGGGCCTCGGCCCGCCGGTCCGGCTGGCGCCCAACGCGGTCGTGCCGCTGGCCGACCGTCCGCTGACCGGCCCCGATCTGCTGGCGCTGGGACGGTTGTCGGAGAACAAGCGTCCCGACCTGCTGGTCGACTTCATGGCAGCGCTGGCCCGCCACCGGCCGGCCGCGCGGCTGCACATCGTCGGCCCGGACAGCGCCCACACCCGCGACTCGCTGACCGCCGCCGCGCGCGCCCGGGGCGTCGCCGACCGGGTGACGGTGCACGGCTTCGTCGACGCGGCCACCCTCTCCGGCATTCTCGGGACCTGCGGCTACTACGTCTCGGCCAGTCGGTTCGAGGGCTTCGGCATGTCGCTGATCGAGGCGATGTCGGCCGGTCTGGTTCCGATCGTCCAGGACAACGCCGCCTTCGCCGAGCTGGTCGGCGCCGCCGGCGTCGGCACGCTGACGGACTTCGCCGAGCCCGCGCGCGCCGCGGCCGACGCCGCCGGAGCCATGGCGCGCGTCGAGGCCGAGGACTCGTCCGCGGGCGCGGCGGGGGGCGAGCGGCGTCGCGCGGTCGCCTTCTCCCGCCACTACGACTGGGACGCGCTGGTCGACACGGTCACGGCGCTCTACGAGACCGCCCTGGCCGGTCCCCGGCGGTCCGCCACGCCCGAACCGATGTCGCGCGCCGGCGACGCCCGCTAAGGCACCCGGCACCCGTACGGCAGCGGACAAGGTGCCCGAGGGTGTCGAAGATCGGGCAGCGCCCTTGGAGAACGGCGTTCCCGCGTGCGCTGCTCCGGACGGGGCGAATAAGGGTCGCCCGCCCTCCGGAAGCGGGGCGCCGAGTCTTCCGCGTCGATTGACAGGGCACGACGCCACGATGCAATGACAAGGGGGCGGGAATACAAGAAGAATTGCCGATACGAGCGGTCGCCGTGCCATCGAGCTCCGAAAAACGGAGACAGCGTCGCGTGAAAGCCGTTGCGATCGATCACCCGGACTCCGGGGTTCCGCGCGCTCTGTCGGGAACGTCTTCATCGCGCCAAGCGATCGCTGTCTTCGTTGTCTTCGGGATACTTTATGCGGCCGTGCCGAGCCAGGCGCTCAGCGTCTTGCACGACAGCGCGGGCCTGCTGATCTCCCTCGACCGGCCGGATTTCCTGTTCCACCCGAACCATCTGTTGTTCCAGCCGATCCTCTCGCTCGCGACCGAGCCCTTCGCCACGCCGGGCGAGTCGCTGTCGCGGCTGCCGGCCTTCCGGTTCTACGCCGCGCTGGCCGGCGCGGGGACGCTGGCGCTGGGATATCTGTGGCTGACGACCCGGCTCGCCGTGCCGGCGCGAATCGCCGGGCTCGCCGTCGCCGGCGCGGCCCTGTCCTTCGGGATCTGGTTTTACAGCATCTCGGTGGAGATCTACATCTTCCCGCTCTTCCTGATGACGGCGGCCGTGGTCGTCGTCTCCGATCCGGCAGCCGGCCGGAGACGCGTCGCCCTAGCGGCCGGGCTGCACGCGCTCGCCGTCCTGTTCCACCAGTTCGCCATCCTGCTGGCGCCGGCGATCCTGGTCCTGCTGCTCGATCCGCGCCGGGGCGACCGCGGCGACCGGATCGCGGCGCTCGGCCTCTATGCCGGCATCGGGGCGGCGATCGTCGGCGGCGCCTATGCCGCGGTAATCGCGCTCTCGCCGGGGCTCGGCGACCCGGCGGCGGTGAGGGCCTGGATACTGGGCTATGCCGGGGAAAGCCGATTCTGGGAATCGGATGTCCGGATCTCGGCGCTCGCGCCGCTCGTGGGTTGGGCGCGCGCCGTGATCGGCGGTCATTTCGCCTTCGTCCTGCCGGGCGTGACCGAGGCCGCCGAGCGGCTGACGACCCACAGCGACGTCACCGACGACCGGTTCCTGGTGCGGGGCATGGCCCCGGCGATGGCCTACGGCCTGACCATTCTGACCCTGGCCTGGGGAGTCCTCGCCGCGGCGATCGGGGTGCCGGCGCTGGTGGCGGGGCTGCGCCGCCGGCGCCGCGCCATGGCGGTGGCGGCGGCATGGCTGCTGCCCTTCGCCGCCTTCTTCGCGATCTACGAGAGCCACAACCGGGACTTCTGGATCGTGCAGACGTTCGTAGCCTGGATGATCCTGGCGATCGGCGTCGCCGCCCGGCCGCCCCGCCGGGCCGTCGCGGGGCTCGGCGCCCTGGTTCTGGGACTCGCCCTGATCAACGGGCTCGGCTCGGTCCTGCCGGCCCGCTCGCCCGCGAACGATTACTACCGCCAGATGGCCGAGCGGCTGACCGCCGATCTCGGCCCCGGGGACGCGGTCGTCCTGGCCCACCACTGGCCGTGGCGCCACCATGTCGCCCTGGCGACCGAGGCCCGAATCCTGACGCTCGACCGGTTCGACGGCCCCGACGGCGCACCGGCCCTGACGGAGCGCCTGCCACCGGCCGGGTCGGACGCGCGGGTGAGGCTGTGGCCCGGCGTCCTGGCGGGGGAGACCGGGACGAGCCGGGTGGCGGCCGGCCGGCCGGCCCTGCTCGACGTCCTGATCCGCCCGGACTGCGTGGTGCGCAACGGACCAGCCTTCGCCGGGCGGCGTGCCGCCACGCTGGTCTGCGTCGAGCCGGTCGGCGACGGGGCTCGCGCGGGATGACGCCCGCACGCCGCCCGCCTCGCCGGTCCGGACGATCGCGAATCGCAGCGACCGACCGATCGCCAGCCGCTTTCGCCGCCTATCGAAGGGGGTACACCCTATTCCCTTCGACATTCGAATTGACAATGGCGAGCGGATGGAAGATTTCGTTAACCGTTATTCCGTTGCGCCGCAACACGCTTGAACGGCACAAAACGAAGTCGAGCGGGGCGGTCGACGGCATGCGGACCAGGCGGGACATCCACGGCCGGCATCGTCGCGCGACGAGCGCGCGAAGTCGGCGGCACCGTACGACCGAGCCGCGCGCGGGCGACGCGCAAGGCCGCGCGGCCTGCAATGGCCGGGGGGCCGGCAATTCGCGCGCGGGGGTCGTGTCGGGCTGCAAGACGGGGATTTGCCCATGGTAGAGCCCGTGACTTCCGCCGGAGGGGCTCCGGCCGTCGGCGACCGGCCGGGCGACCCGCCCGGGGGCATCGGAACGCCGGTCGATCTCGCGGCGATCCGGCGGGTCTATCCGACCCGAACGGTTCTCGGCATTCCGATCACGGTCTGGCGGCGCGACCAGGCGATCGCCAGTCTCGTCGCGGCCGCGGGATCCGGCGAGCGCCTGCGCGTCGCCTTCGCCAATCCGAATTTCGTCACCCAGCTTCGGCGCCACGGGCCGCCGCCCGAGCGGATGGCCCGATTCCTCGTGCTCAACGACGGCCTGGGCATCGACATCGCCTCGGCGATCCTGTTCGGGGCGAAGTTCCCGGACAACCTGAACGGCTCCGACTTCACGCCGGCGCTGCTCGACGCCTTGCCGGCGGGTACGCGCGTGTTCGTCTTCGGTGGCCGGGCCGAGGTCAACGACCGGGCCTGCGACCTGCTGGAGGCACGCCACGGTATCGCCATATGCGGCCGCCAGCACGGCTTCGTCGAGGACGCGGCGTTCGACGTCGTCATCGACCGGATCAACGCGGCGCGCCCGGACGTGGTGCTGGTCGCGCTGGGCAATCCGGGGCAGGAGGCGTTCATCGACGCCGCGGGCGACCGGCTCGACGCGCCCCTCGTCCTGGGCGTCGGCGCCCTGCTCGACTTCGTCTCCGGAGAGGTACGCCGGGCGCCCTTATGGCTGCGCCGCTTGCGCGGCGAGTGGCTGTTCCGGCTCTATCTGGAACCGCGGCGGATGGCCCGTCGCTACACGGTCGATACGCTGGGGTTCATCATCCTTGTCGTCCTACAGCGGTTCCGTGGCCGGCGCACCGAGGGGGCGCGCCAGGCCGAGGCCCTACTCTCGCAGCGTTAGCCCGGCCGCCAGCCTGGCAGCGGGCGGCCTGATCCTGGCGGCGCTGCTGTTCAACATGGCGCTGGCGCGGATCAACGCCGCGGTCATGCCGTTGAACCAGGGCCACGTCATCGCCGCCGAGGCGGTGATCGTCGTCGCGGCGATCGCGGTGGGTCTGTTCGCCCTGACACGGGCGAGCATCCCCATCTTCCTGTTCATGCTGGCGATCATCGCCTGGGGAATGCTGCTGTCGATCGTCAACGGCACCTTCGACCCCAAGGTCATCCGCGACGCGATGATCATCCCGGCCTTCGTCCTGCTGGGCGCGGCCTATCATCCCCGCTCGATCACGGCGCTGATGGGGACGGTGACGGCGATCGTGCTGGCCGTCATGGCGTTCGAGGCGCTGGCGACGCCGCTCTACGAGTCGCTGCTCCACATCAAGAGCTACTACATCAACACGCGCGGCTTCGAGGAATCCGGCTTCTGGAACACCGACTCGGACCTCTTCGTCAGCGCGACGCGGCCCGGCGGCGATCGCTTCGTCTTCGACTTCCTGGGGCCGCACCGGCTGTCCTCGATCTTCCTGGAGCCGGTGTCGCTGGGCAATTTCGCCGTGGCGATCATGGTCTTCCTGGTCGGCTTCTGGGCCGCGATGACGCCGCTCCAGCGCGGGTTCTTCGCCGCCGCCTTCGCGGCCACGGCGATCGGCTCCGACGGCCGCCTGGCCACGGTGCTGGGCCTGCTGATCGCGGCCACAGCGCCCTTCGCGCGCCACCTGCCGCGCTACGCGCCGCTCGCCTACCTGCCGGTCGCGGCCGTGCTCGCGGCCGCGGCGGTGTCGGTTTTCGGCTTCCAGGTCGAGGACAACTTCCCCGGCCGGCTCGCGGTCATGGTCGAGCTGTTCCGCGACATGAGCCTGTCGATCGGCATCGGGCTCGACCGCGACTGGCCCGGCTTCGCCACGCGCGCGCTCGATTCGGGCCTCGTCTACCTGATCGCAACCCAGTCGATCTTCGGCGCCCTGGCGCTGTGGGTGTTCGCCGCGGTCGCCCTGCCCCAGCGGGACGGCCGGGGGATCGCCCTCACCCACGCGGTGTGCCTGACGATGGCTCTTACCTTGTTGGTAAGTTACTCCTTCTTTTCCATCAAATTCGGCGCCTTGATATGGTTTATCTACGGCTACGCGTTCCGTGCCGCGGAGACGGAACCGGCGTCGATCGACGGCGCGCGTCCCGGCCCAGAAGGGGCCAGCGCGCCCCGTCGGCGAGGCGGGCCGGGGGCCCGCGACCGCGCCCCCGTTCCGTCGCCCCCAGTTCCGTCGCCTTGAGACGAGCCTGACCCGATGGACCGATCCCGGCGCGAGTCGACCCACAGCAACGCACCCCAACCGGCGGGCGACGGGCCGGATCTGGTCGAGCTCAACGCGTCGGACATCGAATTCAACGCCGTGCGCACCCTTTGGCGCGCGAAATGGCTGCTGGGCCTGACGGCGGCCGTGGCGCTGGCCGGCGCACTGACGCTGGTGCGCACGCTCGACCCCGAGCCGGTCTACGAGGCGGAGGCCCAGCTCTTCGTCCTCGACCCGGAGCAGGAGCTCGAATCGGCCCTGCCGTCCCAGCGCCAGGGGGGCGGCGCCGACCCGGCGATCGAGCGCGACGTGGAAAATACGGTCATCGCGTTGCGGTCGCCCAGCCTGGTCGCCCGGTTCGCCCGCGACTACCCGACCGCGACGGCCGCCCTGCGCCCGCCGCCGGAGGCGGCCGAGCAGAACGCCGCGGCGCTCAAGGCGACCGGCGCCCTGCAGGGCACGCTCGCCGAGGACCTGCTCGCCAACGATTCGGCGGTGCGCGACGTGGCGGCGGTGCGCGAGGCCGTCGAGATCACCCAGCAGGGCGACAGCCAGTTCATCACGATCACGGCGCGCGCCAATGACGCGCAGGTCGCCGCGGACATCGCCAACGGCCTGGCCCAGACGCTGATCGCCTTCGAGACCGAGCGCGGCGTCGAGCGCGCCCGGTCGGTCAGCACGGCGCTGGAGCGCAACCTCGACCGCTTGCGCCAGACCATCCGGGAGGAGGAGGCCGAGCGTGTCGGCTTCCGCCATTCCGCCGGCCTGCTGCTGCGTGACGGGCTCGCCACGCTCGACCAGCAGCTCACCGACCTGGGCGGCGAGCTGACGAATGTCCGCCTGGAAATCGCGCGCGCCCGCGCCGAACGCCGGCGGCTGTCGGAGGCCAATGCCGGGGAGGCCTACCGTTCGCTGGCGCCCAGCGTCGTCGATTCGAGCACCTATACCGACCTGCGCCAGCGCGAAAGCCAGGTGCTGGCCGAGCTCGCCGATCTCCGCGAGACCTATGGCGACTCCCACCCATCGGTGCAGTCCAATCTCTCCCAGCTGGGCGAGATCCGCGCGCAGATGCGCCAGGAGGTCAACGCCGCCATCGAGGCCCGTGACGGGCAGATTCGCGCGCTCGAACAGCAGGAAGAGGGCATCGTCGCGGATATCGAGGCGGTCGAGACGGAAATCCGCCAGGTCGAATCCTCCGAGGTCGCGATGCGCGACCAGGACCGACGGGTCGAGGCCCGGGAGGCCGTCTTCACCGCGCTGCTGGAGCGGGCGAACGAGGCGATCGCCCTGACGACGCTCGCCGAATCGCCGGTCCAGCTCTTCAGCAAAGCGACCGTGCCGGTCGAGCCGCTGCCGCGCCAGGACAAGGTCTTCGCACTGCTGGGCGCCGCCGTCGCCGTGATCATCGCGGCCGGCGCGGTGCTGGCGCGAGCCTGGTCGGCCCGCGGGGTCGAGAGCTCGGGCGCGGGCGAGGCGCTGCTCGGCGTCCCGTGCCTCGGGCTGATCCCGCGCCTGGGCGTGATGAACCGGTGGAAGCTCAAGCGGCTCGATACCGGCCTGGACACCTTCCCGCCACCCTATGTCGAGGCGATGCGCCGCCTCTACACCGCGCTCGGGCCGAGCCCGGGGGCCAATGGCGACCGGGCGCGGCACGCGGATTTCGACGATCCGGCGCCCGAGGGCCGGTTGATCGCCGTCGGCTCCTGCCTGTCCGGCGAGGGCAAGACCTCGACGGCGCTGGCCCTGTCGCGCTATCTCGCCTCCCTCGGCCAGCGCGTCGTCCTGGTCGACACCGACCTGCGCCGCGGCCGGCTCGACCGGACCGTCGAGCGCAGCCCGGCGCTCGGCGTCGCCGACTTCGTCATGCAGGAGGACCGGGTCTCGGCCCAGAACGACGCGGCCGATGGCTCGGGCCTGCACATCATCCCGGCCGGGGACCCGTCCTACGACCCGGTCGAAGTGCTCTCGAGCGAGCGGCTCGACCGGATGATCGCCGGGCTCAGGCGGCACTACGACGTGGTCGTGCTCGATACCGCGCCGTTGTCGATCGTCTCCGACACCCTGCTGCTCGCCCGTTTCGCGCCGACCATGGTCTTCGTCGTGCAGTGGCGCAAGACGGACTGGCGCCTGGCGCGCAAGGCCGTCGCCTCGCTGTCGCGCTCCGGCTTCGAGGTCGCGGGCTTCGCGCTCAACCGCATCCACATGCCGAGCTACGCGCGCAACGGCTATATCGATTCCGCCGCGCTGGGCGGCGCGAAGGACGGCTACTACCGCGGCTCCCCGGGCGCCGCGCGCGAGGCGAGCGCCTTCCCGCGCAGCCGGGTCGAGCCCCGCTCGGCCGGGCGCGGCCTCGTGGACCGGTTGCGCGGGGCCTTCTCGTGAGCCCGGCGGCCGTCGCGGGGCCCGCCTCGCAGCCGGCCGCCCCCGACACGCGCCAGACGTCCACGCGCCCCTCCCCGCCGCGACCGGCCTTCGCCGAGGGCGAAGGCATGGCGCGGCGCCTCTACCGCCACCTTCGCGGTCGACTGCTCCAGGACCTGATCCCCGCGGGCCGGCCGATCGCCGACGCGCCGTGCGCCGCGCCGGGGATCGAGGTCGTGGGATATCCGGGCGCGGTGGCCGGCATCGCCGCCTCGGCCCGGCTGTGCGCCGCCGCGCTCGCCGGCGACGGCTACGCCGTCTCCGTGATCGACCTCGATCGGATCGACCCGGCCACCGCGTCGCCGGGCGGCGCCGGTCCGCCGGTGCGGATCTGGCACCTGAACCCGCCGATGATGCCGAAGGCCGTGCTGCGTTTCGGCCCGCGCCGCTTCGCCGCCGGCATCAATATCGGCTACTGGGCCTGGGAGCTCGAGACCTTCCCGGCCGAGTGGCGCAAGGCCGAGCGCTACATGAGCGCCTTTCTCGTGCCCTCGCGCTTCACCGCCGAGGCGCTCGCCCGCATCACGGCCAAGCCGGTCGGCGTCGTCCCCCACCCGGTGCCGTCGCCCGCGGCCGCCGATCCCTCGGCCCTCCGCCGCGAGGCCGGCATCGCGACGGACGCCTTCCTCGTCGCCACGGTGTTCAACTTCACCTCGTCCTTCGAGCGCAAGAACCCGCTCGCCGCCATCGAAGCCTTCCGTCGCGCCTTCGGCGAGGAGGAATGTTCCGATACGGGGCGGCCGGCCCGGCTGGTCGTCAAGACGGCCAACGCCGCGCGCTACCCCGACCAGGAGCGCCGGCTGCGCGCCGCGGCCGAAGGCGATTCGCGCATCGCGGTGATCGACGCGGAATGGCCGGAAGGTCGCGTCCAGGCGCTCATCGCGGCGAGCGACGCCTATCTCTCGCTCCACCGCTCGGAAGGCTACGGCCTGACCCTGGCCGAGGCGATCGTCGCCGGCGTGCCCGTGGTCGCGACCGGCTGGTCGGGCAACACCGATTTCTGCGATCCGGAGTCGAGTTTCCTCGTCCCGTGGCGGCTGGTGCCGGTCGCCGATCCGCACCCGGCCTATGCCGGTCTCGACGGGGCGCGCTGGGCCGAAGCGGAGGCCGAGGCCGCCGCGTCGGCGCTGCGCCGGCTGCGCGACGACCCGGAGACGGCCCGGTGGATGGCGCGCGCGGCGCAGGACCGGCTGAACGCCCACGTGGCGGCCAACGACTATGCCGGCGCGCTGCGGACGTTGGGGATCGCGCGACCGACGGAAGGGCCATGACCGCGCGGACCGGCGCGGCCGACGGTGCCGCGCCGCGCTTGAGCCTGGTGACCTGCACCCTCGGCCGGACGGAGCCCCTGGCGCGGCTGCTGCGCTCGCTCGCGGCCCAGCCGGCCGGCGCGTTCGAGTTCGTCCTGGTCGACCAGAACCCGCCCGGCTTCCTCGACGGCGTCATCGCGGAGGCCGACGCCGGCCTGCCGCTGACGCGCATCACCTCGCCCCGCGGTCTGTCGGTCGGTCGCAATGCCGGGCTGTCGCGCGCGCGCGGCGCGCTGATCGGCTTTCCCGACGACGACTGCTGGTACGATCCCGGCACGGTCGAGGCCGTCCTGGCCCTGTTCGACGATCTGCCGGACACGGGCGTCCTGATCGGGCGCACGCTCGACGCCGGCGGTGCCGAGTCGGTCACCCGCGCGCCGCCCGCGGACCGCCGGATCACGGCGGAGACGGCGCTGGAGGCCGGCAACTCCAACGCCCTGTTCCTGCGCCGGGCCGCGGTCGAGCGCGTCGGCGGCTTCGACGAGCGGCTGGGCGTCGGCGCCGGCACGCCCTTCGGCTCCGGCGAGGAGACGGACATCCTGCTCCGCGCGCTCGCCGCCGGCTTCCGCGCGGATTACCGCCGCGACCTGGTCGTCCGCCACGACCAGCCGGCGGCCACCGTCTCGCGGGTCGAGGCGGCGCGCCGGATCGGCCCCTACGCCCGGGGCACGGGCGCCCTGTTGCGCAAGCACGGGCTGGGCGCGCGGACCGGGGTGCAGCTGATCGCCCGGACCGCGCTCGGCACGCTCAAGCGCGCCCTGCGCGGCGAGCCGCCGGCCTTTCGCGAGAAGACGGCCTATATCGCCGGGCTGGTGGCGGGCTACCGGCGCTGGCCGGCGCCCTGACGCGCGGCCGGGACGATCAGGCGGCGGTGACCGGCACCTCGAGGACGCGAACGCCGCTCATGGACCGGAGCGCGGCGAGATCGGCCTCGTAGCGCGCGCGTAGCCGCTCCCGCTCGACCTCGGTGAGGGGGGCGAAGCGCTCGGGCTCGACCGCGTGCTCGGCGATGATCGCCTCCGCCCGAGCGCGATAGGCCTCGCCCGCAAGCCCGCGCGGCAGCGCCTCGATCCGGGCCAGCGCGCGGGGCGAGGCGCTGCGCGTCTCCGCCGGGTCGGCGATCATCGGAACGGCCTCGATCGGCTCGCCGCAGATCGCCTCCAGGATGCCATGCGCATGGGCGCGATAGTCCTCGTAGCGCCACAGGGTTATCGGTGTGTCGGGCACCAGACGCCGGATCCGCTCGATCGGCGCCAGCCAGCTCGGCGGCCGGCGGGCCGCGGACGCGCGCACGTCCTCGAAGGTGACGCCGAGCGGCCCCTCGCGCAGAGCCTGGGCATAGGCCGACGGAAGAAGGGTGTCGAACGACCTCAGGCCGATGAACAGGCTCAGCCGGCTGCGCCGGGCCAGATGGCGAAGGTAGTCGAGCCGGTGGCCGGCTTCCGGATAGGGCGTCTCGGCCAGGATGTCGGTCACCGAGCCGCCCAGCCAGTTCTCCTCCGACAGGACGACGATCGGACGGTCGTCCAGATGGCCGGCGAAGATCGCCTCGATCGACGCCGCGCGCCCCTCGGGCCCCATCCAGTAGCGCGGGTCGCGGAACAGGTGCCGCCGGCGGAAGACGGTCCGGTCGAGCCGGCGCGTCACCTCCGGCGGGACGTACTGGAAGCCTCGGCGGGGGCCGGTCTCCTGCAGCCGGGCCAGGACCTTCTGGATATGCGTCGTCGCGGTCTTGTGGGCGCCCAGATGGAGGCGCCACTCGGTAACGACCATGGGCGACCGCCCCTCCTCGGTGCCGTGGCGTGGGCCGGCGCGGCGGCGACTCGGCCCGCCTCGCCCCGAGGATAGCCGGGCGGCGGCCGGCGCGGAATGCCCGGCCGGAACCCTACAGCGCCGGCTGCTCCTCGACCCGCAGCACGGTGCGGCCGAGCAGGGTCAGGCCGATGGTCACCGAGAGGATGCCGACGACCACGGGCGCGTCGATCATGCGCCCGAAGATGGCGATCTCGAAGACCGCCGTCGCGACCGGGGCGGCGCCGAGGAAGGCGACGGCGACGCTGGCGTCGCTGCGGCCCAGCACCCAGAGCCAGAGCCAGAAGGCGATCGCGCTGCCGACGCCCAGCACGATGACCATCGCCAGCGCCTCAGGGCTGATGCCGGCGCTCAGCGGTACCGGGTCGAACGGCGTCGCCACGGCGAGCGCCGCCACCGCGGCGACGAGCGCCACATAGGTCATCGCGCTCGCGCCGACGCGCGCGGTGAAGGGCTTGAAGCCGATGCTGCACAGCGCGCCGATCACGGCGGCCGCCAGCACCATCAGATCGCCCGGCGTCACCACCGGCTCGCCGATCGCCCGACCGCCCTCCCAGACGCAGGCCGTCACGCCGAAGATGCACAGGGCGACGGCGACGACCCGCATACCGTCGAGCGGCTCGCGCCCACGCAGGACCTGGATAACCATCGCCCAGAGTGGGGTGGTCGACAGGATGACCATCGCCCGGGCGGGCGTGACGTGCTCGAGCGCGGAGTTGAACAGGAAGACGATCAGGCCGAACTGGGCGACGCCCAGCAGCGCGATCCAGGGCAGGTCGCGCAGGCTCATCCAGCGCCGCGCCGCCATCGCCATGGGCGTCAGGCACAGGGCCGCGAGGCCGTAGCGCATCATGCCCAGGGCGGCGGGCCCGATCTCGGCGATCGCGACCTTCGTCGCGATGGCCGAGAAGCCGACGATCACCGTCGTGATCGACGCCGCCAGGACTGCCGACATCCGCGACGACCCCACGCTTAGCTCCCGAACCGCCATCAAGCGCCCCGTCAATCGCACGAGTTCCATTTACGGCGCGTTAAAGGTGCGCCCGCTATCGTATAGCAACCAGTTGAGGAGGCGGGGATGAGGCTCGGAAAGACCGAGAAATCGGCTTCGCAAGCACAAATTGCGGATGACGGTGCCCTGGTGGATGGCGCCGACTGGATCAAGTTCGACCGCATCGGCAGTGAAGGCGCGCACCGCCAATCCTGCGACCCTCGATACCGGGCCCTTCTCGATACCTACCAAGAGGACCCCTTTTCGTTGTCCGAGCCGGAGACGCTATTGTCGCTCGGCATGAGCGGACGGGTCGGGCGTCTCCGGCTCCTTCCGGGCGATGGCGGGACCTTTCCCGGCCAACGCTTTGCCTTCGTACGGTGTCCCGACCCGCTTGCCCCGCTGACCCGGCCGATCGGCGCCCGCGCGCTCGCCCGGGCCGTGGTCCAGCCGGCACTGATCGGACGGCCGAGCCATTTCCTGGTCACCGGCGAGTTGGAGGGCGAGCCCGCCTACCTCGCCCTGTCGGTTCTGCCGCTACGCCCGCAGGAGGGCCAGATCCGCGAGCTTCTTCTCCCCTTTCAGTGCAAGCTCGTCGATATCCCGTCGCGACTGCGCCAGGAATTCTTCGCGCGACATTTCTAGGTAGTGGACCGGGCGGTCGTCGACGCGCGCCGCCAGGTTCAGCGCGTTGAGGATCTTGTGCACGCGCGTGAACTGGAACATCGGGATGGTCGCGTCGGCGCCCGGCGGGTAGAAGCACAGCCCCGTGTGATGATCGACGCGGAACGACACCTCGGCCAGCAACCGCGCCATGCGCGTCGTCATCAGCCCGACCCGCGCGCCGCGCAGGGCCGGATCGACCACGGTCCCGCCGGAATAGCCGATCAACCCCGACAGGTCCGGATAGTCGCCCGGCCGGATCAACGGCAGGGGCCGATGCTCCGGCGCGCGCTTGGAATAGTAGATCTCGCCGCTCTCGATGACGTCCAGGAAGCTCGATGTCCGCCACACCCTGAGCGTGTTGCCGGCGACAAACGTCCCCGAGGCCGTCCGCTCGATGACGATCGACAGGGTGTTCGTCTCGTCGACGTCGGACTTGGTGGGATCGAAGCAGGGATTGACCCAGTGACCCTCGCGTTCGACGACACGCAGCCAAGCCTCGCAGCCCGGCTCGATGGTCAGGGTCCAGCCCTCCGCCTCGCAGATCGCCGTGAACCAGTCCAGAACGGCCTGCGGCGCGCTCTCCGTGCGCGGATCGAGCCTCGGCTCCGCCCCGCGGGCCTCGACCGTCTCGTATGCCAGCTCCGCCATGATCCGCCTCCCCCGATACGGCTTATCGGAAGAGTATATCTCTTTGGTAACATCTGTTAACCAAAATTAATCCGATGCATCCGCCGACTCCTTCTCGCCGACTCGGCGATGGCGCGCGCGCGAAAGAAACGCGCATTAGCCGACGAGATGGGGTCGGCAAATCGCGAGCGTGCACGATTTGCCCGCGATCTACCCGAGAGGCACGGCAAGAGGGAGCGCAGGGAAGTGTCCGCGAACCGGCGGGTTCAATCGATATAGCCGATGGCGCCCGCCACCCAACCGATCGTGCCGTCATTGGCGGCCAGCGGGGCCAGCGAGCACTGGTACTGGATGAACTCCCGGTTCTCCCGGGCATAGCTGCCGGAGAAGAACAGGATGTCGCGGCGGCGGACCGGTTCGCGATAGCGCTCGAGCATGAACTCCGCCTCGCTGTGCATGTACTGGCTGACGGTCATGCCGCGCACGTTGCGGCCGTAGCGGTCGACGACCTCCTGGCCCAGCACCTTGGTCAGGAAGTCCTTCCCGCCGTCGACGAGCTGGTAGACCATCAGGTTCGACGCCAGCCGCGGGATGCCGATGATCGGGTCGAAATCCTTCCACAGGGGCACGTCGTCGCCGGTCTTGAGCGAGCGCCAGTATTCCGCGAAGGCCAACGGCACGGGGTGATCGATGCCGTCCTCCGCAACGATCTCGTTGCGGCGGGACACCATCCTCACATCGTCGTCGTTCAGCGCGTGGTAAACGATCATCCAGGCCTACCTGTCGCGGACCGCTCCGCTAGCATCCTATGATTACGTAAATAACATATTACTCGAAGCATTTTTTGCTTCATTTCTAAGTAACATCCGTTCGCATTCTTGCGCCATAGGGCTGTGGGCCGGCGGGCGACGACGGCGACCCGCCGGCCTCGCCTCAGCGCCGCAGGAGATCGCGGATTTCCTCCAACAGCTCTTCCGATCGCGACGGCGCCGGCGGCGTCGACGGCGCCTCGGCTTCCTCGCGTTTCAGGCGATTGACCTGGCGCACGAGGAGGAAGATGACGAAGGCGACGATGAGGAAATTCACGACCGCATTGACGAACAGGCCGTAATTCATCGTCGCCGCACCGGCCTCCTGCGCCGCGGCAAGGCTGTCGTAGCTTTCGCCCGACAATTCAATGAAGTAGTTCGAGAAGTCGATGCCGCCAAGGATCGCGCCGACCGGCGGCATCAGGATGTCGTTGACCAGCGACGTGACAATGGCGGTGAAAGCGGCGCCGATGATGATGCCCACCGCCATGTCCATGACATTGCCCCGGGCGATGAAGGTCCGGAATTCCGCGAACATGATCTCGTCTCCCCCTTCTTGTCGGCCGACCGGAAACCCGCCCGTTCTTCGCGGGCGGTCCGCGGCGGTGACAGTCTACAGCGACCCGCGTCGGGGCGGGCACGCCGCGTCGGGGCGGGCATGCCGCGTCACGCCGGCCGGCGCCTTGGACGGCGCGACGACCTCGGGTTATCCTGGTGCTCGGCGGCGGCTTGCGCGCCCCGCCCGGAAATTCGAGAGACGGAGCCCCGAGCACCCGCCGCCGCGGGTCCGAGAGGGCTCCCGGCGAGCAGGGGTACGGCGATGATGTTCGGTGGATTCTCGGCCCTCCTGATCCTGTTCATCGGGCTGCTGGTCGGCTTCGTCGGCGGCTGGTGGTGGCGCGGCCGGGACGGCGCGGTCGCACCGGGCAGCACTTCGCGAGAGGGCCAAGCCCCGGCGTCGCGACCGGCCCCGGCGCCCTCATCCGCCCCGGCCGCGTCTCCGCCCCCCGCCCCGGCCGCGAAACCCGCGCCGGCGCCCGCACCTGCGTCCGGCGACGGGCATCGCCCGCCGGCGCTCGCCGCCGCCGAGGGCAAGGCCGATGATCTCAAGCGGATCTCGGGCATCGGGCCGAAGCTGGAGAAGACCCTCAACGATCTGGGCATCTTCCATTTCCGCCAGATCGCCACGCTGGAGCCGGCCGAGGTCGCCTGGCTCGACACGCATCTGAGCTTCCCCGGCCGCATCGAGCGGGAGGACTGGATCGGCCAGGCCCGCCGTCTGGCGACGGATAGCGGCGGCTGAGGCCGTCGCCTCGCCGCTCGGCAGAGCGGCAGCGATGCCGACACGCCGGGGGCCGGGCCACGCGCGTCGGGATCGCTTCGCGCTCTCAAGACCTACGGTATGCCTTTGTGATTTCTTTCATTCGTCATCCCCGCGAAAGCGGGGATCCATGAGCACCGGCTCGGAAAAGCATTGCTGAGTAAGGCATATCCTGAGATTACTACATCCGGCCGCTGGATCCCCGCTTTCGCGGGGATGACGGTAGGGCGAGGTTACGAAAGGTCATGATGTCACGGACAGGTGGTCGGATCGCGGCCGGCGCGTCGTAGGTCGGCAGAGCGAAGCGATGCCGACCACCCGCCGCCAGGACCCGTCAGGATCGCTCGCGCTCTCCCGACCTATAGGCCTCCGCAGCTCGGCGGAGCGGCGGCGACGCCGACACGCCCGCGCACCGGCGCGAACCCGAATGCTGGACAGGGCGCGCGCCACGCGCGACGCTCGGCCCGGGGAACGCCGGGCCGGGGGGAAGAGCCGGATGCTGCTGGACACGCCGCTCTATGCCGGGCTGACGCTCGACACGCTGCTGTTGCGCCTGGGCGCTGCCGCGCTCGGCGGCATGATCATCGGACTCGACCGGGAGATCCTGGGCAAGGCGGCCGGCCTGCGCACCATGATGCTGGTCTCGCTGGCGGCCGCGGTCTTCACCATCCTGACCCTGGGCCTCGCCGCCGATCCGGGGGGCACGGATACGCGCATCCGCGCCGACCCCATCCGCGTCGTCGAGGCCGTGGTGACCGGCGTGGCGTTCCTTGGCGCCGGCAGCATCATCCAGGCCCGCGGCGCCGTGCGCGGCCTGACGACGGGCGCGGGCATCTGGATGGTGGGCGCGATCGGCACCGCCTGCGGGGCGGGGCTGTACGTTCTCGCGGGCCTCGCCACCGTCATGGCCGCCACGATCATGTCCGGGCTGGGCCTCGTCGAGCGCCGGATCCGGCGGCACCGCCCCCGGCCGACGGAAGCCGGCGGCGACGTGGACGCGCCGGAGACCTGAGCCCGCGCGGCGGGGATTGGCAGCGGAGCCGGGAGCGGGTAATCTCGGACGAACGAAACGGAAACATTCCCACCCCGCCTCCCGGCTTCCCCGCTTCCGGAGCCCGCCGTCCCGTGACGCCCGACACGCCCTTCGACCCCTCCGCCGCCGGCTCTCCGGCGTTCGATCCGGTCAGTGGTCCGGGTGGTGATCCGAGGACCGATCCGACCGGCGCTCCCGGGGCCGGCGCGGAAAAGGCGTCGATCGACGGGGCGGCCGGCATCACCCGGGGCGTGCGCCGCGCCTTTTCCGCCGCGGGCATGGTCAGCGTCACCGAATTCTCCCTGAAGACCGGTCGCCGGGCCGACATCCTGGCGATCGATCCGAAAGGGCTGGTCACCATCGTGGAGGTCAAGAGCGGGCCGGCGGATTTCCGCGCCGACCGGAAATGGCCCGACTACGAGGCGTTCTGCGACCGGTTCTATTTCGCCGTCGGCCCCGACTTCCCGATCGAGCTGCTGCCCGAGGACAGGGGCCTGATCGTGGCCGATGCCTGGGACGCCATGGTCTTGCGCGAAGGGCCGGTGGCCGCCCTGCCCGCCCCCCGGCGCAAGGCCGTGCTGCTGCGCTTCGCCCATGCCGCAGCCGGCCGGCTGCATCGGATCGAGGATCCGCGCCTGTGAGCGCGCGCGGCTCTCAGCTGTCGAAGTCGGGCGTGTCGAGATCGGGGTCGTAGCGCGGGGTCCGGTGGTACACGCCGCCACCCTTGACCGGAAAGGCCAGGGTGAGCGAGCGGTCGAGCCGCTCCGCCTTGAACTCGGTCAGATGCGCGACGGAGATCGGGCGATAGGGTGGCTGGGGCTCCAGCAGGCGGCGGACGTCGGGGTCCCACATCGGCAGGGCCTGCGCCATCAGCCAGTTGCAGGCCGCGGGCAGGATCCGGACGGCCGGCCCGTCGCGCCAGATCGCCAGGTTGAGGGCGATCTGGTCGCCGACGATGGCGCGCGCGTCCCAGAACCGCCGGGCATAGCCGGCCCAGGCCGCCCAGTGCGGGGCGCCTGCCGGCAGCGCCCAGACGCCGGTGTTTAGGATCGGCTTGTGAGCGATGGCGCGTGCCTCGGCCGGCGACAGGATGTGCCGCGCGTGCTTGTACATCCACATCTTCGGCGGCGCCGGCCGGTCGGCGATCCAGCGCAGCTTCACGCCCGGCGCGCCGTCGCCATAGGCGCGATCGACCGTGGCGGCGATCGCCAGCGCGCCGTCCTCCCGCGCGGTGTCGATGGCGAGCGCCACGCCCTCCCAGTCGGCCACCCAGCAATCGGCGTCGATCCAGAGATAGACGTCGTAGCCGGGGAAGATCTCCGGGATGAAGGGCGGCACGGCGAAGGCCTTGCGCCGGTCGGGCTGGCCCCTCAGGAAGTCCCTGTCCTCCGGCCAGTCCGGCTCGACATGCCGCTCGACCAGGTCGGGCAGGCGCGCGCGGCGCTCCTCCGACAGCCCGACATGGAAGACGCAGACATCCACGTCCGCCGCGCCCGGAAAGCGGCGGAAGGAGCGGACCATCTCCTCCATCAGCGGGAAATAGCCGTCGTCGGTGAAGGTGACGAGGGCGACGGACCTGTCGGGCATGGCGGGGTTCCGCAGCCGGCGAAGCGGGAGTGCCGGCGCGGGGCCGGCCGGCGCCGGTTGCTTAGCACCCGCGCCGCGCCCGCGGCAACGCCCGCCCGCCCGGCCGGGCC
>JAVJUS010000083.1:0-19923 GCA_040220455.1 Azospirillaceae bacterium
GGGGGGGCTCCCCCCCCCCCCCACCCCTTGTTCCCCCCCCCCGGGCGGGGCGCCGCGCGCCCCCCCCCCCGACAGGGGCGCCGACTCACGCTCTCCTCGACCGCCGACCTACATCCGCTTGAAGCCGCTGATCGTCCAGACGGTCTCGAAGCCGGCACGCAGCAGGTTGCGCTCGGAGCCGGTGCCGGGATCGGCCTCGACGACGGCGAGGCGGCAGCCCGCGCGTGCGGCGACGGTCAGGCTGGCGGCGATGGCCGTCGTCTGGCCGCCGCGACCGCGGAAATCCGGCAGGGTGGCGTGGCCGAACAGGGCGGCGACGCCGTGGCGGGTGTTGAGCGCGGCGGTCGCCGCCGGCCGGCCGTCGATCTCGACCGTGATGCCGGTGCCGCCGACCGGCCCCAGCGCGATCGGGAAAACGCGGTCGGCGAAGCTGCCGCGTGGCGCGGCCTTGCCGGCGTTGAAGCCGCGCACGGCCAGGTCCGACCACAGGTCGATATCGCCCTCCACCCGGGCGGCGGCCGGCATCTCGCCCGGCGCGTCCGGGTCGAGGCGGCGGACCATGCGCGAGCGCTGCCAGGTCAGGCGGAAGCCCCGCTCGCCGAGCCGGGCGAGGGTCAGCGGTGGGTCGTAGGGCGCCATCTCGATCTCCGCCGGGCAGCGCCGATCGGCGTAGAAGCCGATCAGCCGGTCGAGCGCCCGCGGCTCGATCCCGTCGCCCAGGCCCAGGCCGGTGGCCCGGTTGAGCGGCCAGTCCCGCGCCGTGAAGATCGCCAGCCCACCGCCGACCGCCAGCGTCTCGCCGCCGGGCAGCGCCTCGGCGAAGGCGGCGAGGATGGCCTGGTCGACCTCGGCGAGGCGGCGGGCGAGGGCGCGGCGGTCGGTCAGGTCCATGGCGGCGCGGATCGGCGTGGGGACGACGGGCCGAGCCTATCACGCGGCGCCGGCCGGCGTCCGGGGCCGCGATGTCGGGTCGCGCTACTCCCCGTCGATCCGCACCCAGCGCAGGATGAAGAAGTTGTCGGCGCGCTGGCTGACCGAGACCGAGGCGCGCGAGCCCCAGACCAGCGGCTGGACGTGCAGGGGGATGTAGACCGCGTCCTCGCGCAGGATGCGGTGGACGTCGTCGATCGCGGCCTGGCGCGCCTGCGGGTCGAGTTCGACCTGGATGCGCGCGAGCAGGTCGTCGACCCGCGTGTCGGAGTACTCGCCGAAGTTCCAGCTCCCCAGGCGGCCCTCCTCGTCCGGCGTGGCCATCAGGAAGCGGATCGGGTGCTCGGCGTCGAAGGTCCCGGGCGACCAGCCGAGCATGTACATGTCGAACCGGTCCTCGCGCAGCTCGGGCCAGTACTGGGCGACCGGCATGGTCTGGAGATCCACCTCCAGGCCGACGCGCTCCAGCATGCCGGCGACGGCGACGCAGATCGGCTCGTCGTTGATGTAGCGGTCGTTGGGGCAGCGCAGGCCGAAGCGGAAGCCGTCCGGATAGCCGGCCTCCGCCAGCAGGGCCCGCGCGCGCTCCGGATCGTGGGGCAGGCGGACGTCCATCTCCCCCCGGTAGCCGTTGACCGATGGCGCGATCAGCAGGCCCGTCGCCTGGGCGTTGCCGCGCATGATCGTGCGCACGATCGCCCGGGCGTCGATCGCGTGATAGACGGCCCGGCGCACCCGGGCGTCCCGGAACGGGTTGTCGTCCACCGTGCCGTCGGCGTAGCGCAGGCTGTCGGCGGCGTGCTCGAAGCCGAAGAAGATCACCCGCGCCTCGACGCCCTGATGGACCGTCAGGTCCTCGGCCTCTTCCAGGCGCGGGATGTCCTGCAGCGGGATCGGCTCGTAGAAGTCGATCTCGCCGGAGATCAGCGCCGCCACGGCGGTCGCCGGGGTGCCGATCGGCGTGAAGACCGCCCGGCTGATGTCGTGCCCGGCCTCGCCCCACCAGCCCGCGAACGGCTCCAGCACCGTGCGCACGTCCGGCTGGCGCTCGACCAGGCGGAAGGCGCCGGTGCCGTTGGCGTTGAAGGTGGTGTGCAGCTCCCGGTCGCGCGCCGGGACCTCGGCGCCGTTCGCCGTCGCCCAGCCCTCGTCCATGATCATGAAGTTGGCGATGCCCGAGGGCAGCAGCGGGTCGGGCCGGGAGGTCAGGAAGTCGACTGTATGGGCGTCGACCTTCTCCACCGCCTCGACCGAGGCGAAGAAGGAGGCCACGTCCGACTGCTCCGATGTCGCGCGCTCGTAGGAGAAGACCACATCGTCGGCGTCGAAGGCCTCGCCGCCGTGGAACGTCACGCCCTCGCGCAGGTGGAAGCGCCAGCCCTCCTGGCCCAGCGGCTCCCACGACGTGGCGAGCGCCGGCTCCAGCCCCATGTCCCGGCCGCGCCGGACCAGCCCCTCGTAGACGTTGTTGAGGAAGGAATGCACCGGCGCGGCGTTGACCGCATGCGGGTCCATGCTCGACGGATCCGTCTGGCTCGCCCACCGGAACTCGGCGGCGCCGGCGCCGGCGGCCGTGGCGGCCAGCGTGGCGGCGAATGCGAGAGGGGCGATGAGGCTTTGCAATGGAAGGCGCATGGTCGGCTGGACCTCTCGGGCGGTCGGGCGGCGCTGCGTCATATCACCGTGACTCCTACACGGTCCGAGCCCATTCGGCGACCGCGCCGGTGGGTGCTCACGGAGCCTTGATCCGTCCCACGCGGCCTGCTGAAGCGAGGTGAGTGGGCGGGCGCGGTTCGCCCCGGACCCGGAATTCTATCTATTTTAATTAGTCTAAAATCGAGCAAGAAATCAGAAAAATTATTACCTACAAAACTAAGTAATTATATATCTCCTAAAATTGCAAATTTCGAATTGCATGATCCATGACAGGGCGGTATGAACGACTCGGTTCCAGTAAAACGAGTCTATTCGAGAACGTTCGTGCCATGGCTCGGCATCAAGCTCGTGAGACCTCACAGCATTCGTTGAGATTGGCGTTTTTTGTCCTCGTCGGGAGTATCGCTCTGGCGACGCTGGATCCTTTCGGACTTTCGTCATCCGCATCGGCGATCTCTCGCGATCTGGCGAACGCAATGCTGGCTCCTTATGCCAAGCCGGCCCAGCGGACCCCGCCGCGCGATCCGACAACCGGCGCCCTGCCCTGGTCCGGTCGCGACGATGTCGTCGTGATCCTCTTCGACGACGCCTTCACCGACGAACCGGGGGTCGGCTGGCCGATCCCGTATCTGGAACACGCGTGGCTTCTCGGCGTCGTCGGCTCGCTGGACCCGGCAACCGTCTTCGTCGATTTCGCCTTCAAGGAGCGATCGTCCGACGCCGCCGGCTTCGAAACGTTGCGATCGGTCGTCCGGAGGCTGGAGGCGGACGGGACTCCGGTCTTCTTCGCCGCGCCGAGGCCGACGGACGGCGATGGTGTCCTCGTTCCCCTCGGCGAGGACGTGCGCCTCGCCGGCGATCCCGACCGGCTCGTCCTGGTGGAAAGTCTTGCGACGCCCGGATTCTACCCCCTCACGATCGCGCCGCCGGAAGGCCGGGCGGACTCCGACCGGTGGCAGAGTCCGGCCCTCCGGCAGTTCCTCGAAGGATGCCGGCTCGGGTCGCCGGCGCCGGCGACCTGTCCGAGCGCGGAGGCGATCGAGGCGGGCACGGCCGCGAGCGCGTTCCGGGCGCCGGCCTGGCTGCGCTGGCCGGTCTCCATTCCCGGGGCGTGGCATCCGATCGGCTGGCGCCAATGCGCCATGACCGGCCCGACCGCCAGCGAGCGGATCGGATGGTCGGCCAAGGTCCTGGGCGTCGCGCTGACCGGTGGTGTCCAGGGATCGCCGTTCTTCGACGTCGAGGACCGTCTGCAGGGATGTCCGCCGGTGGCGACGATCCGGGCGTCGCAGGTCAGGGAGACCAGCATGGTCGCCGGCACCGCCTTCGAGGACTTCATCCGTGACAAGCACGTGATCATCGGCGGCCAGTTCGTGTCGGTGTTCGACTATGTGGAGTCTCCGGTACACGGCCTCGTGCCCGGCAGTTTCTTCCATGCCGTGGCGCTGGCCAATCTTCTCGCCTACGGCGACGAGTATACGCGCGAGGCGTCGCATCTCTTCGGTCCGGTGCGACTCATCGAGGCGACACTCGTCAGTATTGTCACGATCGCCATGATCGTCGTCGGGCGGCGACTGCAGGCAAGAGCCGTCGAGGAGGGCCCGGAATACCAAGGGCGGCGATCCGATATCGGCGTATGGCTGCTGGCCTCGGTCGCCGTCCTCGTCCTGGTCGTCACGGTCGCGGTTCTGTCCTCGATCCGCTTGATGATCGAGCCGATCAACTACCTCGGCATTTCCGGGCTCGGCGTGATCATGGTGCTCCGATTCTCCGGGCCGCACGCGCGAAAGGCCGTTTCCGCCCGGCGCGACGGCTCGCGATCGCCCGTTCCGGCCGACGTTGCCCCGCGCCTCCCGGACGCCGGTGACAGCGAAGCCGACCGTACGGACGACGACCCTACAAGGGAGCGAAGCGAATGATACCGCTCGACAGCGCGTCGGCCGGGCGCGCCGCCATGCCCACGGCCTCGCGGGGCCGACGCCGATGCCGAGGACGGGCCGCGGTCGCGATGGCGGTGATCATGGCCGCCGGCCCGGCCATGGCGGGCACCGGCACCATCGAGGGCTATCCGATGGGCACGGTGATGGTGCGCGACGCCGGCGGAGCCGCCCTCGGCATGGAGCCGACCGACGGCATGCCGGCACCCGGCACGGTGGTCGACGTGCGCGCGGACGGCGGCGTGGTCCTGCCCGGGCGTGGCGGGACCTATATCGACCCGCTCTATGTCGACGTTCTGCGCCAGGGCGACGGCGGATGCGAGCAGGTCGCGACCGGCGATTCCGTCAATCGCGCCCCCGGAAGCCGGTTCGCCGGCAGCCCCGGAGTGGACGGGGGCTGCAAATGAGCGGGCATCGACACGTTCGCCGCGGGCAGGCGCCGCGCCGCGCGGCCGGTATCTTGGCCGGCCTGGCGGCCGGGCTCGCGCTTTCCGGTTGCCTCGCCACCGGCCCGGTGCACGAGCGCTTCGAGGGGCCCTACATCGCCGCCGTGGAACCGCCGGCGCCGCGCGAGACCGCCGTCTATCGCCGGACGTTCGACGGCCCCGTCAGCCCGGATACCTTGACGCAGCTCTCCAGCGGCGGCTGGAGCATCATGGACCTGCCGCGGCTCGAGGCCTATGCCGAAGGTGTGCTGGACGACCTGCTCGATGTCTGGCGCGCCCGGCATCCGGACGCGCCGGTGCCGAAGATCCGGGTCTTCTTCACCAGCGGCTCGCATTTCCACGCCTCGGCGACCAAGGACGCGGAGATCTTCGTCGCGCTGGGAGCGCTGGAGCGCATGGGCTCGGAGGACGAACTCGCCTTCCTCCTGGGGCACGAGGCCGCTCATATCCTGTTGCGCCACCACGACCGTCAGGACAATTTCTCCGCCTTCGACGACGCGCTCAATCACGCGACCGCCCTGGGGGCGCTCGCCCTGGCCGCCTCGGACATGGAGATCCGGCGAACCGGGGATAGCGTCTCCGTCACCCAGGGCGGTGATCCCGAGGTCCGTCAGATGGCGACCAAGGGGCTCGTCGCCTACCTGACGCTTCGCGAGCTGACGGGTACGGTTCTCTCCCCGGCCTGGAGCCGGGATCAGGAGGAATACGCCGATCTTCTCGGGCTCGACCTGATGGTGGCGGCCGGCTACGACCCTCGGGAAGTGATCAACCTGTTCGGCAAGCGCGCCGACGACCAGCGGGTGCGCCTCGCCGAACTGAGGGCGGACGCGGAACGGCGATCGGCGGAATACGAGGCCGCGATGAACGCCGCCTTCGCCGAGGAAGGCCTGGCCGGGGTCATGGCGGCCGGTATCGACGCCATCGCCTCGGCCGGTCTGGACGCGGTCGGCCAGATGCGGCGCGATATCGGCGCGAGCCATCCGGATTGGGAGGCCCGGCGGGACGCCGCGCGCCTCTACACCCTGACGCGCCATGGCGACGCCGTCGCCGCCGATCCGCCGACCCGGACCGGACCTTACCGCGCCGCTCTGTCGGCCCAGCCGACCGCCTCGGTCATCGCCAATCACCGCGCCGCCCATGACGCGCTCGTCGCCCTGGAGGCGGAACGGATCGCCGGGGCCGAGCGCCTGGGCCTCCAAGGGATCTCCTGGCCGACATCGGACGCCCCGTTCCCGCGATATGCCCTCTACATGGTGCGCAAGTACCAGGGCAACGTTGCCAGCGCGCGGGCGAACCTGGACCGGATCCGGCTGGATCATCGCGCGCCGGCGGTCATCTACACCTCGCTGGCCAGCGAGTACCTGGTGGTCGACCGCCCGGGGCAGGCGCTCGATGTGCTGCGGAAGGGCGCCGACTCCTTCGGCTTCCGCGAGCCGTTCCTGCCGGAGTTCATCCTCGCCCATGCCCGGAACGGGTCGATGGCGAACGCGGAAGCGGCATGGTCGGAGTGCCGGCAGTCCGAGGACGGTGATCTGCGCAAACGCTGTCGCCAGAAATGGCGCGAGGTGACCGCGACCGACGAGGACGGCCAGGCAGCCGGTGACGCGTCGGGCGCGCCCGGCGGGTTCCTCGACTCGCTCCTGCCTTCGAGTTGAAGGCGGCGGGCCGGCGGGCCGGGCGAAGCGGCACCGACATCGCCGACTGACGACGCCGGCCGTCGGGATCGCTTCGCTCTCGCGACCTACGCTACGCCGCCTATACCGCCTCGGCCCGCTTGGCGTCGCGCTTGCGCTCGTTGGGGTCGAGCAGGCGCTTGCGCAGGCGGATGGAAGTCGGGGTGACCTCGACCAGCTCGTCGTCCTCGATATAGGCCAGCGCCTTTTCCAGCGTCATCCGGATCGGCGGGGTCAGCAGGATGTTGTCGTCCTTGCCGGCCGCTCGGACGTTGGAGAGCTTCTTGGCCTTGAGGACATTGACCTCCAGATCCGTGCCGCGGGCGTGCTCGCCGACGATCATGCCCTGGTACACCTTGTCGCCCGGGTCGATCATCATCGGACCCCGGTCCTCCAGGTTGAACAGGGCGTAGGCCACCGCCTCGCCCGGCGAATTGGCGATCAGGACGCCGTTGCGCCGGCCCGGCAGGCTGCCGCGATAGGGCGACCAGCCGTGGAACATCCGGTACATGATGCCGGTGCCGCGGGTGTCGGTCAGGAACTCCCCGTGATAGCCGATCAGCCCGCGCGTCGGCACGTGCAGCACCAGGCGCTGCTTGCCGCCGCCCGAGGGGCGCATTTCCACAAGGTCGCCCTTGCGCTGGGTCAGCTTGTCGATGACCGCGCCGGTGTAGTCCTCGTCGACGTCGATGACCACTTCCTCGACCGGCTCCAGGCGCTGGCCGCTCGTCTCGTCGGACCGGAAGACGACGCGCGGCCGGCTGATCGCCAGCTCGTAGCCTTCCCGCCGCATGGTCTCGATCAGGATGGCGAGCTGCAATTCGCCCCGGCCGGCGACCTCGAAGCTGTCCTTGCTCGCCCCCTCGCGGACCTCCAGGGCGACGTTGCCCTCCGCCTCGCGCCACAGACGGTCGCGGATCTGGCGCGAGGTGACCTTGTCGCCCTCCCGGCCCGCCAGCGGCGAGTCGTTGATCGAGAAGGTCATGGCCAGCGTCGGCGGGTCGATCGGCTGGGCCGGGATCGGCGCGCCGACCGAGGGGTCGCAGATCGTGTCGGCCACGGTCGCCGTGTCGAGGCCGGCGAGCGCGACGATGTCGCCGGCGCGCGCCTCCTCCACCGGCTGGCGTTCCAGCCCGCGGAAAGCCAGGACCTTCGCCACGCGCCCGGTCTCCACCGTGCGCCCGTCGCGCGACAGCGCCTTGACCGGCGTGTTCGGCCGGATCGTGCCGGCGGTCACCCGGCCGGTCAGGATGCGGCCGAGATAGGGATCGGCCTCCAGCGTCGTCGCCAGCAGGCGGAACGGCCCGTCGGGATCGACGTCCGGGGCCGGCACGTGGCGCACGATCATGTCGAAGAGCGGGCCCAGCGATTCGCGTGGGCCGTCGGGATCCTCCGCCGCCCAGCCTTCCTTGGCCGAGGCGTAGAGCACCGGGAAGTCGAGCTGGTCGTCGTCCGCGCCCAGCGCCGCGAACAGGTCGAAGACCTCGTTCAGCACCGCGTCGGCGCGCTGGTCGGGCTTGTCGATCTTGTTGATCAGCACGATCGGCCGCAGTCCCAGCGACAGCGCCTTGCCCAGCACGAACTTGGTCTGCGGCATCGGCCCCTCGGCCGCGTCGACCAGCAGGACGACGCCGTCGACCATGTTCAGGATGCGCTCGACCTCACCGCCGAAATCGGCGTGGCCGGGCGTGTCGACGATATTGAGGCGCACGGCCTCGCCCGCGCCGGCGACGGTCCACTCGACCGAGGTGCACTTGGCCAGGATGGTGATCCCGCGCTCGCGCTCCAGGTCGTTGCGGTCCATCGCGCGCTCGTCGACGCGCTGATTCTCGCGGAAAACGCCGGATTGGCGCAGGAGGCCGTCGATCAGGGTCGTCTTGCCGTGATCGACATGCGCGATGATCGCGATATTTCGCAGTTTCATGGAACCGTCTTCGTCGCCGTCGGCGGGGGTGGGGCGGGCCGCGCAGCGGCGTCGGCGCGAATATAGCGTCGCGCGCCGGCTATACAAGGCGGCCCGCAGCCCCCAAGCTGATCTTCGGGACCGCGCACGCGGTCCCGTCCCGTCGCCCGATCCCGGAGAGATCCGGTTGCGTTGCGTCTTTCCGCGTTCCGGCACGGCCTCCGTGCCATCCCCCGCTCGCCCGCGCATCGCGCCGGTGTCCGTCCTGCTTGCCGCCGTGCTGGTCGCCGCGCCGGCCGCCGCACCGCTCGGGCTCGCCCGCGCCCAGGACGCGCCGGCCGAGGAAGCCGGCGAGGAGACGGTCGGCCTCGCCTACGAGACGGAAATCTCCGATCTGGAGGATGAGGGCCTCGCCGACGCGCTGGCGGCGTCGTCGAACGCGGTCCAGCTCGCCGACCAGCCGCCGGACAGCGTCGCCGGCCTCGCCCGCCGGGCGCGCGGGGACCTGGACCGCCTGCTGGGGACGATGCATGCGCTGGGGTACTGGGGCGGGACGGTCGAGGCGACGGTCGCCGGCCGGCCGCTCGACGCGCGCGATCTCGCCTCGGCTGTCGCCGCCGGCGAGGGGCCGCCCGTGATCCGGTTCGAGGTCGCGCCGGGCCCGCTCTACGAGATCCTGGTTCTCGACGTCGTCGATGCCCGCGACGGATCCTTCGACCTGCCGGTCGCGATCGATCGCGAGGCGCTGGGCCTCGCCGAGGGCGATCCCGCCCGCTCCGACGCCATCGCCGGGATCGAGGGCCGGCTGGTCACCCAGATGCAGCGCGCCGGCCACCCCTTCGCCGGCGTGCCGGTGCGCCAGGTCATGGTCGACCATGCGCGCGACGGCGTGGAGGTCGCCTTCGCCATCGAGCCGGGGCCCGTGGCCACCCTGGGCGAGGTCTCGGTCGACGGGCTCGACCGCGTCGACGAGCGCTTCGTGCGCCGGCGCGTGCCGTTCGAGCCCGGCGCCGCCTATGATCCGGCGACGATCGAAGACCTGCGCGCCGACCTGGCCTCGCTCGAGGTGTTCTCCTCGGTACGGGTCTCGACGGCGGAGGCCCTCGATCCCGAGGGCCGGCTGCCGATCACGGTCGACCTGACCGAGCGGCCGCCCCGCTTCGTCGGCTTCGGGGCGGAGTACCGGACCGACCAGGGCTTCGGCACGCGTGTCTATTGGGGCCATCGCAACCTGTTCGGCGGGGCCGAGCGGCTGCGCCTCGATTTCACCGTCGGCGGCATCGGCGAGGACCTGTCGAACGCCGGCGGCTTCACCGAGCCCTCGACCTTCGACCTCGAATTCGAGGCGGCGTTCCGCAAACCGGACTTCCTGGCCGTGGACCAGGACCTGACCGCCGATCTGCGCTTGACCGACGAGACCACGGACGCCTTCGACCGGCGCGGCGCGCGCCTCGCGACGGGGCTGGAGCGCCGGCTGACGGACACGTTGGCCGTCGACGGCGGCGTCAGCTTCGAACTGACCGAGATCGTCGAGGACGGGGAAAGCGACGTCTTCAAGCTGATCGGTTTCCCGGTCGGCCTGCGCTTCGACACCAGCGACGATCTGCTCGACCCGACCCGGGGCGTCCGCGTGCGGCTGCGCACCACGCCCTATCCGGGCGGGCTCGCGTCCTCGCTGACCTTCGTGCGCACCCGGCTCGACGCCAGCGCCTACTACGACTTCGGCACCGCGGGCGACACGGTGATCGCCACACGCACGGCGCTGGGCAGCGTGGTCGGCGCGGCGACCGGAGATCTGCCGGCCGACCAGCGCTTCTACGCCGGCGGCGGCGGCTCGATCCGGGGCTACGAGTTCCAGAGCGTCGGGCCCGAGGACGAAGACGGCGACCCGATCGGCGGTGCCAGCCTGATCGAGGGGTCGCTGGAGCTGCGCCAGAAGGTCACCGACAGCATCGGCTTGGTCGGCTTCGTCGACGGCGGCGGCGTGTTCGACACCGAAGTGCCCGATTTCGGGGAGAGCCTGCGTTTTGGCGCCGGGTTCGGCCTGCGCTACTATACCGGCTTCGGCCCCATCCGCGCGGACCTGGCCTTCCCGCTGAACAGCGACGGCGAAGACGCCGCGTTCCAGTTCTACGCCAGCTTCGGCCAGGCCTTCTGATCCGCATCGGCCCGTTCCCCTCATCGTCGGCGACACCGCCCCTGTGAAAACCGCGTTCCGATACCTGCTCATCGTCCTGGCCGTGCTGGTCGTGCTGATCGTCGGCGCGCTCGCCGCCCTGTTCGGCGCCGCGCAGACCCAGGCCGGCAAGGATCGGATCGTCGCGCTGGCCGAGGGCGCGGCGGCCGGACCCGACGTCGCGATCGACCTGGGCCGGCTGACCGGCACGGTGCCCTTCGACATGCGCCTCGATCGACTGGCCGTGGCCGACGGGCAGGGGTCCTGGCTCTCGGCCGAGGGCGTGCGTGTGGCCTGGCGCCCGGCGGCGCTGCTGCGCGGGCGCCTGGCGATCGAGGCGGTGACGGCCGACCGGATCGCGCTCGACCGGACGCCGGCCGCCCCGGCCGAGCCCGCGCCGGAGCCCGAGCGCGAGGCGCCGGCCGGCCCGCCCGGTCTGCCCGACCTGCCGGTCGGCATCACGCTCGACCGTCTGGCGGTGGGCGAGGTCGTGCTGGCCGAGCCGGTCGTCGGCGAGGCGATGCGCCTCGGCGTCGCGGGCAGCGCCCGGCTGGTCGACCCGGCCTCGGGCCTGCATCTCGACCTTTCGGTCGACCGGCTCGACGGCGCGACCGGTACGGCGAGCCTGCAGGCCGCCTATCGGCCGGGCGACGAGCGCCTGTCGGTGACCCTGGCGGTGGAGGAGCAGCCCGGCGGCCTGATCGCGCGCGCGGCCGGCCTGCCCGGCCTGCCGCCGGTGATCCTGAGCCTGACCGGCGACGGCCCGCTCGACGCCTGGGAGGCGACGCTGATCGGCCGCGCGGGCGACCTGGGCGTCGTCGAGGCGGATCTGGGACTCGCCGCCCTGCCCGATGCCGAGGGCGCGCGGCGCGTGACGCTCGACGGCTTCCTGGAGGCCGGCAGCGCCATGCCCGCACCTGCCGCGAGGCTCGCCGCCGGGCGCTCGACCGCGGAGGCGGCGGCGGTCATCGGCGCCGACGGCGCCATCGCGATCGAGCGGCTGCGCATCGCCGCGGCGGCGGGGCAGGTGACGGCCGGGGGGCGGGTCGATCCGGGGGCCGGCACTCTCGCCCTCGACTGGCGCGTAGAGGCGGGCGAGCCCACGGTCTTCGCCGATTTCCTGCCGCCCGACATCGCCTGGAGCGGGCTCGCCGTCGACGGCCGGGCCGAGGGCGCGCTGACGGCGCCCCGGGTGACGGCGACGGTGGCCGGCGAGGGGCTGGCGGCGGCCGGCGCGACGCTCGACGGTGTCACTCTCGACCTGACGGCCGCGCCGCTCGGCGACTCCGGGACCGGCGGCCTGCCGGAGCGCTTCGCCCTCGGCCTGGAGGGTCGGATCGCCGGCGCGGCGGGCTTCGACGGCGCGCTGGAGGCTGCGCTCGCGCCCGAGACGCGCCTGTCGGCCGAAGGGGAGGTGGGGCTCGACGGGGCGATCGACCTCGCCTCGGCGACGCTCGACGCCCCCGGCTGGCGGCTGGCGGCGGAGGCGGCGCTGACCGGCTTCGGCGCGGAGGGCACCGCGCGGGTCGACCTCGCCGTGCCCGAACTTTCGGAATTGGCACCCCTGACCGGCCCGGCGCGCGGCGCCGCCGATCTGACCGCCCGGATCGAGCGCGCCGGCGGCGCGACGACCGTGGCCCTGGACGGCACCGGCCGCGGCCTCGCCACCGGGATCGCCCAGGCCGATGGGCTGCTGGGCGATCGGGTGACGCTGGACGCCGACATCACGGCCGAGCCGGACGGCACGGTCGAGGTCGCGCGGGTGCGGGTCGACGGCGCGGCCATCGCGGCCTCGGCCGACGGCATCGTCCTTCCGGACGCGCTCGCGCTCGGCTTCACCGTCACCCTGCCGGATCTCGCCGCCGCCCTGCCAGAGGCGGAGGGCGCGCTGACCCTGACCGGCGACGTCTCCGGCCCGTTGGCCGATCCGACCGTCGGGATCGCGGCCCGATCGGAGTCGTTGACCATCGCCGGCCAGGCCATCGAGGGCCTGGCACTCGACGCCGTGGTCGGCGCCCTGACCGGCGGTCCGCGCGGCCAGGCCTCCGTCTCCGCGGCCTGGCGCGGCCTGCCGGCCTCGGCCGAGACGCGCTTCACGGTCGGCGAGGCGGGCGGCGTGGCCCTCGCCGGCCTGTCGGCGTCGCTCGCTTCCTTCACCCTGGCCGGCGACCTGGCGGTCGACGGTACGGGCGGGCTCGACGGGCGGCTCGAGGGCGGCACGCCCCGGCTCGCCGACCTGGCGCCGGTGGCGGGTGTGCCGCTCTCGGGCTCGGTCCGGCTCGCCATCGAGGCTTCGACGGGCGACGAGTCGGGGCAGGGCGTGGAGGTCACGCTCGACGCCGACAGCCTGTCGGCCGCCGATGCGCGGGTCGCCCGGCTGCGGCTGACCGCGGCGGTGACCGACGCCCTCGCGGCGCCGGCGATCGAGGCGCGGCTGACGGCGGGCGAGGTCGCGGCCGGCGGCCTCGCCTTCACCACCGCCGCGATTACAGCCCGGGGCGGACTCGACGGCCTGTCGGTGACGGCAGAGGCGGATGGCGAGCCGCTGGAGGCGTCCGCCGCCCTGTCGCTGGCCGCCGCGGAGGGCGGGCTGACCGTCGCGATCGACCGGCTGACCGGCGCCTTCCAGACCAACCCTTTCCGCCTGGAGCGCCCGGCGACGATCGCGCTGGCGCCCCGGGCGGTCACCGTCGACGGCCTGCGCCTTGCCGGCGTCGAGGGGCGGCTGGCGGTCGACGGGCGGGTCGGCGATACCCACGACATGACCGTCACCCTGACCGACCTGCCGCTGGAGCTGCTGCGCCTGGCGAGCCCGGCGCTCGCCTTCACCGGCAGCGCGAACGGCGAGGTCCGGCTGACAGGCCCGCGCGACGCGCCGGATGCGCGCCTGACCGTGACGGCCGAGCGGATCGGCACCGACGCCGCCGAGGCCGCCGGCCTGCCGGGCTTCGCCCTCGACGTTGCGGCGCGGCTGACCGGCGGTACGGCGACGGCCGAGGTCTCCGTGATCGGCGAGCGGGGTGGCCGGGTGCGGGCCGAGGCGCGCCTGCCGGCACCGGTGGATCCGGCGTCGGGCCTGCCGCGGGTCGGGCCGGAGACGGCGGTGACGGCCTCGGTCGACGGGTCGATCGACTTGGTCCTGGTCAACGAGCTGCTGGCCGCCGGCGCCGACCGTGTGGAGGGCGGGGTGGAGATCGCCCTGCGCCTGTCCGGGACGATCGGCGATCCGGACGCGGCCGGCCGGATCACGCTCGCCGACGCCGCCTATCGCAACGAGGCCTATGGCGTGCGTATCACCGGCATCAACGCGGCGCTGATCGGCACGCCCGACGCCCTGGTGCTGGAAAGCTTCTCGGCCGTCGCCGGCGGCCAGGGCTCGATCGAGGCGGACGGGGCGCTGCGGCTCGACGCGGCGGAAGGACTGCCCGGCCGATTCACGCTGACGGCCCGCAACGCGCGGCTCATCGACAGCGACATCGCGACCGCCGACGTCGATGCCGATCTGTTGCTCGAAGGTCGGCTCGGCACCCGCCCGGCTCTCTCCGGTACCGTCACGACGCGCCGGGTGGAAGCGCGCATCCCGGATCGGCTGCCCGGCGGGGCGACGCCCGTCACCGCTTTCGAAGTCAACCCGCCGCCGGCGCTGGCCGAGCGGGTCCAGGCCGAGCGCGAGCGCGTCGAGGGGCCGCCCTCGGCCTTCGATCTGGATCTCGATCTGGTGGTCGAGGTGCCGGGCCAGGTCTTCCTGCGCGGGCGCGGGCTGGACGCGGAGCTCCAGGGCCGGCTGACCATCACGGGCACCGCCAACGATCCCCTGATCGACGGCGAGCTGTCGCTGCGCCGGGGCACGCTCGACCTGCTCGGCAATCGGCTCGACTTCGAGCGCGGAACGGTGACCTTCGTGCCCGGCGGCGACGTCGACCCGCTGCTCGACTTCCGGGCCACGTCGGATATCGGCGACGGCGGGCGGGGCATCGTCGCGGTCGGGGGCCGGGCATCGTCGCCGTCGCTCGCCTTCTCCGCGGAGCCGGAGCTGCCCGAGGACGAGGTCCTGTCGCGCATCCTGTTCGGCAAGAGCACGGGCCAGCTCAGCACCGTGGAGGCGGTCCAGCTCGCCGAGTCGGCCGCGCAGCTCACCGGCGTCGGGCCGGGCGGGCCCGGGCTCGTCGACCGGGTCCGGCGCGCCGTCGGCGTCGACCGGCTGGACGTGGAGACGGGCGAGGGCGGCACCGGTGCCACGATCAGCGCCGGGCGCTATGTTTCGGAGAACGTCTTCGTCGGCGTGCGCCAGGGCACCGAGGCGGAGTCGAGCGGCGTGACCGTGGAGGTCGAGGTCACGCCCAACGTCACCGTGCGCTCGGATGTCGGCTCGACCGGGCAGACCACCGTCGGCATCGGCATGGAGTGGGACTACTGACGCCCGGCCGCTCGCGGCGGTTGGCCGGGAGCGGGGCGAGGCATTAGTCTCCCGGTGGTCCGGAGCGGGCGGGACCGGAGCGGTCGGGAGGTGACGGGCATGCCGGGATCGGAGAGTCGGGAAACGCTGGGGCCGTTCGACTACGTGATCGTCGGGGCGGGCTCGGCGGGCTGCGTCCTGGCCAACCGGCTGTCGGCCGATCCGGACGTCTCGGTCCTGCTGCTCGAGGCCGGCGGCAAGGACGACTATTTCTGGATCCACGTGCCGATCGGCTATCTCTTCACGCTCGGCAACCCGCGCACCGACTGGTGCTTCGCCACCGAGCCGGAGCCGGGGCTGAACGGCCGGGCGATCGCCTATCCGCGCGGGCGCGTGCTGGGCGGCTGCTCTTCGATCAACGGCATGATCTACATGCGCGGCCAGGCGGCCGACTACGACCAGTGGCGCCAGGCCGGCAATCCGGGCTGGGGCTGGGACGACGTGCTGCCCTATTTCCGGCGCTCGGAGGACCACCACCGCGGCGCCGACGACCTGCATGGCGCCGGCGGGGAGTGGCGGGTCGAGACCCAGCGCCTGTCCTGGCCGATCCTCGACGCCTTCCGCCGCGCCGCGGCCGAGACCGGCATTCCGGCGACCGACGACTTCAACCGCGGCGACAACGAGGGCTGCGGCTATTTCGAGGTCAACCAGCGCCGGGGCGTGCGCTGGTCGACCGCCAAGGCCTTCCTGAAGCCGGCGCGGGGGCGCGCGAACCTCACGGTCCTGACCGGCGCCCAGGCCGAGCGGATCGTGCTGGAGGGCGGCCGGGCGAGCGCGCTCGACCTGCGTCTGAACGGCGAGCCGCGCCGGGTCCTGGTCGCCGGGGAGCTGATCCTGTCGGCGGGCTCGGTCGGCTCGCCCCATCTGCTCCAGCTCTCCGGCCTCGGCCCCGGCGCGGTGCTGGGCGAGGCGGGGGTGCCGGTCGCGCGCGACATGCCGGGCGTGGGCGAGAACCTGCAGGATCACCTGCAGATCCGCATGGTCTGGAAGGTCTCGGGCACGCGCACGCTCAACGAACGGGCCAACAGCCTGCTCGGCCGCGTCGGCATGGGCCTGGAATACGGGCTGTTCCGGCGCGGTCCGCTGGCCATGGCGCCCAGCCAGCTCGGCGCCTTCGCCAAGTCCGACCCGTCGCTCGCCACGCCGGACCTGGAATACCATGTCCAGCCCCTGTCGACCGAGCGGCTGGGCGCCAGGCTGCATCCCTTCCCCGGCCTGACCGCCTCGGTCTGCAATTTGCGCCCGGCGAGCCGGGGGCACATCCGGCTGAAGAGCGCCGACCCGGCGGACAAGCCGGCGATCCGGCCGAACTATCTGGCCGAACCCGCCGACCGCCACGTCGCCGCGCGCGCCATGCGGCTGACCCGGCGGATCCTGGCCGCGCCGTCGCTCGCCGCCTTCGGCCCTGAGGAGATCAAGCCGGGACCGGCGGTCGACAGCGACGACGACCTGGCCCGCGCGGCCGGCGACATCGCGACGACCATCTTCCACCCGGTCGGCACCTGCCGCATGGGCAGCGATCATGCCGCCGTGGTCGACTCGCGCCTGCGGCTGCGCGGCGTCGCCGGCCTGCGGGTCGTCGACGCCTCGGTCATGCCGACCATCACCTCGGGCAACACGAATTCGCCGACGATCATGATCGCGGAGAAGGCCGCCGACATGATCCGGGAGGACCGCCGCGCCCGCGCCGCCTCCTGACGGGGGCTCGGGGCGCGGGTCCGGAGCATTGGCGGTTCGCTTGACCGGGGCCGGGCGCCGCCCACATCCCCGTTTCGACTCCGCAAGCCCGGGAGGGACCATGACCGCCGGATCGATCGCGCCGCGCCACCTGTCCGACAGTCCGGTCCGCCTCGCTCGGGCCGCCCGTGCTCGGGCTATCGCGGTCGGCCTCGGCCTCCTCGCGGCGGCGGCCTGCGCGCCCGGTCCGACGCACGGCCCGGGCAGCGGCGGCGGCCCCGCCGTCGCGTCGGCCGGCTTCGAGCGTGATCCGGCGCGCGGCGTGCTCAGCCTCGCGCCGGTGGTCGAGCCCGCGATCGCCGCGGTGGTCAACGTGGCCGCCGAGCATCCGGCACCCACCGAGCAGAACCCGCTGCTCCAGGACGAGATCTTCCGCCGCTTCTTCGGCCTGCCCGATGACCTGCCGACGGGGCCGAGCCTCAGCGCCGGCTCCGGCGTGGTGATCGATGCCGGGCAGGGGATGATCCTGACCGCGCTGCACGTGATCGACGGCGCGCGCTCGATCGAGGTGACGCTCCAGGACGGCCGCGTGCGAACCGCGGCGATCGTCGGCATCGACGAGGCGACGGACCTGGCGCTCCTGCGCATCGCCGCCGGCGGGCTGCGCGAGATCGCCTTCGCCGATTCCGACGCGCTGAGGGTCGGCGACCTGGCCATCGCCATCGGCAACCCCTTCGGCCTGGGCCACACGGTGACCTCGGGCATCGTCAGCGCGCTCGGCCGGCCGGGGCTGCAGGGGTATCAGGAGTTCATCCAGACCGACGCCTCGATCAATCCCGGCAATTCCGGCGGCGCGCTGATCGACAGCCGGGGCCGGCTGATCGGCATCAACTCCGCCATCCTGTCGCGCACCGGCGCCAGCGTCGGCATCGGCTTCGCGGTGCCCTCGAACCTGGCCCGCGACGTTGTCGGCCAGCTCTCCCGCTTCGGCGAGGTGCGCCGGGCGCGGATCGGCGTCGTGGTCCAGGACCTGACGCCGGATCTGGCGGAGGCCGCCGGGCTGGAGCGCCCGGTCGGCGCCCTGATCGCCGAGGTCGAGACCGGCTCGCCCGCCGCCCGCGCGGGCCTGCGCGGCGGCGACGTGATCCTGGCGGTCGACGGCGAGGCGGTGCGCGGCCCGCGCTCGCTCCAGGTCCGGATCGGGCTGGTCGAGGAGGGCCGCCCGGTGACCCTCACCGTCGCCCGCGACGGCGACCGCCTGACCCTGCCCGTCACGCCGGAGCGAGGCCCGTAGGTCGACAGAGCGAAGCGATGCCGACGGCCCCGCCGGCGGAGACAGGAGCTGAGTCCCACCACCAAGGCCACCAAGGCCACCAGGACTGAGGCGCGCCGGCGGCAAAGTCGTCGGGGTTTTCTCACCACGAAGGACACGAAGCGCACGAAAGGCTTCGGTGCGGGCCGGCGGGCTGGCCGCCCGGGGCCGAAAACCGTTCCATTACAGGCGCCTGTCGGCGCCGGATCGACGGACCGAAGGGCGCGAACCGCACCCCGTGGCGAGACAGATTCGTGCCCTTCGTGTCTTTCGTGGTGACAACCCCTTCTGGCGGGTCAGCCGGTACCCTGCCCCGCCGGCGCGCCGTTGGCTGCGCGGTCTCACCAGGGTCCGGGCGGCGGTGTGTGGGCGAGGCGGCTCAACCGGCGGTACACCGCACGGGAACAGCCGTCGGTGGCGAAGATGCCCCCGAAGCGCAGACCGGGCCCGCCCTCCACCATCGTGGCGAGCGCGACCTCATGCCCTCTTCGCCGCGCCACCGCCACATCGAACCGGCCGAGGATTCGACGGATCTGCCGCGTGGAAGCGCCGACCGCCGCCAATCCCTCGAGCAGTCGTGCGCGGATCCCTGGTACCGAGGGTCTCGCCATGGGCGGGCTTTCGGCGCCGGCCGCCATCCCGCCACCGATCGTTCGCATGCCGGCGACACCGTGGGGACCGGAATCCGAGGCTCGGTCATCGAGCGGCCTGTCCGCGCCCGCGCCCGCGCCGAAGGTGTCCGACGGCAGGGCGTCATCCTCCCAAGGCCGCGGCGCCGGTGGCTCGTCGCCGAACCCGCACACCGCCGCTGTCACGCCGACGTCAGCTTGAACCACCGCCCACCCGACCCACCGCTCCTCCTGTATGGCGCCAAGACCGGCTGGATCCTGGGCGAGGGTCGGCAATGGAGCGAGGGCCGCCGCGAGCGCCGCGAGCGAGGGGCGGAGGGATGCGGATCGGGGCATGGCATGTCTCCGGCAATTCGCAGGATTTCCCCGAAATGTGTAATTCGATATCCACGAATAGTCTATTACAGTGTGGGAGTCCGTATCGACAGAATGTTGGTATGGACGGTTTCGGCGAGAATCTGCGCCGGCGGGCGCGCGAGCTCGGATTGAGCGATTCGGAAGTGGCGAGGCGCGTCGGCCTTTCAGCCAATCGGTACAGCAATTATGTCCGCAACGAGCGAGAGCCGGATCTCGCCACTCTGAGAAAACTTGCCGATGTTCTCGGCATCAGCCTCGACAGTCTGTTGAATTCGGATAAGACAACCAAAGAATCGGATAGAGATCCGTCGATAGAGGCGATCATTGTCGATTTGGGAATTTTGAACCCATTGGGCATCGACGTCGCCGCTTCGATCGTCCGGTCCTTGACGGCGAAAGAAAAACTTCGCTCTTGAGCAGGCGTAGGTCGGCAGAGCGAAGCGATGCCGACGATGCGCCGGCGGCGGGGCCGGCGGGGGATTTTCTCACCACGAAGGCCACGAAGGCCACGAAGCTGTCTCGCCAAGGGGTGCGGCTCGCGCTTTCCGATCCTAAGCGCGGCGCCGACAGGCGTCTGTAAAGGAACGCCTTTCGGCCCCGGGCGGCCCCGCCCGTCATTCCGCGCCGACGCTGGTCTGCACCCCTGATTTGAGACAGTGGTAAAAGGACACAGTCGTCACATCAGGGGAGGCGATGGATGGGACGGCACAGATCGGTGTCGGAGAAGCTTGCGGTGGTGGCTCGAATGGAGTCGGGCGAGACGGGCCGCAA
>JAVJUS010000084.1:0-27996 GCA_040220455.1 Azospirillaceae bacterium
CTGCCGGACCGGTTCATCGACCACGACAAGCCGGAAAAGCAGTACGCCGAGGCGGGGCTGGCCGCCGCCGACATCGTGGCGACGGCGCTCGCCGCGCTGGGCGTCGAGACCGCCACCGGCGAGGCCCCCGTCCGGGCGTGAGGGACCTGTCCGTGGGTTGTCCCGACGTCACGTCGTAGGTCGACAGAGCGCAGCGATGCCGACGATCCCCGGGCCTCGGCGTCGCGATGTCGGGCTCGCTTCGCTCGGCCGACCTACGAAACTCCCGGGCGCCCGCTAAGCCTCCCGTCCGAAGCGGCGGGCGAAGGGGCGCATCACGCCGCCGAGGCCGCGGGACAGCAGGCGGTGGGAGGTGACGAACGGCTCCATCAGCGCCGGGGTGAAGCGGCCGGTGACCAGGACGTTGCGCTTGCCCAGCGCCGCGAGCCCGCGCTTGGCGACGGCGTCGGCGTCAAGCGCCCCTGGCAGGCCGCCGGCGGAGAAGCCGGCGCGGGCGCCGAAGGCGCTGCGCGTCGGACCGGGGCAGAGCGCCAGCACGTCGACGGGCTGGCCGCGCACCTCCTCCGCCAGCGCCTCGGCGTACCAGAGCGAGAAGGCCTTGCTGGCGGCATAGGTCGCGAAGAAGGGCAGGGGCGAGGCGGCCAGCGCGCTCGACACCACGATCAGCCCGGCGCGCGAGCCGTCGTTGCGCGCCCGCGCGATCATGCCCGGCAGGAGCGCCCGGGTCAGCTCCGCCATGGCGACGACGTTGAGCTCGATCGTCGCCGATTGCTCCTCGGCCGGCCGGTCGAGGATCGCGCCCAGCGCCCCCATGCCGGCGTTGTTGACGAAGAGGTCGATGCCGGCGGCCTTGGCATGGGCGATCACGGCCTCGCGCTCGGCCGGCACGGTGAGGTCGGCGGGCACCGTCTCGACCGACTGGCCGCGGCGCCCGGCCCGGGTCGCCGCGGCGGCGAGGGCGGCTTCGTCCCGGCCGGTCAGCACCAGCCCGGTTTCCGGCGGCAGGGCGTGGACGAAGGCGGCGCCGATGCCGCTCGTCGCCCCGGTGACGAGGGCGCAGCGATAGGTCATGGCACAAGACATTGGGGCCGGAGCCCGGGCCGGCAACAGGCCGCGGTCGGATGCGGAACAATCGGCGTCGCGCCGGCACGCGCCCGGCCGGGGAGCGGCTTGGCACACTCGCGGGGTCCATGGGACGCTCGGGCGATCCCGATCGTGCCCGTTTCCCGGCCGCGAGAGCTCCTTCGATGACCGATCCCCTGACGACCCTGCTCGCCGACCGGCCCGTGGTCTTCGCCGACGGCGCCATGGGCACGAGCCTGTTCGCCCTCGGCCTGACCACCGGCGACAGCCCGGAGCTCTGGAACCTCGAGCGGCCGGAGGCGGTGGCCTCGGTCCACCGCGGCTTCGTCGAGGCGGGCAGCGACATCGTGCTGACCAACACCTTCGGCGCCAATGCCCGCCGGCTGCGCCTGCACGGGCTGGAGGCCCGGGTCGCGGAACTCGCCCGCGCCGGCGCCGGCGTGGCCCGGGGCGTGGCGGATGCCGCCGGGCGGCCGGTGCTCGTCGCCGGCTCGATGGGCCCGACCGGGGACCTGCTGGCGCCGCTCGGCCCGCTGACCGCCGACGAGGCCGAGGCCGCCTTCGCCGAGCAGGCGGTCGCCCTGGCCGAAGGCGGGGTCGACCTGCTCTGGATCGAGACGATCTCGGCGGCCGAGGAGATGCGCGCGGCGGTCGCCGGCGCGGCGCGCACGGGCCTGCCGATCGTCGCCACCTTCAGCTTCGACACCAACGGCCGGACGATGATGGGGCTGACTCCGGCCGACGCCATGGCGCTCGCCGGCACGCTGGCGGCGCGGCCGCTCGGCCTCGGCGCCAATTGCGGCATCGGCCCGCCCCAGCTTCTCGACACCGTGCTGGGCCTGGCGGGCGCCGCGCCGGATGGCGTCGCGGTCGTCGCCAAGGGCAATTGCGGCATCCCCGAATACCGGCACGGCCACCTTCACTATTCCGGCTCGCCCGAGGTCATGGCGGACTATGCCTGCCTCGCCCGCGACGCCGGGGCGCGGATCATCGGCGGCTGCTGCGGCACGACGGCCGAACATGTCCGCGCGATGGTCGAGGCCGTCGCCGCCCGCCCGCCCGGACCGGTGCCCGACCGGGCGACGGTGGAAGCCCGGCTCGGTCCCGTCGCGGCGCCGGCGCCTGGCGCTGCGGACGCGGCGCCGGAGGACGGCGAGGGCGGCCGCCGTCGCCGGTCCCGCCGCCGGGCGGAGGGCGATGCCCCCGCGCTCTGATCGCCCGTGGCCCGGTCGCCTCAGCGCGACCGGCCGAGCGTCCCCAGGATGCCGCGGAAGAGCGCACGGCCCAATTCCCGGCCGACCTGTCGGGCAGCGCTCTTGGCCAGGGATTCGCCGACGCTCTGCCGCCGCGACCGCCGGGTGGTCCGGCGCGGAGCGCGCGACGACGGGATGCGCGAGCGGCTCCGGCGATGGTCGGCCGCCTCCGCCTCGGCCTCTTCCCGCGCGCGGCGCTCCTCGCGCTCTTCCCGCTCCCGGGCGTCGTCCTCGGCCCGCTCGGCCGCGCGCGCCCGCTCGGCCAGAATCTCGTAGGCGGACTCCCGATCGACGGGCGCGTCGTAGCGCCGCCCGATCGGGCTGCGCGCGATCACGGCCGCGCGCTCGGCCTCGTCGGCCGGGCCCAGGCGGGAGGCGGGAGGCCGGATCAGCGTGCGCTCCACGATGCCGGGCACCCCCTTGGCGTCGAGCAGGGAGACCAGCGCCTCGCCGACGCCGAGCTCCCCGATCACGGCCGCTGCGTCGAAGGCCGGGTTCGGGCGGAAGGTCTCGGCGGCCGTCTTCACCGCCCTTGCGTCGCGCGGGGTGAAGGCGCGCAGGGCGTGCTGGACCCGGTTGCCGAGTTGGCCCAGCACCACTTCCGGCACGTCGTCCGGGTTCTGGGTGACGAAATAGACGCCGACGCCCTTCGACCGGATCAGGCGGCAGACCTGGGCCACCTTGTCGACCAGGGCGTCGGGCGCGTCGTCGAAGAGCAGGTGTGCCTCGTCGAAGAAGAAGACGAGCACCGGCCGCTCCGGATCGCCGACCTCCGGCAGGCTCTCGAACAGCTCGGACAGGAGCCACAGCAGGAAGGTGCCGTAGAGCTGCGGGCTCTCGATCAGGCGGTCGGCGGCCAGCACGTTGATCGTGCCCCGGCCGTCGGGGGCGGTCGTCAGGAAATCGGCGAGCGTCAGCGCCGGCTCGCCGAAGAAGGTCTCCCCGCCCTGGCGATCGAGCGACAGCAGCCGGCGCTGGATCGCCCCGACGCTCGCCGCCGAGACGTTGCCGTAGACCGTGCGCAGTTCGGCCGCGCTGTCGCCCACATGGGTCAGCATCGCCCGCAGGTCCTTCAGGTCCAGCAGCAGCAGCCCCTGGTCGTCGGCCACGGTGAAGCAGAGGTCGAGCACCCCCTGCTGGACGTCGTTGAGGCCGAGCAGCCGGCCCAGCAGCATCGGCCCCAGCTCGGAGACGGTGGTGCGCACCGGATGGCCCTTCTCGCCCCACAGGTCCCAGAAGACCGTGGGGCAGGGCTCGAAGACGTAGTCGGACAGGCCGATCGCCGCCGCGCGCTCGGCCAGGAAGCCCTTGGCGACGCCGGGCTGCGAGATACCGGAGAGGTCGCCCTTGACGTCGGCCATGAAGACCGGCGTGCCGGCGCGCGACAGCCCCTCCGCCAGGATCTGGAGCGTGACCGTCTTGCCGGTGCCCGTGGCGCCGGCGATCAGCCCGTGCCGGTTCGCCCGCTTCAGGACCAGATGCTGTGGAATACGACCCTCACCGCCGCCCACGAAGATCGTGCCGGCCCGCGCCCCGCCATCCGCCATCCCGCCGTTCCCCTCGCTCGCCGACCCGCCTCGGCTCCATAGACACCGGGGCGAGGGCGGCGATCAAGTGCCATGCGTGGGGATGGGGCGAGGTGACGGAGGACGAGGCGACGCGGTCACGATTTGCGGGCGGCACGCAGGGTGGGCGCCGCGGACAGACGTGGTGCGGTGCCCGGCCCGGCGCCGGGCGGGCGTGACCGATGCTTCCGCCGGACGGGAATCGGTTTGCCTCAGGCACGATTCGGCGGGCGTGCCGGGTCGCGTCGGGTGGCGCACGGCTCTGCGCCACCAGGCTCGCCGGCCGGGGCCGGGCCGGGCCGGGGATCGGCCAGGCGGCCTTCGATCCGGCCGCGCAGCAGAGCGAAGGAGCGTGCCGCCCGGCGCCAGCGCCCGGTCGCGGCGAACACGGCCATTCCCGCCAGAGGTCGGCCAAGCATCGGCGCGAAATCGCGATGGGGCAGGCCGTGCTTGGCGAAGACATGGCCGCAGCCGGCGCCGTAGCGCCGCATGCGGGCCCGGTCGGCGCGCGATACCCCCGCCGGGCGGTCGCTTTCGTGATAGCCGCGGATCGTCGGGTCATAGGTTCCCGCCGCCCCGGCACGCAGCAGGCGCAGGGCCAGGTCCTGGATCTCGCAGGCGCCCCAGGGCGTGCCGGAGCCGGGGCCGATGCGCGTGTCGAAGCCGCCGACGGCGCGGAACGCGTCGGTACGGACGACGCTCAGCCACTCGATCAGGCAGGACCAGACATCGGCCTCGCCGATCGGGCCGGGCGTGGCGCGGAACCGGCCCATGATCTCGCGCCCTTCCGCGTCGGACGGCCGGCCCGCGGCGAAACCGGCCCCAGCCGCCCGGGCGGCGTCCAGCAGCCGGGCGAGCGTATCCGGCCCGTACCAGCAGTCGTCGTCGGGAAAGGCGAGCCACGGGGCCGAGGCCCGCCGGGCACCATGATTGCGGGCATGGCTGGCGCCCAGCGGCTCCGTCTTGAGATGGCGCAGCGACATGGTCCGGCCCGCCGAAGCGAGCAGGGCGTCGAGGCGGCTGTCTGCGTTCTGGTCGACGATCAGCACCTCGATGGCCGGCTCCTCGACGGCCTCGAGGGAGGTGAGCAGCCGCCGCAGCTCCCGGTCCCGGCCGCGGGTCGCCACGACCAGCGACAGCGTCGGCGCGGTCACGGCGCGGCTCGCGCCGGGCCCGAGGTCTGGCCCGGGGCGGCCGAGCGCGGCGCGACGAAAGCTGCCGGTCCGTCGCGGCGTGGGCGGCGGCGGCGCGGCCGGGCATCGGTCCGGGAGGTTGGCGACAACGCGGCGATCGATCCGTCGATGGTGGGTCGGCCGGTGTCGGGTCACGGGCCGGGCTTCGAATGCCCGGCGACTATCGCACCATCGCCGGGCCCCGGCGGCGGCACGGGCGTAAGCGCCGCGGGATTTTCCGGAGAGGCCCCGTTCGTTCGGGCGTAGGGGCCCGTCCGATCGAAGGATCGTCGCTACGCCCCTTTCGTCGTTGGGTGCCATGGGCTTATCTGCCCATCCGTCCGGCGCGACGCATCGATGGGGAGGGGCGACGTCATGGCCGACGTCTCGATCGAGGACCCGATCGACGTCACGGTCGTCATCGCCGCGTGGCAGGCGGAGGCGAGCCTGGAAGCGGCGGTGGCGAGCGCGCTCGACCAGACGGGCGTGACGGTGGAGGTCGTGGTCGTCGACGACGCCTCGATGGACGGCACCGGCGCGCTGGCCGAGGCCCTGGCCGCGCGCCACCCGACCATCCGCGCGATCCGGCTGGCGCGCAACGGCGGCGCGGCCGTGGCGCGCAACGCGGCGCTCGCCGAGGCCCGGGGCCGCTGGGTCGCGGTGCTCGACGCCGACGACCGGTTCCTGCCGGGCCGGCTCTCCCGGCTGGTGGCGCGCGGCGAGGCCGACGGCCTCGATGTCGTGCTCGACGACATCCGGGTCGCGGATACCGATCCGGGCGGCGCGGCGGTGGAGGCGGGGGAGCCGCTGGTCGGCCACCGGTGGCGCCGGTTCGGCGGGCCCTGGCGGCTCGGCGCCTACGCGCGCGCCAACCGGCCCTATGCCGCGCGGACCAATCTGGGATTCCTCAAGCCCGTGATCCTGCGGGCCTTCCTGGCGCGCCACGGCCTCGCCTACGACCCGGCGCTGCGGTCGTCCCAGGACTACATGCTGATGGTCCGCCTGCTGATCGCCGGCGCGCGGGTCGGCTACGAGCCGGCGGCGGGGTATCTCTACATCGTGCGCTCCGGCTCGCTGTCAGGCCGCGTCCGGCCGTCGGCCCAGCGCGCGCTGATGCGCGCGGAGGCGCGGCTGATCGCCGAAGCGGGGCCGGGGCTGGCGGCCGCGGACCGCGCCGGCCTGGCGGCGCACTACCGCTCCCTCGTCGCCGCGCGGCGAACCTTTCATGTCTTCGAGGCGCTGCGCCGTCGCCGCCCGGGGCGGGCGCTGGGCGTCCTCGTTGGCGCCCCGGCGCTGGCTCCCGTCATCCTGGTTCGGGTCGGAGAGTCGGGCCTGCGGCGCCTCCTCGGGCTCGGGCGGGGCCGGGCGCGCTGATCCGGCCGGCGGATGGGCCGGCGGGCGTGCGGGCGTCCTCAAGGAGTCCAGAGATAGCCGGGCAGGAGCCGGGCGAGCCGTCGCTGCCCCGCCAGCCAGGCCGGCCGCTCGACCCGGACCCGGCCGCCGACGCCCGGATCGAGCGCCGCGATCGCCGCCAGGAACGCCTCGTGGGACAGGCGGAAGGCCTCCAGCCGGTCGGGGAAGGGGTGGCGGGTCGAGGGCGCGATCATCGGGTTGGTGTTGATCTCGTAGATCTCCGGCCGGCCGTCGGCGATGCCGAAATCGGCGCGGCCGTAGTCGATCCCCGCCTCCTCGAAGGCCCGGGCGATCACCGCGCCGTGGGGGTTGGCGCGCACCGTCTCCAGGTCGCGGGCATAGGCCTCCTCGCCGGCCACGCCCTGTTCGCCGTACTTCACGGTCCAGTGGCGCTCGTGCACGCTGGGCGTCGCGACGTAGCGGTCGCCGACGCGGTAGACGGAGAGCTTGCGGTAGACGCCGCCGTCCAGCGGCTCGGCCCGGTATTCCGCGATCATCAGGTCGGCGAGCGGCTGGCCCGCCGCCACCAGGTCCTCGATCGCGCGGTCCAGGTCGTCGGGGCCCTCGATCAGATCGGTCAGGTTGCCGCGATGGGCCGCCGCGGTCCGCAGGAAGACCGGAAAGTGGTCGACCGCCCGCCACTCGGTCGCCGGCCAGACCGCGAAGCTGTTGATCCCGCAGGCATGCAGCCGGCGCAGCAGGGCGACGCGCTGGAGCGCGCGCGCCGGGTCGTTGAGCACCGGGCAGCCGGCGTCGCGGAGCTGGCGGTAGAGATGGGCCGCGAGCTCGAGCTGCCAGAACGACAGCCGGTCGAAGTCCGAGAAGATGTAGGCCGCGCGCGGCAGCGACCGGCGCGCCGCCAGCACCGGATAGGGGATCAGCCGGAAGCCGGGCAGGCCGGCGGCCACCTTGTAGTGGGTGTAGCGGTGCGCCCGCGTGGTCACGAGAACGATCATGGCCCGCGTCTCAGACTCCGAAACCGGCGCGCAGCCGGGACAGGGCGAGCCGGCGCTGGCCGCCCGCCGCCAGGCGCAGGGCCGGCCAGACGGTGCGCCGCTCCATCACCGCGACGAGGCCTCCATAGACTGCGGCGCCCAGGGCGATCGCCAGCGCCAGGCGCACACCGGTCGCGGCGGCCGGCACGGCGTCGAGCGCCAGCAGGACGATCGCGGCCATCGCGAGCGCGGCGGCAAAGCAGCGCGCCCCGGCGGCGAGCTGCGCACCCATGCCGAGGCCCGTCACCCGCCGGATCAGCCACAGCCCGAGAGGCCAGGTGGCGTAGGTGCGCACGAGCATGGCGACGGCGACGCCGACGATGCCCCATTGCGCGCCGATCGGGATCAGCGCGGCGTGGAGCGCCAGGCCGGCGCCCAGCAGGATCAGCGGATCGGCATTGCGGCCGAGCCCGCGCAGGACCGCCACGTTGAACACGCCAGTGGTCGTGCGCAGTCCGCGCAGCAGCAGGAGCTGGGCGACCGGGATCGCCATGACCCAGGTATCGCCGACGAGCCGGGCCAGGTCGGGGACCACCACGGCCGCGCCCAGGAAGGCCGGGTAGCCGGCCAGGGCGGCCAGGCGGTAGAGCGACAGGACGAGGCCGCGCAGCTCCTCGGCGCGCGCCTGCAGCCGGGCGACCGACGCCATGGTCACGCTCGACAGGGGCCCGAGGACGAGCTGGCTGGTCAGCGCCATCACCCTCTCGGCCACGATCAGGTAGCCGAGCGCCGAGGGCCCGAGCAGCAGGCCTGTCAGGAACCGGGGCGCCATCCCGTCGGCATAGCCGATCAGGAAGGCACCGAACGACCCGGTGTTGAAGCGCATCAGGTCGCGCAGGGCGCCGAGCCGGCGCGGCGGGCCCGGCCGGAACCGCGTGACGCGCCAGAGATGGGCGATCCGCCAGAGCCGGCCGACCAGATCGGCGATCAGCAGGCTCCAGACCCCGGCGCCGGCCAGCAGCGAGGCGATCGCCGCCGCGCCGCCGATCAGGCTGGCGATGCCGCCTGCCCGCGCCGTCACGTCGAAGCGCAGCCGGCGGGCGAGCAGGGCGTCGTTGATCGCCGTGCCGGCCGCCAGCGGCAGGGCGAGCGTCGACCAGGCGATCAGCAGGGCGGCCTGCGGCGCCGAGAAGGCGGCCGCGAAGGCGCCGGCCCCCGCCAGCATCACAGCGGCGACGAGCCCGGCGAGGCCGAACAGCAGCCAGAAGGTCGCGACGATATGGGCGCGGCGCAGGTGCCGGCGCTGCTTGAGGCTCTCCGCGAAGGGATGGATCGCCAGCGCCTCGCCCAGCCCGACGAGCATCGCCGCGACGCCATAGGCGCCGATTTCCGCCGGCGCCAGGCGGCTCGCCACCAGGGCGAAGGTGGCGAGCTTGACGCAGAGCTGGATCGACCCGCTGGTTGCGGTCCAGGCGATGCCGCGCAGGGTCGAATCGGCGACGGACACGGGACCGGTGCCCCTTCTGGCGACGCGGCGGCCGGGCGACGGGTCAGCCGGCCGTCGCCAGCGCCTCCTCGGGCGCGCCGACGGACTCCATGTAGGCCTTGGCCCCCGCCATCAGCTCGGTGCCGACCGGGGTCAGCAGCCCGTGCTCGGCGACGACCCCGTGACCGGCATAAAAATTCCGCCGGTCGGCTTCGGCGGCCGCGTGGGCGCGCGCGGCTTCCTCGTCCGTGAGCGCGCCGCTGCGGGCCAGCGCCGTCATCGCCCAGTGCATCCGGGCGGAGACGAAGGTGGCGTGATAGATGCCGTCCATCGGGCGCGGATCGCGGCGCAGGGGCGAGGAGAACACCGCGTCGTCGTCGTTGTCGACCAGCGCCATGTGCGTGCAGAAGCCGAACAGCAGGCTGTGCGCGCTCTCGTGCGCCAGGACCTCGGCGACCGCCACCCGGTCGGGGTGGAAATGGCCGTTGAGAAACAGCGCGCCCCAGAGCTGGTAGTGCGAGCCGCCGTCGAACTGGAGCTTGGTGTCCGGGTCGCTGCCGGCGATGACGACTTGGTGGACGATCGCCCTGATCTCCCCATGGAGTTCGGGCAGGGCGCTCTCCAAAAGGGCGAGGCCGTCGGCCAGGCGCGGCCGGAAGGCTTGCGCGATCTCCGCCGACGGCTCGCGGAAGCCGATGTTCTTGTTGCCGCCAGTTTGCCATTTCCTCATGTAGAGCGCACTGTCGCGGCCGAGCGTCGCGTCGCCCAGGGCCGTGATCTCTAGCTCCGGCGGCATGGGCGCGGCGGCGGCGAGCTCGCCCATCAGGCGCTCGATCTCGGCCCGGTCCTCTGCGTCGATGGCGTGCACCAGGTCGTAGTAGCGCCCGAAGACGCCGGGACGCACACGGCCTCCGGCCAGGAGATGGGCGACCAGGGCACCGAGCCCCGCCCGGTCGAAGGCGGCATGGCCGCGCGCCTGCTCGGCGACGTGTTCGAGGCTGAGGCCCAGCTCGCGGTTCATCCGCCGGTCCAGCGCAACGGCGCGGGCGGCGTCCGGCTCGAAATCCATGGCGATCGACATGCGCACTCGCTCCCTCGCGGAAGAAGCGGCGCCGGGCCGGGCCCGGCGCCGGAATTGGTCGCCGGCGGCGGGACCGGTGAGGCCCCTCCGCCGGCGCCGGAGATCAGGACGCTCTGCTCTCGTCCTTGACGCCGGCGTTACCCTCTTCGGTCTTGCTGCCGACCTTGGCGGAGAGCAGGACTTGATCCTTCTCGCCGTCCTTGCCACCGACCTTGGCGCCGATGGCGCCCGAATAGAGGCGGAAGCCGAGCAGCTTGCCCGTCTCGAGTTCGATCTTCATGGATGCGTCCTCCGTTGGCGGGGCGTGCCTCGACCGGCGGCCGCCGGCCTTCCGGCCCCTTGCCTCATTCGAGCCGACACGCCTCGGCTCGGGCAAAACCGAAGAAGGCCACCCCGCGAATTCATACGGGATAGGCAACAGGGAGCAGGCCGCCCCAAGGGGCTTCCGGTGAGGCATCCGGGAACGCCGCGCGTCCCGCTCTCTGTCCGCCGGAAAGCCCGTGATCGGACGATCGCCCGACGCGATCGGAAGATCCCGGCTTTTTGCATGGCCGCGTGCGCGCGGCCTTGGCAGTCTCGTCGCTCTCGGCACGGATTCGGTTGGAGGGCACGGGTGAGTCGACTCCATGCGTCCTTCACCGCGGCGGCGGATGCGCACGCCGGGACCGGGTACCGCCTGCCCGGGCGCCGGCCGCGATGATCCACTCGACGCGCGATCTTCCGGCCGGCCACGTCCATCATGGCGACCTGTGCGTGATCGGCAGCGGGGCGGCGGGGATCGTCCTGGCCCATGCGCTCGCCAATTCGGGCCTGCGCATCGTCGTCCTGGAAAGCGGTACGGTCCGGCGGCCGGGTCGCGCCCCGGCAGGTCCCGATCCCCGCAATCACGTCGACGTGGTCGGCCACGCCTATGACGGGGCGTTGGCGGGCCGCGCCCGTGCCTTCGGCGGCACGACGACGATCTGGGCGGGCCAGAGCCTGCCGCTCGATCCGATCGACTTCGAGGCCCGCCCCTGGGTTCCGGGCAGCGGCTGGCCGATCGGCCCGGAGACCATTGCGCCCTATTGGGAGCGTGCGGAGCGCTATCTGCGCCTGAGCGGCATGCGCTACGCCGACGCGGCCTGGCGCACCCTCGACCGCGCACCGCCGCCGCTCGACGGATCCGGCTTGCGACCCGTCGCGTCGTGGATGGCGCGCAATCGTGACTTCGCCCGACTCTACCGGGCGGATCTGAACGGCGACGACAATGTCGAGGTGCTGCTCGAGGCCACGGCCATGGCCATCCGCCCACCCTCTTGCGGCGGCGGCCGGTATGCGGTGCGGTTCCTGACCGCGGCCGGCCGCGAGGCGACCGTCGAGTCCGATCTGGTCGTGATCTGCTGCGGCGGCCTGGAGACGCCACGACTGCTGCTGGCCTCGACCGAAGGCGTGCCCGCCGGTCTCGGCAACGCGCATGGTCTGGTCGGGCGCTACCTGATGGACCATCCGGCCGGTGTCTGCGCCACGGTGGCCGATCCCGATCTCGCGCGCCTGACCGACTGGTTCCGACCATTCTATCGGCGGGAGGGCCGCGTGGTTCCCAAGATCGCGTTGGGCGAGACGGTGCAGCGGCGCCACCGCACGCTCAACGCCCTGGCCGAACTGGCCTTTGTTCCCCGCGCCGGTTCCGGCTTCGCGGCCGCGGTCGACTGCCGCGCGGAATGGCGCGCCGGCCGGCCCATGCGCGCCGCGCGCCACGCCCTCGCGCTCGCCGGCAGCGGTCGCGAAGCCTCCTCGCTGCTGTGGCAGCGTCTGGTCGCCCGGCGCCGGCCGGTCGGCGCGGTCGCGGATATCGGCTTGGTCGCCACGGTCGAGCAGGCTCCGGATCCGGACAGCCGGGTCACCTTGAGCGACAGCCTCGACGAGGCGGGGATGCGGCGCGCCCGGGTCGACTGGCGGCTGAGCGAGGCCGAGCGGCACACGCTTCGGGTCTTCGTGGCGACCCTCTCCGACGCCTTCGCCAGGATCGGCCTCGGCCGCGTCGTCGAAGCCGCAGAACTCGCCGACGGCCAGGCCTGGGCGCTGGGGCTGACCGACTCCTATCACCCGATGGGCACGACGCGGATGGCGAGCGACCCCCGGCGGGGCGTGGTCAACGCCAATCTGCAGGTCCACGGCCACCCGGGCCTGTTCGTCGCCAGCAGCGCCGTCTTTCCCACCGGCGGCGCGTCGAACCCGACCCTGACCCTGATCGCGCTGACCCTGCGGCTGGCCGACCATCTGAGAGCGCGCGGGCGCCCGCCGACATAGCGGACAAGCCGCCACCGGCCGGCCGTATCCCGAGCGAAAGCGTCGCCTGGACGGCTCGCCCGTGAAGATCCTGAGGAGAGAAGATCGTGAGGAGAATGGTGGGCGCGGCTGGGTTTGAACCAGCGACCCCCGCCGTGTGAAGACGGTGCTCTCCCGCTGAGCTACGCGCCCGGAGGTCGTTGGCGGGTAGGTACGCGGGGCGAGGGGGTGTGTCCCAACCCGTTGATCTGCTTGTCTTTCCTCGATCTCACATCGACCACGATAGTGGAAGGTTACGTAATTGGAAGCCACGTGCCAAGGGTTGTGATGTGGGCCTGCGGCAGGAGGTCAGTGTGACACCAGTGTGACAGCCACCCCTGGGGCGGGGCCAGGGGGCACCCCCACCATCTATGGATCGACACATGCCGGGATCAGGGAATGGAGCTGTTGACCATAGAGGGGCGCCTGCTGTTAACCAGTTCCTGGGAAGGCTCCAGCGAGGCGTTTGGCAGCATCCCCTGTGAGCCCTCGTGGACCGGTTTCTGAGGTCTCCCAAGCTCTGGCCTGCGTAGTGCCTCATGCTGTTCCCGTCCCCCGCCCGGGAGATCGTTAAGAACGGGCATTGGATGGAGTTCCCCCGGTTTGGTGGACACAATCCGACTACGAAGAGGAGAGTGTCATAATGCCGAGAGCGAGGAACCCGAACCCGCCTGAGTTCAGGGAGCAGATCGTCGCGCTGGCCCGGGCGGGGCGCAGCGTCGAGGATCTGGCCCGTGAGTTCGAGCCGTGCGCGGCGACGATCCACGGGTAGATCAGGCAGGCCGATCGCGACGGTGGCCGACGGGCCGATGGCCTGACCAGCCAGGAGCAGGAGGAACTTCGCCGCCTGCGTCGTGAGAACCGCCAGCTTCGCCAGGAGAGAGATATTCTGGCAAAGGCCGCGGCCTGGTTCGCTCAGAGCGACGCGATGTCGTCTCGGTCTACGAGCTGATGGCGGCGAACCGTGCCATGTTCTCCATCTCTACCATGTCCAGGACGCTCGGCGTCTCGCGTGCCGGCTACTATGCCTGGCTTGATCGCGAGCCGAGCGCGCGTTCGCAGGCCGATGGCGAGCTGACGGATCGCATCGCGGCGATCCACAAGGCCTCTAAGGCGACCTATGGAGCGCCGCGCATCCATGCCGAGCTCGTCGACGAGGGCATCCGTCTCGGCCGCAAGCGGGTCGAGCGGCTGATGAAGGCGGCGGGCCTGGCCGGCGTCAGTCGGCGCAAGGGTGCCCGCACGACCTTCCGCGACGAGCGGGTCCGGCCGGCCAGCGATCGGGTCGACCGGAACTTCCATGCCGACGAGCCCGACCAGCTCTGGGTCGCCGACATCACCTACGTGCCCACCTGGGCCGGCTTCCTCTATCTGGCCGTCGTGCTCGATGCCTTCTCGCGCCGGATCGTCGGCTGGGCGATGGGCCATGATCTCAAGGCCCAGCTCGTACTCGACGTGCTGAACATGGCGCTGACGCAGCGTCGGCCGATCGGCGTGATCCACCACTCCGACCAGGGATCGCAATACACCTCGATCGCCTTCGGCCTGCGCTGCAAGGAGGCCGGTGTGCGGCCCTCCATGGGATCGGTCGGCGACGCCTACGACAACGCGATGTGCGAGAGCTTCTTCGCCACCCTCGAATGCGAGCTCCTCGATCGGCGGAAGTTCCGAACCAAGGCCGAGGCCCGCATGGCCGTCTTCCAGTTCATCGAGGGCTGGTACAACCCCGGCCGGCGCCACTCGGCGCTCGGCTACCTGTCGCCCATCAACTACGAAAAGGCCGCCCAGCAGCAGGACGCCTCAAGCCCGGAGCTGTCCACCAGACCGGGGGAACTCCAACTCCAACGCTCTCGAGCGCCCCGAACTTCGAGAGCGCGGCTGTGAGCGACTCCTCGGTCTGATCATTGAACAGGCGCCCGTCCTTGATGCGCTCACTGTCGCCCAGCTTGAAGGACAGGTACCAGATTCCGCCGGGCTCGAGGGCTCGGACGAAGCGGCCGAAGACATCCGCCATCTCAGATCGGGGAACGTGCAGCAGCGATGCACAGGCCCAGATGCCGTCGAACTCGGCCTCGAACACCATGTCCTTGAAGTTCCGGTGGAGCACTCCCCGGCCAGTCGGGCGTTCGGCCCGAGCCACCATCTCGACCGAGGCATCCATGGCGACGAGGTCATGACCGATCGCCTGGAACGCCAGGGTATCCCGCCCGGAGCCGCGTCATCTCGAGATAGCGTCGGCTGGCGATCCGGGATCGATCTGCACACCGCCGGTCGAGAGGTTGGTGTGGGGCGTCTGTTCCGGCACCTCCCTGACACCCCCTCCCGGCGGCCTGACTGTCAGGTCACCTGAACTGATCGTGGCCGTATCGGACGGAGGGTCTCTACTAACGGTAAAGACATCCTCGACAGCGATCAATTGCGCAAAGGCTGCCGAAGGAGCCACGACAAGAGATTAGATAAGGATTGACCGGAACATCTACGCCTCCTCATGCTGACGTGAAAGACTCAAAGCATGAGAGCTGTGCACGTTGGATACTGGCTCCCTGTCTGAAGCAATCGCATAATCGATTCATATATTGCCGTCGCGGCTTAGGAGATGGGCGCTGACATCCAAACTCAGGTCCATTGAACACAGGCACAGATTTGGTCTCACTATACTCCAATGTGCCCAGTCGTCCTAATGCGCCTAGTCCGGACGCGTGGTTCTCCCAGGTGATATGGTCAAGCTCTCTTCCCCGAACTGTGCTGCACCATCCGCGCGCCTGGTGGGCTTGGCATCGAAGATCACAGCTTCCCCAGTCCTGGGGTTGATGCCTTGCGTTGAGCCGTCACGGGTGACCACGTCATTTGGCGGCGATGTGGGAGAGGGGGCCTTGTCGCCGAGTATGACAATGGATTGGCCCAATGCCGGCGTGGCAATCAACAGGCCTGCTGCGAGGATCATCGGCATACGGAGCATAGTCGCCTCCTGTGGTCGCCGACGGAAGATGGCTCCAGCCGTTACGTTCGAGACTTGCGACCTGCAAGTCCGTCGCGTAGCCGAAAGGCATGGCTGAAAAGCAATACACATGATAGGCGGTTGCAGTCGATCCAGTCACATCAACTGCCCGTGAGCGTCGGCCTCTCGCGGTCCATGACCTCATCAGCTGTCATCGCCATCATCCCGGCAATGCGGCGCATCTAGCCCTCGTCGGCGGGGTCCGACTTCTTCTTGGCTCTCGGGGCGTGGTCCCGGCGGCCCCTGGGCCCGCCTATGACGATGGTCGTCGCCGCTTCGGCGTAACTCGGGTGATCGTCGGGGACGAGGCCCTGGAAGGTGCACTTCGTTGTGTCATCCCGGTCGGTTTCCGTCTTCCTTGCCATGGGAAGGCCTCTCTGAGTTGCCGTTCTTGCCACTACAGCGACCCGATCATCTCCCGGAGCTCTTCAAGGGTCAGGTTCGGATGCCGCTTCAGGATCCGCTCTTCCATGCTGTCGTGAGCTTCCTTCGACATGGCGCCGGTCTCGGGCAGGTTGCTGGTGTCGCCCAGGGCCTCGAGTTGCCGCATGCGGGCAGCGGCTCTCTTCGAAGCTCCGGGCTCCGCCTGCATCGGCTCGTCGATCTCCTCGGCGCGTGCTGCGAGGTATTCGCCAAACAGGTTGCTCATCGGTCTTTCTCTTCGTCCTGGGGCTTGGTGTCTGCTGCACCGTCATTGGTGCTGACCTGAGGGTCGGGCGGGGCGGTCTTCTTCCCCACGCCTATCGGCCACCAGGCCGACGAGACGGTGAAGACCGTGAAGGCCTTATCGGCGCGCAGCTCTTCCTCGGTCAGAAAGCGCCTGGACACGATCTTTGCCATGGTCAGTCTCCCTGCTCGCGATGTTCGGGATAGGTTTGTGCATCGGGCCCGGTGATCCGCCGGTAGCGCCCCTCGCTCTCGATCCCGACGGCCTGTTGCTGGAATGCCAGGCGCAGTTCCTCGGCGGCAGTGTCGACGGCGTCGTGATCCTCGGAGGCCAGCTTGATCGCCAGGGTCGGCAATATCCGTCCGCGCCAGTAGCCCGTGGCCTCGATCAGAGTGAAGGCGGGGAAGATCCCGGACAGGATGGCCGCCACCTCACCGCGGTCGTGCTCTGAGAACGGCTGCCCCTCGCGGTTGGCGAGGTAGAGGGTGTGCATCCGGAGCCCTTCCGGGGCGGGCTCTGCAGACGCTGTCGGTTGGATGGAGACGGACACGAAAAAACCCTCCGCGCTCGGTTGCGACAGAGGGCTGACGAAACTCTCATGACGGCCCGCTTGGTTGCCAGTCGGCCGCATCTCCCGGAACCGGGAGGCCACCTTGCCCGGGCGGGGCAGGTTGGCGAGGGCGTCAGCCCTGCTCATGATGCTGGTTGGAGGGTGGCGGGCCGTGGCCTAGGGCGCAAGGCGATCTTTCGATATTCTGTGGTCCGTGGTGGGCTGGATACGAGGAGAGTGTGACAGTTGTGACGGAATGACAGGGTTCTGAGTAATGTCTCTACTAGGCCTTTTGTGCCGACTTCTTCGAAAACTCTGTCATTCCGTCATTAGTGTCACAACTACCTCAGGCCTCGCTGGGCTATTGCGTTCTGCGGGGAATCGGAAGAGCCCGTTTTGGTGTTTCCACGACCCCGGGGAATCGTCTGAATCCGCTGATATGCGCAAGCACCGGAGCACCGTCGAGCGTCAATACCCCAACGGCTTATCCTCGACTCGCCAATGCTCCTTGTAGGCGGTTCCCCGATTCACAGTTCCGTCCGGATTGCGGCTGTGCTCTTCAAACGCCTCGATCCCCGCAATGACCATGCTGCAGGGCAAAGCCTCCCCAAGATACAGTTGATACGCGTTTTCGGGGCCGATCCGGATCGTGTCAGGATGGTCGAGCGTGCCGCGAAAGAGGCCGACTTCCGGAAAGCGCTCGCCAGTCAGCCAGACCGCCGTCCCGCAGGTTCCACAAAATCGCCGGTCCAGCTTCTTTCCACTGCCCCCGTGATGTTCGAAGGACTTCGGCTCACCCTGCACCCTCCTGAACCGGTCCTTTCGAAACAGCAGCTCGTAGTTCACACCCGTTCCCAGCGCTTTCTGGCAAGACCGGCAGTGACATATGATCACGAACTCGGGATCGCCCTCTGCCTCATACCTGACGGCGCCACACAGGCATCCGCCCGCATGTAGCGCCTCGGCTTCACCTTGGTCTTGTCGCAGAGCATGCGTCTCGGTTTTCACCACTTGGGCCACCGACCCGTCAGACGGGTCACAATGCCCGGCAAACGCCGTGTAGCCGGCTGGCACTACAGTGTTTGACTGCGCGCAGTCGACATACAGGTATTGAAGCGTGTCGGTGTCAAATCGGAGTTCTTCGGGCTCATCGAAGGTCGCTGTAAGGACGTTGTGTGAATCCTCGTATCGCTCGAATGTCATGAACAGATGTGAACCGCACCTATTGCAGGAATGGATATAGACCTCCCTTCCGCTGCCTTCTGATCGGTGAGTGTAAATCGCTGGCTTGCCCTGTGTGAGTTCAACATCGCCTCGAAAAAAGCAATGCTCCACAAGGTAGGGTCCTCCGGTCAACTTCTGACAAAAATGACAGTTGCAAACAAAGGCGTTCGCTGTGTGCTTGACTGTCCGATACCTGATCCTGCCACAAAGGCATCCACCCGTGAGACCGCCGGAATAGTCCGTTGCCATCGAGTCCCCCCTGTGGCTGCTTGGCCAGTCTAAGTTGGGGCCGCCTGCAGCTGCGGTTGCGCGTGTGAGGCTAGGAAGCGCCCTCAGCTTTGCTAACGAGTAGAGCATGATAGCCGTTTCAAGACACGGTCGGAACGGCAGCTGCGTCCGCGGAGTAGCCCTATGCAGACCGCCGGCATCGGCTGTCCCCAAAGTCATTTGCAGGCCTTCTTCAGCAGCCTGCTAGGATCCCGAAGAGGGCCGTGCCCAACATAGTACTCTGTCCCCGCCGCGGCCTCAGAGGGGCATCGATCCGAACCTGGAGGCACTCCTGGATGGAGGGAGGCTTGTAGCCGGGCATGAGCAACTGCCCGTCAGCGTCCACCGCTGGCCTGGATCGCCTGGAGCGAGAAGGCTTCTCGCAGCCCGGGATGACGACTGGATGCCGCAGCTGGTGCGCTCGGTGGACAGGTCACTCATCGATGACTGGCTCCCGGGACAAGGTTCGAGGTGCAGTAATCCCGAAGGACGCTGGGAGAGCGCCATCAGCTGTCTCGGATCTTGGCCTTGACCGCCTCGATGGTCTCCGGCGTCAGCGCGAGGTCGGGGTGCTTGTCCTGCGCGTGAGCGGCGACCTTCTGCATGAGTTCGTCGTCGGTCGACGCCCTGGCCTCGAAGTCGCAACCGGGCATCAGATCGCCGCATCGGATCGTCTTCATGGCGTTGTTCCCTCCCGCTTCGCTTGGCTACCAAAACAGTAGTTGAAGGTACTGAAATTGTCCTCAACGGTTGCAGGGAGTGGACGCTAGAGACGTGCAGGCTCGCGTGCGCCAGTCCTGCCCAATCGCAGAGGGATCATATTTCGGCACCCCCGAGTCATTGCAGTTACACGGCGGTGCGCCGGGCGTTCCTGAAGAGGCCGGTGGAGCCGCTGGCGCGCCGGATGAGACATCGCAATCCCGTCCGATCCGATCATAACTCGTTGGACGGGAAGAGCCTCCCTGCCAGCTGCCGCCATCCAACCACAGGTGCTGATTGATCCCCCAGTCTGAGGGGTTGGAGCGCAGGTGGGCCAGGGCGCTCCCCAGTTCGAAAGCCATTCCGGCGCAGCCGTGGAGTGTCACGGAGACTGGCTGCAAATCGGGTGGCATCAGGGAGCGTACACGCCGCTGAAATTCAAGAAGCTCGCGTAGGTGGGCTCTCACGCGTTGTAGCTCCTGTGAATTGGGCCCTCTGCGTTCCAAGTCCTCGGCACGCGCGCTGAACGTCTCGATATCATTGTGCACACGGTGGAGATCCGTAATGTGTCGCGTGAAATTCCCGAAACTGGAAGGTGGTGTCTCGCCGGCGCGATAGACCTGCTCAGGATAGATGAAGAACTGCACCTCGTTCGCGGTCGATCCTGCGGGCAGGATTACAAGACCCACCGACAGCAGGATCGCGGCACTGAGAATGCGCCAAAACGAGGCTATGAGGGGAGGCGGACCATTCGCATGATGCAACATCGTTGCGTTCCTCCGCTTACGATTATATTATCATGAGTGACACGAGGCGTCCAGCCCCGCGATTGGGGCTGATTGGCAGGTGCACGATGCGAGGGGTGTCGCCGTGCTGTGCATATCCCGGCCAAGGACGATCGGTTCCTCAGAGCGTCGCGCTGCTGCGCAAGCTGGAAGGCGATGGTTTCCCTGGGTGCGCCACCCGTGGCGCCGGCATTACCCGGGTTAGCCGCACTCCAGCAGATGCCGGAAGGAGTGCCGTTTGCCGAACACGGATTGGCGGCGTCAAAGCGGCCGTCGACCGCTGCCTTCACCTGAACGCGATCTTCAGTCAGGGGCGAGATTGCACAAGCGGCGTCGCGGGAGCACACCTCAGGACGTGAGCCGAGGCGAGGGAGAACTGGAACTCGTGAGACGGCGGGGAAGACCATGCGGTCCATCAATATCGGTCATGCCGGTCGAGCAGGCGCAAAGGCGATGGCTGTGGTAATGCTCTCGGCCTCGTTTTGGGCCATGACGAGCGGCGCATCCGTTGCGGCCATGCCCGAGGCGTGTTCAGCAGAGGCGCAAAGCGCTGAGGACCGCTTCGCGCTCGAGCACTTGTATCGGACAATCGAGCAGTTACAGGAACGCTGGCGCAGCGGCGGCTTCACGAGCTCCGTTGACGGGATGGGCCATCCGAGCAACGGAGGACTGGAGCGGCGCATTACACTGACCGAAGATGGATTGGCCGAGCTTATCGAACTGGGGGCCGACGCCTATGCGTTCATTCGCGCCAGCCAGGCGACCGCCAATCAGATCCGGGGGCACATCGAGCGGTCCCTGGATGCTGGAAACGACTACCAGGTTTCATACGGACTCGAGTCTCTCGAGATCTGGCACACGAATATCACCAAGGAGAAGCAACGGCTCCGTGATGTGATCGCCGCCGACGAGGCCGCGCTGAGAAAACTCAGGAGCGATTACCTCGCCCGACTTGCGGAATTGAGGCTGGAGCTTGTCGCGCTCGTTGGACCGGTTGCCGCCGACGGCGCGTGCGCCGTTCCGGACCCCTTGTGTGAAGTCGAGCTGGTTGCGACGCAGGATGAGTTCCTGCATGCCGAGAAGGCGATTTACAGCCTATCGCGCGCTTACGCCGAACTGAGCGAAATCGATCCCCCCGAGGACATGCCGAGGGTCACGATGGTTCGGGACGGGAACATGGCGCGTCTGGAGGTGCACGATATCAACCGCTGGCTCGTGGATGCATCGGCCTTCGGTGTGAGCGTGTCGAGCACGCTGGCCAGTTTTGAACACTTCAACTTTTATGGAGAGCTGGTCTCCGTCAATCCCTGGGTGAATGCCGCCGCGAATTTCTCGGCGATCCTGTCACAAGAAGCGGCGGGACGGCATGATACGGAAATGATGCCGCTGCACGAGGCGGAAGAGCTGTATGAGGAGTACCTCGATCTTCAGAGCGGTGTGACTCGCCAAGAGGCAATACGGAGGCAGAGTTGCGTGATGGAGATTGCTCGCCAGCGCATCAATGCCGACTACTTGCAGGCGCGTGCACTGAGACAGGATCTGGCGACTGGCCAATTCGGCGCTTGCGATGGCGGCCTGTACGCCACTCTCACACCCGGCGAGCTTGATGACACAATGGAGGGCCTGTTTTCCATGGTGTCGGACGTGAACAGCGTTGTACCGAACTTCGTCGAGGACTATTCGGGGTGCCCGGTTCGCCGTGAGCGCTGAGTCGCGAGCCTTCCACATTGCCGCCCATGTCACCGAAAGCCAGATTGCCGATTTCCGTGTGAGAAGTCGGGCAGGCCTTGGGTTGCGCGGGTTGTCGCGATGCCATCATCGGCAGCTTGGGAAACGGTGCTTGGCATGCTTTGCCGCGAGGCATACTGAGTACGGTCGTCGAGCCCACACCCACAGCCTGGAGCGCGAGTTCCCCCCTCGACCCTATGGGATCTTCATGGCATCAAGGGGGTGTTCTCGGCTCGCTCGCCTCAGCCGGGCGCCTGGTTCCCCGCCAGCTTTCTGGCCACGTCCTCGGCCCTGAGATGCGTGTAGCGTGCCAGCATGCGGTAGTCCCTGTGCCCGCTGATCAAGGCGACTTCGGGCACGCTCAGACCCCGTTCGAAGAACCGGCTGATCGCCTCGTGGCGTAGGTCGTGGAAGTGCAGGTCCTCGATGCCGGCGCGCTTGACGAGCCGATGCCAGGCCAGCCGGAACGCGTTGATCGTGATGGGGAAGACCGCGTCGCCGTCTGCGGTGGCCATGGTCTCCAGCACCGTGACGGCCCGGTCGGTCAGCGGCACCGAACGCGCATGGCCGTTCTTGGTTTTCCCCAGTCGCGCGGTGCGCCCTTCGAGGTCGATGTCCTGCCAGCGCAGCCCCAGGATCTCGCCGCGCCGCATGCCGGTCTCGATGGCAAGATCCACGATGGGGGCGATCAGGGAATTTCGGCTCTTCCGGGCGGCCGCCCGCAGGCTTTCGGCTTCCTCCGCGCTCAGGCGACGCTCGCGCGCCGGGTTCGGCTTCGGCTTGCGGATCTGGCGGACGGGGTTCTCCGCGGGCCCGAGATCCCATTCGAGGCGGGCGATGTCGAGAACGTGCTGGAGCAGCGAAAGCTCCCGCAGGACCGTCTCGGGCGAGCAGGTGGCGAGGCGCTCGTCGCGGTAGCTGCTGAAGGTCGACGGAAGGAGCGTGCTCAAGGGCAGGGCGGCGATGCGGTGCCGCGTCATCCAGGTGAGCCGGTCGCGCTCGACGACGTGGCCCCGCTTGGAGGGCGTGACCTCATCACGATAACGGGTCAGGATGTCGCGGAGAAGGACCTTGCGTTCGCCCGGAGACGGCCGCGCGAGGGGACCCAGGTCGGCCCTCGTCTCCATGTCGCGGGCCCACTGACGGGCGTCGGTGAGCTTGTGAAAGGAGCGGCTGACAGGCGGGTGGCCGTGCCGGCGCACCTGGACCTGATACTTCGAGCCGCGCTTGCGGATGGATGCCATCGATCGCCTCGCTGTGACACCAGTGTGACAGCGTGGCCGAAAGGGCGATCGAGGAAGGGGCAGACCTCTATGCCAAGGCATTGAAAACCTTGGCAGAAGAAATGGTGGGCGCGGCTGGGTTTGAACCAGCGACCCCCGCCGTGTGAAGACGGTGCTCTCCCGCTGAGCTACGCGCCCGGAGGTCGTTGGCGGGTAAGTACGCGGGGACAGGGGGTGTGTCAAGCATCGGTGGCGCGCCGGCCGCCGGCGCGGTCCCGGCGCGGGCGTCGTCGGGCGAACTCCGATCGGGGACAAGGCGTTGGTCCGGTGCTCGGCGGGGATCGGCCGCGGTGCCGAGGGTGCCGGCAGGTGGGGTCGATCGCCTCGCCGGTCGATTCCCGTTGCTGTATCGCGCGGCGGGTATAATTCTGTCGTGCCGTCTATTCGGGAGTTGCGAGACCATGACCGTGATCGCCGCCCGCCTGTCCCGCGCCGCCCGCCTGTCCCGTGGCCGCGTGGCCGCCGCCGCCCTGGGGCTGGCGCTCGCCGGCCCGGCCGCCGCTCCCGCGGCCGCACAGGCGTCGTCCGCCGGCGGCCAGGGGCTCTCCCTCGGCTATGACGTCTATCTGGGCGGGCTCAAGGTGCTCGAGGCCGACCTCGCCCTCGACCGGTCGCCGGAGCGCTACTCGGTTCTCCTGGACGCCGAGCTGAAGGGCTTCCCGGCCCTGTTCACCGACTGGTGGGCCGAAGTGCGCTCGACCGGCCGCCTGGGCGACGACGGCCGGCCGATCCCGGACCTGCACCGGGTCGAGCGACCGAAGGACGGTACCCTCAAGATCACCGAGATGATCTATGACGGCGAAGGCGGCGTCGACGTCCGCTTCATCCCCGAGGGCTCCGACGACGACGGCGGCGTGACCGATGCCGAGCGGCACGGCTCGCTCGATCCGCTGAGCGGCGTGATCGCGCTGATGAACCGGCTGGAACAGATCGGATCCTGCGAGTCCGGCGGCCCGGTCGCGCTCTACGACGGCCGGCGGCGCTTCGACCTGGTGATGGAGCGCCTGGGCACCCGGACGCTCGAGCCCAGCGGCTACAGCGCCTATTCCGGGGCGGCGGAGCATTGCCGGCTCCAGCTCCGCGCCATCTCCGGCGCCTTCAAGAACGAGGCCAGCCGTCAGTTCTGGCGCGGCGGCGCGGCGGGCGACGAACTGCGCACCTTCGACATCTGGCTCGCCCGCCCTGTCGAGGGCGCGGCCCCCGTGCCGGTGCGTATCCAGGGGGAGAGCTGGCGCGGCATGCTGATCGTCCACCTGACCGACATCCGCACCCGCCGCGCCGACGTCGTCCTGCGCCCCGGCGACCGGGGCTGAGCGGCGTCCGGTGGCCTGATCGAAAGCGATCGTCGACGCACGAGTCAGTTTCGATCTTGCGCCTTCCGTCATCCCCGCGAAAGCGGGGATCCAGTCTGCCGCCAGGCTTGAAGACCGTTGGCTTTGATCGCTGCGAGCAATTCACGCGTCAATGCCCATGGATCCCCGCTTTCGCGGGGATGACGAACAAAAGTAAACGTAAGCGATCGATTGTCGGTGTCCGGCCAGCGCCATGATCCGGGCGTTGCGCCGACCGATGTCGGTGTCAGATGTCGATGTCATGGGTTTCGCTCCCATGCCTGCGCCTCGCGGTAGGCGATGGCGCCCAGGGCCGCGGGGAGCTCGGCCAGGTCGCCGATGACGGCGTCGGCGCCGAGTTCGGCGGCCGGCGTGCGGGAGTAGCCGAAGCTCACCGCCACGACCGGAATGCCGGCCGCGCGCGCCGCGCCGACATCCGCGGCGTGGTCGCCGACCATGACGGCGCCGGCCGGCGCCACGCCCAGGCGCGACAGGGCTTCCAGGACCGGTCCGGCCGACGGCTTGCGGCCCCAGGGTCCGTCGCCGGTGACGACCGTGCCGACCAGGGCGTCGGCGCCGGCCGCGGCCAGCGCGTGGCGGGTCGGCCCCGGCGGCTTGTTGGTCACCACGCCGGTCGCGATCCCGGCGTCGGCGAGCGCCCTCAGGAGGTCGAGCGCGCCGGTGTAAAAGTCGTCCGGTCCCATCGGCATTTCGGTCAGCAGCGCCGCGTATCGGGCGACGCAGGCCTCGACGGCGGAGTCCGAGATGGCCGGGCCGGTCGCCTCGAAGGCACGGCGCATGAGCATGGCCGCGCCGTCGCCGATCATCGGGCGCACGCGCTCGACCGGCAGGGTCGATCGCCCGTGCTCGGCCAGCACGCGGTTGGCGCCCGCGGCGATGCCGGGCAGGCTGTCGAGCAGCGTGCCGTCCAGGTCGAACAGCACGGCGCCGAGACCGGCGGGAAAGGCCGGTGGGTCGGAAGGGCCGCGCGGGCGCGGCGGGGCGGGAGCGGTCATGGAACTCCGGGTTCGATGGTGACGGATCCGTTGGAGGCTCGGGCCCGCGTAACACTCCGCAATGAAGTTTGATTTTGGCGAGCGCGGCGGAGTGTGGCACTTACCGCCGCCATGACAAGCGACTCGCTCGCCTGCGTCGTCCTGGCCGCCGGCAAGGGCACGCGCATGAAGTCCGACCGGCCCAAGGTGCTGCATCCTGTGGCCGGCCGCCCGATGCTGGCCCATGTGCTGGCCGCCGCGGAGACGCTGGGCCCGGAGCGACGAATCGTCGTCGCCGGCCCGGACATGCCGGACGTGGCGCAGGCGGCGCCGGGCTGGACGACGGTCGTGCAGGCCGACCGGCTCGGCACCGCGGACGCCGTCCGCGCGGCGCTGGGCGCGCTCGACGGCTTCTCGGGCACTGTCATGGTCATCCTGGGCGACGTGCCGCTGATCCTGCCGGAGACGCTGCGCCGCCTGCTCGACGCCCGGCGGGCCGCCGGCGCGGCCGGGCCGGCGCCGGCGGTCTCCGTCCTCGGCATGCGCGTCGCGCCGCCCAACGCCTATGGCCGACTGGTCGCCGACGCCGCGGGCGACCTGGCGGCGATCGTCGAGGCGGGGGAGGCCGATGCCGAGACCCTGGCGATCGAGCTGTGCAACAGCGGGCTCATGGCCTTCGACGGCGCGCGCTTGGGCGCGCTGGTCGGCGCCATCGGGTCCGACAACGCCAAGGGCGAGTTCTATCTGACCGACGCGATCGCGGTCGCCCACGCCCGGGGCTGGCGATGCACCGTCGTCGAGGGGCCGGCGGCGGAGGTGCACGGCGTCAACAGCCGCGCCGACCTCGCCGCGGCCGAGGCGCTGATGCAGGAGCGCCTGCGCGCCACCGCGATGGCCGGTGGGGCGACGCTGATCGACCCGGCCAGCGTCTTCCTCTGCGCCGACACGGAGCTCGGCCGCGACGTGACGATCGAGCCCAATGTCGTCTTCGGCCCCGGCGTGCGCGTCGGCGACGGCGTCGAGATCCGCGCCTTCAGCCATATCGAGGGCGCGACCATCGGCGACGGCGCACGCATCGGCCCCTTCGCGCGGCTGCGGCCCGGCGCCACGCTGGGCGCGCATGTCCATGTCGGCAATTTCGTCGAGGTCAAGAACGCCACGCTGGCCGACGGGGCCAAGGCCAATCACCTGACATATCTGGGCGACGCCGATGTCGGCCCGCGGGCGAACATCGGCGCCGGCACGATCACCTGCAATTACGACGGATTCTTCAAGCATCGCACGGCGATCGGGGCGGAGGCGTTCATCGGCTCCAACACCGCGCTGGTGGCGCCTGTGCGCGTCGGCGACCGGGCGACGACCGCCGCCGGCAGCACCATCACCCGCGACGTGGCGGATGACGCGCTGGCCATCGAGCGCGCCCGCCAGGAGAGCCGGGATGGCTGGTCGGCCCGCTTCCGCGCCGCGATGAGTGCGCGCAAGGCCGCGGCGCGAAAGAACGGATGAGCCGGGCGGGTCGGCCCGCCCCCGAGAGGTTGAAGCGAGGGAGCGCGCGCGCATGTGCGGCATCGTGGGTATCGTCGGTCACCGTCCGGTCTCCGACCTGCTGGTCGGCGGGCTCCAGCGCCTGGAATACCGGGGCTACGATTCCGCGGGCGTGGCGACGCTGGTGAATGGCCGGATCGAGCGGCGGCGCGCGGAGGGCAAGCTCGCCAACCTGGTCTCGGTGCTCGACGGCGACCCGCTGCCGGGCACGACCGGGATCGGCCACACCCGCTGGGCGACCCACGGCCGCCCGACGGAGACCAACGCCCACCCCCACATGACCGACCGGGTGGCCGTGGTCCACAACGGCATCATCGAGAACTTCCGCCCCCTGCGCGCCGATCTGGAGGCCGAGGGCTACGTCTTCGAGACGGAGACGGACACGGAGATCGTCGCCTTGCTCGTCACCTACTACCTGGACCGGCAGATGGACCCGGTGGCGGCCACGCGCGCGGCGCTCGACCGGCTGGAGGGCGCCTTCGCGCTCGCCATGATCTTCGCCGGCCGGCACGACCTGATGATCGGCGCCCGGCGCGGCGCGCCGTTGGCCGTCGGCTACGGCGACGGCGAGATGTATCTGGGCTCGGACTCGCTGGCGCTGGCGCCGCTGACGGAGCGGATCTGCTACCTGGAGGAGGGCGACTGGGCGGTGGTGACGCTCGATGCGGCGGAGGTGCACGACGCCACCGGCGCGGTGGTCGAACGCCCGGTCCGGCGCACGGCGGCGTCGGGGGCCCTGATCGGCAAGGGCGGCTACCGGCACTTCATGCTCAAGGAGATCTACGAGCAGCCGGCGGTGATCGGCGACACGCTGGGCACCTTCGTCAACCCGGCGACGCGGGAGATCACGCTGCCGGATCTGCCGGTCGATCTGGCCAAGGTGCCGCGCATCACGGCCGTCGCCTGCGGCACGGCATACTACGCGGCGATGGTGGCGAAGTACTGGCTGGAGGGCCTGGCCCGCCTGCCGGTGGAGATCGACATCGCCTCGGAGTTCCGCTACCGCGAGGCGCCGATGCCCGAGGGCGGGGTGGCGCTGTTCGTCTCCCAGTCGGGCGAGACGGCCGACACCCTGGCGGCGCTGCGCCACGCCAAGGCGGCGGGTCAGACCGTGATCTCGGTGGTCAACGTGCCGGAGAGCTCGATCGCGCGGGAGAGCGACGCCGTCCTGCCCACCCTGGCGGGGCCGGAGATCGGGGTGGCCTCGACCAAGGCGTTCACGACGCAGTTGACGGTGCTCGCCTGCTTCGCGGTCGCCGCGGCCCGGTCGCGCGGCGCGATCGACGAGGCCCGGGCGGCCGAGCTGGCGGCGGCGCTGATCGAGGTTCCGGCACGGATGACCGAGGTGCTGAGCCACGACGAGGCGATCCAGGCGATCGCCCAGCGCGTGGCCGAGGCGCGCGACGTGCTCTATCTCGGGCGCGGTCCGGCCTATCCGCTGGCGCTGGAAGGCGCGCTGAAGCTCAAGGAGATCAGCTACATCCATGCCGAGGGCTACGCGGCGGGGGAGATGAAGCACGGGCCGATCGCGCTGATCGACGAGGCGGTGCCGGTGATCGTGCTGGCGCCGCGCGACGCGGTGTTCGACAAGACGGCGTCGAACGTCCAGGAGGTCATGGCCCGCGGCGG
>JAVJUS010000085.1:0-27743 GCA_040220455.1 Azospirillaceae bacterium
CTGCCGGACCGGTTCATCGACCACGACAAGCCGGAAAAGCAGTACGCCGAGGCGGGGCTGGCCGCCGCCGACATCGTGGCGACGGCGCTCGCCGCGCTGGGCGTCGAGACCGCCACCGGCGAGGCCCCCGTCCGGGCGTGACCGGGCGCGTCGGGGATCGCCCCCGGCCGAAGACCGCGTGCGACGGCCCGGACGGCGCGTCGTGGGCCGTGGTTCCCTTCGGTGCCGTTGCGCAGCGCCTTCGGCGCTGCGCAACCTACGCGGCGGCCGAGCTGCGACGGGCGCCTTCGTGACGTCTTGGTGCCTTGGTGCCTTCGTGGTTCGATCGGGCGCGGGCGCGATGTCGGGCTCGCGTCGCTCGGCCGACCTACGAAGTCCTCGCCCTCACCCTCGTGTCCTCGTCATCCCCGCGAAGGCGGGGATCCAAGTTGTTCTGCCCTGCGCCATTCGACCGATTCCGAACAGAACCGGGCGACGACTGGATCCCCGCTCTCGCGGGGATGACGAGTTGTTAGGGGAGGAGAAGAGTCCTTAGTGAAGTCTTGGTGCCTCGGTGCCGTCGCGGTTCGACCCGTCCCCGCTCCGGCCGCCGGGCGCGATCGGCGGTTCACGTATCGACTGACGCGCCCTACATCTGGCCCGACCCATTCCGTCGAACGAGAGACCGAAAGCCATGGCCGAAGCGACACGCTACCTGCACACGATGATCCGGGTCTCGGACCTGGATCGGACGATCAGCTTCTTCGAGCTCCTCGGCATGAAGGAGACTCGGCGCACGGAGAGCGAGAAGGGCCGCTTCACGCTCGTCTTCATGGCCGTGCCGGGCGACGAGCAGGCGCCGGTCGAGCTGACCTACAACTGGGACCCGGAGGAGTACGCGGGCGGCCGGAACTTCGGCCACCTGGCCTACGAGGTCGACGACATCTACGCCCTGTGCGCCAAGCTCCAGGACAACGGCGTGACCATCAACCGGCCGCCGCGCGACGGCCGCATGGCCTTCATCCGCACGCCCGACGACATCTCGATCGAGCTGCTGCAGAAGGGCGAGGCGCTCGCCCCGCAGGAACCCTGGGCCTCCATGCAGAACACCGGCAGCTGGTAGGCCGGCCGGGTGCGACGGTGGGCGCGGCGGGTCTTGCCCGGCCCCGCCGCGCGCCTATCTGCGGTGTATGGGCATCGACCGAAAGCCGAGGACGGGGACCGTCGCCATCTTGATGGCGGGGTTCCTTCTGGCCGGTGCGTCGATGACCGGTGCAACGATGGCCGCCGCCCAGGAGGCCGACCCGGGCCCCGAGGCGGCGCCCGCCCCGGACGCTCCCGCGCCCACGGCGGAGCCGGTCGACGACTGGCTCGACTCGCTCGCCGAGAGCCGCGACGCGGCGGAAGCGTATACGCTCGAGCGCCTGATCTGGACCGCGTGGCTGTCCTACGACGGCGAGGCCGAGGGCGTCGCCGAGGCGATGGACCGAGGCAACCGGCTGATGCGGGCGAGTCGGCTGGAGGAGGCCGAGGCGGCCTTCGCCGAGGCGATCGAGGGCGATCCGGCCTATGCAGAGGCGTGGAACCGGCGGGCCACGGTGCGCTACCTGAGGGGCGACTACGCCGGTTCCATCGCCGACATCCGCGCCGTGCTGGCGCTCCAGCCCCGGCATTTCGGGGCGCTTTCCGGGCTCGGCCTGTGCCTCGTCGCCCTCGACCGGCCCGCCGACGCGCTGGACGCCTTCGAGGCGGGGCTGGACGTCCACCCCTTCATGCCCGGCCCGCGCGCCCAGGTCGATCGCCTGCGCGAGATCCTGTCCGGCGATCCGATCTGAGCCGGAGCATCCTGCGCCCCAGCGGGCGCAGACAAGATGCCCTGGCTTGTCCGCCCCGACCTCAATGCAGCGCGCGCGGCGGCGACTCGACGGCCGACTCGCTCGCCGGGCCGGCCTGATGGTGGACGAGCCTCCAGGCGTCGTCCTCTTGCACGAAGATGTTGGTCGCCACCAGCGGATTGCCGGCGACCTGCTCCCGGCAGATGACGAAGCCGGTCCCGCCCTGGACGAAGACCTCCGGATCCGAGCATTCGATATCCGGCGGGGAGGCCAGGATGGCGCGCCAGCTCTCCATCACCGCGTCGCGGCCGATCAGCGGCTCCCAGCCGGGATGCAGGCAGGCGACGCGGGTCGCGCGCGCCCAGAGCCGGTCCATCAGCGCCAGGTCGCCGTCGGCGAAGGCGGCGTAGAAGGCGGCGTTGGCGAACAAGATCTCCTGGTCGTCGGACATCCGCGCGCTCCTCATCCTCCTTCTGGCCGGCGGCCCCGTCTCCGTGCCCTTTCGGGTCCCGCGCTCCGTCTCCGACCCGCGCTCGCTCAGGCCTCGACCCAGGCGATGCGCAGGACGTTGGTGTTGCCGGGGGTGCCGAAGGGCACGCCGGCGGTGATCACCAGCCGCTGGCCCTCGGTGGCGAGCCCGTCGCGGTGGGCGATCGCGCAGGCCTTGCGCACCATCTCCGGAAAGTCGCGGACATCGGAGGTGTGCACCGCGTGGACGCCCCAGCACAGGGAGAGGCGGCGCGCCGTGGCCTGCATCGAGGTCAGGCACAGGATCGGCACTTCCGGGCGCTCCCGCGCGGCGCGCAGGGTGGTCGAGCCCGAGGTGGTGTAGGTCGTGATCGCCGCCGCGCCGATGGTGTGGGCGACCTGGCGGGCCGCCGCCGTGATCGCGTCGGCGGCCGTGTTCTCCGGATCGAAATGCTCGGCGTCGAGGATGGTGCGATACATCGGGTCGCGTTCGACGCGCTGGGCGATGCGGTCCATCATCGTGACCGCCTCGATCGGATAGTCGCCTGCCGCCGTCTCCGCCGACAGCATCACCGCGTCGGCGCCGTCATAGACCGCCGTCGCGACGTCGGAGGCCTCCGCCCGCGTCGGGGCGGGGGAGGTGACCATGCTTTCCAGCATCTGTGTGGCGACGATGACCGGCTTGCCGGCCCGGCGGCAGCGCCGGACGATGCGCTTCTGCAGGCTCGGCACGTCCTCGGCCGGCATCTCGACGCCCAGGTCGCCGCGCGCGACCATCATGGCGTCGGTCATGTCGATCAGCTCGTCCAGGTGATGGATCGCCGACGGCTTCTCCATCTTGACCACGAGATTGGCGCGCCCGGCGATCAGGCGCCGCGCCTCGGCCACGTCGGAGGGGCGCTGAACGAAGCTCAGCGCCACCCAGTCGACGCCGATGTCGAGCGCGAAGCGCAGGTCGTCGCGGTCCTTCTCGGTCAGGGGCGAGAGCGGCAGCACCGCGTCGGGGACATTGACGCCCTTGCGGTCGGAGAGCTTCGTCCCCGCCTCGACGACCGCGTCGGCGAAGTCGTCGCCCGACCGCTGCACTTTCAGCCGGACCCGCCCGTCGTCGAGCAGCAGGATCTGGCCCGATTCGATCGCCTGGAAGACTTCCGGATGGGGGAGCTGGACGCGCTTGGGCGAGCCGGGCGCCGGATCCAGGTCGAGGCGGATCTTCTGCCCCTCGCTCAGCGAGATCGGCCCCTTCTCGAAGGTTCCGATGCGCAGCTTCGGCCCCTGAAGATCGGCCAACGCGGCGATCGGACGGTCGTAGCGCGATTCGAGGTCGCGAATGATCGCCAGCCGCTCGGCATGCTCCTCCTGCTTGCCGTGGCTGAAGTTGAGCCGGAAGACATCGACGCCTGCCTGGAACAGGGCGTCGATCCGCTCCGCCGTGGCGCTGGCGGGGCCGAGCGTCGCGACGACCTTGGTCTGGCGGGCGCGCTTGAGACGCGGATCGGACGGCATGGCGGTTTTCCGGCCGGACGGGAGCTGAGAGGGTGCCGGCGGCCGGGATCGCGCGAGGCGGGCGAGCGGCGATCGCCACGGCTCCGGATCGCGCCCCGGACGCGGCGGAACGAACCACATCGCAGGCAGATCGGCAAGTCCGGAAAGGCGGTGACGGGCCGGCCCGGCAGGCCCCGGCTCCGGAGCGCTGCAGGGTTCGGGTGCTCGGATGGCGCGTGCCGATACCGACGCGACTATTTCGCTTAGCGTGTAGGTAGAGATCAAATCGTATCAGTTCTTAGAAGAAGATGTCTTTTCATCCGACATAAGCGCTTTCGTTTGCGAGGTAGATCATGCTCGGGTAGTATTCGCGGACGAGTGGTGGTCCCCCGACACCACCGATGCCCGAGCGAGGACGACCATGACGCTGCGTGCCGCCGATGCTGGCGCCGCCCCGAAGGCGCCGCTCGCCGGGACCCGTTCCGCCGACACCGTATCCACGGATATCGAAGACGCCCCGGCCAGGAAAAGGGTGCCGGCGGCGGGAGGCGGCCAGCCGCGGAGGCTGCCGGCCGGGTACGACGGCGACCCGGTCGTCGCCGCCTTGGGCGCCCATGCGGATGGCTCGGCCGAAGCGGTGGCGATCGTCGCCGCCGGGCCGGAGGCCGCCGGGCCGGAGGGCGCCGGGCCGGTCCGGGCGGTCCGGTACAACGCCGCCCTCGCCCGGCTGACGGGATCGGGTGGGGCCGGCGGGGCCCTGTCGAACGCGTCACTCGAGCCCCTGGCGATCGAGTCCCTGGCGATGGACGCGGCCCGTCCGGCGGTTGCCGCGCTTGTTCGCGACGCGCTGGCCGGCGGCGCCGCGACCCGGGTCCTGGGCACGCGGCTCGCCGGCGGGCGCGGCGCTCCCTTCGCATGGCGGCTGACGCCGGTCGGCCCGGCGGCCGACGGCACGCCGCTGCTGACCTTGACTCTGGAGCCGGTGCCCGGTCTCCAGGGTTTCGACGATCTCCAGGCTCCCGACTCGGCCCCGGCCCTCGGGATCGCTCGCGGCGGTCGGCGGGGCGTCGCGCCGCGTGGCGCCGATACGCAGGCCGAGCTCCTGGACGCCCTGCCCGCCATGGTCGCGGTCTTTTCCACCGCCGACCGCATCGTCGCGGCCAACGCCGCGCTGCGCGGCTGGTTCGGGGCGGGCGATCCGGTCGGCGCGGGACCGGAGATCCTGGTCGGACGGGCCGGCGCGCCCCGGTTGGCCGGCGCGCTCGCGGCGGCGCGCGGCGGCGAGCGGGCCGTCCTCGACATCGCGCTGGAGGCGGAGTCGGCCTCATCCGGCCTGCCGCCGCGTCAGGCGCGCATCCGCCTCGGCGCCGTCGACGCCGCCAGCGCCGGCGGGGAGCCGCGGGTCGTCGCCGTGATCGACGACACCTCGGAGCAGGCGCGCACGCTCTTCCGCCTGCAGCGCATCCTGACGCGCTTCGCGGAGGTGGAGCGGGTCACCGCCTTCGGCCACTGGTGGCTCGACCTGACGACCGGCGAGTCGGCATGGTCGCCCGGCCTGCATCGCCTGATCGGGCGGCGGCCGGCCGTGGCGTCGGACAATGCCGGCGGCCTCCTCGACGCGGTGCACCGGGAAGACCGGGAGGGCTTCGCGGCCGCCGTGGAGGCGACGGCGCGGGACGGCGCCCTGCGCGACACCACCCTGCGCATCGTGGCGGCCGACGGATCGCTGCGCGACGCGCTCGTCTGCGTCAACGGCGAGCGCGACGGCCAGGGTCGGCTCGTGCGCATCTTCGGCGCGGTCCAGGACGTCACAACCCTGCGGGCGATCGAGCGCGAGATGCGCGCCGCCAAGGAGCGGGCGGAGGCCGCCGACCGCGCCAAGTCCCGCTTCCTCGCCTCGGCCAGCCACGACCTGCGCCAGCCGCTGCAGGCGGCGCTGCTCTTCCAGTCCGCGCTCGCCCGGCGGACCGAAGGGACGTCGGAAGCCGACCTCACCGCCAAGATCGGCGAGAGCCTGACCGCACTGCAGGAGATGATGGCGGCGATGCTCGACGTCTCCCGCCTGGACGCGGCGGCGCTCGAGCCGGAGACGCGGCGGGTGCCGGCGGGGCCGGTCCTGACCCGAGTGGCGGAGGCGTATATCGACGTCGCGGACCGGGCCGGCATCCATATCATGGCGATGCCGACGGGCCTGGCGGTCGACGCCGACCCGTCCTTCGTCGAGCGTATCCTGAGCAACCTCGTCGCCAACGCGCTGCGCCATTCCGGCGGCAACCGCGTGCTGCTCGGCGCCCGCCGGCGTGGCGCCTCGGTCGTGCTCCAGGTCTGGGACGACGGCCGCGGCGTTCCGGAGGCGGAGCGCGAGGCGATCTTCGGCGAATTCTACCAACTCGACCAAGCCGGGCGCGACGCGCGCCAGGGCATGGGGCTGGGGCTGTCGATCGTCGACCGGCTGGCCAAGCTCTCGGGCGGCCGGGTCGGCCTGCGCTCGGTGCCCGGCCGGCACACCGTCTTCGAGGTCTCGCTGCCGGCCGCCGGCACGGTGCCGTCCCGGTCCGGGCCGGCGGACGGGGAGCCGGCCGGCGCGGTGGCCCAGGACAACGCCGCCGGGAGCGGGCGGACCGGCGGCGGGGCGGGGACCGCGCGCACGGTGGCGGTCATCGACGACGAGCCCTCGGTGGTCGACGCGCTGTCCCTCTGCCTCGCCCATCGCGGCCATCGCGTGGTCTCGGCCACGACGATCGAGGACCTGATCGACCGCCTGCGGGCCGACGACGCGCCGGCCCCCGACGCGATCGTCGCCGACTACCGCCTGGGCGACGGCGTGACGGGCGACATCGCGATCGAGCAGATACGCCAGGCCTTCGGCCGGCCGATCCGCGCGGCGCTGTTGACCGGCGACACCTCGGTGCGGCGCGCCGGTGGGCAGCCGGCGCCGGTCGTCCAACGGCTGCTGCACAAGCCGATCCGGGCCGACGACCTGCTCGCCTTCGTCGAGGAGGAGCGCCCGACCGCTGCCTGACCCGACCGCTGCCTGACCGGACCGCGGCCCGACCCGCGCATCGGCCGCGGGGCCGGTGGGGCCGCCGGCGGCGTCAGGCCTTGGGCGCGCCGCGCGCCGCCCGGCTGCCGATCCGGGCGAGGACGATGCCGGCCAGGATCACCGAGCCGCCGGCCGCCTGGACCGGGCCCAGCGGCTCGGCCAGCAGCACCCAGGCGAGCGCTGCGGCGATCATCGGCTGGAGCAGCAGGCTGACCGAGGAGAACGCCGCCGGCAGGTGGGCCAGCGCGAAGGCGATCAGGCTCTGCCCGCCGGCATGGCTGATCCAGGCGAGCCCGATCAGGATCGCCCAGCCGGTCGCGGTGCCCGCCAGCATCGGCTCGCCCAGCAGGAGCGCGACCGGAAGGATCGCGGCCGCCGTGGCGAGCCCGCTCCAGGTCATCACGGTGGCGACCGAGAACTCGGCCCGGAGCCGGCCGACGGCGAGGATATAGGCGCCGTAGAAGACCGCCGTGGCGATGCCGAGCAGGTCGCCCGCCGCGGTCGTCATGCCGATCGAAAGGCTGTCGCCGACCAGCAGCGCGGCGCCCGCCACGCCGCAGGCGAGCCCGGCCAGGAACAGGCGCGTGAACCGCTCTCCGAACAGCGCCCAGGCACCCAGGGTCACGAAGATCGGCGCGAAGTTGGCGAACAGGGTGGCGTTGGCGACGGAGGTGTAGCGGATCGCCCAGTGCCAGCAGATCAGGTCGCCGGCGAAGAACAGGCCGCAGATCGCCAGCCGGGCGAAGTCCCGGACGCTCGATGGCCGGCGCGGGGCGCGGGCAGGCGGCCCGGCGGCGCGCATCCAGACGGCGAGCAGCGGCAGCGCCAGCGCCACGCGCCAGAATGCCGTGGCGGTCGGCTCGATCTCCGACAGGCGCACGAAGATCGGCGAGAAGCCGATCGCGACCGCCCCGGCGAGCAAGGCGCCCAGGGCCAGCCGGCCGGCGCGGTCGCGCGCCGCGGCGTCGATGGGGGACAGCGCGGTCATGGCGTCGGCCTATCGGCTTCGCGCGGCGCGCGCAACCCTCGGGCGACGATCGATCGGGGCGCTTCGGGCGAGGCGGACGCCGCCATGGCGAGCCGGTTTCCGATCGTCGGGATTTTGTCGCGGCGCGAAACGGCTATAGTGCGCTCATGTCGTTCGCACGCTCTCCCCTGCAAACCGGAGCCGGGACCGCCGGGTCCGGCGCCGAGGCCACCGCCGACTCCGACACCGCCCCTGCCGAGTCCGACGCCGCCGGCCTGCTCGGCCCGGACGACCCGCCGGTGGTCGAGCCGGTCAACCCGTCGGGCCGCGCGCCGGTCCTGGTCATCGCCGACCACGCCGGCAACGCCGTGCCGGGCGCGCTCGACGGCCTGGGCCTCGGCGCCACGGCGCTGGAGCGCCATGTCGCCTACGACATCGGGGCGGCCTGGATGGCGCGCAGGTTGGCCGAGCGGCTCGACGCCCCGGGGCTGATCCACCGCTATTCCCGGTTGATCATCGACCCGAACCGCGACACCGACGATCCGACGTCGATCTGCGCCATCTCCGACGGCATCGTCGTGCCGGGCAACCGGCGCCTGACGGCCGACGACGCCCGGCGGCGCGCGGCGGTGTTCCACGCGCCCTACCACGCCGCGATCGAGGCGGCGATCGACGGCTTCCGGCGGCGCGGGGTCGCGCCGGCGATCGTCTCGGTGCACAGCTTCACCCCGGCCTTGCGCACGCACATCCCGCGGCCCTGGCATATCGGCGTGCTGTGGGGCGAGGACGGCCGCATCGCCCTGCCGCTGATGGCCGGGCTGGCCGCCGACGGGACCGTCACCGTCGGCGACAACGAGCCCTATGACGCGCGCAACAGCCACGGCTACACGATCGAGCGCCATGCCCTGCCGCCGGGCCTGCCCAACGTCCTGCTGGAGACGCGCCAGGACCTGATCGCGACCCGGCCGGAGGCGGAGGCCTGGGCCGACCGGATCGCCGACGCGCTGGCGCCGGTCCTGTCGGACGAGACCCTCTACCGGCCCTTTCGGGAGGCATGATGGCGACCGTCGAGCCGGCCTTCACCATCGGGGTCGAGGAAGAGTACCTGCTGATCCATCCGGAGACCCGGGACCTGGAGGTCGACCCGCCCCAGGGCCTGCTGGAAGCCTGCGAGGAGCGGATCGGCGGCCAGGTCAGCCCGGAATTCATGCGTTGCCAGATCGAGGTCGGCACGCCGGTCTGCACCAGCGTGTCGGAGGCGCGCGACGAGGTCGCCCGCCTGCGCTCGACCGTCTCGGAGGTCGCGCGCGCCCACGACCTGGACATGATCGCCTCGTCGACCCATCCCTTCGCCTCCTGGCTGCCGCAGAAGACCACCCATCGCCAGCGTTACGAGCAGCTGGAGCAGGATATCGGCGTGCCGGCGCGGCGCCTGCTGATCTGCGCCATGCACGTCCATGTCGGCATCGAGGACGAGAACCTGCGCATCGATCTGATGAACCAGATGCGCTACTTCCTGCCCCATCTCCTGGCGCTGAGCACCTCCTCGCCGTTCTGGCAGGGGGAGAAGACGGGGCTGAAGTCCTACCGGCTGGCCGTCTTCTCCGAGCTGCCGCGCACCGGCATGCCGAACGAGTACGAGAGCTGGGGCGAGTACCAGAAGGAGCTCGACAGCCTGGTCGGCTGCGGCGTGCTCGAGGACGCGACCAAGCTGTGGTGGGACATCCGGCCCTCGGCGCGCTTCCCGACGCTGGAGATGCGCATCTGCGACATCTGCACCCGGATCGACGACACGATGGCGCTGGTCGCGCTCTATGTCTGCCTGCTCCGGATGCTGTGGCGGCTCAAGCGGACCAATGTGCGCTGGCGGCGCTACAGCAACCTGCTCATCAACGAGAATCGCTGGCGCGCCATGCGCTACGGCCTGGATGCCGGGATGATCGACTTCGGCCGGGGGGAGATGGTCGACTACCCCGACCTGCTGGCCGAGATCCTGGACCTGGTCGCGGAGGACGCCGACGCTCTGGGCTGTACCGATCACGTGGCCCGGGCGCGTGCCATCCTCGAGCACAAGACCAGCGCCCACAACCAGCTCCGCATCCATGACGAGGCGGTGGCCGAGGGCGCGAGCCGGGAGACCGCGCTGCGCCGGGTCGTCGACTGGCTGGTCGAGCAGACCCGCGTCGGCTGCACCTGACCCGGTCCCCAGGGCCGGCGAACGCCGGCCGGCTTTTCGCCCGCCGCCCGCCGCCCCACATGGGAGCCCGACCGCGCCCGGCGCCGGCCGGGGGCGAGCGTCACACGAGGAGGACCGACAGCCATGGCCGATTCGTCCGTCACGACCGCCCCGCCCGCCGAGGACCTGGCGCGCGGCACCCCCGCCGAGGCGATGGACCCGGCGCTTCGCCAGGAGCTCGAGGCCGCGGCGTTCCGCGCCCTGGTCGCCCATCTGCGCGAGCGCACCGACGTCCAGAACATCGACCTGATGACTCTGGCCGGTTTCTGCCGCAACTGCCTGTCGAAGTGGTACCGCGCCGCGGCCGAGGAGAAGGGCGTCGATCTCGACTACGACGGCGCGCGGGAGATCGTCTACGGCATGCCCTATGCCGAGTGGAAGGAGCGCCACCAGACCGAGGCCAGCCCGGCCCAGAAGGCGGCGTTCGAAGCGGGCGGCGGCAATTGACCGCTTCGGTCGGGGCGACGGGCCGGTAGGTCGCCCACGGCCGCAGGCCGTGCGCGACGGCGCGGACGGTGCCGTTGCGCACCGCTTCGCGGCGGGCAACCTACGGCGCCCGCCGGCGTTGCGATGCGACCCTCGGCGTCCACCCCCCAACACGGGCTTGCCCGGCGGGGGGCGGCTGTCTATCGTCCCGCTCCCGCCGGCCCGGCCGCGGGCGACCCTCTGCCGAGTCGCCCCGGGCCGGGGCCGGTCTTCTTGAACTCTGTCGGGAACGCGTCATGGCTGACGACACCGCTGGCATCGCCGCCGACCGCCTGCGCTCCTTCGTCGAGCGCATCGAGCGACTGGAGGAGGAGAAGGCCGCCCTCTCCGCGGATGTCCGCGAGGTCTACGCCGAGGCCAAGTCGGTCGGCTTCGACACCAAGGTGCTGCGCCAGGTGATCAAGCTGCGCAAGATGGAGCAGGCCGACCGGCAGGAGCAGGAACAACTGCTCGAGACGTACCTGTCGGCGCTCGGCATGCAGTAGGCGTCCCGCCGCGGCGATGCGCTGTCGCGGACCGGACACGCCGCGTCGCCTCGGCATTAGCCCGCGTGTCGCCGCCGGGCTTACGGTTTTCCACATCGTCACCTGATGCGTGGCGGCGTCTTCGCCGCCCCGCCCGGATCGTGCGGAGACCGACCCCATGGCCCTCCTCGATGCCTACGACTCCGCCGCCGCGCCGGCGACCGCCTTCGCGGCGACCGATCCGGAGAGCCGCTGGATCACGGAATTCCTGGACGGCTTCTCGGTCGAGACATCGACCGGGGCGGCGGCCAAGATCGATTCCTTCGCCGCCCATCTGCCGCCGGGCACCCGCGTCTTCATCGCCTGCCTGCCCGGCCAGGACCTGGGCGCCATCGTCGCGACGGCCCGCCGGCTGAGCGGCGAGGGGCTGGTGCCGGTGCCCCATCTCCCGGCCCGCAGCCTGCCCGGCGAAGCGGCGCTCGACGCCTATCTGGCCCGTCTGACCGGCGAGGCCGGGGTGACCGACGTGCTGGTCATCGGCGGCGGGGTGGAGCGGCCGGTCGGGTCCTTCGACAGCTCGATGCAGGTGATCGAGAGCGGCCTGCTCGACAAGCACGGCATCCGCCGCATCGGCGTCGCCGGCCATCCGGAGGGCAACCGGGACATCGGCTCGGCCGGCCTCCATCAGGCGATGCTCGAAAAGAACGCCTATGCCGCGCGCACGGGCCTCGACCTGCACATCGTCACCCAGTTCGCCTTCGACGCCCAGGCGCTAGTCAACTGGGACAAGCACCTCACCGTCCAGGGCAACCGGCTGCCGATCCATATCGGCCTCGCCGGGCCGGCGAGCCTGAAGAGCCTGCTGCACTACGCGGCGCTGTGCGGCATCGGCAATTCGGTCAACGTCCTGCGCCGCCGGGCGCTGAGCCTGGCACGGCTGACCACCGTCTCCGCGCCCGACGGGGTGGTCCGCGACCTCGCCCGCTACCGCGCCACGGATCCCGACGCCCGGATCACGCGGGCGCATTTCTATACCTTCGGCGGCTTCAAGCGCGCGGCGGACTGGCTCAGCCGTGCCCGGGCCGGCGACTTCCGCCTCGACGACCACGGCGGTTTCACCGTCGACACGGCGGTTTGAGGCGGCGGCTCACGCCCGGCGCTCACCCCACGGCGAGGGTCGCCAGGTAGTAGGCGGCCATGCCGGCGAGGATGGTGAGGCCGACCTTCTCCAGCCAGGCGTGCACGGCGATCGTCGCGGCGACGCCGGCCAGCGGCGGGGCCAGGGTCGCCGCGCCGATCGGCTCCCCCGGCCCGGGGATCAGGCTGACGGCCAGGATCGCCGCGATCACCATCAGGCCCAGCTTGTCCAGCGCCTCGACCAGCCGAGGCGGTAGGCGATCGACCCGGCCGCCGGTCAGGAACGGCACCGCGCGGAACGCGAAGGTGGCGAGCCCCAGGGCCAGGATCAGGAGGAGGATCGGCGCGTCCATGACTCGGCTCCGTACCAGACGAGGGTGCCGGCGATCGCCGCCGCCGGGATGCCGGCGTTGGGCGCGCCGGCGAGCTTGGCGATCGCCCCCAGGCTGAAGGCGGCGGCCATGCCGAGGCGAACCGTGCCCTTGAAGTGCGGCATCAGCAGGATGACGAAGAGCGCCGGCAACGCGAATTCGAGCGTCGCGGAGATCGCCGCGCCGCGCCCCGCCAGTGCGCCGCCCGCCGCCGCCCCCAGCGCCGTGCCAGCGACCCAGGCCGCCCAGGCCGCCGCCGCCACCCCGGCGAACCAGCCCCACCGCCGCGCCTCCGGCTGACGGTCCAGCCCGGTCAGGGACAGGGCGAAGACCTCGTCGGTCAGCCCGTGGGCGATCACCGGGGCGAGGCCCGGTCTCGAGGCGGGCAGGCGCCGGGCGATCGGCGGGCCGTAGAACAGGTGGCGGGCGTTGATCGCGATCAGCAGGCCGAGGATCGTCGTTGCCGGCAGCGCGTCGGCCCGCATGCCGACGAGCAGGAACTGCGCCGCGCCTGAGAAGACGATCGCCGAGGCGGCCACCGTCTCGACCGGCGCCAGCCCGCCCTCGGCCGCGACGATGCCGAAGGTCACGGCCACGGGCAGGTATCCGCCCACGATCGGCAGGGCGGCGCGGGCGCCGGTGATGAAGGGCGAGGAGGCGGTCACGGTCGGGGCGGGCTGTCGGGTCGCGGGGGTGAGTCGCGCGGGCAGGGGCGGAAGCGATGCGATCCGGTATAGCCCTCCCGGCCGCCGCGTCAACGAAGGGCCGGCCGGCGGCCGTCGGTCGCGTACCAGACGAGGGTACCCAGGATCGCTGCCGCCGGGATGCCGGCATGGGGCAGGCCCGCCAGCGTCGCCGCCCCGGCCCCCGCCGCCGCGGCGACCAGGCCGAGCCGCGTCGGCCCCCTGAAATGCGGCATCAGCAGCGTGACGAACAGCGCCGGCAGGGCGAAGCGCAGCGCGGCCGATAGGCCCGGCCCGACATCGCCGAGCCGCTCGCCCGCCGCCACGCCAGCCAGCGTCCCGACGGCCCAGGCGAGGAAGGCGCCCGCCGCGACGCCCTGCAGCCAGCCCCAGCGTCGCTCGGCCGGCATCCGGTCGAGGGCGACGAGCGACAGGGCGAAGATCGCGTCGGTCAGCCCGTGGGCGACCAGGGGCGCGTGGCGCGGGCGGGGTCCGGGCAGGCGGCGAGCGACCGGCGCACCGAAGACCAGGAGCCGGGCATTGATCGCGACCAGAAGGGCGAGGATCGTGGCCGCCGGCACCCCGTCGGCCGTCAACCCGACGAGCAGGAACTGGGCGGCGCCGGAGAAGACCAGGATCGAGGCGGCCAGGGCCTCGCCCGCCGTCCAGCCGCCCTCCGCGGCGACCGCGCCGAAGGTGATCGCGAGCGGAAAATACCCGCCGACGATCGGCAGGCCGTCGCGCAGGCCCTGGACGACAGGGGAAAGAGGGGACATCGGCGGTCGGCTCTCGCGGTACGGTCGTGTCCCAGACTGCCGCCGTCGCCGCCCGGGCTCAATGGCCCGGACGGTGTTTTTCCCGTCATCCCGGGCGTTAGGCGAGCCCGAGGCCGGTCCGGCCTCGGGTGGCGCGCCTTGCGACCCGGGATCCATGTCACCCAAGGCGCGGGTCACCGGAGGCGGGGCCGACGAGATCCCGGCTCTCCGCTTCGCTTCGGCCGGGATGACGAAGAGGGATGGTTGCGGCCGGGATTGCGGCGTGGAGGAAGGCACTTCGACACCGTAGGTCGCGCACGGCCGAAGGCCGTGCGCGACGGCACGGACGGCGCCGTCGCGCACCGCTTCGCGGTGGGCGACCTACGTTGATGGCGTTCGTCCCCGGCGTCGTGCGTGCCTGCGTCGGCACATATCGCTGGTCGCTTATTTAAAAAGCGTTTACTTTCTAAAAAAGCTCTGCCACCGTCCCGTTCCTGACGCCCCGTCGCCGGAGAGCGCGCCCATGTCCCCCCATGACGACCCCGCTTCGGAAACCGGCTCCTGGCGTTGGCGCGATCTGCTCGTCGGGCCACTGTCGGGGGCGAGTTGGACGGTCTGCCTGGGGATCGGGCTGCATGCGGTCAACTGGCTCGCCGTGGCGACGGTCCTTCCGGATACGGCGCGGGCGCTCGGCCGGGTCGATCTGATCGACGCGGCGACGACGATCTACCTGGCGGCATTCATCCTCGGCTCGGTCATGGGCGGCGCGGTGAAGACCCGTTTCGGGGCGCGAAGGGTCATGAGCGCCGGGACGGCGCTGATCGTCCTCGGCACCGGGGTCATGGCGGCGGCGCCCGGCATGGCGGTGGCGCTCGCCGGCCGGTTCGGCCAGGGCCTGGGCGAGGGGCTGGTGGTGGCGCTGAGCTACGCCCTGATCCGCGAGCTCTTCCCCCATCGCGCGGTGCCGCGCGCCTTTGCGTTGATCGGCGTGGTCTACGCACTGGCAGCGCTGGGCGCGCCGCCCGTAATCGGCGGGCTGACCGACCTGATCTCCTGGCGGGTCGGGCTGGCGGCGCTGATCGTCCCGGCGATCGCCCTGCTCCTGGTCTCCCGGCGGGTCGTGCCGGGGCGCGCACCGGCGGAGGTCGCCGACCCGCCCTACCGGCTGCCGGTCCTGCGGTTGGCCTTGCTCGCCGCCGGCATCGCCAGTGTCACGGCCGCCAGTACGGCGACCGCCGCGCCGGCGGCGATCGCGCTGCTCGCCGCGGGGCCGGCGCTGGCCATCCTGGCCGCGCGGATCGACCGGGCAAGCGCGGAGCGTCTGCTGCCGCGCGATCTGCTGAACCCGCGCGCCCCGGTGGCCGCCGGGCTGGCGGTCGTCCTGGCCATGTCACTGGCCGCGCCGGGCATCCACGTCTTCGCGCCCCTGATCGCCAAGGAGGCCCATGGCGCCTCCACCGCGCTGGCCGGCGTGCTCGTGTCGCTGACGGCGCTCGCCTGGTCGACCACGGCGATCCTGACCGCCGGCGCCGGGCCGGTCTACGCCCGCCGGTCGGTCCTGGGTGGGCCGGTGGTGCTCGCGTTCGGCCTGGCCGTTGTCGCCGCCAGCCTGGGCGGCGGCCCGCTGGGCGCGGCGGCCTTCGGCATCGCGCTGGTCGGCTGCGCCTTCGGCGCGTCCTGGGCGTTCCTGAGCCAGCGCGTCATGGCGCTCGCCGACGCGGAGGACCACGACCGCACCGCGGGTGCGATCCCGACGCTGCAGGCGGCGGGCGGCGCCGCCGGGGCCGCGCTGGCGGGCGTCGTGGCGGACGTGACCGGCCTCGTGCCGGCCTTGGAGGCCGGCGGCTCGATCGCCGGGCCGGTGGCGGCGATCTACGGCGCGGGCGCCGTCGTCGCCGGGATCGCCGCGCTGGCCGCGATCCGGCTCGCCGCGCCCCTGCCCGGCGACGCGGTGGCGGCCGCCGCCGGTGCCCCGCTTCAGGCAGGCGCCGCCTTGCGCTCGTCGCGCGGGGAGCGGCCGTAGAGGTCGCGGTAGCACTTGGAGAAGTGCGACGGCGAGACGAAGCCGCAGGCGAGCGCCACGTCCACGATCGGCATGTCGGACTGGTAGAGCAGGTGGCGCGACCGGTCGAGCCGGAGCTCCAGGTAGTACTGCGCCGGCGCGCGGCCCAGATGCTTGCGGAACAGCCGCTCGAGCTGGCGGCGAGAGAGGCCGACATGGGCGGCCAGCTCGTCCTGACCGAGCGGGTCGGCCAGATGCGCCTCCATCACCTCGATCGCGGTGATGAGCTTGGGGTTGTGGATGCCGAGCCGGGCGCGCAGCGGCAGGCGCTGGCGGTCGTGCGGGTTGCGCATCCGGTCGACGAGGCACTGCTCGCTCACCGCGGTCGCGAGCGACGGGCCGTGCTGCTCCTGGATCATGTGCAGCATCATGTCGAGCGAGGCCGTGCCGCCCGAGCAGGTCCAGCGGTTGCGGTCGACCTCGAACAGGTCGGCCGAGACCTCGATCTCCGGATAGGACTCGGTGAAGCCGGGCAGGCTCTCCCAGTGGATACAGCACTTGTAGCCGTCGAGCAGGCCCGAGCGCGCGAGGACGTAGGCGCCGGTGCACAGGGCGCCGATCGTCGTGCCCTGGCGCTCGGCCCGGCGCAGCCAGCCATAGACCGCCTCGTCCCGGTAGCGCTCGACGCCCAGCCCGGCGCAGGCGAAGACGCGGTCTAGCGAGCGGCGGTTGCCCTGGGCGCGGTTCCAGTCGGTCATCGACATGTCGACATTGACGACGATGCCGTTGGACGCGCTGACCGGCCCGCCGTCGCGCGACAGGATGATCCAGCGATAGAGCTCTCGCCCCGCCATCCGGTTGGCCAGGCGCAGCGGCTCGATCGCCGAGGCGAACGCGATCATGGAGAAGTTCGGGATCAGGAGAAACCCGACCATCTCGGGCCCGTCGATCCCCCGGTCCAGTGTCGTGGCCGCCTCCCTCGCTCGAAGGGGATATCACGCGTAGCGCATTATGGAATCACACTCGTAGCACATGTCGCAATAACGACAAAAGAGGGACGAAGGTATGGCGGCATACCGCTCCAGGGCTCATGATTCGCGCACAAGGGGTCGCGACACTCCATGTCGCCCCTGATACAGAACGAGTCGCGCGAACACGTGACGCGGCCGCAACGGCCCTGTCACAGTACGACTCGACCGACGGACGGCGGCGGGCCGGCGGTCCCGATCGAGCGCCGCACGCGAAAGCGGGGGCCCGCGCGGCGCGACGGGCCCTGTGCCCGGGAAGGATCGAGATCGTCATGTCGTCCGTCACGACCACCGAGACGCCCGCCGCCCGGCCGGCCAGCGACATCGAGATCGCGCGCGCCGCGACGCTGAAGCCCATCACGGAGATCGCGGGCACGCTCGACATCCCCGAGTCCGCGCTCTACCCGATCGGGCCGCATATCGCGAAGCTGCAGCTCGACTACGTCTCGAGCCTCGCCGGCCAGAAGGACGGCAAGCTGATCCTGGTCACGGCGATCACGCCGACGCCGGCGGGGGAGGGCAAGACGACGACGACGGTCGGCCTGGGCGACGGGCTCAACCGGCTCGGCCACAAGACGTCGATCTGCCTGCGCGAGCCGTCGCTCGGCCCCTGCTTCGGCATGAAGGGCGGGGCGGCCGGCGGCGGCTATGCCCAGGTCGTGCCGATGGAGTCGATCAACCTCCACTTCACCGGCGACTTCCACGCCATCGGCAGCGCCCACAACCTGCTCGCCGCGCTGATCGACAACCACATCTATTGGGGCAACGAGCTCGGCATCGACGCGCGCCGCATCACCTGGCGCCGCGTCATGGACATGAACGACCGGGCGCTGCGCTCGATCGTCAACAGCCTGGGCGGGGCGGGCAACGGCTTCCCGCGCGAGGACGGCTTCGACATCACCGTGGCCTCGGAGGTCATGGCGATCTTCTGCCTGGCGCGGGACTTCGCCGACCTGCAGAAGCGCCTGGGCAACATCATCATCGGCTACGACCGCGACAAGAAGCCCGTCTTCGCCCGCGACCTGAAGGCCGAAGGGCCGATGGCGGCGCTGCTGCGCGACGCCATGATGCCGAACCTGGTCCAGACGCTGGAGGGCACGCCGGCCTTCGTCCATGGCGGCCCCTTCGCCAACATCGCCCATGGCTGCAACTCGGTCATGGCGACGCGCACGGCGCTCAAGCTCGCCGATTTCGTCGTGACCGAGGCCGGCTTCGGCGCCGATCTGGGCGCGGAGAAGTTCTTCGACATCAAATGCGCCAAGGCGGGGCTGAAGCCCGACGCCGCGGTCGTCGTGGCGACGGTGCGCGCGCTCAAGATGCATGGCGGTGTCGCCAAGGACGCGCTCGGCGACGAGGACGTGGGCGCGGTGACTCGCGGGCTCGACAATCTGGGCCGACACCTGCGCAACGTCGCCCATTTCGGCGTGCCGGCGGTGGTCGGCATCAACCGCTTCACCAAGGACACCGACGCCGAGATCGAGGCGGTCAAGGAGTACTGCGCCCATTTCGGGGTGGAGTGCTTCGTCAACTCCCACTGGGCCGACGGCGGGCGCGGGATCGAGGCCATGGCCGCGAAGGTCGCCGAACTGGCCGAGAGCGGAGGCGCGCAGTTCCGCACCCTCTACGAGGAGGACCTGCCGCTCTGGGAGAAGCTGCGCACCATCGCGCGCACGATCTACGGCGCCGACGACATCTCGGCGGACAAGAAGGTCCGCGACCAGATCGACCGGTACCAGGCCGACGGCTACGGCACCTTCCCGATCTGCGTCGCCAAGACGCAGTACAGCTTTTCCACCGACCCCAGCCTCAAGGGGGCGCCCTCCGACCATGTCGTGCCGGTCCGCGAGGTCCGGCTGGCGGGCGGAGCCGAGTTCCTGGTCGCGGTGTGCGGGGAGATCATGACCATGCCGGGCCTGCCGCGAGTCCCGGCGGCCAACGCGATCCACGTGGACGGCCAGGGCCGTATCGAAGGGTTGTTCTGATGGTGCGCATTCTCGACAGCCACACACCGGGTCCCGACACCGCCGCCGACACGCCCACGGGCGGGCCGCGGCTGGTGGTCGACAACGCCGCCGCGCGCCGCGGGGCGGCGACCCCGCTCGCTCGCGCGGGCCTGCCGCCGGAATTCGCCCGGCTGGTGGAGGTCCACGGTGCCGCCGCGCTGCGCGCCAGCGCCCGGGGCGCCGCGCCGCGCCCGTCGCTCGCCGTCGACAACGGCTCCCTCCCCGCCCCGGCTCGTCGAAGCGACGCGGAGACGGTCGAGGCGGGCACCGCGCCGCCGGCCCGCCGCGCCCGCGCCGGCGAAGGCTGGTGGTGGGAGTGGGCCGACCAGGACTGAATCCGGGGCGCCGGCGTGGTGGGGGCGTCCGGCCGACTCCTCGGCAGGCGCCACCGGCCTAAAGGCCGTGGGTGGCGTCCGGCGGGTTGCCGGCCGGCTGGCCGAGCGCGGCGCCGATCGTCTCCCGGTAGCGGGCGAGCGACCAGTGGACCGAGGGAAACGCGATCTCCGCCCAGGGGATCGCGTCCCAGGCGAACAGGTCGGTCTCCGCCGATTCCGGCCCGGCGGCGAAGCCCGGCCGGCGGAACCGCGCGCGGTAGATGAGCTGGACCTGACTGATGCGCGGGATGTTGTAGACCGCGAGCAGGCCCTCCAGCTCGATATCCGCGCGTGCCTCCTCCCAGGCCTCGCGCCGCGCGCCCTCCTCGGTCGTCTCCTCGAGCTCCAGATAGCCGGCGGGCAGGGTCCAGAAGCCCTTGCGCGGCTCGATCGCGCGCCGGCACAGCAGGATCCGGCCGTCCTCGGCGACGACGACCGAGCCGACGACGATCTTCGGGTTCTCGTAGGCGATGAAGCCGCAATCCGGACAGATCAGCCGCTGGCGGTCGTCGCCCTCCGGGATCGCACGGACGGTGGGGCCTTGCACCTCCGACCCGCCTCGGTCGGGGGAGCCCGCCGAGGCGGGGGATGGCGCGCTCGCGCCGGGCGGCGAGGGTCGATCGGCCGGGTCGCTCATGCCCTATTAGGTGCCGCGCGCGGGGGCGGGGACAAGGGCAAGCGTCGCGTGGCGGTGTCGACGGCCGGCGGCGCGGCGCCGAGTCCGCGAACGCCCGGCTCAGGCGCTGAGATCGACGAGCATGCCCCGGCGGATCGGGGTTCCCGGCTCCGGCGCTTCGGGAATCGCGATTCCGCGGGCCGTGTCGGTCCGCTCGGTCGGTCCGGTCGTCGCGGCTTGCTGGGGCCCGCCCGCGCCGGGGGCCGTCGCCGTGCCGCCGGGGGCCGAGGCCGCCGGGCCGGCGCCGGGCGCGACCGGGCGGGGGGCGTTGCCGCCTGGGCCCTGGGACTGGCCCTGGACCTGCTGCGGCCCCTGGGGCTGCATGAGGGAGCTGAGCGCCTGGAACAACGCGGCGGAGGGGGAGACCTGCATGGTGTCTGGCTACCGGTCGCGAGGAAACCCGTGCGGCGGGATAAAGCGGTCGGCTGTTCGCTCGCCGCAGGATCGGGCTGGAGGTCTTAACGTCGGGTTACCGTCCGCGCGCCGGACTCGGGCTCAGGCGCGACGGAACACCGCGGCGACCTCCAGATGCGGCGACCAGAGGAACTGGTCGACGGGCAGCGCGCTTTCAAGCCGGTAGCCGCCATCGACCAGCAGGCGGGCGTCGCGCGCGAAGCTCGCCGGGTTGCAGGACACCGCGACCACGACCGGGACCGGCGAGGCGGCGATCTCGCCCGCCTGTTCCTTGGCGCCGGCGCGCGGCGGGTCGAAGACCACGGCGTCGAAGCCCGCGAGCTCGCCGTGCGACAGCGGGTCGCGGGCCAGGTCGCGCCGCGCGCGGACGACCCGGTCGGGGATGCCGGCGGCGTCCACCGCGGCGCCGAGCGCGTCGAGCGCTTCGGCCTGGCCGTCCACTGCGGCGACCCGCACCCGGTCTAGCGCCGCCAGGCGCAGGGCGAAGGCTCCGATGCCGCAGAACAGGTCCGCTACCCGGCCGCCGCCGGGACCCAGGGCCCGCCCCACCGTGTCGACCACGACATCGGCCAGCGCCGCCTCGGCGGTCTCTGTCGCCTGAATGAAGCCGCCGGGCGGCGGGCTGACCGGGACGCCGGCGACGGTCAGCCGACCGGCCCGGCGCCAGGCGATCGGGGTCGGCGGTTCCGGCGGACCACCGCCCTTGCCCGGCGGACGCCGCCAGGACAGGCGCGCCAGGTCCTGTGACTCGGCGAAGGCGCTCGCCCGCTCCAGCCCCGCCAGCGGCAGGGGGCGGTCGAGCTCCAGGCAGACATCCAGGCCGTCCTCCAGGCGGGTGACGGCGATGTCGGCCGGCTCGCCGTCGACCAGCAGGTCGGCGAGCAGCGTGCGCAGGGGCGCCAGCAGCGCCACGATCGCCGGGTCGAGCACCGTGCACGCGGCGAGGTCGACGATGCGGTGACTGCCCGCTTCGTTGAAGCCCAGGAACACCCGATCGCCGCCGCGCCGGGCGCCGAAGACGGCGCGCCGCCGGGCGCCGGGCATGCCGGGCACCAGGTCGGCGACCACCTCGGTATCGAGGCCTTGGCGCGCCAGGGCGGTGACCAGCCGGTCGCGCTTCCAGGCCCGGTAGACCGGCTCGGTCAGGTGCTGGTGAGTACAGCCACCGCAGGGGCCGAAATGGGGGCAGGGCGGCTCCGCCCGGCCGGCGCCCGGCTCCAGCAGCTCCAATAGCCGCGCCTCCACCGCCGGGCCGCGCGCGACTTCCGGGCGCACCCGCACCCGGTCGCCTGGCGCCGCGCCGGGGACGAAGACGGATCGGCCGTCGAGTGTCGCCAGCCCGTCACCATGCGGGCCGAGGGCGTCGATCACCAGCTCCGCCTCGCCGGGCAGGCCGGGCGGCGGTCCGGAGCGCGCGGCGGCGCGGCCGGGGCCCGTCCCCTTGGCGCGGGGGCGGGCGGGACGGCGGCCGGGGCGGGGCGATCGGGCGGGGCTCATCGGCGCTGCGTGCCACGGTCCCGTCCGCCGGGCAAGTCCCGCGCGCACCGCGCCGATCGGTCGCGCCGCCGGAATCGGCCGCCGCCTCGACGCTTAAGGGGGCGAGAAGCGTTCCGCCTCTTGCTGCGAAGCGAAAAGGGCATTACGGGTTTCGCCGATATGGACATGGACGCCCTGATCCAACGCGTGCGCGGCGTGCTCGTCGATCCACGCAATACGCTCGTCGCCGATGTCCGGCCCGCGCCGCCCTGGCCCGTGGCGATGCGCGAGCACGCCATCCCGCTGGTCGGCGGCAGCGCCGTGGCGGCCGCCATCCTGGGCGTCGTCTTCGGCGACGGCGGGCTGGGTGCCGGCCTGTTCGGCGTCCTGTTCACGCTGCTGCTCAAGGTCGTGGTCGGCGTCGCCATGCTGGCCGCGATGGGCGGCATCACCGCCTTCTTCTCCGGCATGTTCGGCGGCCAGACGGATTTCGAGACGGCCTTCGCCCTGGTCGTCCTGTCGATGACGCCGTTCTACCTGGGCGAGGCCGTGCTGCCGCTGCCCGCGATCGGCGGGTTCGCCGCGCTGGCGGGCGTGATCTACGCCCTCTACGTCTTCTACCAGGGCATCGACTGCGTGCTGGGCGTGCCGGGGGAGCACCGGGTCAAGCATTTCGTGCTGGTGCTGGTCTCGACCCTGATGCTGTCGCTCGTCGTCGCGCTGATCATCGGCCCCCTGGTCCTGACCGGCACGCCCTGAGCCGCTCCCCCGAGCCGCGCCCTGGGCCGTCGGCCGTGTCCGGACCCGTTCAGGAAAACGCGATCAGGCGGGCGCGCTGGGCCTCGCTCAGCGGCTTCGGCCGGCGCGTGCCCAGGTCGAACAGCACGCTTACCGTCTCCGCCAGGGCATGGCAGGTCGCCCCGGCGAAGAGCGCCTGGCGATAGGTGAAGGACGAGCCGCCGAGCCCGGTCAGACGCGTGCCGATCTCCAGATCCGCCGGATAGCCGAGCTCGGCCAGGAACTCGATCGTGATTCGCACGACCACGGTGGCCTCGCGCGGCGCACCGATCGCCGTGCCCGCGTTGGCCTCCTCGTGCAGCCGCGTGGCGTCGAAGAAGCCCAGGCGCGCCGTCTCGAAATAGACGCCGAAGAGGTTATTGTTGACGTGGCCCAGCGGGTCGAGGTCGCCGAATCGCACCCGCTCGGTCGTCCACTGGGCGTAGGCGGCACGGTCGGTCGGCTCGAACTCCGCCGGCACGAAAGTGGTCTCGGGCATCGCGCGGTTCCGGTCGTTGCGGTGGGGGAAGCGCGACGGCGGGGATAGCCGATCGCGTGGCAAGCGGAAAGCCTTGGCCGGCCGATCCACCGGGAATTAGGCTGCCGCCGATCCGCCGATCCGCCGATCCGCCGATGCCCCCTTTCGACCTGCCCGAGGCCGCCGCCATGACCGACGCCATCGACGCCTGGACCGTCGCGCGCCCCCGTGTCGAGGACGAGGCGGGCTGGCGCCCGCTGTTCGACGGCTACCGCCGCTTCTACGGCATGCCGGAGACCGATCACGGCGCCGCGGCGGTCTGGGGTTGGCTGCTGGATCCGGCTCATCCGCTGGAGGCGCTGCTGGCCCGCGACCCGGCCGGCCGGGTCGGCGGCCTGGCCCATTTCCGCGCCATGCCGAGCCCGACCCGGGGCGTCGAGATCGGCTTCCTCGACGACCTGTTCGTCGATCCGGCGCTCCGCGGCCTGGGCCTCGGCCGGCGCCTGCTCGCGGCCGTCGGCGCCGAGGCCGAGGCGCGCGGCTGGCCGCTGGTGCGGTGGATGACCCAGGACGACAACTACCGCGCCCGCAGGCTCTACGACACGCTCGCCCGGCGCACCTCCTGGGTCCTCTACGAGAGCGCCCCGCCTTTCGAGGGCGGTGGGTCCTGACTCTCACCGGGGCTTGCCATGGCGCGCCGGGGCGGCACATGAAGGTCTCGCAGACGCGCGCGAGTCGCCGGCGGCAGGGCGCCGCCGGGCCGCGCGCCCCTCGGAGGAGATCGTCATGGCCGATCCGACCGCGCCGGCGGGGTCCGCCGCCCGTCGCAGCGACTGGTCCCACAGCCTGGCCGAGGCGCTCGCCCGGATGCCGACGGGCGACGCCCATCGCTGGGTGCAGGTGCTGGCGCGCGAGGGCGTGACCGTCGGGCTCTACGCCCCCGGCTCGACCGACACGCAAGGCCCGCACGGCCGCGACGAGATCTACTTCGTCGTCGCCGGCTCCGGCACCTTCTGGCGCGACGACGAGCGCCGGCGCTTCGGCGCCGGTGACATGCTCTACGTCCCCGCCGGGATGAGCCACGGCTTCGAGGACTATTCCGACAACCTGATGCTCTGGGTCGTCTTCTGCGACGGCGGCGCGCCGATCGCCGAGGTGTAGCGAGGCTCAGCCCGGCGCCGGAAGGCTCACGACCAGCGGCGCGCCGCCGTCCCGGCGCGCGATCGCGAGGTCGAGCCTGGGCGTCCGCGCGCCCGTCTCCAGGGTCAGGAGGCCCGCCGCCGCCAGGGTCTCCAGGGCCGGGCCGGGCGCCGGCTCGTCCGGCAGCGAGAGGTGCAGGCCGGTGATCTCGCCCAGCCCCTCGGCCCGCTGCCGGTCGCCCGCGCGGCCGTCGGTCCAGGCATCGGGCCGCGCGCTGCCGGGGGAGCGGAAGACGAAGGGTCGGCGCGGGTCGTCGCTGTCCACGGCGACCGGGATCGACAGGCCCGGCGGCAGGTAGGGCGGGCGGTAGGCCCAGGTCTCGAACGGCAGCGGCGCGTCGGCCGGTTCGGTGCGCACGGCGATGCCGAAGGGGCTCGCCCCCGTCTCGCGCCAGGCGATGCGCTCGGCCAGCCGCGTGCGCCGAACGGTCGGGTCGACCGGCCCGGTCTCCGGCGCGGCCCACAGCAGTTCCAGATAGGCGTTGTCGAAGCACCAGCAGGCGTTCGCCGTGCCCTGGCCGGGATGGGCGCGGCGATAGCTCGCGACCAGCCCGAGGTCGGCCAGCATCGCGGCCTCCGGACCGTCGGGCGTGGTGCACACGAAGACATGGTCGAGCGCCAGGCCGGCGGCGGCGCGGTCGGGTGCGGTCGGCATGCGCGGGTCCCCTTCGCCCCCGGCCGTGGAGTGGTGGTCGTCGCGGCAAGGTCGATTTGTCATTGCCGCGGCCCTGTCCGGGACATTATGTCGAAGGCGGCGGGTGCCGTCCCGCTTCCCTTTTCTCGTGCCGCGACGGCGCGGGGGAGGGCGCCCGAAGACCAGAGACCCAGCAAAAGGTCCGGATCGCCCCGAGATGTTCAAGTCGCTGCTGATCGCCAACAGGGGCGAGATCGCCTGCCGCGTCGTCAAGACCTGCGCCCGGCTCGGGATCCGGCCGATAGCCGTCCATTCCGAAGCCGACGCCGACGCCCTGCATGTCCGCATGGCGCGGGAGGCCGGCGGCTCCGCCGTCGCGATCGGGCCGCCCCCGGCCGCGCAGTCTTATCTCGACATCGACCGGATCGTCGCCGCCTGCCGGGAAACCGGCGCCGAGGCGGTGCACCCGGGCTACGGCTTCCTGTCGGAGAACGCGCGCTTCGCCGAGGCGCTGGAGGCCGCGGGCATCGCCTTCGTCGGGCCGACGCCCCACGCCATCCGCGCGATGGGCGACAAGATCGAATCCAAGCGCCTGGCCAAGCAGGCGGGCGTCAACACCGTGCCGGGCCACCCGGACGCGCTCGACGACCCGGAGGCGGCGGTCGCGGTCGCCGAGGAGATCGGCTACCCGGTCATGCTCAAGGCCTCGGCCGGCGGCGGCGGCAAGGGCATGCGCGTCGCCCGCTCGGCCGCCGAGGTGCGCGAAGGGCTGGCGTCGGCCCGCTCGGAGGCGAAGTCGAGCTTCGGCGACGACCGGGTGCTGGTCGAGAAGTTCGTCGAGGAGCCGCGCCACATCGAGATCCAGGTGCTGGCCGACGCCCATGGCAACACGGTCCACCTGTTCGAGCGTGAATGCTCGATCCAGCGCCGCCACCAGAAGGTCATCGAGGAGGCGCCGTCGCCCTTCCTCGACCCGGAGACGCGGGCGCGCATGGGCGCCCAGGCGGTCGCGCTCGCGGCGGCCGTCGGCTACCGCTCCGCCGGGACGGTCGAGTTCATCGTCGACCGGGACAAGTCCTTCTACTTCCTGGAGATGAACACCCGCCTCCAGGTCGAGCATCCGGTCACCGAGATGATCACCGGCCTCGACCTGGTCGAGCTCATGCTGCGCGTCGCGGACGGCGAGCGCCTGCCCTTCGGCCAGGACGACCTGAAGATCCGCGGCTGGGCGCTCGAGGCCCGGGTCTATGCCGAGGATCCGGTGCGCAACTTCCTGCCCTCGATCGGCCGGCTGGTGCGCTGGCGCCCGCCGGCGGAGACCGCCCATGTCCGGGTCGATACCGGCGTGATGGAGGGCGGCGAGATCTCCATGCACTACGACCCGATGGTCGCCAAGCTGGTCACCCACGGGCCCGACCGGACCCAGGCGATCGGCCATATGCGCCAGGCGCTGGATGCCTGCGTGGTGCGCGGGGTGAAGCACAATATCGGCTTCCTGGCCGCGCTGGCGGCCCATCCGCGCTTCGCCGAGGGGCGGCTGACGACGGGCTTCATCGCCGAGGAGTTCCCGGACGGCTTCACCGGCGGCACTCTCGACGACCTGACGCGGACCCGGCTGATCGCCGTGCTGGCCACGGCCAACCGCATGGCGGTGGAGCGCGACCGCGCCGTCGCCGGCCGGCTGGCGGGCACGACGACCACGGTCTCCGAGCACTGGGTCGTGCGCATTGGGCGGGAGAACCACCCCGTCGCCGTGCGCCCGGCGGCCGGCGGGTTCGAGGTCCTCGTCGACGGCCGGGAGATCCCGGTCACATCCGACTGGCAGTTGGGCGAGGTGCTGTTCGACGGCCGTGTCGACGGCCAGCGCCTGATCTGCGCGGTGGAGCGCGCGGGCGTGGGCTGGCGCGCCTCCCACGCCGGGGCGGAGATCGACGCGTTCGTCCTCACCCCGACCGCGGCGCGGCATGCGGACCTGATGCCCGACAAGCCGCCGCCGGACATGTCGAAATACCTGCTCTCGCCGATGCCGGGCCTGCTTGTCTCGCTGGCGGTCGGCGAGGGCCAGCGGGTCGAGGCCGGCGAGGCGCTGGCGGTGGTCGAGGCGATGAAGATGGAGAACATCCTGCGCGCCACCGTCCCCGCCACGGTCGCCAAGCTGCACGCCAAGCCGGGCGAGAACCTGTCGGTCGACCAAAAGATCCTGGAATTTGACTGACCGGCCGCCGCGGGCCGCTCCCGGCCGCCGGGTTCCGCCCGAGGGGAGGCGCGATGACCGAGACCGACCGCACCGAGTCCGCTAGCGACGCCCGAAAGGCCCTGCGCCTGTCGATCGCGGGCCGCGTGCAGGGTGTCGCCTATCGCGCCTGGACCGTCGACCGGGCGGTTGCGCTCGGCCTCGACGGCTGGGTGCGCAACCGCCCCGACGGCACGGTCGAGGCCCTGGCCGCCGGCCCGCCTTCCGCCGTCGACGCCCTGGTCGACGCCTGCCGCGACGGCCCCCCCGCCGCCCGCGTCACGACCCTCGACACCGAACCGGCCGAGGACCCCGGGCCGGTCGGGTTCCGGCAGGTGGGCTAGGGGCTTCGATAAAGTTGAACCACGAAGACACGAAGATCACGAAAATATTCTGGATATGAGCTGCACCCCATCGGTGAGACAGCGGCAAAAGACACAGTCTGGTTAGGCCCCCGCCGCCGGCAGGCCTGCCGGCGGCGGGGGCGGCTGGTCCGCCTCGAACTCGTCCGGCGACCGGTAGTCGAGGGCCGAGTGGAGG
>JAVJUS010000086.1:0-9787 GCA_040220455.1 Azospirillaceae bacterium
GCCCGGGTTCGGCGCGGAATCTCCTCGGCCGGACGCTCCGTCGCCTCCGACGCCGGCGCGGTGGGCGCCGGCGCCGCGGCCTCCGGCGCCGGGCCGGCGCGGCCGACGCTGGCGGCGAGCTCCAGGCGCTGGGCCAGGGCCTCGGCGCTCTCGACCAGGAAACCCAGCTCGTCCTTGAGCGCCCGGGCCCGATCGATGTCCTTCTGAAGATTGCCGCCGGTCGCCTCCGCCGTCGTCTTCAGGGCCTTCAGCCCGGCGTCCGCCCGGCCGGCGGCTTCCGAGAAGGTTCGCGCGGCGCGCTCCAGCTCGGCTCGGTTGTCGCGAAGACTCGATAGCCGGCGGTTGAGGATCGCCGCGTAGATGATGGTCGCTACCAACAGAACGACGACGAGGCCGTCCAAAATCAGGCCGTAATGCTCTGTCATTCCTCGCCGTTCCTCGTCTGAAGCAGCTCTTCGTCGATGCGCACGGCGATGTTGCCGCGCTTGCGACCCATCCGGCCGCGGAACATGCTGAAGTCGCCGCAGGTGAGATCGACCGGCGAATCCGGCTCGATGTTGAGCGGCAGATGCGAGCCGACCTTCCACTGCAGCACCTCGCCCAGGGGCAGCGTCGCGCCGCCCAGGACGGCGCCCAGCTCCAGGTCCGTCTGCCAGAGCTGGGAGGCCAGGTGCGTCTCCCAGATCGAATCCCGGCCGAACTTCTCGCCCATGAACATCTGGAGCAGCAGCTCGCGCACCGGCTCCAGCGTCGCGTAGGGGACCAGCAGCTCCAGCCGGCCGCCCCGGTCCTCCATGTCGATGCGCAGCTTGGCGAGCACCGCCGCGTTGCCGGGCCGCACGATGGTCGCGAAGCGCGGATTGGTCTCCAACCGGTCGAAGCGGAAGTTGACCGGGGAGAGCGGGTCGAAGGCGGCCGACAGATCGGCCAGCACGACATGGACCATGCGCTCGACCAGGTTGCGCTCGATCGTCGTGTAGGGACGCCCCTCGATGCGCATGGCCGCCGTACCGCGCCGGCCGCCCAGCAGCACGTCGACGATCGAGTAGATCATCGAGGAGTCGACGACCATCAGGCCGAAATTGTCCCACTCCTCGGCCTTGAAGACCGAGAGCATGGCGGGCAACGGGATCGAGTTGAGGTAGTCGCCGAACCGGATCGAGGTGATCTGGTCGAGGCTGACCTCGACATTGTCCGAGGTGAAGTTGCGCAGCGAGGTCGACATCATGCGCACCAGGCGATCGAAGACCACCTCGAGCATCGGCAACCGCTCGTAGCTGACCATCGCGCTGTTGATCAGCGCCATGATGCCCGAGGTGTCGCCGTCCCCGCTCTCCCCGGAATCGAAGCCGAGCAGGCTGTCGATCTCGTCCTGGTTCAGGACGCGGCCGGAGGGGCCGGCGCCGCCGCCGCCACCGGCATCGCCATCCTCGTCCTCGTCCTCGTCGTCCAGCATGGCGCCCCACTGGGCGGCGAGATCGTCGCCGTCGGCACCGCCGGTCTCGGGGTCATCGTCTTCGGGATCGGCCATCGCTCGTCGTCCTCGCCGCGCCCGGACCGGCCTGGAGCCGGCCGCGCGCGTTGCTGGATAAGGAAAGCCCGCCGCTACTGGACCAGCATCTCGCGGAAAAGCACGTCGCGCACCGAGGCGCCCGGCACGGCGGCCGAGACCCGGCGCAGCAGCTCCTCGCGCAGGCGGTAGAGCCCGGCCGAGCCGCGCAGGTCCTCGATCCGGAGCTCGCGCAGGTAGACCTGGAAATTGTCGACGATGCGCGGCATCACCGCCTCCACCGACGCCAGATCGGCCTCGCTGGCGAGTTCCAGGCTGACGGAAATCTTGAGATAGGTCTGCCGGCCGGAGGGGGAGTCGAGATTGACCAGCATGTCGGGCAGGTCGTGGAAGTAGCCCGGCCCGGCAGCCTCGGCCGCCTGCTCCTCTTCCGCCGCCGGCTCGCCGCCGCCCAACAGGTCGCCCAGCACGCCGGTGACCACCAGCGCGCCGACGCCGCCGCCGATGATCAGCAGCGGCAGCAGGACGAGCAGCACGAGCTTCTTGCCGCTGAACTTCTTGCGGGGAAGCTGGTCGACGACGTCGTCGACGGCGCCGTTCATGGTCTCCGCGGTCATCCGCTGTCCCGATCCGTCTCCGTCTGCCGACCGCCGCCCGCGCCGCCCCGGACCCCGGGATCGCCCGCGCGCGCCGGCCTCATGGGGCGGAGACTAGGGACCTGATGGTTAACAACGGGTTGCGCGCCGACGGCCCGGCAGCACCGTCCCGGCAATTCCTGCCGGGCGGATCGTCCCGGGCCGGGGCGCGGCGCCGGCACCGCCTCCCCCGGCCTGCCCGACACGGGCCGCCGCCCCGGGGAAAAGCCCGGATTTCCGACATCCTCGACCCCGCGAGGCCGCGCCCTCACTCTCTGGCACGGCGCGTGCTTCTCTTTCGGCGCGCCCCGCCCGGTGCCGTCGTGCCCGGCCGGGGCCGAGATGACCGCTTCACGGGGACGCGCCCGAGGCCATGGAAAATTCGCTCTACGCCGGACTGTCCTACCAGATGGCGCTGCGCCGCGAGATGGACATCGTCTCGAACAACGTGGCCAACATGAACACGACCGGGTTCAAGGGCCAGCGGCCGCTGTTCCTGGAATACCTGGCGGAGGTCGACGGCGGCGGCGCGCTGTCGATGCACCAGGACGCCCTGTCCATGGTGATCGACCACGGCGTCGCCCACGACCTGAGCCAGGGCGACATGATCCGCACGGGCAACCCCCTCGACGTGGCGGTCGAGGGCGACGGCTACCTGGTCGTCGGCAGCGACGGCGGGCCGCGCTACACCCGGCACGGCAAGCTCGCCCTGGACATCGACCGACGGCTGGTCGACCCCAACGGCCTGCCCGTGCTCGACGACGGCGACCAGCCCGTCATCGTGCCCGCCGGCGCCAACGAGATCGCGATCCGCGCCGACGGCTCGATCACCGCCGACGGGCTGCCGCTGGCCACGCTGAAGCTGGTCGAGTTCGACGACCGCCAGGAGCTGATCTCGCTGGGCGGCGGGCTCTACGCCAGCAACCAGGTCCCCGCCGAGGCGGAGGACACCCGCCTGGTCCAGGGCATGATCGAGGGCTCCAACGTCGAGCCGATCGTCGAGATGACCCGCATGATCGACGTGATGCGCCGCTACCAGTCGGCCCAGAGCCTGATGGAGCGCGAGGACGAGCGGCTGCGCGAGGCGATCCGCCGCCTCGGCGCGGTCGAGGCTTGAGGCCGGACCCCGAGGCCGGACAGAGACAGGAGAGGGATATCCCATGCGCAGCCTGAGCATCGGCGCGACCGGCATGTTGGCCCAGCAGCTCAACGTCGAGGTGCTGTCCAACAACATCGCGAACATGACGACCACCGGCTACAAGCGCCAGCGCGCGGAGTTCCAGGACCTGCTCTACCAGAGCCTGCGCCGGGTCGGCTCCCAGTCCTCCGACGCCGGGACCATCGTGCCCGCGGGTGTGCAGGTCGGCGCCGGCGTCCAGGCGGCGGCGGTCTACCGCATCCACGAGCAGGGCAACATGCAGGTCACCGACAACCCGCTCGACACGGCGATCTCGGGCCGCGGCTTCTACCAGGTCGAGCTGCCCGACGGACAGACGGCCTATACCCGCGCCGGCTCGTTCCAGCTCAGCCCGCAGGGCGAGATCGTCACGGCCGACGGTTATCGCGTCGTCGGCCCGGCGCCGGTGCCCGACGAGGCGGTGCAGATCTCGATCAACGAATCCGGCCAGGTGATGGCCGCGCTCGACGGCCAGGTCGAGCCGGTCGATCTGGGCCAGTTCGAGATGGCGAGCTTCGCCAACGAGACCGGCCTGGAGGCGATCGGCGACAACCTGTTCCTGGAGACGCCGGCGGCCGGCGACGTCGTGGTCGGCACGGCGGGCCAGCAGGGCTTCGGCACGATCAAGCAGGGCATGGTCGAGAATTCCAACGTCAACATCGTCTCGGAGATCACCCAGCTCATCAGCGCCCAGCGCGCCTACGAGATGAATTCCAAGGTGATCACCACGACCGACGAGATGATGCGCTCCGTCTCGACGCTGCGCTGACCCGGGGGACCGCCGCCATGAAACAGCTCGCCGTGATGCTGACCACCGCCGTCCTGTTCGTCGTCGCCGTCGCCGCCCAGGCGGCCGAGGGCGCGGAGACGGTGCGCCTGCGCGCCGCCGCCGTCGCCACCGGCGAGGGCCTGGTGCTGGGCGACCTGTTCGACGGCCTGGGCCCCGAGCGCGCCGCCCGCCCCGTCGCCCGCGCCCCGGCCGAGGGTCGGACGGTGCGCCTGGAGGCGGGCTGGCTCGTCCGGGTCGCCCGGGCGCACGGCGTCGACTGGGTGCCCGCCGGCCGCGACGCGGCGATCGACGTGCGCCGCGCCACCGAGGCCGAGCGCGAGGCGCTGGCCGACAAGCTGGCCGACGCGCTCGACGCCCGCATGGCCGAGCTGGAGCGCACCGCCGCGGGCCCCGCCGAGACGGAGGAGGCCGAGCGCCCGGGCCGGGTGGACGTCGCCGTCCTGACCCGGCGCCTGCGTCCCGGGGACACGATCGGCGCGGGCGACGTCGACTGGGTCGAGATGCACGCCGGCCCGGCGACCGCCGGCATGATCACCGAAGCCGACGCGATCATCGGCCTGGCGCCGCGCCGGCCGCTGGCCGCCGGCCGGCCGGTGCGCATCGCCGATCTGCGCACGCCGGTCATGGTCGAGCGCGGCGCCCTCGTCACCCTGGTGCTGCGCGGGCCGGCGCTGACCATCACCGCGCGCGGCCGCGTCCTCGACGAAGCCAGCCGGGGCGAGACGGTCCGCGTCGTCAATATCGACAGCAACCGCACGATCGAGGCGGTGGTGACCGGCCCGGAGACGGCCGAGGTGCGCTCCGGCAGCGCGCTCGTCGCGCTCAACTGACCGGCCCGCCGGACGAGTTAACCCGCGCCCGAATCCCAGAGACCGTCGCCGCGAAGCGCGACGCGACCGGAGAGAAGCCATGACCCGCTCCGCCATTGCCCCCGTCGAAAACGCCCTGCCCCGCCGCCGTCCGGCCACGGCCCCGGCCGCGCTCGCCGTGATCGCCGGGCTGGCCCTGGCCGGCTGCAATGCCGGCGAGCGGATCACCAATATCGGCTCCGCCCCGCCGCTGAGCCGGATCGAGAATCCGGTCGACACCGAGAACTACCAGCCGGTGCGCCTGCCCATGCCGGCGCCCCAGGTGCCCGAACGGCGGGCCAACTCCCTCTGGCAGCCGGGCGCGCGGGCGTTCTTCCGCGACCAGCGGGCGGGCAATATCGGCGACATCCTGACGGTGATGATCGAGATCGACGACCAGGCTACGCTCGACAACCAGTCGAACCGGTCGCGCAACAATTCCGAGGGCGCGGAGCTCCCGAGCCTGCTGGGCTACGAGGCGGCCCTGTCCGATTTCCTGCCCGACGAGGTGAACCCCGACAACCTGACGCAGTTCGGCTCGACCTCCTCGAACCAGGGTCAGGGCAACATCAGCCGCAGCGAGGACATCGAGCTCAAGGTGGCCGCGATCGTCACCCAGGTCCTGCCCAACGGCAACATGGCGATCTACGGCCGCCAGGAGGTCCGGGTGAACTACGAGGTGCGCGAGCTCGAGATCGCCGGCGTCATCCGGCCCGAGGACATCACCTCGCAGAACACCATCGGCTACGAGAAGATCGCCGAGGCCCGCATCTCCTACGGCGGCCGCGGCCATATCTCCGACGTCCAGCAGCCGCGCTACGGCCAGCAGCTCTACGACATCATCTTCCCGTTCTGAGCCGGCGGGCGTGCGGGTTGGTCGGCATGGGCGGGCCGACAGGCCTATCGTGTGACAGCTCGCCCGCCGCCCGTTGTCACCTCGCGACACTCACTCACTCGAAACGACGATGCGCCGGTGGAGTGCCACGGCATCGATCAGCGCTTCGGTGGGCTCCGGCGGCTGGAGCATGGCTGCAAAGAAGACCTCGGCGTCAGCCGGCGCGAGACGGGTCACGGCGGATGCGCGAGCCTCTGGAACGACCGGCCCCGCATTGCCGGTCGGCGAAACGGATCTCGACGGTGCCATGGCCCGAGAGCCCTGTTCGATCAGCGAGCGGAGTGGGCATCCCATGGCGTCTCCGGGCGCCCGCCTCCTCAATCGTCGCGCTGGGTGCGCTCCATGCGTTCGTGGCGCTCCTGGGCCTCGAGGCTGAGCGTCGCGATCGGACGGGCATCGAGGCGGCGGATGGCGATGGGCTCGCCCGTTTCCTCGCAATAGCCGTACTCGCCACGCTCCAGGCGCTCCAGCGCCGCGTCGATCTTGGCGATCAGCTTGCGCTCCCGGTCGCGGGTGCGCAGCTCCAGGGATCGATCCGTCTCCAGCGACGCGCGATCGGCGATATCGGGTTCCTGCATGCCCCCCTGCTGCAGGCTGGCCAGTGTCTCCGCGGACTCACCCAACAACTCGGCCCGCCATACCAGCAACTTCCGCCGGAAATACTCTTTCATCACCGGGTTCATGAACTCTTCGTCTTCCGACGGCCTGTAGTTCGGAGGCAAGAGCGTGGCGTTCATTACCTGACCCTTTGACACATGCCGGCACGACACCGGCCCCGTTCCCGGAGCGGCGCGAGTATAGGGATGACGGGGGGTCGCGACAATCCTCTCGACGTCCGAGGGACCGTTCACAAACCCTTGTAATCGTGACGGATTGACGACAACGCGCCGGCACCGGAGCGGATACCCTTCAAAGCGCGATCCCGCGCTTGGCGAGTTCGACCTGGGCGCGCAGGTCGATCTCGTCGAGGACGGAATCGAGCCGGGGGTCGTCGACCTGCTCGCGAACCGCGCGAACCCGCTCGGCGACCGATTTCAGCCGGTCCGCCGGGACCTCGCCGAGGAGGATGTCGCGCCGCAGCGCCTCCAGCGAATCGAGGATCGCGTCGGCCCGCTCGCGCGCGCGGGCATGGCGGGCCCGCCGGTCGTCGGCGGCCGGGACCTCCTGCAGGGCGAGCAGCCCGTCCGTCGCGGCGGCGCGGGCCGGCGCCGCGGACTGGCGGGAATCCTCCGCCGCCTCGCCGCCGCCGAGCAATCCGGCGAAGGTGCCGTCGCCAACGCCACCGCCGGCCTTGCGCCGGGTGGCGTTGGATCTGAGGGGATTGGCGCCGTCGACCTTCATCGCGAGTCCGCTGACGGGTGACACCGGATCCGGCGGCGGCCACGCGGGCCACCGGGATGCCTCCCTTGTCGCGCATTATCGTTAACGCGCGCTTAAGCGCGGCCGTCGGCGCCCGGCAAATCCTGCCGCCCGGCAGTCCCGATCCGGCTCGGCGATTGCCGCGGGTCGCCCCGTCGACCCGCCCCTCGGCCGGAGGCCCGCGGAATCCGGCGGTTCGCGAGCGGCCGCCCGGTTGGCACGCGCCTCGCATCCCCCTCGGGCGCGGTGCCGGGCGATCCGGTGCCGGCGTCCCGGGGCCGAAGGCTCGGCCGCATGTCCCGTTCCGGAAGGCGATGCCGTGACGATCCTGTCCAAGCGCTTCCCCCTCCCCCGCCGCCAAGCCGCCGGCGACGGCCGGCCCGCCCTCGCCGCCCGGCTCCTGGCGATCGTCGCCGGCACCATGGTGCTGGTCGCGCTGGCAGGCCCTGCGAGCGCCCAGTCGCGCATCAAGGACATCGTCGATTTCGAGGGCGTGCGCGACAACATGCTGGTCGGCTACGGCATCGTGGTCGGGCTCGACGGCTCGGGCGACAGCCTCAACGGCTCGCCGTTCACCGAGCAGAGCCTGATCGGCATGCTGGAGCGCCTGGGCGTCAACATCCGCGGCGACGACCTGGACACCGACAACGTCGCCGCCGTGATGGTGACCGCGACCCTGCCGCCCTTCACCGGCCAGGGCACGCGCATCGACGTCTCGGTCTCCTCCTTGGGCGACGCCGACAGCCTGCTCGGCGGCACGTTGCTGGTCACGCCCCTGCTCGGCGCCGACGGCGAGGTCTACGCCGTCGCGCAAGGCCCGGTCTCGGTCGGCGGCTTTAACGTCCAGGGCGACGCCGCGGAGATCACCCAGGGCGTGCCGACGGCCGGCCGCATCCCGGACGGCGCGATCGTCGAGCGCGAGATCCCCTTCGCCCTGGACGAGAAGCCGGCGCTGCGCCTGTCCCTGCGCAACCCTGACTTCACCACGGCGCGGCGCATCGCCGAGGCGATCAACGCCCGCCTCGGCCCGGGCTCCGCCGTCGCCGACAACCCCGCGACGGTCAATGTCGACATCGCCCGGCGCGGCGCCATGGCGACGATCAGCGAGATCGAGCAGATCACCGTTCGCCCGGACCAGGTCGCCCGCGTCGTCATCGACGAGAGCACCGGCATCATCGTGATGGGCGAGAACGTGCGCATCAGCACGGTCGCGATCGCGCAGGGCAACCTCACCGTCCGGGTCACCGAGACGCCGCAGGTCTCCCAGCCCGGCCCGTTCGCCGAGCAGGGCGAGACCGTGGAGGTGCCGCGCACCGAGATCGAGGTCGACGACGGCGGCGATCGGCGCCTGGGCGTGCTGGGCGAGAGCGTCAGCCTGCAAGACCTGGTCGAGGGGTTGAACGCCCTGGGTGTCGGGCCGCGCGACATGATCTCGATCCTGCAGTCGATCAAGGCCGCCGGCGCCCTGCAGGCCGATATCGAAGTGATGTGACGGGAGGAGCGCCGCGATGACCGATCCCGCCGCCAACGCCCTCGCCGCCCTGTCCGGCGCGACATCCGGCCCCGGTGCGTCCGCCGGCGCGGGCCGCGTCGGCCCGGCCGCGGCGACCCAGGCGCGCGAGGCCGCCGAGGAGTTCGAGGCCGTCTTCCTGTCCCAGATGCTCCAGCCGATGTTCGCCGGCATCAGCACCGACGGACCCTTCGGCGGCGGCCCGGGAGAGGAGGCCTTCCGCTCCCAGCTCGTTCAGGAATACGGCCAGGTGATGAGCCAGGCCGGCGGCGTCGGCCTGACCGACGCCCTCTATCGCGAAATCATCAGCCTTCAGGAGGTCTGAGGCATGGATCCGCATGTCGACGAGGGCGCGCCGCGCGCCGAGGCTCCCGATGCCGGCCGCGCCGCCCAGGCCATGGACGACCTGGCCGCCGCCCTGGAATCGGAGACCGAGGCCCTGGCGGCCCGGCGCTACGACGGCCTCGACCACAGCGCCGCGCGCAAGGAGACGCTGCTCGAGGCCTGCCAGCGCGAGACGGAGGGCTTCGCCGCGCCCGACGTGATGGACCGGCTCGACCCGACGGTGGGCGCCGCCCTGCGCCGCGCCGCCGACCGCCTGCGCAAGGCGAGCCGGGACAATGCCCAGGCGCTCATCGTCAATCGCGACGCCAGCCGCCGGGTCGTCGACATGATCGTCGAGACCGCGCGCGAGGCCCAGCAGGGGCCGTCGAGCTACACCGCCCATGGCCGCCAGGGATCGGGGCGTCGCGACGCCGCCGTCAGCCTGCGCCTGAACCAGACGCTGTGACCCCGGCCGGGGTCCGGGCCGCCGCCCGACCCCGCCGCCCTACGAGGACGCCCCGCCCGTGCCACCGCCCGCCGCCTTCCTGATCCCGGCCGTCGCCGGCTCCGCCGGCCCCGCGCCCGTCGGCCCCGTCACCCCGGTGACCGACCGGCCGCCGGGGTCGACCTTCCGCGAGATGCTCGACGCCCGCGTCGCCCGTCGCGATGCCGAACGGGCACGCGAGCGCGACGACACGCCGGCCGCCGGCCCCGCCGCGGACACCGCGCGGGCCGAGCC
>JAVJUS010000087.1:0-21965 GCA_040220455.1 Azospirillaceae bacterium
TTGCGGCCCGTCTCGCCCGACTCCATTCGAGCCACCACCGCAAGCTTCTCCGACACCGATCTGTGCCGTCCCATCCATCGCCTCCCCTGATGTGACGACTGTGTCCTTTTACCACTGTCTCAAATCAGGGGTGCAGACCAATAGATCATAAATACTAATCGATGATGATTTTATCTTATATTCCGCACGAGCCGATTTCATTGATCCTGTCGCAGATGCGATATTAAGGGCCTATGTGGAAGTTCCTTCGTGATCTTCGTGCCTTCGTGGTGAAATCCCCTTCTCAACCGCCCTCCACCCCGTCGACCGCCTCGCGCAGGATCCGGGCGCTGGCGGCCAGGGCGTCGGTCTCGGCCGGGTCCAGGTCGGGCCAGAGGGTGGCGGTGATGCCCGTGGCGCCGACCACGCGGGGCAGCGACAGGGCGACGTCGCGAATGCCGACGATTTCGGGCGTGACGATCGAGGTGGTCATGACCGCGCGGCCGTCGCGCAGGATCGCGTGGGTGATCTCCGCGATGCCGGCGCCGATGCCGTAATAGGTCGCGCCCTTGCCGCTGATGATGCGGTAGGCGGCGCGCCGCACGCCCTCGTCGATCTCCGCGCGCTCGGCCTCGCCGATCCGGCGGCCGGTCTGGGCGGCGAAGGTCGAGACCGGCACCGTGCCGGCGCGCGCGCCCGACCAATGCAGCACCTCGCTGTCGCCGTGCTCGCCCAGGACATAGGCGTGGACCGACTGGGGCGCGATGCCGAGCGCGGTGCTCAGCAGCGAGCGGAACCGGGCGGTGTCCAGGATCGTGCCCGTGCCGATGACCCGCTCGGGCGGCAGGCCCGACTGGCGCTGCGCGATCCAGGTCATCACGTCGACCGGGTTGGTCGCAACGAGCAGGATCGTGTCCGGCGCGGCGGCCAGCACCTCCGGCACGACCTCCGCGAACACGGCCGCGTTGCGCGCCAGGAGCTGGAGCCGGGTCTCCCCCGGCTGCTGGTTGACGCCGGCCGACAGCACCACGACCCGCGCGCCCGCCAGATCGCCGTAGCCGCCCGCGCGCACGATCAGCGGATGGGCGAAGGGGGTGGCGTGGATGATGTCCTGGGCCTGGGCCGCCGCCAGATCCGCGTTGCGGTCGACGAGCACGATCTCAGAGCCCACGCCCTCCATCACCATGGCATAGGCCGCGGTCGCCCCGACGAATCCGGCGCCGACGATCCCGACTTTCATCCTGTCGCTCCCGAATCCCGCCGGCCGCCCGAGTCCCGCCGGCTCCTGGTCCGTCGCCGGGCGACCATGGCCGAGCGACGGGGCGCGCGCAAGCCGGCCACGACCGCTAAGCGACAGGCCGCCGCCGGTAAGCAGGCTTTCAAAGACTTTCCGATTGACAGGGCAGCGCAAACGCGCGAAAGGCAGTTCATGCCTTCGCTGCAAGCCACGCTCCGACACCAGACCATTCTGGACATCCTCGGCCGCCGCGGCAATGTGCGCGTCGGCGACCTGGCCGACGCGCTCGGCGTGTCGGCGGTGACCATCCGGTCGGATCTCGACTACCTGGAAAGCCAGGCGGTCCTGCGCCGAACCCGCGGCGGCGCCGTGCCGGTGCGCCCGCGCCGGCACGAACTCCCGCTCGAGGTGACCAGCCAGGACAACCCGGAGGCCAAGGCCCGGATCGGCGCCGCGGCGGCGGAGATGGTGCGCGACGGCGAGACGGTGATCATCGATGTCGGCTCGACCACGAGCGAGATGGCCAAGGTCCTGTCGCCCGCCTTGTCCGACGTCGTCGTGGTGACCAACGCGCTCAACATCGCGCTGACGCTGGAGACCCATGCCGGCATCACCGTGGTGGTGACCGGCGGCACGCTGCGCCCGCTCCAGCACTCGCTGGTGGCACCCTATGGCAGCCTGCTGCTCAGCCACATCAACGCCGATGTCGCCTTCATCGGCTGCAACGGCGTGCATGCCGAGAAGGGCTTCACCAACACCAACCTGGCCGAGGCCGAGGTCAAGCACGCCATGATCCAGGCGGCGACGCGGGTCGTCTTCGTGTGCGATTCCTCCAAGCTGATGCAGGTGGCGACGGCCCGGGTCGCCGGTCTCGACGACGCCGACATGCTGATCACCGACGACGGCGCCTCGGCCGACGTGGTGCGCGCGCTCCGGCGCAGCGGGCTCGAGGTCCTGGTGGTCTGAGCGGGACCGCCGCGCGGGCCACGCCGCAGCTCGTAAGCAAGGGCAAGACTTGACAATATTTCGCAAGCCCTGATCAATGGGCTTCATCGACGCGCCGAGACCTCCGGGCCCGCCGGAGCGCCGCGCCGTCGGCGCGCGGCCGCGCGCGGCGCGGCGGATCCCGTTGAACGGCGCGCACCGGGAGGGATCATGCTCGGCGTCTGCTACTACCCCGAGCACTGGCCGGAGTCGCTCTGGGCCGAGGACGCACGCCGGATGGCCGAGCTCGGCATCGGCCATGTCCGGATCGGGGAGTTCGCCTGGGCGATGATCGAGCCCGATCCGGGCCGCTTCGACTGGGGCTGGCTCGACCGGGCGATCGACACGCTGGGCGGCGCCGGGCTGAAGGTCCTGCTCGGCACGCCGACCGCGACGCCGCCGAAATGGCTGGTCGACGCCCATCCCGGCATCCTGGCCTGGGACGAGCAGGGCCGGCCGCGGCGCTTCGGCTCGCGCCGGCACTACTGCTTCTCTAGCCCGCTCTACCGCGAGGAATCCCGACGCATCACCACGGCCGTCGCCGAGCGCTACGGCCGGCACGACGCTGTGGTCGGCTGGCAGACCGACAACGAGTACGGCTGCCACGACACGGTGGCGAGCTGGTCGCCGGCCGCGCTGGCCGCCTTCCGGGCCTGGCTGGAGGCGCGCTACGGCACGATCGACGCGCTCAACGAGGCCTGGGGCAACCGCTTCTGGTCGATGACCTACCGCTCCTTCGCGGAGGTCGACCTGCCCCAGCTCGCCGTGACGGAGACGAGCCCGGCCCACCGGCTGGACTTCCTGCGCTTTTCCTCCGACCAGGTCGCAGCCTTCGACGCCGAGCAGGTGGCGATCCTGCGTCGGGAGAGCCCGGGCCGGTTCGTGACCCACAACTTCATGGGCCGGACCTTCTCCTTCGACCATTTCGACGTCGCGGCGAATCTGGACCTGGCGAGCTGGGACAGCTACCCGCTCGGCTTCACGTCCGAGTTCCCGACCTTCACCGAGGAGGAGCGCCGGCGCTACGCGCGCACCGGCCATCCGGATATCGCGGCCTTCCATCACGACCTCTACCGCGCCGTCGGCCGTGGCCGGTTCTGGGTGATGGAACAGCAGCCGGGGCCGGTCAACTGGGCCTCCTGGAACCCGGCGCCGGCGCCGGGTATGGTGCGGGCCTGGACCTGGCAGGCGCTGGCCCATGGCGCGGAGGTCGTCTCCTACTTCCGCTGGCGCCAGGCGCCCTTCGCCCAGGAGCAGATGCATGCCGGTCTGCTGCGGCCGGATTCCGTGCTGGATACGGGCGGGGAGGAGGCCCGGCGCGTGGCCGGGGAACTCGCCGGGCTCGACCTGCCGCCGCGCGGGCGCGCGCCGGTGGCGCTGGTCGTCGACTACCCGGCCTTCTGGGCGGTCCAGGTGCAGCCCCAGGGCCGCGACTTCGACCTGCCGAGCCTGGTCTTCCGCTGGTACGAGGCGCTGCGCCGCCTGGGGCTCGACGTGGACATGGTGCGCTCGGGCGCGCCGCTCGACGGCTATGCAGCCGCGGTGGTGCCGAGCCTGCCGATCGTCACCGACGCCGCCCGTGCGGCGCTGGAGGCCTTCGACGGCCCGATGCTGATCGGCCCGCGCACCGGCTCCAAGACCGAGAGCCTGACGATTCCCGAGGGCCTGCCGCCCGGGCCGCTGGCCGACCTCCTCGGCGTCCGCGTGACGCGGGTGGAAAGCCTGCGCCCCGGCCTGACCCGCACGGTCCTGCGCGGCAATGCCGCCTACGCCGCCGAGCGCTGGGTCGAGCGGGTGGAGATCGTCGGCGACGCGACGGCCGAGGCCGAGTTCGAGGACGGCTCGCCGGCGCTGGTCGCGGCCGATGGCGGGCGGATCGCCTATCTCGCCGCCTGGCCGGACGCCGCGCTGCTCGCCGACTCGCTGCGCGATCTGGCCGAGCGCGCCGGCGTGGCGGTCGTCGACATCCCGGCCGATCTGCGACTTACCCGCCGGGGCGACCTGGCCGTCGCCATCAATTTCGGGCCGGAGCCGGTCGAGGTGCCGGCCCCGGACGGCGCCGACTTCGCGCTCGGCCAGCGACGGCTGCCGCCGGGCGACGTGGCCGCGTGGCGCACCGCGGAAGGGGGAGGCCGATGAGCCCGCTCGACGCCGATCCGAAGGCGGCGCCGCACCGCCGGGTCCACGTCAAGCCCGATGGCCGGCATCTCTTCGTCTACGGCCGCGCGCCCCAGACGGGCGACGTCATCGCCGACATCGAGCCCGTACCCAAGCCGGAGCCGCACAGCCGCTGGCATCCGCTGCGTCGGGAATGGGTGACCTACGCCCCGGCGCGCCAGACCCGCACCTTCAAGCCGCCGGCCGAATACTGCCCGCTCTGCCCGACTCGGCCGGGCGGCACGCCGACGGAGATCCCCTTCGCCGACTACGAGGTCGCGGTCTTCGAGAACCGCTTTCCGGCCTTCCACGCCGACGCGCCGGCCGCGCCCACCGGCCTGCCGGTCGCGACGGCCGCGGCGCACGGCGCCTGCGAGGTGGTCTGCTACACTGCCGCGCACCAGGGCAGCCTCGCCGGGCTCACGCAAGACCGGCGCGAGCTGCTGGTCGCGGCCTGGACCGACCGCTACGAGGCCCTGCGCGCCCGAGACGACGTCGCCTTCGTCCTGCCCTTCGAGAACCGGGGCGAGGAGGTCGGCGTCACGCTCCACCACCCGCACGGCCAGATCTACGCCTTTCCCTGGGTCCCGCCGGTCCAGCGCCAGGCGGTCGAGAGCTTTCGCGAGGGCCCGGCGCTGGCGCGGCTGCTGGAGGCCATGGGCGGCGCCTACACGGTGGCGGAGACCGACACCATGGTCGCCTTCGTGCCGCCCTTCGCGAGGTTCCCCTACGAGGTCTGGATCGCGCCGCGCCGCCCGGTGCCCGGGCCCTGGGCCTTCGAGGGGGCCGAGGCGCGGGACTTCGCCCGGCTGCTGGGCGTGGTCGTGGCGCGCTATGACGCCTTGTTCGACCGGCCGTTTCCCTATCTGCTGTCGCTGCACGCCGCGCCGCGGGGCGAGGACGCGACGTTCCACTTCCATGCCGAGTTCTACCCGCCCTTGCGCACCGCCGATCGCCTCAAGTACCTCGCGGGGGTGGAGCAGGCCTCCGGCGCCTTCCTGGTCGACGCCCTGCCGGAAGACACCGCCGCGCGCCTGCGCGCCCTCGACGCGGAGCCCGCCGCATGACCGTCCCCCCACCTACGGCTCCGCCCACGCCCGCCGCCGGGCCGGCGCCTTTCGCGCCCGACGCGGCGGAGGAACGCCAGGCCGCCTCGGGCACGTTTCTCGCCGCTTTCGGCCGGCTGCCCGAGGTCGTGGCCGCGGCGCATTCCCGCGCCAACCTGCTGGGCGAGCATACCGACTACAATGACGGCTTCGTGCTGCCGACGCCGCTCGTCCCCGCGACGGCCGTAGCGATCGGCCCGGCGGGCGGCGCGCCCGGCGCCGTGCGCATCCATGCCGCGGCCTTCGGCGAGACGGTCGAGCGGCCGCTGGACGGTGCGCCGCGGGGCGCCTGGTCGGACTACGTCATCGGCTGCCTGCGCGTGCTCGCTGATGCCGGGCACACGGTCCCGGCGCTCGACATCGCCGTCGCCTCCTCCGTGCCGATGGGCGCGGGGGTGAGCTCGTCCGCGGCGCTCGAGGTCGCGGTCCTGCGCGCGGTGCGCGAGGCCCTGGGCCTCGATCTCGACGACCGCCGGGTCGCCATGCTCGGCCGGGCGGCGGAGAACGGCTATGTCGGCATGCCTTGCGGCATCATGGACCAGATGGTCGCCGCCCTGGGCGCCCCGGGCCGGGCCCTGTTCCTCGACGCACGCTCGCTGGAGACGCGCCTGGTCGACCTGCCGGACGCGGTCGCCGTCTCGGTCGTTCATTGCGGCGTCGCCCACCGGCTGACCGCCGGCGACTATGCCACGCGCAAGGCCGAATGCGAACGCGCGGCCGAGGCGCTGGGCGTCGCCAGCCTGCGCGACCTGGGCGAGGACGACATCGACCGCGCCATGGCCCTGCCCGAGCCGCTGGGCCGCCGGGTGCGCCACGTGGTGACGGAGAACGCGCGGGTGCTCGACGGCCTCGCGGCGCTGGAGAGCGGCGACGCGGCACGATTCGGCCGGCTCATGGTCGCGAGCCACGCGAGCCAGCGCGACGACTACGCCGTCTCGATCCCGGAGATCGACGCCCTGGTCGACTCCGCGCTCGGCCACGGCGCGATCGGCGCGCGGCTGACCGGCGGCGGCTTCGGCGGCTCGATCGTCGCCCTGGTCGAGCGCGGGCGCCTCGCCGACTGGCGCGCGGCGGTGCTGGCCGACAATCCCGAGGCTCGGCCGGTCGAGGCGGCGGCGCCGGGGCGGACCACCGAGGCTCAGTCTCCGTCGTAGGGGCTCAGATCCGCCTCCTCCTCGGGGCCGAAATCGATGTGCAGGTGGTTGCCGTCCGGGTCGTGGACATTGACCTGGCGGATGCCGAGGCTCGGCACGACCCCGATGCGATAGGCCGTCTTGTGCGCGCGCAGATGGGCGAGGAAGTCGCCCAGCCCCGAGGCGCGGAAGGCGGCGTGCTCGATCTTCGGATGGGCGGCCGGCGGCTCGTCGGGGATGCCGACCAGATGGACGACGGCCGTGTCGCCCAGATAGAGCCAGGCGCCGGGGAACTCGAAATCCGGCCGGTCGCCGGCGACGAGGCCCAGCACCTCCTCGTAGAAGCGCTGCATCGCCGCCAGGCTGGTTGTGCGGATGTTGACGTGGTCGAAGGCGTGGAGCGTCATGGTCTCTGATCCGGGTCGGGCGTTACGGGAGGGCGTCGCGCGGTCGGCGGCCTCGCGGGCTCAGGCCCCGGCGGGCGCCGGCACCACCCGATCCTCTTCCATGAACATCGCCACGATGGCGTCGTAGTCCGGATCGGCCTCGAACCCGAGGGCCCGCGCCCGCGCCGGCTCGAAGCGGCCCGGCCAGCCGGCCACGATGGCGTCGATATGCGGGTCCAGCGTCTCCTCGACCCGGTCGAGCGCCTCCCGGCCGCCGGCGCGCTCCAGCCCGGCCAGCATGTCCGCCACGCTGACGGTCAGGCCCGGCAGGGTGACCGTGCGGTGCGGCCCGAACCGCTCCCCCGGCAGGCCATGGGCGTGGATCAGGGAGTCGACCACCCGGCGCGGGGAGAGGACGTACATCGCCCGCTCCCGGCGCACCGGCAGGACGGCGCGCTCGCCCTGCAGCGGCTCGCGGATGATGGAGCTGGCGAAGGTCGAGGCGGCGGTGTTGGGCTTGCCCGGGCGGACCACGACCGTCGGCAGGCGCAGCGCCCGACCGTCGATGAAGCCGCGGCGGCTGAGATCGCTGATCAGCAGCTCGCTCATCGCCTTCTGGGCGCCGTAGCTCGTCTGGGGCGTCGGCGCCGTGTCGTCGCGGATGACGTCGGGCAGGTCGCCGCCGAAGACGGCGACGGTGCTGGAGAAGACGAAGGCCGGCGCGGTGCCGAGCGCGCGGCAGGCGTCGAGCAGCCGCCGCGTGACGTCCAGGTTGACGGCCATGCCGCGCTCGAAATCCGCCTCCGCCCCGGCGCTGGGGATCGCGGCCAGGTGGAAGACACTCGACGTGGCCGGGCCGACCAGCCCCTCCGCCGCGCCGGGCGCGGTCAGGTCGGCGATGCGCGTCTCGACCCGGGGATCCTCGATCGGCGGGCCGTCGCCGGCGGCGCTGTCGACGGCCAGGATGCGCTCGACCGGCCGTTCCACCCCGTCGGGCGCGGCGAGCGCCCCGCGCTCCAGCAGGCGGCGGACCAGCTTGCGCCCGATGAAGCCGTTGGCGCCCGTGACGACGATCTCCATGGCGGTTCCTTCCCTTCCCCCGATTTCCGGCGCGGGCCGTTGTCACCGGCCCTTGGCGGCGAGCCTAGCACGGCACTCCCGGATATGGCAGGCGGCTCGGGACCGGCGCGGCGCGCAATAGCTGGGGCGGGTGCCATCGCGCACGGCCTTCGGCCGTGGGCGACCTACGGGATGCGCGGGCCGTAGGTTGCCCACCGCGCAGCGGTGCGCAACGGCGCCGGCGCCGACCTTGCCGCGCGTCTGCCACAGTGATGGGATCGCCTGGGGCAAGACGCGAATCGGAGGATTTCGGGCATGCGAAACGGGCTCGGGCCGGGTGCGGCTCTCCTGGCGGGATTTCTGGGCGCGCTGCCGGCCGCGGCGGGCGCGGCGGACGGTCCCGCCGCCGAGCACGGGCGGGAGATCGCCGAGCGCCTGTGCGCGGGATGCCACGCCGTGGGCGAGACGGGCGACAGCCCCGAGGCCGCCGCGCCACCCTTCCGCACGCTGCACGAGAAATGGCCGGTCGAATACCTGGCCGAGGCGCTGGCCGAGGGCATCGTCGTCGGCCACGAGGCCGATGTCTCGATGCCCGAGTTCCGCTTCGAGCCGGCGGAGATCGACGCCCTGATCGCCTATCTCCAGGCCTTCGAGGCGGGGTCCTAGGCCGGGAATGCGCGCGATCGTGGCTCGCGAGGCTTTCCCGCGACCCGATCGGCGCTACTCTCCGGCCTCATGAGCGCCGAGGACGACGACCGCGCCGAAAGCCCGCGCGAGCGGGTGGAGCGCCTCTACGCCGGGCCGGGGCCCGCGGCGCGGCGATTCCGCTACGCCCTGATCGCGTTCGATCTCGCCACGATCGCGTATTTTCTGGTCTGGACGATGACTCCGCCGACCGGCGCGCTGCGGGTCGTCGAGGTCGTCATCGCCGTCGTCCTAGGCCTCGACCTCGCCGCACGGCTGTGGATCGCGCACAAGCCCTGGCGCCATCTGGTCCAGCCGGTGACGCTCGCCGACATCGCCGTCCTGGTCGGCCTGATCGCGCCGGCGCTGATCGACAACCTGGCCTTCCTGCGCGTCCTCAGGGCGATGCGGCTCCTGCGCTCCTACCATGTCCTCCACGACCTGCGGGGGCGCTTCACCTGGTTCGCCGTGCACGAGGAGGTCGTCTTCAGCGCGGTCAACCTGGCCGTCTTCGTCTTCGTCGTCACCGCGGTCGTCTTCGTCGTCCAGGTCGAGGCGAATGCCGGGATCGAGACCTATCTGGACGCGCTCTACTTCACCGTCGCCACGCTGACGACGACCGGCTTCGGCGACATCACCCTGATCGGCGAGTCGGGGCGCCTGCTCTCCGTCGTCATCATGGTGGTCGGCGTCGCGCTGTTCCTGCGCCTGCTCCAGACCCTGTTCCGCCCGTCCAAGGTCCGCGTCACCTGCCCGAGCTGCGGGCTGGAGCGCCACGAGCCGGACGCCGTTCACTGCAAGCATTGCGGCCGGGTCCTGCATATCGAGACCGAGGGCGAATAGCCCCGCCCCCACCCCGCTCGGCGATCGGAAGACTCGGCCTCCGGGCGCTGCCGTGGCAGACTCCGTCGGTATCGGAGGGGATATCGGAGACATGCCATGGCGGCCGCCCGCGCGCTGTCCGCGCTCTTCACGCTGCCCGGCCCGGCGGCGGCGCTGATCGTCGCCCTCCTGGCCGCGCTGCCCGCCGCCGCCCAGGAGGACGCCGGCGAGGCCGTCGGCCGAATCGGTGGGCTGATCGGCGACGCGCGCCTGGTCTCCGCCGAGGGCGACAGCCGGCCGGCGGCGGAGGGCGTGCCCGTCGAACTTGGCGACCGGGTGATCACCGGCCCGGGCAGCCGGCTGGAGCTCGTCTTCGCCGATGGCAGCCGGGTCGTCATCGGCTCGACCAGCGACCTCTCGATCGAGCGCTACCTGACCAGCGCCGGCGGCACCCGGCGCAACGCCGTGCTGTCGCTGCTCGACGGCATCCTGCGCGCCATCGTGCGTCCCGGCGGCGGCGAGTTCGAGGTGGAGAGCCGGGCGGCCGTCGCCTCGGTGCGCTCGACCGAGCTGGTGGTCGATGTCTGGCGGACCCGCACGGCGGTCTTCGTGCGCGAGGGGCGGGTCGACGTGCTGGGCCGGTCGGGGCCGCTGCGCACGCTCGAACCCGGGGAGGGCGTCGGCGTGCGCTTCGGCGGGCCGGTGCCCCAGCCGGGCCGCTGGTCGCAGGAGCGCATCGACGAGGTGCTCGCCCGCACTTCGGACCCGTGAGCCCTGTGAGCGCCGCCGGACCGGCGGAGGCGGGCGGCCCGCCGCCGCGCCGGCGCTGGCTGCGCGCCGCCCTGCCGACGCTGGCGGTCTTCGTCCTGTGGTTCGCGGCCGGCGACCGGCCGCCGCTCGACCTGATGGAATCGGCCACGCTCGACCTGCGCTACCGCCTGCGCGGTCCGGTCGCGCCGGGCGACGGCGTGGCGGTCGTCGCCGTCGACGATCGCAGCCTGCGCGCGCTGGGCGCCTGGCCGCCGCCGCGCGACCGGCTGGCCGACGCGGTCGACGCGCTCGACCGGGCCGGGGCGGCGGTGATCGTTCTGGATCTGCTTTTGGCCGAGCGCACGGCCTCGGCCTCGCCGGACGCCGATCGAGGCGACGGCGTACTGGCCGGGGCCATGCAGCGGGCCGGCACCGTCGTCCTGCCGGTGGCCTTCCTCTACGAACGCTCGGAAGGCGCGCCGCCGGCCGATGCGCCGCCGCTGGCCGGCGCGGCCTATCGCGTCGTCGCGGGCGCTCCGGGCGATGCCGACCTGGCGCCGGCGCCCGACGGCGCCGTCCTGCCCGCGCCCCGGCTGGCGGCGGAGGCCGCGGCGATCGGCCATGTCACGGTACTGCTCGACGACGACGGCACGCTGCGCCGCGACCTCCTCGCGCTGCCCTATGGCGGAGCGCTCTTCCCTTCCGCTCCGGTGGCGGCGGTGCGCCTCGCCGACGGCGTGGCGCCCGACCGGGTCGTCGTGCGGCTGGGCGAGGGCATCGCGATCGGCGAGCGCTGGGTCCCGACAGGGCCGGACATGGCGCTGAAGGTCGATCACTACGGGCCGCGCGGCACCATCCCGACCTATTCCTTCCTGGACCTGATCGAGGGCCGGGTGCCGGCCGAGGCGCTGGCGGGCCGGGTCGTCGTCCTGGGCGCCGGGGCGGCCGGGCTGGGCGACGCCTTCGACACACCCTACGCCCGCACGCTGCCGGGGGCCGAGCACCTGGCGACGGTGACCGACAACCTGATGACCGGGCGCTGGCTCGATCGCCGGCCCTGGACGAAGGCGGTCGATCTCGCGGCGATCCTGATGCTCGGCCTCGCCACCGCGGCCGCCTGGCGCCTGCCGCCCGGCATCGCCGCCGCGATCGCGGGCGCCCTGGCGGGCGGCTGGATCGCGCTCGCCTCGGCCGCCTTCGTCGCGGCGAATGTCTGGATCGGGATCGCCGGGCCGGCGCTCGCCATCCTGGTCTCGGCCGGGGCCGGGGGGCTCGCCACCGCCCGGCGGGAGCGGCGGAGGGCGCGCGAGGTCGAGCGGCTGCGCCAGAACCTCGCCCACTACTTCCCGCCGGCGGTCGCCGAGCGGCTGTCGCGCACGACGGATCTGAGGGAGCTGGAACGCTCGATCACCGCGGCGGTCGTCTTCGTCGACATGGTGGGCTTCACACGCCAGGCCGAAGCACTGCCGGCCGACGCCGCGCTCGACCTGCTGCGCGCCTTCCACCGCCGGGTCGAGCGGGCGGTCTTCGCCCATGGCGGGGTGATCGACAAATATCTGGGCGACGGTGCCCTCGCCGGCTTCGGCGTGCTGGAGCCCGCGGCCGACGCGGCGGCCGACGCGCTGGCCGCCGCCCGGGACATCGTGCGCGAGATCGACGCCTGGAACGCCGAGCGGGCGGGGACGGGCCAGCCGCCCGTGCGCCTCGGCATCGGCGTTCAGTGCGGCCCGGTCCTGGTCGGCAATGTCGGCGGGGAGCGCGTCTTCCAGTTCACCATGACCGGCGACACGGTCAACGTCGCCAGCCGCCTGGAGGGGATGACCCGGGAGCTCGACGCCGCCATCGTCGCCGGCGCCGCCGCCATAGAGGCCGCCCGCGCCTCGGCCGGCGCTGCGGCGACGGACGGCTTCACCGAGATCGGCGAGGTCCCCGTCCGCGGCCGCGAGGGCAAGGTCGCGGTCTGGGCCTGGGGGCAGGGGGCGCGGTAGGGGGCCGCCGGTGCCGTCGCGCTCGGCCGTCGGCCGTGGGCGACCTACGAAGATCAGAGCTTTCGGAATTTTATAGTTCGTCATCCCCGCGAAAGCGGGGATCCACGGGCGCCGTCCACGGATCGGTCCTCAAACGGCGATATCAGTGACGGAAGTACCGCCCCTCGCATGGATCCCCGCTTTCGCGGGGATGACGATAGGGGCGGGGATGACGATAGGGGCGGGGATCGAAAGAGTGAGGGCGATGCAGGACCTCATCCCGGGATAACGGTCCGGCGTTCGGGCCGGCCGCGTCCGCGGCATCGGTCAGGCGCCGGGCGCCTTCGTGACCTTCGTGGCGGATACCCGTCGTTTCGGCACCGATCCTGTCGGTCCGCCGACCTACCCCCACATCCCCTGGTGCACCGCGCGGGCCTCGTCCTCGAGCATCGGGCCCAGGACCTCGACCGGCCGCTGGCCGGCGGCGACGACGGTGCGGCAGGGCAGGTCGAGGGTCGGGTTGTCGGCGTGGTCGCCGGTCAGGGCCCTGAGCGCCCTTTCCGACAGGCCGTAGACGAGGCGGCCGATGCCGGCCCAATAGGCGGCACCGGCGCACATGGCGCAGGGCTCGGCGCTGGTGACCAGGGTGCACTTGGCCAGGAAGGCCGCATCGAAGCGCCGCGAGGCCTCGGTCGCGACCAGCCGCTCGGCATGGGCGGTCGCGTCGTTGTCGCTGGTGCCCCGGTTCGTCGCCTCGACCAGCACCTCGCCGTCCGGCCCGGCGAGCAGGGCGCCGAAGGGCATGTCGCCGTTCCGCCGGGCCTGGGCCGAGAGCGCGATGGCGTGGCGCAGCAGGGCCTCGTCGTCGATCAGAGTGGGGTGGGTCATCGCCTCGCTCGCTCTCCCGTCCGCTCGCCGGTCACCGGTCGTCCTGGCGCGGCACCGACCAGGGGAACACGGTCTTCTCCACCCATACCACCATCTGGAAGAGCAGCAGGCTGAGCGCCGCCAGCACGGCCAGCCCGGCGAAGGCCAGCGGCACCTTGAAGTAGGAGGTGGAGAACTTGATCAGGTATCCCAGCCCCTGCTCGGCCGCCACGAACTCCGCCACCACCGCGCCGATGACCGCCAGCGTGATCGAGACCTTGAGCGCCGCGAAGAGATAGGGCACCGCCCAGGGCAGCCGGATCTGCCAGAGCTCCCGCGCGGCGCCGGCGCGCAACGACCGGCTCAGCTCGACCAGCTCCGGCGGGGTGGCGCGCAGGCCGGTGACGGTGGAGATGACGATCGGGAAGAAGGCGATCAGGAAGGTGATGACCAGCCGCGGCAGCTCGCCCGCGCCCAGGATCACGATGATGACCGGCGCGACGGCGACCACGGGGAGCGACTGGGTGACGACGAGCAGTGGATAGAGCGCCTCGGCGACCGGGCGCGACGACGCGATCAGGATGCCGAGCGGCACGCTGACCAGGATCGACAGGGCGTAGCCGCCCAGCACGATCTCCAGCGTCGCCACGGTGTGGGCGAGCCATTGGGCGAGCGGCAGGCCGGTGCCGGCGGCGATCACCGCGCTCGGCCCCGGCAGCAGGAAGCTCGGGATGTCGAAGACCCGGACCCCCGTCTCCCACAGCGCGATCAGCGCCAGGAAGGTCGCCGTCGGAATGACGGTGCCGCGCGCCGCGCGCCAGAACCGGCCGAGCCGGCTAGGCCGGGGCAGCAGCTCGGTCGAGGACGAGGGCGCGGATTCGCTGGGTATGCTCATGGAACCGGGGATCCGACAGGGACTCCAGACGGCGCGGCCGGGGCAGCTCGACATCGACGATCGTGCGCACCCGGCCGGGGCGCGGGCTCATCACGACGACCCGGTCGGCGAGCAGCACCGCCTCGCCGATGTTGTGGGTCACGAAGATGACCGTGTGGGGGCGCTGCTGCCAGAGGCGCAGCAGCTCGAAGCCCATCTCCTCGCGCGTCAACGCGTCGAGGGCGGAGAACGGCTCGTCCATCAGCAGGATCTCGGGCTCCGGCAGCAGCGCGCGGGCGATCGCCACGCGCTGCTGCATGCCGCCGGACAGCTCCTCCGGCAGGCGGTTCTCGAAGCCCTGAAGCCCGGCCATGGCGATGAGCGCGCGCGCCCTGTCCCGGTCGGCGGCGGTCGCCCGTCCGTATTTGTGGCGCAGCGGGAAGAGCACGTTGCCCAGAACGTCGTGCCAGGGCAGCAGCGTCGGCTTCTGGAAGACGAAGCCGATCTCGTCGCGCGGCTCGTCCACCGGCCGGCCGTAGATCGAGACCGTGCCCCGGCTCGGCCGCAGCAGCCCGGCGACCATGCGCAGCAGGGTCGACTTGCCGCAGCCCGAGGGACCGACGACGGCCAGGAACTCGCCGCGCGCGACGTCGAGCGTGATGCCCGACAGGGCCAGCACGCCCTCCCCGCCCCGCGCGGCGAAGGCGTGGGCGACCCCGTCGAAGGTGACGGCCGTGGGCGTCACATGGCCTCCGCCGGGACGAAGGACCGGTCGACCACCGACTCCGGGTCGATCGCGTCCGGCGCGAAGCCCTGGGCGCGGGACACCCAGTCCCAGGTGCCGGCCAGGCGGTCCGGGTCGAAGTTGCCCGGCCCGGCCGCCTCGGTCGCGTCGTTGAAGGCGAGGTCGAGCGCGGCGCGGATCTGGCCCTCGGCGACGGCGGCGTCGATCTCCGGCACAATGGTGGCGAGCGCCTCCGCCGCGACGGCCGGATTGTCGCGCATGAACGCCATCGACTTGGCGAAGGCGCGGTTGAACCGGCGCAGCAGGTCCGGATTCTCCTCGATGAAGGAGTCCGAGACGACGAGGCTGGTCGAGTACATCTCCAGACCGTAGTCCGACCACGGCATCATGACGAGCTCCTTGCCCGCCTCGGCCGCCTGGGGCTCGAGCAACGGCTCGTTGGTCACCCACATGATGGCCGCGTCGATGCGCCCCGTCATCAGCATCGGGCCCAGCGAGCCGGGCTCGGTGTTGACGATCTCCACGCTTTCCGGATCGACGCCGTTCTCGCTCAGCACCAGCGGCCAGTAGACGTTGGACGAGGAGAAGGGCGCCGTGCCCACGGTCGTCCCGCCGACATCGGTCAGCGCGTCGATGGACGTGTCGGCGGTGGTGAAGATGGCGTGCGGGCCGTCGGTGAAGACCGACATGACGGCCGTGACCGGCAGCTCGGGGGACTCGACCTTCGCCGCCATCAGCGCGCCCAGCCCGCAGACGCCGATATCCGAGGCGCCGGTGGCGATGCGCGTGATCGCGTCGGTCGAGCCGGAACCCGACAGGATCTCCAGCTCGATGCCCTCCTCGGCGAAGAAGCCCTGCTGCACGCCGACATAGACATGGGCCTTGTCGCCGCCCGGCACCCAGTCGAGCTGGAAGGTCACCTGGTCGGCGGCGAGCGCCGGCGCGCCGACGGCGAGCCCGAGGGCGAGCGCGGCGCCGGCCGCGGCTCGGGCGAGGGGGGAAAGTGTCGTCATCCCTGTCGTCTCCCGTTTTCGTTCATTCGGTTCGTGGGCCGCGGCCCGGGTCATTCGGCGGCACTGGCGCTTCCCGGGGCGCCTCCCGGGGCGCTTCCCGGGGCGCTTTCCGGCGCGCCATCGGGGCCGCCGCCGGCGCGTCCCGGCTGGTCGGTCGCCTCGCTTTCCCCGGCTTCGGCGAGGAGCTGGAGGAGCCGCTTGCGCATCAGCAGGCCCGGCCGGTCGGAGGGCATGTGGAATTCGTCGCCGGAGCGGATGTCGAGCGGCACGTCCGCCTCCGTCGCCTCCAGGATATCCTTGTCCTCGGCGGTCACCGCGCGGTCGAAGGCGATGATGTCCTCGGCCTTGGCGTCCGCCTCGGTGTCGTTGCGCATCACGAACTGGCAGATCTGGGAGCGCCGGTCGTCGATCGGCGTGGCGATCGTCACGATCGCGTGGATCAGCCCGTTCGGGTAGCGGATGTGCAGCTTGCGCGCGAAGGGCATGTACCAGGTCGCGGTCATGTGCCGGACCGTGCGGTCGCTGTCCATGCGCAGGATCTTCTTCTGCGCGTCCGGGTTCACCACCGGCGCGTCGGAGCGCATGACGAAGCCCTCCGCCGTCTCCTCGATGTCGATCGAGGCCGGCTCGGGATGGCCCTGGTCGCCGAAGGTATTGCGGTGGACGAAGGAGAAATGCGCGTTGTCGAAGCTGTTCTCCATGATCCGCAGCCCGGCGCAGTCCCAGGTCTCGTAGAATTGGGGGATGCGGCGGAAGGCCGGATCGTCTTCTTCGGGGAAGTCGGGGATGTCGGCCAGCGGCGCGGCGTCCAGGCAGACCCATACGAAGCCGTAACGCTCCCGGGTGGCGAAGGCCCGGATGGAGAAGCGGATCTCTCGGTCCTGGTTCTTCCATTGCGGGATGCGGGTGCACTTGCCGGCGCCGTCATAGGCCCAGCCGTGATAGCCGCAGACCAGCTCGCCGCCGTCGACCCAGCCCTTGGAGAGCATGGCCGTGCGATGGCAACAGCGATCCTCAGCCGCTCGGGCGACGCCGTCGCCGTCGCGCCAGAGGACGACCTTCTGCCCGAGCAGGACGAAGGGCACGGGGCTGTCGGCCAGGTCGTCGGCGGGCAGGACCGGGTAGAAGAAGCGCCGGAGCACCGGCTGTCGGGTCACGAGCAAGGGATCTCTCCTGGGGGCGCCGGTCGGGTCAGGCCCCGGCGCCGGCGAGCCGCGCGATCTTGGCGCTGTAATGCGCGCCGGAGGTCGTGCGGCCGTAGCGCTCGGCGGTGCCGGGGCGTCGGCAGGTCTCCACCGTCTCGACGACGGCGTCGTAGTCGGGCTGGTGGAAGAACGTGATGGTCCAGCGCGGCCGGCGCCCGGCCGCCGCGCTCGGCACCACGACCCGGTGCAGCGTCGAGGCCCAGCGCCCGCCGGTCCAGTCGGCCAGCAGGTCGCCCAGATTGATCACGAAGGCGTCGCGCGGGCAGGCGACGTCGCGCCAGGCGCCGTCATGGTCGCGCACCTGAAGCCCCTCGGCGTTGTCGCCCAGATGCAGGATCGTCACGCTGCCGAAATCCGTGTGCGCGCCGGCGCGCACCGTGCCCGCCGGCGGCGGGGGCTCCAGCCCGGGGTAGTGCTGTACGAAGAGGTGGCTGATCGCCCGGTCGATCTTGGGCGCGAAGAAGTCCTCCTCGACTCCCAGCGCCAGGGCGAACAGCGCCATCAGCTCCCGCGCCAAGCCGTCGAGCGCGTCCCAGTAGGCGGTGAAGGCGGGCTCGAAGCCCGGCAGCGCTTCCGGCCAGGGGTTGGGGGAGAAGTACCGCTTCGCCTCGCCCTCGGTGTAGTATGGATCCTCGGGGTCCCAGCGCGGCGGCCCGATGCCGATGCTTTCCTTGAGGTCGCGCGCCGCGGCGGCCGCGCCGGCATTGGCGCCGGTGTCGTCGGTCGCCGCCAGCACCTCCGTGCCCATCGCCTTGTAGCCGTTGTAGGGGGACACCGTGCCGACAGCCGAGCGCCGCCGCTCGGCTTCGGGCAGGGCGAAGAAGGCGCGGGCCTGGGCATAGACCGCCTCGATCCGGGCCGCCGGCACGCCGTGGCCGGTGACCACCAGGAAGCCCAGGTCCCGCCCGGCGGCGTCGATCGCCGCGGCCGTCGCCGCGCGGGCCTCGCGGTCGCCGGCCAGCGCCGGCGCCAGGTCGATGACGGGAATGCGCGCGTCCATGACCCCCTCGCGGTCCCGGCTGTCGTCGGGATCCGAGCATGGCTCGGACGCCCCCGCTGCCGATAGCGCCGATTTCGCGCCGGGGCGATGCCGTCACGGCATCAGGGCGCCGGGCCGGCGTCGGACAGCAGGTGGTCTGTGAGAATCTCCGCCAGGGTGGCCGCGGCGACGGGCAGCGTGCGCTCGGCCCGCACCACGACGGTGAGGACCTGCTGCAGCGGCTCGCCCTCGACCAGCGGGACGTGGACCAGCGTGCCGGACGCCAGTTCCGGCTCGAGCCCGAGCCGGGTCTGGAAGGCGAGGCCCAGGCCGCGCTCGGCGGTGCTCTTGGCGAAGGCGAAGGAGGTCGTTCGCACCGCCGCGCGGGCCGGCGGGTCCAGCCGCGCGAGTCCGGCGCGCACCCGGGCGCCGGCATCGGTCTCCGGATCCGGCAGGATCAGCGGCTCGTCGGCGAGGTCGGCGAAGGCCAGCCGCTCGGCGGCGGCCATCGGATGGTCGGGCCTCATCACGACGCCGAAGGGATAGGCGCGCTGGGCGATGCCGCGCAGCTCGCGCCGGCGCGGCACGTCGAAGGTGATGCCGAGATCGCTGTCGCCGGCGACGACGCGCTCGACCACTCGTGCCGAGCCGCCGACGTCGAAGCTCACGTCGATGCGCGGATGGCGGCGTCGCAAGGTGGCGACCACCGCGGGCATGAAGGCGACGCTCAGCCCCTCGATCCCGGCCACGCTGACGCCGCCGGTCTGCAGGCCCTGCAGCGCCTCGATCTCCGACAGGGCGCGCTCGGCGTCCTGCAGCGTGGCGCGGACATGGCCGGCCAGCACCTCGCCGGCCGCGGTCAGCCGCACCCGGCCGGGCAGCCGCTCGAACAGGGCGACGCCCAGCTCCGCCTCCAGCGCCAGGATGCGCCGGTTGACGGCGGAGGAGGAGATGGCGAGATCGCGCGCCGCCGCTCGGATCGAGCCGGTGCGGCGGACGGCGTCGAAATAGCGCAACAGCGGGCTGTGCAGCGGCATGGCGGCTCCCCGGCGACGACCGGGCGCCATCCTCGCATCATCCGCCCGCTGGCGGGAGCGCCGCGCGCGGTCCGGCCCTCCGCCGGGCCAGCCAGGCGAAGCGGGCGGCCTGGCCGGCGAGCGCCAGGGCGGAGGCGAGGACGATCGACTCCATCAGCCCGGTCGCGCCGCGCTCGAGCCCGAAGGCGAGGCCCCAGGCGATCGCCGGCATGATGCCGACATAGACCACGGTCTGGAGCGCCGAGGGCACCCAGGTGTCGCCCGTGCCGCGGACCGCGTGGGCCATCACCGTCTGCCCGCCGTCGAGCACGGTGGCGAAGGCGCCGATGAAGATCATCGCCGCCGCCAGCGGCAGGACCGAGGGCTCGCCGGTGAAGATGCCCGCCAGGCTCTCCGGGAACAGCGCCATGACGAGGCCGAGCCCGCCCATCACGGCGCTGTTCAGCGCGAGGCCCAGCCAGCCGGCCGCCGACGCGGCGGCCCGGTCGCGCGCACCCCAGGCCGTGCCGACCTGCACCGCCGTGGCCGAGGCGAGCCCCAGCGCGACCATGAAGACCACGGCCTGGAGATTGATCGCGATGGCATAGGCGCCGACGGCCGCGATGCTGATCCACCCGGCCATCATGGCGAGGATGGAGAAGCTGATCGACTCCGCCCCGATCGACACGGCGGCGGCGAAACCCTGGCGCCGCTGCGCCGCCCAGTCGCGCCAGCGGCCGCCCGCCTTCTCGCGTACGCGCAGCGCCTCCCGGCCGGGCAGCCACCAGATCATGGCAAGGAGTGCGAGGCCCATGATCCAGCGCATGCCCGTGGTCGCCCAGGCCGAGCCCTCGGCCCCCATCTCCGGCACGCCCAGGGCGCCGTAGACGAGTACCCAGTTGAGCGGCACGTTGACCAGGTTGCCGACGATCATCAGCACCATGCCCGAGCGCGGCCGGCCGATCGCCTCCAGCCAGAAGGCGCTGGTGATATAGAGCGCGACGCCCGGCAGCCCGACACCGAGGATGGCGAGCACGCGCCCGCCGCCCTCCGCCAGGTCGGGCGGCTGGCCGGTGGCCAGGAACAGGGCGGGCCCGAACACGCAGCCCGCCGCCATCGCCGCGCCCAGGACCAGGCCGTAGGGCACGGACCTGCGCCACACGGCGCCGGCCTCGGTTCGCCGGCCCTCGCCGATCGCCAGCGACGTGGACACCATGGTGCCCATGAGCAGGCCGACCAGCACGCCGATCAACGGCCCGGCCGCCATGCTGCCGAGCGAGACCCAGGCCAGCGCCTCGGCGCCGTAGTGGCCGACCATCAGCAGGTCGACCGAGGCCATGCCCATCAGCCCGGAGCGCGCGACGACGACCGGGATCGCCAGACGCACCAGCGGCTTCAGCCGCCCGCCCGGTGCGGTGGTGTCCGGCGCGGTGGTGACCCCGCGGTCGTGAATGCCGGCCATGCTCTCGGCCATCGTTCGGGTCCTCGGATGCGGTCGGCGCGGCCCGGCGATCGGCCCGCGGGATCGGCTCGATACATCCGACCTCGGAAGGGTTCAACACCTTTCGTGTTTCCGCCGCGTTTCGGGCCGGCCGAGTGGCCCGCGGGCCGCACTTCGGCGCGCCGGCGGTAGGTCGCCCACGGCCGGAGGCCGTGCGCGACAGCGCCGGCGGTGCCGTTGCGCAGCGCCTTGCGGCGCTGGGCAACCTACGGAATGCCCTATGGTCGGGGTTACGCTGTCCGACCTGCGCCAGCCCCGGTCAGGCGGCGGCGCGGGCGATGTCGAGGCGGGTGAAGACGTCGCGCAGGGCGGCGACCAGGTGGTCCATCTCGGCGTCGCTGTGCAGCGGCGTCGGCGTCAGGCGCAGCCGCTCGGTGCCGATCGGCACGGTCGGGTCGTTGATCGGCTGGACATAGATGCCGTGGTCGGCCAGCAGCGCGTCGGCCGCCGCCCGGCACAGCTTGGCCTCGCCGACCATGACCGGGACGATGTGGCTCGGCGCCTCCATCACCGGCAGCCCGCCGGCCACCAGCTTGCGCCTGAGCGTCGCCGCGCGCTCCTGGTGGCGGGTGCGCTCGACCGCGCTCTCCTTGAGGTGGCGCACGCTCGCCAGCGCGCCCGCCGCGATCGCCGGCGGCAGGGCGGTGGTGAAGATGAAGCCCGGCGCGTGGCTGCGCACCGCGTCGACCAGCGCCTCCGAGGCGGCGATGTAGCCGCCCATCACGCCATAGGCCTTGGCCAGCGTGCCCTCGATCACCGTCAGCCGGTCCATCAGGCCCTCGCGCTCGGCCACCCCGCCGCCGCGCGGGCCGTACATGCCCACCGCGTGCACCTCGTCGAGATAGGTCATCGCCCCGTGGCGCTCGGCCACGTCGCAGATCTCGTCGATCGGCGCGATGTCCCCGTCCATCGAGTACACGCTCTCGAACGCCACCAGCTTGGGCCGGTCGGCCGGGTACTGCGCCATCAGCCGGTCCAGGTCCGCCGGGTCGTTGTGCGCGAAGACGTGCTTCGGGCACCCCGACTGCCGGATCCCCGCGATCATCGAGGCGTGGTTCAGCGCGTCGGAGAAGATCACGCAGCCCTCGACCAGCCGGGCCAGCGTCGACAGCGTCGCCTCGTTGGAAATGTAGCCCGAGGTGAACAGCAGCGCCGTCTCCTTGCCGTGCAGGTCGGCCAGCTCGCGCTCCAGCTCGGCATGGTAGATGTTCGTGCCCGAGATGTTCCGCGTGCCCCCCGCGCCCGCGCCGCAGCGCTCGATCGCCTCGTGCATCGCCGCCAGCACCGAGGCGTGCTGGCCCATCCCCAGATAGTCGTTCGAGCACCACACCGTCACGTCCGCCGCCCGGCCCCCCACCGGGCACTGCGCCTCCCGGCCCGCCAGGTTCACCGCCCCGTGGCCGTGATGCGTCGCCCCCGGAAACCGGCCCGCGTGACGCTCCAGCTCCGCGAACATCCGGTACCGGCCGTCGGCCTTCAGGGCCTCGATCGACTGGCGGAA
>JAVJUS010000088.1:0-2737 GCA_040220455.1 Azospirillaceae bacterium
CTGGTACTGCGCGCCGCCCGTCTCCGCCAGGATCTTCGTGATCGCCGCCGTCAGCGTCGTCTTGCCGTGGTCCACGTGACCGATCGTACCGACGTTCGCATGCGGCTTGCTGCGCTCGAACTTCGCCTTGGCCATCTCTTCCGTGTCCGTGTCTACGCTCGCCGGGTCGATCGACGCCCGGTGGAGAAGGGTTGTGTGAGCACGCTCGTCTCGATGCCGGCCGGAGCGGCGCGTCCGCTATCCCCGACGATCGGCGCGGGCCGTGGAGCGGGTGAGGGGAATCGAACCCCCATAGCCAGCTTGGAAGGCTGGAGCTCTACCATTGAGCTACACCCGCCCTGCCCCGACGGCCGATCGTCCGGGCCCTGACGGCGCCCGGCCGACGATCCTGCCCCGGACGGACATGAACCGGAAGCGAGACCGTGAGTGGTGGAGGGGGTAGGATTCGAACCTACGTACGCTTACGCGGGCAGATTTACAGTCTGCTGCCTTTAACCACTCGGCCACCCCTCCAACAAGGCGCCGGTCCGCGCCCTTCCGCGGCGGACCGGGACCTATCGAAATCCGCGCCGTGCTGTCAACAGCAATCGGCGTTTCCGTTCGGCGACACGCCTCGAAACCGGTGCGGGTGACTCTAGCCACCGCGATCCGGTACGGGCAGGATGCTCGCATGAGTCGTCCGCCCCGCTCCCGTCCACCCGGTCCACGGTCGCCCGCGCGCTCGCCGGCCGGCCCCGCCCCGTCAGGCCCGCGCGGCGCGAAAGGCCGACCGCCGACGCGCGCCGGCAAGCCGCCGCGAAGCGCCGACCGGGCTCCCGGCGGCGCGCGCCGGCCGGCCTCCGCGCGCGGCGACGAGCGCCTGCTCTACGGCCTGCACGCGGTTGCCGAGGCCTGGGCCAATCCCGAGCGTGTCTGCCGCTCGCTCCGGGCGACGGACCGCGCGCTGGAAGCACTGGCCCCGGCGCTGGCCCGGGCCCGCGCCCAGGGCCTCGCCCGCCCGGAGCCCGAGGTCGTCGAGCGCGAGCGTCTGGACCGGCTGACCGGCGACGCGGTCCATCAGGGCGTGGTGGTCGAGGTCGAGCCCCTGCCCCCGGTCGATCTCGACGATCTGGGCCGAGCCGCGGAGGTCGACGGCCGGTGCCTCGCCCTGGTCCTCGACCGGGTCACCGACCCGCACAATGTGGGCGCGATCCTGCGCTCGGCCACCGTGTTCGGCGCGCGGGCGGTGATCGTGCCGGACCGCCACGCGCCGCCGATCACCGCGACGCTCGCCAAGACAGCCTCGGGCGCGGTCGAGCATGTCTGGCTGATTCGGGTGACCAACCTGGCCAAGGCCCTGGAGGCGCTGAAGACGTGGGGCTTCCGCGTCGTCGGCCTGGCCGAGGAGGCCGAGGCGACCCTCGCCGAGGTCGAGCTGGGCGCCCGCACAGCCCTCGTGCTCGGCGCCGAGGGCGAGGGCCTGCGCCGGCTGACGCGCGATACCTGCGACGCGCTCGCCCGCCTGCCGACCGGCGGCCCGATCGGCAGCCTCAACGTCTCCAACGCTGCCGCCGTGGCGCTCTACGAGGCGGTGCGCCGCGCGCCGGGCTGACGGGCGGGCGGCAGCCGCCTATTCCGCCGCGGCCGGCGCCGCCTGCGCGACGCGCCAGCCGATCGTGGTCTCGTGGAGCTCACGGAAATAGGCGCGGAAATGCTCCGCGACGGCGCGGATCAGGTCGTCCAGGCGCTCCGCGTCACGCTCGTCGGCCAGCAGGGCGCGGGCGACGTCGACCATCATCGTCCAGTGCTCCTCCTTGTCGTCGAGCTGGAGATGGGCGCGCGCGCCGGCGACGTGCCCGGCGCCGAACTGCCGGGCGATCTTGTCGGCCACGGCAGGCCCGGCCCGCTCGGAGTTCCATTCGACGAACAGGGAATAGGCGACCGCCGGCAGGCCGCCGCCCTCGTCGATCGCCCGGTGCAGAAAGGCGAGCATCGCGCGGGTCGAGGCGTAGGGCGGCACGGCCAGCACCTGGGCGTCGCTCAGCCCGTGGCGGGCGAGATCGCGCAGGAAGATGCGGTCGTGCTGCATCTCCTCGGCCGTGTACCGGCCCCAGAGCCGTGCAGCCTCGTAGTTCACCGGGATCATCGCGGACAGTGCCTTGGCGTCGGTCTCCGCCGTCAGGCGGATCCGGTGCACCGTCTCGATGCGGTGGCGCAGGTAATAGGCGACATCGACGGGCGCCGCGGGGTCGGTCAGCAGGCCGGCGTTCGGAACCTCGGCGCCGAAGCGCGAGACCTCCTCCTGCATCAGCCGGTCGAGGCGGCCGGTCAAGGTGTCACGGTCGAGCATGTCAGCATCCTTCGGACCGACGCCGGTCCTGCGCTGTCGGGGCGGCGAGAACGGCGGCCTCGCCGCGCGGAGCGGCCGGGCCGGCGGGAACGCCTGGTCACCCGCCGGCCCCTCCGCTCCGCGTCGGCGTCACCTCGCCCTCGTGTCCCGATCTCGAAGTACGCGACAGCGCACGAAGCGTGAATCGGGACACTAACTCTATGAATCTAGTGTGATTCAGATCCCGAAGATCGTCATGCGAAGCATGCCGAACTTCGGGATCATCACACTAGGTCACGAACTCATAAAGGGGATTCCCTCTGGCGGCCAGCTGTGATTCAAGGTCCTTAGAAGGAGGGGCCATGACCCAGACACGGCGCTACGAACTGACGGACTTCGAATGGTCGATCATCGAGCCGCTGTTGCCGA
>JAVJUS010000089.1:0-29388 GCA_040220455.1 Azospirillaceae bacterium
TTCCAAGCGACCGCTCCCCTCACTCCTCTTCCTCACCACCCTCCACTGTCCACACACTCACAATCGCGGGGTGGAGCAGCCCGGTAGCTCGTCAGGCTCATAACCTGAAGGTCGCAGGTTCAAATCCTGCCCCCGCAACCAGCTCTGTTTGCAAGCCCGTCTCCCAAGAGGCGGGCTTCTTGCTGTCGGCGCACAGCGCCGGATTGCCGGCCGAATCTCGATGCCGTCGATCGTAAGGAGCGTAACCGGCCGCTGGGGGCCGCCCTGCCGCGATCGCCGGATGTGGCGTAGGCTGGGGCCGGGCGGGCGTTCAGGCGGCGGGCTGCCAGTTCCAGGGCAGCAGGTCATCGAGACGCCTGTTCGGATGGTCGTTGATCCTGGCCAGGACGTCGGCGAGGTAGGCCTGAGGATTCAGGCCGGAGAGCTTCGCCGTCTCGATCAGGGTCATCGCGTCGGCGAACGTCTCGCCACCGGCGTCGGAATCCGCGAACAGCGCATTCTTTCTTGTCAGGACCACCGGCCTCAGGGCGCGCTCGGCCGGGTTGTTGTCCCAGCGCCGCCGGCGCTCCGCGCCCCTCAGGATCTCCTGCCGCATCGACCCCCACCCGATAGCCGACGTCCGTACCGACGTCGCTACGGACGTCAGCCTACGCAGAAAGCGCGCACCGGGAAGGCGGCCCTGACCGGCCGGTTACTGATCTTCCGAGCCACGCTTCGCCGTTTCCGAGCCGCAGCCCTTGATGCATGGGAGAATGCTGCCGCTGCGGCATGAGGCTTGCCACGTGTTCGGTATTGCTGCGCTTGGCCCTGATCCCGTGACAATGCCCCTCGACGCGATGCCCGTGCCGTGGTCGTCGAGCGGGGTGATCCAGGGCCGCGCTGTCGGCGACCCGTCCCTACAGCGACGCGAGGCGCTGCGGGCGGCCCGGGACGTCGACCGGCGCGGCGAAGAGGCCGCCGGCCAGCGGTGTGCGGGCCAGGTCCTCGGCGCTCCGGGTCCCGCGCAGGCTGGTCACGAACAGCGTGGAGAGGTCCGGTCCGCCGAGCGCGACGCAGGTCGGCCGGTCGACCGGAAGGTCGACTCGGGCCGTTACCCGGCCGTCAGGCGACAGGCGCACCGCGCAGCCGCCATGGACCCGGGCGCTCCAGTAGTTGCCCGCGCTGTCCACCTCGGCGCCGTCCGGGCGCCCGGGCGCCACGTCCGGTCCGGCCAGCGGCTCGATCTCGTGCCAGGACGCGAAACCCTGTTCGACGTGGAACCGTCGGATCGTGCCGTCACGCGTGTCCGCGAAATACATGACGTCGCCCTCGGGCGAGAAGGCGAGCCCGTTGCTCACCGTGACGCCGTCGAATAGGCGCGAGAGGGTGCCGTCCGGCGCCAGTCGGTAGACCGCCGCGATCGGCCGGCGCTCGGCCGGGTCCGGCGTCTCGTCGAACGTCCCGAAGACGATCCCGCCGAAGGGATCGACGGCGGCATCGTTGACGCGGGTCGCCGCGGGCTCGACCTCGACGTCGACGATCCGCGTGAACACCCGCAACTCGGCGTCCGTAACCGCGATCTGGTGCTTGAAGCCGATCACGAAGCCGGGCTCGCGCCGCGGCAGGATGAAGCCGGCACGACCGGGCAGGGCGAAGCGCGTCGCCTCGCTGTCGGCGTCCAGCCGGTAGACGCAGGCCCCCTCGATATCGGTCCACCACAGGCGGCCATCGCGGGGATCCTGGAAGCAGCTCTCGCCCAGCGTGTTGCGGATGTCGAGGACGCAGGTCGCGGTCATCGCCCGGCCTCCAGTTCAGATCTCGGAGCGCAGGCCGGCGAGTTCGGTCGCCAGGGCATGGCGCAACAGGTTAGCGTCGTTGTTCGGCACGACGAAGTCGAAGCCCTCGGCCGCCCGGCGCGCCGCCACCGTCCCGCTCGGGCAGAAGATCCCGGCATGCAGCCCGGCGGCCCGGGCCACCCGCAGGCAGTGATCGATCGCATCGCGCACCTCCCGGTCGGTCGGGTCGAGCGCCGTGCCCTTGCCGAGCGCGAGGCCGAGATCGTTCGGCCCGATGAAGATCCCGTCGAGCCCCGGCACGGCGCAGATCGCCTCGACGGCGCCCAGCCCCTCCCGCGTCTCTATCATTGCCAGCCGGACGAGGCAGCCGTCGGCTTCCGCGGGATAGTCCGGACCGCCGTAGAGCAGACCGCGCGCCGGGCCGAAGCTGCGCCGCCCGCGCGGCGGATAGGTCGAGGCCCTAACCAGCGCCTCGGCGTCCGCGGCGGAGTCGACGAGCGGCCCGATGACCCCGTAGCTGCCGGAATCGAGCGCTTTCATGATGATTCCGGACTCGATCGCGGGCACCCGAACGAACGGCGCGGCCGGCGTGGCCGAGATCGCCTGCAGCAGGCCGGGCAGGGCGCCGGCGTCGATCATGCCGTGCTGCAGGTCGACGGTGACGCAGTCCACGCCGCTCATGCCGACAACCTCCGCGCCGTAGCCGCTGCCGAGGGCGAGCCAGGCCGAGACCGCGGCTTCGTTCCTGGCCCAGCATTCGCGGACCCTGTTCGGTCGCATCGTGTCGCGTCTCCTCCTGCGTGACGGTGCCGGCCGGTCGGGCCGGCATGTTGTCGGCGCGGGGCCCGGAGCGGCAGTCGAGTTCCATGCCTCCGGGCAGTTGTCGCTATTTCCCGTCGCCGGCGACCGGCACCCAGGAGCCCGAGGCGGCCGCCTCGTCGACAGCGGCGACGACGCGGGCGACATGCAGCGCCTCGCGGAAATCGGGGCCCGGCGGTGTCCGTCCGTCGCGCACCGCCTCGACGAACTTCCGCGCGGTGATGACGAAGGCCTCGCCGTATCCCAGCCCCTGGCCCTGCGCGAACCAGAACGGGTCGGCGTCGGGATGGATGCCGCCGATCATGACCCGCCGGAAGCCGTTGGTCCGCAGGCAGCCGCGCGCGAGATAGACCTCCAGCGCGTTCGCCGATTCCCAGTCGAAGCGGACCGAGCCTTCCGTGCCCACGAGGGTGAAGGTGAGCGACGACTTGTGCCCGGGTGCCGCCCAGCAGGCATGGATCGCCCCCATCGCGCCGCCCCGGAAGACGACGAGAGCGCCGGTCAGGTCGTCGACGGTGACGGGCCGCGCCTCGCCGCCGGCCGGTCGCCGGTCGTGGAGCCGGCGGCTCGCCGCCGCGACCCGCTCCACCGGCCCGGCCAGCGCGCAGGCGATGTCGGTGATGTGCGAGCCGATGTCGGCGAACGCGCCGCCGCCGGCTACGGCCCGGTCGAATCGCCAGGAATGGGGCGTCTCCGGGTCGGCGGCGTAGTCCTGGAAGAAGCGGCCGTCGAAATGCAGCACCTCGCCGATCTCCCCGGTCTCGACGAGCTCGCGGGCGAGGGCTACGGCCGGCCAGGTCCGGTAGGCGAAGTTGACCATGCCGACCCGTGCGGATCGCGCCTGCGCGGCGACCATGCGCTCGGCGTCCGCCGGACGGTTCGACAGCGGCTTCTCGCAGAAGACGTGCTTGCCGTGCTCGAAGGCGTCGATAGCGATCTCGGCGTGGCTGTCGTTCGGCGTGATGACGATGACGGCGTCGATGTCGGCGGCCCGCGTCACCTCGCGCCAGTCGCCCGTCCAGCCGTGCCAGCCCCAGCGCGCCGCGCCGTCGCGCGCGGAGTCCGGCGCGATGTCGGCCATGCGCGCGAGGACGAGGCGCGGACAATCTGGCCAGAGATAGCCCTCGAGGTTGCGCAGCGCCAAGCTGTGCAGCTTGGCCATGTAGCCCGAGCCGACGATGCCGAACCGTATCGTGTCCATCCGCCCCGTCCTTCCCGGTGCCTTCGCTTCGGCGCCTCCGCCCGGTGGCGCGTCAGGCGAAGCGCGCCTCCAGGAACGCGAGGCTGACCCGCGCGTCGTCGAGCGGGTCGGCCGGGCGAGCCGGGTCGCGGTCCTGCTCGACGGTGGCGTGGCCGTCGAACCCGATCGTCTCCAGCGCCCGCCGCACGGCCGCGAAATCGACCGCGCCCTTGCCCAGCGGGCAGAACACGAACTTACCCATCGCCTCCAAGAAGCCCTCTTTCTCGGCCATTGCCTCGGCGTGCCGGGCGGGGTCGAGGTCCTTGAAGTGCACGTGGCGGACGCGGTCGCCGTGCTTCTCGATGAAGGCGGCAGGGTCGATCCCGGCATAGAGAAGATGGCCGGTGTCGGCGCAGACGCCGAGGCGGTCGGGCGCATGGTCGGCGAGCACGCCGTCCACCTCGTCCTCGAATTCCAGGAACGTGCCGGCGTGCTGGTGCAGCACGGCGTAGAGCCCCTGTGTCGCCGCCATGTCGGCCAGCTCGCCGATGAAGGCGCTCATCGCCGCCCGCGCCTCGGCCTCGAGGGGGCGGGCGTCGGACCGCCTGCCGGCGGTCGCTTCCCGGTGGCTGGAGATGTCGTCGATGACGACCAGGTAGTGGCCGCCGACCGCCGCGACGAGCCGGGTCGTCCGGTCGGCGAGGTCCCGGATCGCCCCGTGGCGGGTCGGATCGTGCAGGGGCTGGAACAGGAAGCCGGCCGTCAGCGCGAGCCCGTTCTCGTCGAGCGCCCGACGCAACTCGTCCGGATCGGTCGGGTAGTAGCCGTAGGGCCCCAGCTCCGTGAAGCGATAGCCTGCCTCGGCGATGCCGCGCATGACGTCGCGCCACGGGGGGTTGGAGGGGGTGTCGGCGAAGTCGACGCCCCAGGAGACCGCCGCGTTGCCGATCCTGATCATCGCCCGCTCCTTCTATGCCAGGTAGACCTGCTTGGCACGGCCGGCGAGCGTTCGCCCGGCCGCCGCCCGCGTCTCCGCGACCTCGCTGGCCTCGGCGACGCCGACGTCCCACCAGTGTCCGGCGCCGATCGTCGTGTGGCGTCGGTCGGCCTCGACGACGATCACGAAGGGCTCGGAACTCTCGCGCGCCTCCGCGAGCGCGGCGTCGAGCGCCTCGGGCGTCGCGGCGTGGACGGCCCGGCACCCCATGCTGCGGGCGTTCGCGGCGTAGTCGACGACGACATAGTCGCCGTCCAGCGCCCCGGTCTTGCCGCGCAGGCGGAACTCGTTGCCGAAGTTGCCGAGGCCGGTCGAAGCCTCCTGGAGATCGCGGATGCACTGGAAGCCGTCGTTGCGGATGACCACGACGACGATCGGCTGGCGCTCCTGCACGGCGGTGACGAGCTCGGAGTTGCACAGCAGGTAGGTGCCGTCGCCGACCACGACGAAGACCTTGCCGTCCCGTGCCCCCGACAGGGCGACACCGAGGCCGGCCGGGATCTCGTGCCCCATGCAGGAGTAGCCGAATTCCAGGAAGACTTCCGAGCCGGCGCCGGTGTCCCAGCCCTTCATGATCTCGCCCGGTGGTGTCCCGGCGGCGGCGACGACGACATCGCCCTCGCCGGCCGCGCGGTTGACATGGCCAATGATCTCGCCCTGGCTCATGGCGTGGCCCTGGCGGTGCCCGATATCCGTGCGATAGGCGTCGAGCCAGGCGCGGATCTCGCCCGCCGCCTCGTCGCGGTAGGCCGCGCCGGTCGCCCAGCCGCGCTCGCCGAGCGCAGCCTCCAGGGCCTCCAGCGCGCTCCGGGCGTCGGCGACGACGGCCAGGCCGCCCAGCTTGGCGGCGTCGGCCGGATTGACGTTGATCGACACGAAGCGGACATCCGGGTTCGCGAAGGCCGAACGCGAGGCCGTGGCGAAATCGGACAGCCGCGTCCCGACGCACAGGACGAGGTCGGCGCCCGCGGTCAGCTTCGCGGCCGCGGCCGTGCCGGTCAGCCCGCCGCCGCCCAGCAGCAGTCCGGTGCCTCCTGCGACACCCTTGCCGGCGAAGGTCTCCGCCACCGGGATGCCGAAGCGGTCGGCGAGGCGCCGCAGCACGGCCTCCGCCCCGGCGTACCGAACGCCGCCGCCGGCGATGATCACGGGGCGGCGCGCGCCGGCAAGGAGGTCGGCCGCCTGCGCGATCGCCGCGGGCTCCGGCATCGGGCGCGGGATCGTCCAGACCCGCTCGCGCAGGAAGCGGGCGGGCACGGCCAGCGTCTCGCCCTGGACGTCCTGGGGCAGGGAGATCGTCACCGCTCCCGCACGCGCCGGGTCGGTCAGCGCGCGCATCGCCTCGGGCAGGGCGTGCAGCGTCTGGTCCGGGCGCCAGATGCGGTCGAAATGGACGCTGACCGGCCGGAAGCAGTCATTGACCGTCAGGTCGGGGCCGGTGGCGTTTTCGACTTGCTGGAGAACGTTGCCCGGCCGGCGCGAGGCGAAGACGTCCGACGGCAGCAGCAGGACCGGGATGTGGTTGATCGTCGCCGTCGCTGCGCCTGTCACCATGTTGGTCGAGCCGGGGCCGATCGAGGCGGTGCAGGCCAGCGTGGACAGTCTGTTGCAAGCTTTTGCATAACCGATCGCCGCGTGGACCATCGACTGCTCGTTCTTCGCCTGGTGGAAGGGCAGTCCCCCGCCATATTCCCGCAGGGCCTGGCCCAGGCCGGCGACATTGCCATGGCCGAAGATCCCGAACGCCGCAGGGATCAGCCGGCGGCGCTGACCGTCCCGCTCAGTCCATTGATTCTTCAGAAAATTCACGATCGCCTGTGCGACGGTCAGCCTGCTGTCCGGAGCTGCCGGCATGGCCCTCTCGCCTCCCTGTCGGAAACCGCCGGCGACCGGCCGCGCGGTTTGTTTCTTGATCCGGGGCTACAGCATGATAGAACGGCATGCAACATATATATGCATTGGCCTTTTCATCAGCCGGGATCGACGGGAATGCGCGGACTGGGTGGTATGACGGTCCTGGTGACGGGGGCGAGCGGCGGGATCGGGCGGGCGATCGTCGCGCGCCTGGTCGAGGAGGGCGCCCGGGTCTGCGCGGCCGCCCGGGACGAGGCGCGCCTCGACGCCTTGGCCGGCGTGACGCCCCTGCGTCTCGACGTCACGCGGGAGGAGGACTGGCGGGCCGCCGTGGCGCGGCTCGGCGCCGACGGACACGGGCTCGACGGCCTCGTCAACAACGCGGGCGACCGGGCCTCCGGCCGGGTGGAGGAGACGACCGACGCCCTCTGGCACGCCATGATCGAGACCAACCTGACGAGCGTCTTCCGCGGCTGCCGGGCCTGCCTGCCCCTGCTCCGAGAGCGGGGTGGGGGCGCGATCGTCAATGTCGGCTCCATCACCGGCATCCGCGGCACCGAGGCGATGGTCGCCTACAGCGCCTCGAAATCGGGGATCACCGCGATGACCGCGTCGCTGGCGCTCGACCATGCCGGTGACGGGATCCGGGTCAACGCGGTCTGCCCGGCGGCGACCGACACCCGCATGGTGCGCGAGATGCTCGATGGCGCGCCCGACCGCCCGGCGGCGGAGCGCGCGCTGGTCGCCAAGCACCCGATGGGGCGGGCGGCGCGGGTCGAGGAGGTGGCGGGCACGGTGGCATTCCTGCTGTCCGCCGACGCGGGGTTCATCACCGGCCAGTCGATCGCGGTCGACGGCGGGCGCAGCATGAGGTAGCCAAGCGATGGCGGATCAACAGTTCGCGGGCAGGATCGCCCTGGTCACGGGCGGAACACAGGGAGTCGGCGCGGCCACCGCCCGCCTGCTGGCCCAGCGCGGCGCAGAGGCGGTGGCCATCTGCGGCCGCCGGGCGGAGGCGGGCGAGCGCGTGGCGGCGGACCTTCGACAGGCGGGCAGCCGGGCCCTGTTCGTCGAGGCCGATCTTTCGCGCGTGGCGGACGGCCTTGCGGTGGTCGACCGGGTCGTGGAGGCCTTCGGGGGCCTCGACATCGTGGCCAACGTCGCCGGCGTCACCGACCGCGGCACGATCGACGACACCGACCCGGCGACCTTCGACCGCCTCTTCGCGGTCAACACCCGCGCGCCGTTCTTCGTCATGCAGCGGGCGCTGCCGGCGATGCGCGCCAGGGGCGGCGGAGCGATCGTCAACGTCGCCTCGATCGCCGCGCATGGCGGAGCGTCCTACATCTGCGCCTATGTCGGCGCCAAGGCGGCGCTCGCCGCCATCACCAAGAACGTGGCGCATACCGTGCGCCGGGACCGCGTCCGGGTTAACTGCCTCAACATGGGCTGGACCGCCACGGAGGGCGAGGACGCCGTCCGGCGGGGCTGGCACGCGATGGGCGAGAACTGGCTGGCCGAGGTCGAGGCGGCGCAGCCCTTCGGCCGGCTGCTGCGGCCCGACGACGTGGCGCGCGCCATCGCGTTCCTGGCCTCCGACGAAAGCGGGATCGCCACCGGATCGGTCATCGATTTCGACCAGCTCGTCGTCGGCTGCTACGAGTAGGAGCATCGCGCCATGGCACGCTTCGAGGGAAAGGCGGTGGCAGTCACCGGCGGCGCCCGCAACATCGGCCGGGCGATCGGCGAGGCCTTCGCCCGAGAAGGGGCGGCGGTCGCGCTGCTCGACCGGGACGGGGCGGCGGCCGAGGCGACCGCGACCGAGATCGCCGGCGCGACGGGCGCCACCGTGGTCGGCATTGCCTGCGACGTCTCGCGAGAGGACGCGGTGGCCGGCGCGATCGGCGCCGTGCTCGACCGGCTTGGGCGGCTCGACGTCGCGGTCAACAATGCCGGCATCTGCACCCTCGCGCTGGCGACCGAGCTCGAGGAGGCCGATTGGGACCGGGTGCTGGCGGTCAATCTGAAGGGCGCGTGGCTGGTCGCGAAGCATGGCGCGCCGGCGATGACGCGCGGCGGGGCGATCGTGAACCTGGCCTCCCAGGCCGCCCAGCGCGCCCAGAAGTTCACCGCCCACTATTCGGCGTCGAAGATGGGCATCATCGGCCTGACCCGAGCGCTGTCGGTCGAGCTCGCCCCGGATATCCGGGTCAACGCCGTCAGCCCCGGCACCGTGGTCAACGACCTGATCGACCAGGAGGTCGCGTGGCGCATCGCCCGGGGCGAGAACAGGGACCGCGAGGATGTCATGAAGCAGTGGATGGACCGGATCCCCCTGGGGCGGTTCCAGGAAGCGGCGGACATCGCCCGCGGCGTCGTCTTCCTCGCCTCGGACGACGCCCGTGAGATCACCGGCGAGACGTTGAATATCAGCGGCGGCGCGGTCATGGTCTAACATGCCGCGCTCGCCGACGCGCACGGGCGGCGGGTCCGGCAATCGTCGTGACGGAGCGGCCGACAGGCGATCCGACGGTCCGGCCGGATCGCTCCCCACCGTGGACCGGAGCATGCAGAAGGTGATCAAGCGCTCGAGCCCGTCCTCGATCGACGTGGCGCGCCGGGCCGGCGTTTCGCAGTCGGCCGTCTCCCGCGCCTTCAAGGATGGCGGAAGCGTCTCGGAGGCGACGCGGCGCAAGGTCATGCGCGCGGCTGAGGAGCTCGGCTACCGGCCGAACGAGCTGGCGCGGATCATCCTCAGCCGTCGCTCCAATCTGATCGGCGTGGTGATGGGCGAGATCACCAACCCGTTCTATCCCGAAGTGCTCGAGAGCCTGCTGCGCGCGATCGAGGCCGAGGGCTACCGGGTGCTGCTCAAGCATATCGGCGAGCACGAGAACGCTGACGAAGCGGTCGAGGAAATCCTGCGCTACCGCGTCGCCGGCGCGCTGATCACCTCCTCCGTGATCAGCGACGTCATGGCCGACCGCTGCGGCAAGTCGGAAGTGCCGGTCGTGCTCTTCAACCGGCGCGTCGATTCGGCCAAAGTTTGCGCGGTGTGCTGCGACAGCGTGGAGGCGGGGCGCCTGGTCGCCGACAGGTTCTGCGAGGCGGGGCTCACCCGTTTCGCCTTCGTCTCGGGCAGCGATACCGCATCGACCAACCTCGACCGCAAGAAGGGCTTTCTCGACCGGCTGGCCGAGCGTGGCTATTCCGAAGTCCGCGTCGCCGGCGGCGAGAACGCGCACGCGGTCGGCTTCGCGGCGACCAACGGGATCCTGGACGCCGACCCGGAGGTCGAGGGGATCTTCTGCGCGTCCGACATCCTGGCCTTCGGCGCGATCGACGCCCTGCGAGCGCGGGGCAAGGCGGTCGGCCGCGATGTCGCGGTCGTCGGGTTCGACGACGTGCCGGCTGCGAGCTGGCCCGCGTACGCCCTGACCACCGTGCGGCAGCCGCGCAATCAGATGGTCCGCGAGGCGGTGCGCATCCTGATGGCGCGGATCAACGGCGACCGAACCCGGCGGATCAGCTTGCTCTCCGGCAAGCTCGTCGAGCGCGAGAGCGCCCGTCTCGCTCTGTCCGTAACAGGAGCGGACACGGACATCGACGTCGTCGCTTCCTGAGCGATCCGCAGCCGCCGGCTTGGCGCATTCCGGCGCGTGCATTGATGCTTGACTATATATGCAGAGCCGTATTCCATGAGTCCGGACAAAGTGGGGCGACGAAACAAGAGGGCGCGGTGCTGGGGATCGGACTCATCGGATGCGGCCGGATCGGCGCCCTGCACGCCCGCACCATCGCGGCGTCGCCGGATTGCCGCCTCGCCGTCGCCTTCGATACTGACACGGACCGGGCGCGGGCCCTGGCGGAGCCGGCCGGCGCCGCCGTCGCGTCGACGGCCGAGGATGTCATAGCCGACGGCCGGGTCGACGCGGTGTTCATCTGCTCGCCGACCAACACCCACGTGCCGCTGGGTCTGGCGGCGATCGCGGCGGACAAGCCGGTCTTCTGCGAGAAGCCCCTGGACCTGGATCCGCGCCGGGCCGCCGAGGTGCCGGCCGCATTGGAACGCCGGGACTTACAGTTCATGGTCGGCTTCCACCGCCGCTTCGACCCGGCACATCGCCGCCTGAAGGAGGCGATCGAGGGCGGGCGGCTGGGCGCGGTCGAGACGGTGCTAGTGGTCAGTCGCGATCCGGCGCCGCCGCCTATCGGCTACGTCAAGGCATCGGGCGGCCTGTTCAAGGACATGGCGATCCACGACCTGGACATGATCGCGTGGCTGACCGGCTGGACGTTCGAGGGCGTGCATGCCCGGGGCGCCGCCCTCGTCGATCCCGCGATCGGCCGGGCCGGCGATATCGACACCGCGTCGATGACCCTGTGGGACGGCCACGGGCGGGCCTGCACCATCCTGAACAGCCGGCGCTCGGGCATCGGCTTCGATCAGCGGGTCGAGGCCTACGGCTCCGTCGCGTCCGCGACGGTGGAGAACGCGCTCGACGCGCCCTTCGCGCTGCACGATGCGGGGGGACGGCGCGGCGGTCCGCTGCCGCATCATTTCCCCGAACGCTACGCGGCCGCCTATCCGGCGCAGCTCGCCGCCTTCGTTTCGGCGGTGCGAGATGGTGGGCCGGTGCCGACCACCGCCGCGGACGGACTGCGCGCGCTGCTGCTGGCCGAGGCCTGCGGCCGCTCGGCTTGGACAGGGGCGCCTGTCGCCATCGACCGGTCGCCAGAAACGACATCGGGTTCGGATCATCGGGAGAGATCGATCTGAAGGCGATGGCCGCGCGCGACCGGGATCCGTCGCCCGGCCGGGCGCAACCAACAAGGCTGAAAACAGGTGGAGGAAGCGATGATGAAGTATGCACCGACGTGGATGGCGGCCGGTCTCGCCGGCATCCTCATGGCCGGAACGGCCGCTGCGCAGGAAACGATCGCAGTCGTTGTCAAGGACACGACCAGTCCGTTCTGGCAGACCGTGATGGCCGGCGCCTGCGAGGCGGGCCGCGACCTGGGCGTGACGGTCAACGTGACGGGCCCGCAGAGCGAGGCCGACATCGCCGCGCAGATCAGCACGGTCGAGAACGCGGTGAGCACCGGCGCCGACGCGCTGGTCTTGGCACCAACCTCGTTCGACGGTCTGGGTCCCGCGGTCGACGAGGCGGCGGAGTCGATGCCCGTCTTCCTGATCGACTCCAAGGCCAATTCGGAGGCCTATACCTCGCTCCTGGCGACCGACAACATCCTCGGCGGCCGGCTGGGCGGCGAGGCGCTGGGCAACGCCATAGAGGCCAAGCACGGTTCGGCCAGCGGCACCGTCGGCATCATCTCCTACGGGCCGGGCGTGAGCACGCTCGACGAGCGTATCCAGGGCTTCAAGGAAGGCCTGGCGGCATTCCCGGACCTCGAGATCGTCACCGAGCGCGTGGGCGACTTCCAGACGACGACGGCGCTCAATGACACCAGCGACGTGCTGACCGCGTTCCCGGACATCACAGGACTGTTCGCCGACGCTCTGTTCACCGGGCTCGGCGCGGGCCAGGCGCTGTCCGAAAGCGGCAAGGCCGGCGAGACCCTGCTGGTCTCCTTCGACGCCAGCGACACGCTGGAGCAGTTCATCCGCGACGGCGTCGCCCAGGCCCTGATCGTCCAGGACCCCTATCGAATGGGTTATGGCGGCGTGGAGAACGCCCTCGAGGCGCTTGCCGGCGAGGACATCCCGGACTTCATCGACACCGGCGTCATGGTGATCACGCCGGACAACGTCGATACCGACGAGGCGCAGGCGCTGCTGCACCCGGACCTCTCCTGCCTGCAGGAGTAAGCGGTCGGAGGGTACGCGAGGACACAGACATGTCCGATACCCCAACGCGCGACCGCACGCTTCCCCCGGCTCCCGGGCCGGGGGAAGCGGCGCCCCTCGTGGAGCTGATCGACATCGAGAAGTCGTTTCCGGGCACGCGCGCCCTGAAGTCGGTGACGCTCGACATCCGGGCCGGCGAGGTGCATGGCATCATCGGGGAGAACGGCGCCGGCAAGTCGACGCTGATCAAGATCCTCACCGGCGCCTATGTCCGCAGCGCCGGGGAGATCCGGGTCGACGGCCGGGTGGTCGACCTCGACAGCCCGCTTGAAGCGCTGTCGCTCGGCCTCGACGCCGTGCACCAGGAAGTCGTCCTGTGTTCCCACCTGACCGTGGCCGAGAACATCTTCCTCGGCCTCGAGAAGACCCGGGCCGGCTTGGTACGGCGGCGCGAGATGGAGAAGGATGCCCAGGCCGTGCTCGATGACCTGGGCTTCCGGATCGACGCCCGTCGCGAGCTGGGCAGCCTGACGATCGGCCAGCAGCAGCTCGTCGCCACGGCTCGGTCGACAGCGCGCCAGTGCCGGCTGCTGATCTTCGACGAGCCGACCGCCTATCTCACCCGCCAGGAGACCGGGCAGCTTTTCCGCCTGATCCGTCGCCTGCAGGGCGAGGGCGTCTCGATTGTCTATATCAGTCATCGCCTGGAGGAGGTCTTCGAGCTCTGCGACCGGGTCTCGGTCCTTCGCGACGGCGAACTGGTCTCGACGCGGGACATCGCCGACGCGACCGAAAGCGGCCTGATCCGCGACATGGTCAACCGCACGATCGCCGAACTCCACTACAAGGAAGCGATCGAGCCCGCCGAGACCCTGCTCGAGGTCGAGGGGCTTTCGGGGCCGGGCTTCGAGGGCGTCGACCTGACCGTGCGCCGGGGCGAAATCGTCGGCCTGTTCGGCCTGATCGGAGCCGGGCGCAGCGAGTTCGTCCAGACGGTTTTCGGGCGCTATCGCAAGACCGCGGGAACGGTGCGTTTCAAGGGCGAGGTCCTGGACGTCGGCCGCGAGCGCGACGCGATCCACGCCGGCATAGCCCTGTTGCCGGAGAGCCGGCGGATCCAGGGCCTCTGCCTCAACCTGCCGGTCGGGCTGAACCTGAGCCTGCCAAGCTACCATCGCATCGTGCGCGCCGGGCTCGTCGACGTCGCGCGCGAGCGCCAGCTCGCCGACGATCAGATCGCGGCGCTCCGGATCGTCACGGCGGGCCGGGACGCCGAGGTGCGCAATCTCTCCGGCGGCAACCAGCAGAAGGTCGTCATCGGCAAGTGGCTCAGCCACGGCGCCGATCTGTACATCTTTGACGAGCCGACCGTCGGCGTCGACGTCGGCACCAAGCACGAGATCTACCGACTGTTCGCCCGGCTCCTACGCGGTGGCGCCGGGATAATCCTGATCTCGTCCTACCTGCCGGAAGTCTACGACACCAGCGACCGCCTGATAGTGATGTACGGCGGCCGCGTGGCGCGGCGCTTCGACGATCCGCGCCGATACGGCCATGAGGAAATCCTGGCGTACGCGATCGGTGACGCCGGCCCAGGGAGCGAAACCCCCGATGCTTGACCAGAAAGCCGGCCCGGCGGCCGCCACCCCGGTTTCGCGCCTGAAGACCGTGCGCTTCGGCGTGCTTCTGAACCTGACGCTGCTGTTGCTCCTGATCCTGATCTGGACGGCGCTGTCGATCACGACCGACAGTTTCCTGACAGCGAACAACATCACCAACCTGATGCGCCAAGCCTCGCTGCTGGCGATCATCGCGATCGGGCAGACCTTCGTCATCATCACCGGCGGCATCGATCTCTCGGTCGGGGCCATCGTCGGCCTGACGAGCGTGATCGTGTCGATGCTGCTCGTCGCCGACGTGCCCATCTGGGCCTCGGTGCTGCTGACCCTGCTGTGCGGCGCGGGCATCGGGGCGGTGCACGCCTTCGGCGTCGTCTACATGTACCTGCCGCCCTTCATCGTGACGCTCGCCGGGCTGACCGCGTGGCGCGGCGTCGGGCTGCTGCTTACCGACGGCATGAACGTGGCGGGCCTGCCGAAGGAGTTCACCGCGTTCTCCCGCTCCGACTTTCTGGGCCTGCCGACGCTCTTCTGGATGGTCGTGCTGGTCGCCGTGCCGGCCTATGTCCTGCTCCACCACACCCGCCACGGCCGTTACATCTACGCCGTGGGCTCGAACGCCGAGGCAGTGAGGCTGAGCGGCATCTCGATCAAGCGAACCCTGTTCCTGGTCTACATTGTCTCCGGCACCTGCGCCTCGCTGGCTGGCATCCTGGCGGCGAGCCGCCTGAGCCTGGGGATCGCGACGACCGGCAACATGTGGGAGCTGCAGTCCATCGCCTCCTCGGTGATCGGCGGGACCAGCCTGTTCGGCGCGGTCGGCAGCGTCGCCGGGCCGACCATGGGCGCGATCCTGCTGTCGACCATCAACCAGGGCGCGAACCTGCTCAACGTCAACCCGTTCTGGCAACTCGTTCTGACCGGGCTGCTGATCGTGCTGATCGTCTTCCTCGACCAGCTCCGCCGGCGACGGCGCACATGAGCGGGGTTCCGGTCTTCGTGAGCTGGCCGGGCTACGACCCTGACGATGCGGCCACGGGCCGCCGTCTGGTCGAGGCCGGCCACCGACTCGTCCTCGAGCCCAAGCTGGGCGCCAGGTCGCCCGACGATCTCGTTCGCTTGGCGCGGGAGTGCCACGCGGCGATCGTGAGCACCGACCCGTTCACGGCGGAGGTGCTGGCGGCGCTCGACGAGCTGCGGGTGATCGCGCGGGTCGGCGTGGGCGTGGATTCGATCGACCGGGACGCGGCCGACCGGCGGGGCGTCGCCATCACGATCACGCCCGACATGAACGCCGAGACCGTCGCCGACCATACGCTGGCGCTGATCCTGGCGGCGACGCGCAAGGTCGCGGCTCAGGACGCCTCGGTGCGGGCCGGTGGTTGGGACCGCGTCGGGCCGCTGACTCCGGGCGAGCTGCCGGGCAAGACGGTGGGGCTGGTCGGCGCGGGCGCCATCGGGCGCGCCGTGGCGGCGCGGCTGCGAGGCTTCGGCGTGGCGATCGTCTTTGTCGACGAGCGGGTCGACGCGCTGCCCGGCGCACGCCGTCTCGACGACCTGGACGCGCTGCTCGCGATCGCCGACATCGTCACGCTCCACGCCCCGTTGACGGAGGCGACGCGCCATCTGATCGATGCCCACGCGCTGGCGCGCATGAAGCCCTGCAGCCTGCTGGTCAACACGGCGCGGGGCGGGCTGGTCGACCAGGCGGCCGTCTTCGAGGCGCTGCGCGCCGGCCATCTCGGCGCCGCCGCGCTCGACGTCTTCGAGGTCGAGCCGCCGGACCCGGCCGCCTTCGAGGGGATCCCCAACCTGGTCCTGTCGCCTCATCTGGGCGGGCTGAGCCACGAGTCCATCGCGCGGATGACCGCATCGGCGACAGACTCCGTGCTGGCCGTGCTGTCCGGCCGCCTTCCCGAGACGGCGATCAACGCGGCGGCTCTGGCTACGAAGGAGCGATCATGACGGTCACATATCTCAAGCGCGGCCTGAGCGAGGCGGATCGGGCCGTTGACGACGCCGAGACCCGCGCCGCGGTCGAGCGCACGCTGGCCGATATCGAGGCCCGCGGCGACGCCGCGGTCCGGGAGCTCGCCGCGAAGTTCGACGGCTACGCGCCCGAGAGCTTCCGCCTGTCCGAGTCCGAGATCGAGGCGCTGGTGGCCCGGCTGAGCGCGCGCGAGCTCGCCGACATCCGCTTCGCCCACGACCAAGTCGTCGCCTTCGCCCGGGCTCAGCGCCAGTCGATCCGGGACATCGAGGTCGAGACCCTGCCGGGCGTCGTCCTGGGCCACAAGACGATCCCTGTGCGCTCGGTGGGCTGCTACGTCCCGGGCGGCAAGTTCCCCATGGTCGCCTCGGCGCACATGTCCGTGGCGACGGCCGCGGTCGCCGGCGTGCCGCGCATCGTCGCCTGCACGCCGCCCTTCCGGGGCGAGCCCAACCCCGCCGTCGTCGCCGCGATGCACATGGGTGGGGCACACGAAATCCACGTGCTCGGCGGCATCCAGGCGATCGGGGCGATGGCGCTGGGCACGGAGACCATGGCGCCGGTGCACATGCTGGTCGGCCCCGGCAACAAGTTCGTCGCCGAGGCCAAACGCCAGCTCTTCGGCCGGGTCGGCATCGACTTGCTGGCGGGCCCGACGGAAACGATGGTCATCGCCGACGAGACGGTCGACGCCGAGATCTGCGCCACCGACCTGCTGGGCCAAGCCGAGCACGGGTACAACTCGCCGGCCATTCTGGTCACCAACTCGCGTCGGCTCACCGAGCGGACGATGGCGGAGGTCGACCGGCTGCTCGCGATCCTGCCGACGGCGGAGACCGCCGGGCGGAGCTGGGCCGACTACGGCGAGGTGATCCTGTGCGACACCTACGAGGAAATGATGGCCGTCGCCGACGACATCGCCAGCGAGCACGTCCAGGTCATGACGGACCGTGACGACTGGTTCCTCGACAACCTCACCTGCTATGGCGCGCTTTTTCTCGGCCCGCGGACCAATGTCGCCAACGGCGACAAGGTGATCGGCACCAACCACACGCTGCCGACCCGCAAGGCGGGGCGGTATACCGGTGGCCTCTGGGTCGGCAAGTTCCTCAAGACCCACTCCTACCAGAAGATCCTCACGGATGCGGCGGCGGCCACCATCGGTGCCTACGGCTCCCGACTCTGCGTGCTCGAGGGCTTCGTCGGCCATGCCGAGCAATGCAATGTCCGGGTGCGCCGCTATGGCGGCGGCAACGTGCCCTACGGCGGCGCCGCGCCGTGACCGGGACCGCCCGCTTCTCGCTCGACGGCAAGCGGGCGCTGGTCACCGGTGCCGGGCGGGGGATCGGTCGCGGCGTCGCCGACGCTCTGGCCGACGCGGGCGCGGCGGTGACCCTGTGCGCGCGCTCCGCCGACATGCTCGGGGCGGCGGCCACGGCGATCCGGCAGCGCGGTGGCGCAGCCGAGATCCTGGTTCGCGACGTCACCGACGTCGCGGCCTTCACCGCAGCAATCGACGAGCGGCCGGCCTTCGACGTCTTCGTCAACAACGCCGGCACCAACCGGCCAAAGCCGCTCGCCGAGGTCACGGAGGCCGACTACGACGCTGTGTTGGGCCTCAACCTGCGCGCCGCCGTTTTCGCCGCCCGCGCCGTCACGGGGCGGATGATCGCCGACGGGCGGGGCGGGTCGGTGATCAACATGTCCTCCCAGATGGGCCATGTCGGCGCGGCGGGCCGGACGCTCTACTGCGCGTCGAAATGGGGGATCGAGGGGTTCACCAAGGCGCTGGCGCTCGAACTGGCGCCGCACGGCATCCGGGTGAACACGATCTGCCCGACCTTCGTCGAGACGCCGATGACCCGGCCGATGCTCGAGGACCCCGCCTTCCGCGCCGAGGTTCTGGGCAAGATCGCGCTCGGCCGGCTCGGCCGCGTCGAGGACGTGGCGGCGGCGGCCGTCTACCTGGCCTCCGACGCCGCCGCGCTGATGACCGGAAGCGCTCTGCTACTCGACGGCGGATGGACCGCTGGTTGAACATCTGGTCGTTATCGCGGGAAGCGGGCTGGATTGTACGAGTGGCATTGTCACGGGAACGGGGCCCAAGCTCATTGGGATCGGGCTTGTCGCGAGTCGCGCGCCGCGCGCCGCAACGGCCGCGGTGTCCCACGCATCGAAGGCTGCGGCTCGGAAGTGGTGGAGCTTGGCTCGGGAGATCAGATGGCGCTGGGGGTCGAAAGCGCTGTCGATCGCGGCTTGGAGAGGGGAAACAGACGGTTCGATCTTGCTAATTCGAACGGCCGAAGCCTGTCTACTTGCTGCGGTCCTGATCAGTCCCGCATTTCAATTCATGATGCGCCGACAAGATATCAAGCAATGGCGAGGGCTCGCCGCCGATCATAGCTGGAATCCTGTTCGGTATAGGTGGCTTCGCGCCCCCGCAACCAAATTCGCCCGCTATTCCAACCGGATAGCGGGCTTTCGTGTGTTTGGGCCAGCGACCCCGCGATGCGTGTCAACACCGTGTCAACCAGCGCGACGTACGTAAGCGTTCAGCCGAGGCCGTTCGTAACCGGCCGGTCAGGACCGCCTTCCCGGAGCGCGCGTTTTGCGTAGGCTGACGTCGGTACGGACGTCGGCTATCGGGTAGGGAGGCGATGCGGCAGGAGATCCTGAGGGGCGCGGAGCGCCGGCGGCGCTGGAGCGACGAGCAGAAGCTGGCAATCCTCTCGGAGGTCGGGGACGAGGGCTGGTCGGTGGCCGAAGTGGCGCGCCGCCACGACCTCAGCCGGCAACAGGTTTACCAGTGGCGTCGGGAGCTTGTCCGCAAGGGTCTGATCTCGGTCGAACCCACCGTTTTCCTGCCGGTGACCGCCGAGGCGGCCGCGAGCGAGGAGACGCCGGAGACCAGGGGCCGCAGGGTCGAAGTCGGCCTGGCCAAGGGTCGGACACTGACCGTCACGACGGACCTGCCGGCGATCGTGCTGCAGCGGCTGATCCGCACGGTCGAGGCCGCATGATCGGCCCCGGGAAAGGCGTGCGCGTCTATCTGGCCGCGGGCGTCACCGACATGAGGAAGGGGATCACCGGGCTGGCGGCGCTGGCGCAGCGGGAACTGCGGCAGAACCCGGCCTCGGGCGCGGTCTTCGCGTTCCGGGGAAGACGCGGCGACAGAGTGAAGCTGCTGTACTGGGATGGCCAGGGCTTCTGCCTGTACGACAAGGTCCTGGAGCGCGGCCGGTTCCCATGGCCGTCTCCGGCGGATGGTGCGGTCCGACTGACCTCGGCGCAGCTGGCGATGCTGTGGGAGGGGATCGACTGGCGGCGGCCGGCGTGGACCGCGCCGCCGGCGCGCGTGGTCTGATTTCTTCACTGGAATCAGGGCGATAGCGCTGGTGCGGGAGTCCCGGCCGGGGTAGACTCCGGCATGGTTCAGGCGCTTGAGACCCTGCCCGACGACCCGGCCGCGCTGAAGGCGATCATCCTCGCCGAACGGGCGTCGCTGCGGGCCTACGAGGCGCTGGTCGATACCCTGCGCACGCGGATCGCCCGGCTGAAGAGGCAGAAGTTCGGCGCCAGCTCGGAGAAGATCGCGCGCGAGATCGAGCAGCTGCAGCTCGCCCTGGAGGACCTGGAGGTCGCCCGCTCGGCGGCCGGCACGCCGCCGTCGGCCGAGGCCGACCCGGTGACGGCCGGAACGGTGCCGCAGCGCCGGCGCGGCAAGCCGCAGGTCGGCGACGCGACGCCGCGCGAACAGGTCGTGCTCGATCCGGGCGACAGCTGCCCGGACTGCGGCGGGCCGCTGCGCCTGATTGGCGCGGACAGCGCCGAGATCCTGGACCTGGTCGCGGCCAGGCTGAAGCTGATCGAGACGCGCCGGCCCAAGAAGGCGTGCCGGCGCTGCGAGACGATCCACCAGCGGCCCGCCCCGAGCCGCCCGGTCGAGCGCGGTATAGCTGGCCCCGGCCTGCTGGCGCACATCCTGGTCAGCAAGGACGACGATCATCTCCCGCTCTACCGTCAGGGCGAGATCCTGGCGCGGATGGGCGCCGACGTTCCGCGCTCGACGCTGATCGACTGGTGCGGCCGGCATTGTCACGGGAATCGTGGCCCGCGAGATCGGCCCTCGGTAGGGTGATTGGATGAAGCCGATCTCCTACGCCCGCCACCAGTTCCCGCCGTCGGTCATCCAGCAGGCCGTCCGGCTGTATCTGCGGTTCACGCTGAGCTTCCGCGAAGTCGAGGAGCTGCTGGCCGAGGGTGGCCTGGAGGTCAGCTACGAGACCGTTCGGCGCTCGGTGCTGAAGTTCGGACCGGCGATCGCGCGACGGCTGCGCCGGCGGCGACCTCGCCCCAGCCCGCGCTGGCACCTCGACGAGATGGTCGTCCGGATCGGAGGAGGGCGGTTCTATCTGTGGCGCGCGGTCGACGACGAAGGTGAGGTCCTCGATGTCCTGGTCCAGCGCCGACGGAACAGAACCGCGGCGCTGAAGCTCATGCGCCGGCTGCTGAAGAGACAAGGCTTCGCCCCGACATGCGTGACCACCGACCGGCTCCGGTCCTATGGCGCCGCCTTCGCGGAACTCGGTCTGTCGGCGCGGCACGTCCAGGGCCTGAGGCTGAACAACCGAGCCGAAGTCTCGCACCAACCGGTCCGGCGTCGGGAGCGCAAGGTGCAACGCTTCAAGTCGCCGGGATCGGCACAGCACTTCCTCCCCCTCCACGCCGCCGTCTACAACACTTTCCATCTCCAGCGCCACCTGATCTCCCGACCGACGCTCCGCCGCTTCCGAGCCGCGGCCTTCGAGGCTTGGGAGACTGCGGCCGATGCCGCGTGAGACAGCTGGGAGCCCGAGACCACCGCCGTCTGGTCCAGTTCCCGTGACAATGCCAGCCGGCAGCCAGAGCGATCTCGACCGGCCGGTCTCAGCCGGCTTCCGTCTGCGGCACCTCGGCCGCCAATGAAGCGCGCGCGGCGGCCGGTGCCATGTGCAGGGTTCGGGTCGGGAAAGCGAACTGCACGCCGATTTCCGCCGCCGCCAAGGCCGGCGACGACGCCCTCGTAGGGCAGACCCATCGTGTCCGCGGCGATCAGGATACCGACCAGGACGACGGCGAACTTCAAGAGGCCGGTGACAAGCGCTGCGACAATGTCGTCCGAAACCCCGCGGCGCTGCAGCAGCCACTGCATGCCGCGCACGATCGGCCCGACGAGTTGGAACACGAGCCCCGTGGTTCCGCTGATCAGGGCGAGGATAGCCATCGCCTCGATCACCTGCGCCAAGTCGGTCCGCAAACCGGCATAGGTGACGAGCAGCTTCAGAACGCCGCCCAGCGCGAGAATCCGGAATGGCCAGTCGAACATCGGCGCCCAGCCCAGCCCGGGCAGACGGCCGATCAGAACGAGTATCCACCGCACCCCGACCACTGCCAGGAACGTGCCGAGAGCAGTCGCGGCGACCGCGGCCCATTGCCAGAGCTCGAGGCCCAGCCGCCGTTCGACAAGGATGGGCCGGTTCTGCTCGAACCAGAGCCGCGTGCGGAAGAACCGGCTGAGCGGTTCGGGCGGGGACAAGCCTTCGGCAATGGCCATGTCCTGCGTTGCGGCATGGAGCGCGGGCAGGGACTGCAGGGTGCCGCGGCTGAACTTCCAGGCGCGTCCAGGCAGTTCTTGCGATCCCTCCGGCGGCGGCACGGTGACGGGAGCGATCTCGATGGTGCCGGCGGGATGTCGGTAATGGACATAGGGCGCCGCGTGATCCGGATCGTCCGGTATCTCCTGCCAGATCACGTACCCCGCCCGGTCGATCACCTGACGCAGGTAGTCGGCCAGCACCGCGCCCTCGACGTCGCGCAGATGCGGGGGGAGGTACGACAGGTCGAGCGCGGCGAGGGCTGCCTCGCGGCCACCTTTATCCCAGCGCCCGACATTCTCGAGAAAGCTGCGCATCGTTTGGCGCGGTCCGGTCCGTCGCGCGGCGCGAAAAGCGTCATAGCTCTCGTGGCCGGTTGCCGCGAGCCCGTCGTCGAGGGTCTCGGCCAGTTCGTTCACCGGCGGCACGACCAATTGCCAGACCCCGTCAGCGCCTCGCTCCATCCGCAGGTCGAAGCGCCATGTGCTGTCGACCGGGCCCACGGGTAGGATGGCGGTGTCCGGTTGCGTGGAGAATTCTATCCACTTCGCCTGGAACGTAGCCATGTCCATGAGCCAGAACAGCATCATCCGCCGATAGCGCTGGTCGAGCGCGGTGGTCTCGGGTCCTTCGAACGCCAGCAGTGGATCCCAGACCAGTGCAGCGGAGGCATCGCCCACCCAGGTCCGGTTCAGCCCCGCCATCACGGTTCGCAAGGCGCCGCTCGCGGTGCGCACGTCCCCCAGCGTCGGCGCCGGCCGGCTCTCCGCATCCGTCCGCCCCCCGTTCCAGTAGCCGCCGCGATCGTCGACGCCCGAGAAAGTCTGGCCGTCCGCGGCCATGAGAAAGCGGAATCGCCCCTCGGCCCGCGCCTCGACCCATCGCCCTTCGAGGATCCGGCCGTCCGCCACCGCTTCGATACGGCCGTCGCCCGGGCGGTAGGTGCCGGTCACCGAGGCGCCGTCCTGGTCGAGGTCCATGACGATCATGCCCTCGGGGCAGATAGCTGTTCCATCGCCCCGCCCAGTCCGCGTCTTGCGCCACGCTCGGCGCTGCCGTCCAGAGCACGCCGACAACCAGCACGACCAGCCCCGCGAACGGCCTGGCGAACCCCGTCGCTCGACTTGGGCCCCCGGGACCCGGTCCGATCGGCCCCCATCCGGCAGCACGGACAGGCGGGGCGGCCGGGAGAGTATCTGCCTTCGCCATTTTCACCGTCCTGTCAGATACGCGGCCACCGCCTCGTAGGCCGGCAGAGAGGTCGGGTCGATGACCCCGTTCTGTGCCTGCGGATGGGATGCCAAGCGAACGATAACCATCTCGGCCGTCGGGTCGACATAGATCGTCTGGCCGTGGACCCCGCGCGCCGCGAAGGCACCATGGTCGTTGTGCAGCACCCACCACTGGCTGGTGTAGCTGGCGCCCGGCATCGTCGGGAAGGCGTCGCCGAACTTGTCCGGGTCACCGCCGGCACGGATGTTTCGCACCACTTCGGCCCGAAACAGACGCTCGCCGTTGATCTCGCCTTCGTTCAGCATCAGGAGGCCGATCCGGCCCAGGTCGCGCAGGCCGGCCGACAAGCCGCCACCGGCGAAGGGCACGCCCTTGCCGTCGACCGTCTGGTAGGCATCCTGTTCGGCACCCATGCGGCGCCACAGGCGTTCCGACGCCAGGTCGGTCACCGACATGCCGGAGACCCGCGAGATGATCCACCCGAGCATGTCGGAATTGATCGTCTTGTAGTGGAAGGCCGCGCCGTGCTCACCCTCCGGCGCGACCTGCTGCAGATACGCCCAATAGCCGTCCGGGCCCTCATGGCCCTCGGGCTTCGGCAACGGGCTGGCGGCTTCGGAATAGAGCCAGATGTCGGCTTCGGGGTCGGAATAGTCCTCCGAGTAGCGGACGCCGGTGGTCATGTCCATGACCTGCCGGACCGTCGCTGTGGCAAAGGCGCTGTCGCCGATCTCCGGGATGATGTCGGCGACCGCCAGCGTATCGTCCAGTTCGCCCTCGACGACCATGATCTCGGCCAGCAGGCCGGTGATCGACTTGGTCATCGACATCGCCGCGTGCACGCCGTCTTCCTCCAGGCAGCCGAAGTAGCGCTCGTAGACCACGCGGTCCCGGTGCAGGATCAGGATGCCGTCGGTGTAGTTGGCGAGGAGCGACTCTTCCCAGGTCATCTGCTCGCCGCCGGCCATGGGCGTGAAGGTCAGCGCGTCGATCGCCTCGCGCGCGTCCGCGAACGCACGGGGCGGCAGGTAGGCGAGCGGCTCCGGGGCGCCGAGGCCCCGGCTGATCCGTTCGGTCGGCAGGAACTCGCGCAGGTGACAGACCGACCAGCGCAGCTTCGGAAAGCCGAAGTAGTTCGAGTCCGGCTGCGTGATCAGCCGCTCCGCCGGCGGCGGAAAGCCCTCCATCCAGCCCATGCGCCGCGGGTCCGACCCGATCGCGTCCAGCGGCTCGGCGGCGTTCGCGGGCGGCACGGTCGCGGCAAGAGCGGCGGCCACGCCGAGGCAGGCGAGGAGATGTGGGACCGGTCTCATTGCGGATGCTCCTTCGCGGCCGCGCCTGGCTTACCGCGCCGGTGCGACGCAGGCGCGGATTGTCATGTAGTTGACCATCGCCGATACCAAACCAGCGACGATGCCCAGGATGACGACGCCCAACGGTACCGGCACCAGGATCGACCCGAGGAAGCGCCGCCACAACACGGCGATGGTGATGACGATGCCGAGCGCGACGAAGCCGTGCTTGATCGCCATCCACAGGAAAGTCGGAAAGAACGCCGGCTTGGCCGACTTGAGGGTGCTAAAAGCCACAGCCGCAAGGATTACGGCGAGGCTGACGGCCAGCGGGACCGCCGCCCCGAATACCGTGTGCTCTTCATTCATGATGCCGTCGACTGTCAGCGGCAGCGGCCCATCGCCCGCCAGCAGGAATCACTGGATGGCGCCGTTGATCACGGCGTTGATGCCACCGCTCAGCACGGCCCCTTTCACGATTTCCTGGTCGCTCGGCGGCAGCGAGGCGTCGGTCTTTCCCATGGGTGGTCCTCGATCAGGCTGGCCCGCGCCGGGGCGGCATGGCGATCATCCCTCGGGCGACCTGCGCACGCGACCGAGAGAGGGTGCTTCATGGGTTGCGATGCGTGCACTTCGACCCGTCAGAAGCCCCAGAATAACTGGACTTGCAGCGTGCTCCAGGGATCGTCCGGGCCGGGTGTAGCGGCTTCGATCGCCTCGCCCGGGAACGCCACACCGGCGATTCCCAGGAGGAATACGCTCGGCGACAGGGCCCAGCGTGCGACCAGTTGGGCCTCCTGGCCAAGGTCGGGCGAGGCCAGCGTGCCAAGGGCGGGATTGGCGCTGAGGTTGTTCCGGTCGTCGGCGACGTGGTGGTAGAGGTCGAACGTCAGGTTCAGCGCCGGGTCCGGAGTAACGTTGAACCGGAGGCGATGGGTCGTGCGATTGGCCTGGGTCAGCAGCTTGTTGATCGAGATGCCCTGCAGCCAGTGGTCGAGACCGCCGGAGAACAGCGTGTCGAACCGCTCGTAAGTTCCGGTATCCGGATCGTCGCCGCTGAAATGCGCGAGACGGTAGGACGCGCTCGGCGTCCAGGCGGTATCGCGGGCGATGTAGCCGACCTCGCCGTACCCGGCCCAGGCGTTCATGTCGAAGTCCTCGTGGCACTGGTGGGCGAGTTCCGTTTCGAACCAGATGCCCGGTGCATCCCGCGGTGCGCGTCGATGGAGGTGTCCGGCGATCGACCAGAGACCTTCGCGCCCGCGGGTCAGGCCGTCGGGCGCGCGGTAGCGCGTGTCGGAGCGCGGGACATGCAGGATCGTCGCGTCGATGGCATGCCGGTCGTCGACTTCCCGGCGCAGGTTGAGGCCGAGTAATCGGGTGTTCGATTCGATCGGCTCGTACTCGTTGGGATCGAGCAGGAAGCCCTGCCCGGACCACGGGCCGAGCCGGGCCGACGCCAGGATGGAGAAATCGTGCGTCGCCCGGGGCGCGAGGTAGACGCCGGGGCGGGGGCCGGCATTCGACTGCGAGCCGAATTGCGAGACCAGAAAGCCGTTGTCCAGACTGAAACTCTGTCGGCCGACAGAGGCCTTGAGGCGCAGGTCCCGATCCGGCGGTTCGTAGAGCAGACCGGCGTAGAGCTTCTCGACGTCGACACTGCCGCGAGCGTCGTCGCGGAAGATGTCCCGTCCGACCGAGCCGGGTGTGATGACGCTGGCCGCGCCGAAGGCATAGAGCCCGGCGTCGTCGAGCGGCGTGACACCGCCGATCCCCGCCTGGACGAACCCTTCCGCCCAGGTGGCCCGGTCGCCGGTATCCGCCCCGACGGCCGGATCCTCGATCAGCGGGTTGCCGCGAGTGAAGACCTGCGGATTGCCGAACCACGGGTTGCCGTCCGAAGAGGCCCCGAAGGCCCCGCTGAGGTCGACCTTGAGATAGGCGTCGCCGTCGCGGAACAGCACGGGGAAGTCCGACAGCGCCCCGGAGACCAGAATGCCGCCCGGCGGGGCAGGCGCCCTTGCCGGATCGGCGGTCGCCGCGATGATCAACTCTCGCCCACCTCCCGCGACGCGGCGCGGGGCCACGATGCCTGAGATGGAGGCCCGTCGAGGGAGAGAAGTGGCGCGGGAGTAGCGCGGGGCCCCCGACGCCGGGACCTCGCCCCATGGCGCGGTTGCAGCCGCGGCGCCTCCGGGGCGCAAAGACCGCGCCACCGGGTGTCAGTTCCGGCCCCTGTGTCATCTACGCCTCGCAGGGTGGGAGGCTGCGTAGGTAAACGCGGCGGACGCTCGTGCCATAGGATCGGGACCGCGCCTCCGAAGTCCTACACATCGATAGAAGCCATCAAGCAGCTGGAGCAGTGGCGTGCTCCACACCTCCGCTCGACGGTTGGTTTCGGGACCGGGTGAGCAGACAGTGCCGGTTGCCAGCTCTCGATTGCGGTTGGAATCCGGATCGGTATAGGTGGCTTGGGGTCCTCGATCACAGCCGGAACCCGGTTCGGTAAAGGTTGCTTCCTGCCCCCGCAACGAAATCAGCCCGCCAAGTCAATTACTTGGCGGGTTTTGTCGTGTCCGGAGCATCGGCTCCGCGACGCGTGTCAACACCGTGTCAACCAGCGCGACGTACGTAAGCGTTCAGCCGAGGCCGTTCAGGTCTCGGCGTCGTTCCGCGGCATGAGGGCGTCGATGTCGCGGTTGGGCCAGCCGTCGGCGAAGCGTTCGAGGGTGAGCTTCAGCCAGGCGTAGGGATCGACGCCGTTGAGCTTGGCGGTGGCGCGCAGGATGGCGATGGTCGCCCATGTGCGGCCGCCGCCGTCGGAACCGGCGAACAGCGCATTCTTGCGCGTGATGGTCTGCGGCCGGATCGCCCGCTCGACGACGTTGGTGTCGAGCTCGATGCGGCCGTCGTCGAGGAAGCGCTCGAGGTCGTCGCGACGGCGCAGCGCATAGCGGATCGCTTCGGCGAGCTTGCCCCTGCCGGGGATGCGCCGGAGCTCCGCCTCCCAGCGCCCGAAGAGGTCGGCGACGACCGGTGCCGCGGCACGCTGGCGCGCCGACCGGCGGGTGTCGGGATCGCGGCCCCGAACCTCCTGCTCGACGGCCCACAGGGCCGCCATGCGCTCGACTGTCCAGGTCGCGGTCTCGGACAGGCCGGCGGTGTGCTGCTCATAGAACTTGCGCCGCAGGTGGGCCCAGCAGGCGGCCAGGGTGACGGGTCCGCCCTCCCGGTCCGGGTCGGCCAGGCCCCGGTAGGCGGCGTAGCCGTCGATCTGGAGCAGGCCCGAGAAGCCGGCCAAGTGACGCGCCGGGCCGTCGCCGCCGCGGCTCTCCTCGAACCGATAGACCACCATCGGCGGCCCGGTGCCGGCGAACGGCCGATCGTCACGGGCGTAGGCCCGTGAGCCAAGCGGTCTTGGTCCTGCCGGTGCCCGGCGCCAGCGTCGGCAGCGTGGTCTCGTCGGCGAACACCCGCTCACCGGCGCGGACGTGCTGCAGGATCCGGTCGGCGAGCGGCTCCAGATGGAAGCCGACCCGGCCCATCCACCCGGCCATCAGGTTGCGGCCGAGTTCCACCCGGTCGCGGGCATGGATCGCCTCCTGGCGGTACAGCGGCAGGCCGTCGCCGTACTTGGCCACCGCGATGTGGGCGAGCAGGCCCTCGGTCGGTATCCCCGCCTCGATCAGCCGCGGCGGCGCCGGCGCCTGGACGACGCCCTCGTGGCAGGCCGCGTAGGCGTAGGGCGATTTCCGAACTGACTGAATCGTCAGTTCGGAAAAATTGCCCTTTCTTCAACAGCCTAGAGCATCTTATCTGCGCCCCATAGGGCGCAGGATGCTCCGGCGCGGCCGGCGCGTGACGATCACCCGGAAGCGTGCCGGAACCACGTCGAGCCGCTCGCTCACGTCCTCGCCGATCTTGACCCGCGCTTGGCAGCCGCAAGCGCAGTCCAGGGCTTCCGGCTCGACCACCACCTCGACCCGCTCCAGGTGGTCGGGCAGCGTCTTGCGCGGCCGCGGCGCGCGGTCCCGGGCGGGAGCCGTCGCCGCATCGAGGGCCGCTTCGACGGCGCCGATGCCGGTCTCCACCTCCTCGAAGGCGAAGGCGTGCTGGTCGGGGTCGAGCGCCTCAGAGCGTCGGCCGTAGCGCGCCCGCTCCAGCGCCTCGAGCAGCGCGTGCAGCCGCTCGATCCGGGCGTCGGCATCGGCCTTGGCGGCGCGCAACCGCGCAGTCTCGCTGCGCGCCGCCAGCACCAGCGCTTTCAGCTGCGCCGACGACAGCCGGATCACCCCGCCCTCGACCCGCGGCCAGTGGAACCCGTGCTCGTCGAGCCGCTTGGCGAACAGGCAGACACCGCTGCCATCCCACCAGACGATCTTCACCCGGTCGGCGCGGCGCGAGCGGAACACGTAAAGCGCGCCGGAGAACGGATCGGCGCCGCTCTCGCGCACCAGCGCCATCAGGCCCAACGGGCCCTTGCGGAAGTCCACCGGCTTCGCCGCCACCAGCACCCGCGCTCCCGCCGGGATCATGCCGAGCGCACCGCCCGCAGCAGATCGCGCACCCGCGACGCCGGAACCGACGGGCCGATCCGCAGCGTCACGTCGCCGACCGTCAGGTCCACGACATCCTCGACAGGTCCGCCGGAACCGTCCCCAGCCGCCGGTGTCCCCGGGACCCTGACCTCGGCGAAGGTCCTGCCCGCACCGTCACGTTCCTGCGCCCGGCGCACCGCCTCCCGGCGCCAGGTGAACACCTGCTGCGGCGACAGCCCGTGCGATCGGGCGACCGCCGAGACGTTCGCCCCGGGCACCATCGCCTCCGCCACGATCCGGTCCTTCGCGGCCGCCGACCAGCGACGCCGCGGCACCGCAGGGCTCGCCTCCAGACGCGACACCGTCCCGTCGATCACTCGAAAGCTGCTGGGTCCGGGCTCGTGTCCAGACTGCAATACACCCTCCCGTCCAGGCTCCTCGGAAGGCTGATGATCGCCCGGTTCCAAAGCCGGCGCCATGCGCGGGCCGCTGGACGCTTACGATGATCCCGGGCCCCGGCCCCGTAGGTCGCCCACGGCCGCGAGGCCGTGCGCGACGGCAGCGGACGAGCCGCCCACGCACCGCTCCGCGGTGGGCAACCTACGACGATCCCGGGCGGCCGGCTCGATCGGACCGCACGCCGCCGATC
>JAVJUS010000090.1:0-3578 GCA_040220455.1 Azospirillaceae bacterium
ATCGCGACCTCGATGCCGCCCGCCGGGCGCTGGGCGCCTTCATCGAGGAGGTCTACAATCGAACCCGCCTCCACTCGGCCCTCGACTACCGGTCGCCGGACGAGTTCGAGGCGGACCAGCCGCCCCCGCCGCCGGCAGGCCAGCCGGCGGCGGGGGCCTAACCAGACTGTGTCTTTTGCCGCTGTCTCACCGATGGGGTGCAGCTCAGTCGGACCATGGGCCGCAAGCACATCGTGCCCTACGGCCTCTACCGCGTTCACGGCTTCGTCTCGGCGCCGCTGGCCTCCCACCCGACCAAGGGCACGGGTTTTTCGGGGGACGATCTCGACCTGCTGTTCGACGCCCTGGCCAACATGTTCGAGCACGACCGCTCCGCCGCGCGGGGCGAAATGGCGAGCCGCCGGCTGCTCGTCATCCGGCACGAATCGGCCTTGGGCAACACCCCGGCGCATCGGATGTTCGACCGCATCCGGACCTGGCGGATCGTGGGCGGGGAGCGGTATCCGGTCGGCGACCCGCGCCTCGACAACGCGCCGCCGGCCCGCTCCTTCGACGACTACGAGATCACGGTCGACCGCGACGGGCTGCCCGACGGGGTCGAGATCATCGATCGTCTGTAGCGGTGGCGCCTATAGCGGTGGCCGGCCATGTCCGAAGACCCGGATGACGACGCGCGGATCCCGATCTCGGCGCTGCAGCATCATCTGTTCTGCCCGCGGCAATGCGCCCTGATCCATGTCGAGCGCCTGTGGGCGGAGGACGCGGCCACCGCCCAGGGCCGCCTGCTGCACGAGCGGGCCGACACCGGCGACGGCGAGACCCGCGGCGATGTCCGGATCGAGCGCGGGGTTCTGCTGCGCTCCGACGCGCTGGGCGTCCAGGGCAAGGCCGACGTGGTCGAGTTCCGCGCGCCGGCCACGCCTGGCGACCCGCCGGCCGCCTTTCCCGTCGAGTACAAGCGCGGCCAGCCCAAGGCCCACCGCGCCGACGAGGTCCAGCTCTGCGCCCAGGCGCTCTGCCTGGAGGAGATGCTGGGCATCGCGGTCGCCGAGGGCGCCCTGTACTACGGCCGGCCCCGGCGGCGCACCCGGGTCGTCTTCGACGACGCCTTGCGCGCCATGACGCGGGAGGTCGCCGCCAAGGCCCGCGCCATGATCCGGGCGGGCGAGACGCCGCCGCCGGTCAAGGGACCCGCCTGCCGCCGCTGCTCGCTGCACGACCTGTGCCGGCCCGGCCCGATCGCCGCGCGCGGGGCGGTCGCCACCTGGCTCGGCCGGCAGATCGCGGACTGACGGTCGGGCGGAAGGGCGGTCGGGCGGACGGGCGGATGGGCGGACGGACTGAAGGACTCACAGGCCGGGGCGAATGCGCAAGCTGCTCAACACGATCTACGTCACCTCGCCAGAGGCTTGGCTGCACAAGGACGGGGCCAACCTGATCGTTAAGGTCGAGGGCGACGAGCGCGGGCGCGTACCGCTCCACCGCGTCGACGGCGTGGTCGCCTTCGGCCGCGCGGGTGCCTCGCCGGCCCTGATGCAGGCCTGCGCGGAGGCCGGGATCGCGCTGTCGTTCCTGGACCCGAACGGCCGGTTCCTGGCGCGCATGGAAGGGCCAAGGTCGGGCAACGTCTTGCTGCGCCGGCGCCAGTACCGGGTCGCGGACGACGAGCCCGCGCGCGCGCCCATCGTGCGTGCCATCGTCGCGGCCAAGGCGGCCAACCAGCGCACGGTCGTCCGGCGGGCCCTGCGCGATCACGGCGGCACCATGGGCGACGAAGCCCGCTCGGCCCTAGAGGGTGCGGAACGACGGCTGGGCCAGATCGCTCGCCGGACCCTGGCGACGGCCGATGCCGAGGCGCTGCGCGGGCTCGAGGGCGAGGCCGGCGCGGCCTACTTCGCCGTCTTCGCCCATCTAGTGCGCAGCCCGGACCCGGCTTTCGGCTTCGCGGGCCGGTCGCGCCGGCCGCCGCTGGACCGGGCCAATGCCCTGCTGTCGTTTCTCTACGCAATCCTCGGACACGACTGCCGGTCGGCGCTGGAAACCCATGGCCTCGACCCCCAGGTCGGGTTCCTGCATACGGACCGGCCGGGACGGGCGAGCCTCGCACTCGACCTGATGGAGGAGATGCGGCCGGTGCTCGCCGACCGGGTGACGCTCAGCCTGATCAACCGCCGGCAGGTGGCGGCGGAGGATTTCGTCGTCGAATCCTCGGGCGGCGTTCGCCTGACGGACGAGGGCCGCAAGACGGTTCTCGTCGCGTGGCAGGAGCGCAAGCGCGAGGAGGCGACCCATCCGTTCGTCGGCGAGAAAGCGCCCCTCGGCCTGTTCGCCGACCTTCAGGCCCAGCTTCTCGCGCGGCATCTGCGCGGCGACCTGGACGGTTACCCCGCGTTCGTGTGGCGGTGACCGGCCCGTGCTGATGCTGATCACCTACGACGTGGACACGAGGGACGCGGCCGGCCGGCGCCGGCTACGCCGGGTCGGCCGGGCCTGCCTGGATTTCGGCCAGCGGGTTCAGAACTCGGTCTTCGAGTGCGAGGTGACGCCGGCCCAGTGGACGGCGCTGCGGGCCCGCCTGATGGATCTCGTCGATCCGGAGCGCGACAGTCTGCGCTTCTACCGCCTCGGTGCCGACGGCAAGCGCCGGGTCGAGCATGTCGGCGCCAAGCCGACCCCGGATCTCGACGGTCCCCTGGTGTTCTGAAGCGCCGGGCCGGGCCGTCGCAAAGCGCGCGACTTCGCCGATGCCTGGGGCCCCTTCGGCCCCTTCATGATTTCTCCGCCATCTCGCCAGCCCGTCAAGGTCCCAGCCGCGCGAACCGGGAGCGACCGCGCCCGCCCGGGGAGGTTCGCGCGACCGGAAAACGCAATCCCGGCAGGCACTTGACCTCCGCCCCGCCTCCCGGCGGCGGCCCTTCGCACCGGCCCGCGGCGAGGTTCGCGCCACCGACGCCCGATCGCACAGGGAATCAACATGTTACACTCCCCCCGTCGCCCCCCACGCGGGGGCGCGGATCGAAACCAGTGCCCGGGCAGATGCCACGGTTGCGTTGTGGTCGCCCCCCACGCGGGGGCGCGGATCGAAACGAGGCCGAGGCCGACCACTACTGCGACGCAACGCGTCGCCCCCCACGCGGGGGCGCGGATCGAAACCAGAACACCGGCCGTGAGATGCCGGAGACGCTGGAGTCGCCCCCCACGCGGGGGCGCGGATCGAAACTTCGACCTGCTGCAGAAGGCCCAGGAGGACGAGGGTCGCCCCCCACGCGGGGGCGCGGATCGAAACGCCTCCAGCTATGCCGACGGCGGCAATGTGCTGGTCGCCCCCCACGCGGGGGCGCGGATCGAAACATTCTGACGCGCTCCTTTCGCCGGTCGGCCAGTGGTCGCCCCCCACGCGGGGGCGCGGATCGAAACGTGAGTGCGCTGCCATAAGGGAGGCGGCCCGTGGTCGCCCCCCACGCGGGGGCGCGGATCGAAACATCAGCCGGCGGATCACCGTCTTCTTGGCCATCTGTCGCCCCCCACGCGGGGGCGCGGATCGAAACTCGGAGGTGAGCGATGAGCGACTGGCAGGT
>JAVJUS010000091.1:0-8373 GCA_040220455.1 Azospirillaceae bacterium
GCCCGGCCGGGCGCGTGCGGGCCGGTGCGGGGGGGGGGGGGGGGGGGGGGGGGGGGGCGGGGCCCCCCCCCCCCCCCCCGCGGCAGGGTGGAGAGCACGGCGACCCGCGTGCGCTCGACCCTGGCGAGGCGGGCGATCGCGCGAGTCAGGGTGTATTCGGTGTCGGCGGCCCGCGCCGGGTCGAGGAAGGCGACGACCTCCCGCCGGTCCAGCGCGTCGCGCGCGGTCAGGCCCAGATAGACCGGCTCCCCGCCGGCGCCGCCCGTCGGCACGGCGCTCAGCCCGGCGGCGAGCGCGGCGTCCTCCGTCGTCGAGAAGGGCGCCGGGTCGTGCCGGCGGACGACCAGCCGGCCCTCGGCCCGGGCGGCATACGCGTCGAGCAGCTCGCCCACGCGGCCCGCATGGGCGGCCAGCGCCGGCGCTCGCTCGGCGAGGCCGGCCGATGCGTAGAAATCGACGACCACCGGCTCGTCCAGCCCCTCGAGCACGGCGCGCGTGGTCGGCGACAGGGTGTGCAGCCCGGCGGCCGTCAGGTCCAGGCGCCAGCCCGCCAGCCAGCCATGGGCGGCGAGATTGCCGGCGACGAAGACCACCGCGGCGAGCGCCAGTGCCGCCGCCGCCCGGCCGCGGGTCAGGCGCGGCGTCGGCCGCCCGCGGCTCATGCGGCGCGCAGGCGCGCGACCGCCAGGGTGTTGGCGAAGACCGCGAGCGCGATGGCGGAGAGGAAGAAGACCAGATCGCGCGCCTCCACCAGCCCCCGGGCCAGCGCGTCGTAGCGGGCCAGGAAGCTGAATCCGGCCAGCGCCTCCAGGACGACGGCCGGCGTCCCCTCGCCGGCGAGCCCCACGGCAAGGGGAGAGCCGGCGGCGGTCGAAAGGAAGCAGGCCGTCACGGCGACGACGAAGGCCACCACCTGGCTGTCGGTCAGGGCGCTGATCGCCGACCCGAGCGCCAGATAGGCGCCGGCGAGCAGCAGCGCCCCGGCATAGCCGGCGGCGATCGCGCCCGGATCGGGGTCGCCGAGCCAGGCGACCGTGAGCCAGAGGGGCAGGGTGCCAGCGAGGCCCAGGGCGACGAAGGCCCAGGCGGCGAACAGCTTGCCCGTCACGGCCGCGAGCGGCCCGACCGGCCGGGAGAGCAGCAGCTCGACCGTGCCCGAGCGGCGCTCCTCGGCCCACAGGCGCATGGCGACGGCGGGCACGAAGACGACCAGCAGCCAGGGCAGGAAGCCGAAGAAGACCTGGAGATCGGCCTGGCCGCGCGGGAAGAAGCCGCCGATCAGGAAGGTCGTCGCCCCGGCCGACCCGGCGAAGACCGCCAGGAAGACATAGCCCGGCGGCGTCGCGAACCAGGCCGCGAATTCACGCCGGAAGACCGCGCCGGCACCGTTCACGCGCGGCCGTCCGTCATGCGGCGCGCCCGGCCGTGGCGGCGCGGAAGAAGGCCTCGAGCCCGCGGGGCTCCCCGTCCCGCGCCGGCGCGTCGACCGGCGCGGCGGCGGCGAGCGCGGCGGGCGTGTCGTCGGCGACGATCCGGCCCCCGGCGATCACCACCGCGCGGCTGCACACCGCCTCGACCTCGTCGAGCGCGTGAGTCGACAGCAGGATCGCCGTGCGCGGCGCCAGCGCGCGGATCAGCGCGCGGACCTCGTGCTTCTGGTTCGGGTCCAGGCCGTCGGTCGGCTCGTCCAGGATCAGCACCTCCGGCCCGTGGATCAGCGCGGCGGCGAGCGCCACGCGCCGGCGGAAGCCCTTGGACAGCGTGTCGATCGGCCGGTCGAGCACGCTCTCGATGCGCGTCGCGCGCGCGGCCTCGGCCACCGCGCCGGCCCGCCGCCGCCGGCGCAGGCCGTGCAGCGCGGCGATGAAGGCGAGCAGGGCGCCGGGCGTCATGTCGGGGTAGAGCGGCGCGCCCTCGGGCAGGTAGCCGAAGCGCCGGCGCGCGGCCAGCGGCTCGGCGTGGACGTCGATGCCGAGGATCCGCGCCGTGCCCGCGTCGGGCGCCAGGCCGCCGGTCAGCATGCGCAGCGTCGTCGTCTTGCCGGCGCCGTTGGGGCCCAGGAAGCCGACCACCTCGCCCGTGCGCACGGCGAGCGACAGGCCGTCGACCGCCGTCAGGGGGCCGAAGCGGCGCGTCAGGCCGTTGATCGCGATGGCGGGCTCGGTCACTGTGCGGATACCGCTTCCGGCCGGTCGGGTGCGGGTATCGTATCCCGCCGACCCGGCCATGCCAAAGGGCCGTGATGACGACCCGACTCCGACTGATCAGCGGGCTCGTCCTGCTCGCCTTCGTCCTGGGCCACCTGCTCAATCACGTCGCCGGGCTGGTCTCGGTCGAGGCGATGAACGCCCTGCTGTTTCTGAGCATCGCGCCCTGGCGCACGCTCCCCGGCACGGTGCTGCTGGTCGCGGCGGCGGCGACGCATGTGGCGCTGTCGCTGTGGTCGATCTTCGCGCGCCGCAGCCTGCGCCTGCGCCCGGCCGAGGCCGCCCAGCTCGGCCTCGGGCTGCTGATCCCGGTCCTGCTCGCCGAGCACGTGATCGGCACCCGCATCGCGCACGAGGTGATGGGCATCCGCACCGACTACACCCTCGTGCTCTTCGTCCACTGGGTCGTCGACCCGGTGGGCGGCGCGCTTCAGGCCTTCGCCCTGCTCGTCGCCTGGGGCCACGCGATGCTGGGGCTGCATTTCTGGCTGCGCGTGCGGTCCTGGTACCCGGCCGTCGTGCCCTGGGGCTTCGCCGCGGCGGTCCTGATTCCGGCCCTGGCGCTGGCCGGGTGGGTGGCGGCCGGGCTCGACCTGCGCGCCGCGGCCGCCGACCCTGCCTGGGTCGAGGCGCTGATCGCGCGTACCGGCGTCACGGCCGAGTCGGCCACCTTCGTCGATCGCGGACGGCTGGTGGCCCAGCTCGGCTTTCTGGCCGTCCTCCTTGCGATCCTGGGCGCCCGGGGGCTGCGCGCGGCGGTGCGTGCCGGCCGGCGCCGGCCCCGGCTGCACTACCGCGACCTGCGCACGGTCGACATCCTGCCCGGCGGCACGGCGCTGGAGAGCTTGCGCGCCGCGGGCATTCCCCATGCCTCGGTCTGCGGTGGGCGCGGGCGCTGCTCGACCTGCCGGGTGCGCGTCGGCGCCGGGGCGGAGCACCTGCCGCCGCCGGACGAGCGCGAGGCCAAGGTGCTGGACCGGATCGGCGCGCCGGAAGGGGTCCGCCTCGCCTGCCAGATCCGGCCGACCCGGGACCTGGAGGTCACGCCGCTCCTGCCGCCGACCGCCGGCCCGCGGGAGGGCTGGGCGCGGCCGAGCTATCTGCAGGGCCAGGAGCGGGAGATCGCGGTCCTGTTCGCCGATCTGCGCGGCTTCACGCAGCTATCCGACGGCCGGCTGCCCTATGACGTGGTCTTCGTGCTCAACCGCTATTTCGCGGCCATGGGGCGGGCGGTGGAGATATCCCAGGGTCGCCTCGACAAGTTCATCGGCGACGGCGTGATGGCGCTCTTCGGCATCGAATCGGGGTCGGCCGAGGGGTGTCGCCGGGCGCTGGCCTGCGTCCGCGCCATGGCCGAGGAACTCGACCAGCTCAACGAGAGCCTGGCGGGGGAGATCCCGCGCCCGCTCCGGATCGCCGTCGGCATCCATGCCGGCCCGGCGATCGTCGGCGAGATGGGCTATGGCGAGGCCAAGACGCTGACCGCCATCGGCGACGCGGTCAACGTGGCGAGCCGGCTCGAATCCGTCGCCAAGGAGCTGGACGTGACGCTGGTCGTCTCCGACGACGCCGCGGCGCTGGCGGGCATCGATCTCTCCGGCTATCCGTCCCATGAGGTCGCCCTGCGCGGCAAGGCGGGCTCCACCGTCCTGCGCGCCATCGACGATCCGCGCGCTCTCGAGGTGCCGCCGCCCCGCCGGAACCGCGCGACCCCGGCCCCCCGCGCCGCGCCCGCGCCGTAGGTCGCCCACGGCCGGAGGCCGTACGCGACGGCATCGACCGGGCCGCCCGCGCACCGCTTCGCGGTGGGCAACCTACGGGGCCGCGCTTCCGAGGCCGGGGGGTGTCGGACTCGCTTCGCTCGACCGACCTCCGGATCGTGTCGTTGGTCGCCCAGGGCAGAAGGCCGTGCGCGACGGCACCGGCGGCGGGGATGCCGCGCACCGCTTCGCGGTGGGCGACCTACGGCCGCGCCTCAGATCGCCGGGCAGTGGGCGGCGATGCCGCGCTTCTCGAAGTATTGCTGGTGGTAGTCCTCGGCCATCCAAAAATCGCCAGCCTCGACGATCTCGGTGGCGATCGGGCGGCCGATCCGGGCCTCCGTCGCCTTCGCCGACGCCTCGGCCGCGGCGGCCTGGTCGGCGTCGAGGGTGAAGATCGCCGAACGGTACTGGGTCCCGACATCCGGTCCCTGGCGGTTCTTCTGCGTCGGGTCGTGGACGCCCCAGAAGACGGCCAGCAGGTCGTCGTAGCTCACCCGGGCCGGGTCGTACTCGACCCGCACCGCCTCGGCATGGCCGGTCGAGCCGCTGCAGACCAGCTTGTAGTGCGGGTCGGCCACATGGCCGCCGGTATAGCCCACGGCCGTGCCGGTGACGCCCGGCACCTGTCGGAAGGTCGCCTCGACCCCCCAGAAGCAGCCGGCGGCGAAAATCGCGGTCGCCATCGCTCGTCCTTTCCCGCAAACCGGTTGACGCGCATCCTCCGCCATCCGACGGAGGTCGAATGGAAGAGATGGGCGCGCCGGGCCGGCTTTGCCAGTCACCGTGACGCGACCGGGCGGGGCGGCCGCCCCTCAGCCGCGGCGGGGGGGCTCGGGCGCGCGGTCCAGGTCGTAGGGGACGGGGACGTTCGGCACGCCGTGGCCGATATCGAAGTAGGCGGCCCGGCGCGGGATCGACATCAGCCGCGGCCGGCGCGGCGCGTCGCGATAGCGGTGGACGTCGAGTTCCTCGCTGGCGGAGATGAGGAACCGCGGCGTGCCGTCGGGCGACGTCAGCGGCAGGCGCAGGACCTCGACCTCCGCCTCCCGGCCCTCGGCGAAGACCTCGTCGACGACCAGATAGCCGCCGCAGGGATGGTCGAGCAGCATGTCGAAGAAGCGCGCGGCGGCGCGGCGCTCGGTCTCCGGCACGAAGTCGAGATAGTTCGACCCCGTCGTGTCGTAGCCGATCCGGCGGACGATGCCGGTACCGACGAGCCGGGCGAAATACACCCCCGGGCCCTTGCGCTCGTAGATCGTCAGGCTGGGCAGCAGGTCGGGCGGAATCGCCGACGGGTCGAGCATGGTCTTGCACGGCACCGGCGTGTGCGGCGCGAGCCGCTGCCAATAGCCCAGAAGACAGGCGGTCGCCGGGGACAGGGCGTCGCGGGGCGGCAGGCCGGGCCGGGCCGTATCCCGAGGGCGGGCGGTGCCGGTCGGACCCGCCGCAGCCGCGCGCCGCTGCCCGGGACGGTCTCCGGATTCGGGCGTTGCGCTCGGGTTTCGATGATGGCGCATCGGCACCTCCCCGGGGAGTCGCCGTTCGGGCCCCGTCGGGGCCTTCGCCGCCATGGCCGGGTCCGTCCCGACGAACCGGGGCGGCACCGTGAATGGCGACCTCGATATCCCGAGCCTAGCGCTTTCGACGTAAGGGAATCTACCCCCATACGCGCGTAGAGGGAAATTTGAACGTTTCTTGTCAATCGCAATCTAGGAAATGTCGTATTCCGAAATCGCATGCGACGAGGCATCTCGCCGACACCCGACTCGCCGACACCCGAATGGTCAGGATCGCGCCGCGCCGCCCGCATCCGGCGGTGCCCGGCCCTCGCGTCCGTCACCCACATCCGGATCACCCGCCTCGCGCCGCGGGTCGACGGCATGCTCGGTCGGCAGGGCGCCGGCGGCGCCGGGCGCGGCGACCGGCAGCAGGCAGCTCACGGTCGTGCCGGCACCCGGGCGGCTGTCGAGCTCCAGCGTGCCGCCATGCAGCTCGACGAAGCTCTTGACCAGCGCGAGGCCGAGCCCGACCCCCGACTGGCGGAGTTCCGGATGGGCGCGCTCGAAGCGGCCGAGCACCCGGTCCTGCTCCGCCTCGGGAATGCCGATCCCGGTATCGGTGACCGACAGACGCACCCGGTCGCCCTCCCGCCGGGCAGAAAGCGTGATGCGGCCGCCCGGCGGCGTGAACTTGACCGCGTTGGAGACGAGGTTGAACAGCGCCTGCTTGAGACGCCGGTCGTCGGCCTCGATCGTGCCGACATCCTCGGCGACGTCGACGCGGACCTTCAGGCTCTGCTTGCCGGCCCATTCGCGGGTCAGCTCGTGCACGCTCGACAGCAGCTCGGCCACCGGCACCGGCCGGCGCTCCAGCGCCATGTAGCCGGCCTCGATGGTCGCCAGGTCGAGGATGTCGTTGATCAGCGCCAGCAGCCGCTCGGAGGCCTCGATGATCGACCGGCTGTAGTCGAGCTGGCGCTCGTTGAGCGCGCCGAAATACTGGTGCTCGAGGATCTCCGCGAAGCCCATGATGGCGTTCAGCGGCGTGCGGAGCTGGTAGGAGACGTTGGCGATGAACTCCGACTTGAGCCGGTCGGCCGTCTCCAGCGCCTCGTTGGAGCGGCGCAGCGCCTGCTCCACCTGGGCGGAATCGGTAACGTCGAGGAAGCTGTTGAGCACCCCGCCGTCGGGCAGGGGCACGGTAGCGTAGTCGATCACCGAGCCGTCGGGCCGGGTCAGGCGGCGGTGGCGCGCCTCGCGCTCGAGCCCGCCGTCGAGCAGCACGGCGCGCGCCGCCTCCCACTCCACGTCGTCGCGGTAGAAGCCGCGCATCTGCTCGACCAGCTCCGCGACATGGGGGTGGCCGGCCAGCGTGTCGTCGCCCAGGCCCCAAAGCCGGGCGAAGGCCGGGTTGGAGAGCTTGAGGCGGCCGTCGCCGCCGAACACGGCCACGCCCTCGGCCAGGTTGTCCAGGCTTTCGCGCTGGACCGCCATCAGGGTGTTGTAGCTGCGCTCCAGCGCCAGCGCGCTGGTCACGTCCTCCAGCATGAACAGCAGGCCGCCGAACGGGTGGGGCGTGACGATCGAGCGCAGGGTCGTGCCGTCGGGCAGGTGGAAGAGGTCCTGCTCGGCCTCGATCAGCCGGGTGAAGAGGTCGAGCTGGGCCTTCTTGAAGGCCGGAAAGTCGGCGTATTCCGGCAGGCGCCGCCGGGCGCGCAGGTCCTCCAGCATCTCGTCGTAGCCGGGACCCGTCTCCAGCCAGGTCTCGTCGAAATGCCAGAGCTGGACATAGGCCTGGTTGAAGAAGGCGAGGCGCTTGTCGGGCCCGAAGATGGCGATGGCGGTCTGGAGCTGCTCCAGCACCTCGGCATGGGCGGCGATATGGCGATCGCGCTCGGCGACCGCCTCCTCGAGCTCGGTCTCGTCGAGCGCCCAGCCGATCACCGCCGGGCCCGCGCCGCCGCCCGAGCCGGATCCGGTGCGGGCGAAGACCGGCATCTCGCTCACCGAGAGCCGCCGGCGCTGGCCGCCGATGACCACGTGGCCGCCGCCCTGCGCCGCCTCGCCGGTGCGCCGGGCCTCCCGGGCCAGGGCGCGGCCCTCCTCGCGCACGATGCTGCGGGCGATCTCCATGCCGTCGCGCAGGACCGTGTCCCGGTCGGCGTCGACCGCCTCGCAATAGGCGCGGTTGACCCAGTCGAGCCCGAGATCGGCGCGGCGCAGCCAGACCGGCACGGGCAGCGCGTCGAGCAGGGCGGCGCGTTCGTCGGCCAGCCGCGCGGCCTCCCCGGCCTGATGGGCGCGGCGCGCACGCTCGGCCTCGCGCGCGGTGACGTCGGCGACCCAGAGGACGTCGAAGGTCTCCCCCGCCGCGGCGCCCGGCGGCGCCGTGCCGCGCCGGCCCGCGATCTCCAGCACCCGGCCGGCGGGCGTGCGGGCGACGCGGACGAAGGCCTCGCCGCGCTCCTTCAGCCGCGTGACCGCCGAATCGAGGGCGGCGGCGTCGCCCGGCTCGAGCGCGGCCTCCATGTCCTCGATCGAGGCGATCTCCGCGACGCCGAAGAGGCGGGACAGACCGGGCGAGACGGAGCGGGCGCCGGCCGTCGACCAGCCGAACCAGGCCAGCGGCGCGGCGTCGAGAAAGGCCTCGTAGCGCGCGACGGAGTCGGCGCCCTCGGCCGCCGCGCGCCGTTCCCGCCGGTAGGCACGGTGGATGGTGGCCGACAGGCCGGCCATGACGACGACCAGGATCGCTGCCGCGACAAGCCAGGCCGGCAGGCCGGGCGAGCCCGTTCCGGGGCCGGCGGGATCCTGGGCTCCGGCCGACCCGAAGGCCGCCGCGCCGGCCGCGAGCACCGCCGCCCCGGCGGCCAGGGCGGCACGCGCCGGGCGCCGACCGGGCGG
>JAVJUS010000092.1:0-14880 GCA_040220455.1 Azospirillaceae bacterium
TCGGCCATCGGCCGGCTCGGCACGCTCGCCGGTCTGCGCGGCGTGCCCGCCGGCGGCGCGGACTGAGCGGGCAGGCGATGCTGCGCGACGCCGCCTCCCGCTCCGCCGCGCTGCGCCGGCTGGCCGTCTTCGGCCCGGCGCTCGCCACGACCTTCTTCGCCGCCCAGACGCTGGACGCGGCGCTGGGCACCGTGGCGCCGCCGGCCTGGACGGCGGCGCTGCTGGTCACCTTCGTGCTCAGCTTCGGCTGGCTGTCGGTGTCCTTCTTCGCCGCCGCGGCCGGCTTCGCGATGCGTGCCGGCCGGCTCGGCCAGCCCGGCCTGGCCGAGCCGCCGGATGCCGGCGCCCTGGTCGATCGCACGGCCATCGTCATGGCGACCTACGAGGAGGACCCGGCCGCCGTCACCGCGCGGCTCCAGGCGATCCACGAGTCCGTCGCGCGCACCGGCCACCTGGCGGCCTTCGATTTCTTCCTGCTGAGCGACACCCGCGATCCGGAGCGCGCCGTCGCCGAGGAGGCGGCCTGGGCCGACCTGGTCCGGCGCACCGGCGGCCACGGCCGCATCTTCTACCGCCGGCGGGCCGAGAACACCGGGCGCAAGGCCGGTAACATCGCGGAGTTCTGCCGCCGCTGGGGCGCGGCCTACGAGCACATGGTGGTGCTCGACGCCGACAGCCTGATGAGCGGGGCGACCCTGGTCCGGCTGGTCCGCCTGATGCAGGCAAACCCGCGCGCGGCGCTGATCCAGGTGCCGCCGATGGTGGTCAACCGCGGCTCCCTGTTCGCGCGTGTCCACCAGTTCGCGAGCCGGGTCTACGGCCCGGTCGCCGCGGCCGGCCAGGCCTTCTGGCAGGTCGGCACGGGCAACTACTGGGGCCACAACGCGATCATCCGGATCGCCGCCTTCACCGGGAGCTGCGGCCTGCCCGACCTGCCAGGCCGCGCCCCGCTGGGCGGGCCGATCCTGAGCCACGACTTCGTCGAGGCCGCGCTGCTGTGCCGCGACGGCTGGCAGGTCTGGATGGCGCAGGATCTCGGTGGGAGCTGGGAGGAGTGCCCGCCCTCCTTGCTCGACTTCGCCAAGCGCGACCGTCGCTGGTGCCAGGGCAACATGCAGCACGGCCGGATCCTGCCCGTGCGCGGCCTGAAGGGGACGAGCCGCCTGCACCTGGCCGGCGGCGTGCTCTCCTACCTGACCGCGCCGCTGTGGCTGCTGTTCCTCGGCGTCGGCATCGCCTTCGCCCTGCGCAACACGCTGGTGCCGCCCGATTACTTCGGCGGCGCTGGCAGTTTCCTGACCGCCTGGCCTGTCTTCCACGCCGGCATCGCCATGACGCTCGTCGGCCTGGCCGCGACCATGCTGGTCCTGCCCCGGATCTTCGGCCTGATCCTGGCGATCGCCGACGGCCCGGTTCGGCGCGCCAGCGGCGGTGCCGCGCGCCTGACCCTGGGCGTGACGGCGGAGATCGTCCTGTCGAGCCTGCTGGCCCCGGCGCTGATGCTGTTCCAGACGGCCTTCGTCGCCCAGATCCTGACCGGCCGCGCGGTCGGCTGGACGACCCAGCGGCGCGACGACGGCAAGGTCGGCTGGGGCGAGGCGCTGCGCCATCACGGCGGCCACACGCTGTTCGGCGCGGCGGTGGGAGCGCTCGCCTGGTGGCTGTCGCCGGTGCTGCTCGCCTGGCTCTCGCCGCTGGTCGCCGGGCTCGTCCTCTCGGTGCCACTGACCGTGCTGACGGCACGGCCGTCCTGGGGCCGGGCGGCCCGGCGCCTCGGTCTCTTCGTCACGCCGGAGGAGACCGATCCGCCGGCCGAGATCGCCCGCGCCAACGCCCTGACCGCCATGCTGCGCGAACGCCTGGCCGAGCCGGCCGATGCGCTGGCCCATCTGCGCGAGGATGCGCTGGCCGAGGCGGTGCACGCCCTGCTGCTCGACGACGGCGCGATCGGCGAGACCGAGCCCGGCCCGGCGCTGGAAGAGGCGCGGACCCGCCTCGCCGCCGGCGCCCCGCTGGACAAGGCCGACCGGGCGCTTTTGCTGGGCGACAAGGCGCGCGCGGGCCTGCCCGTCGCCCGCCCCGCCGCCGCGGCCGGCGCGTCCCACGCCGCCTGAGGGCGCGCGTCCCGTATCGCTCCCGCCGTCTCGCCCCGACACCGAGATTCGTGCTAGAGCCCGCTGGCCGAAATCGCGAGACATTGGGACCTGAGTGGGAGGGACGCGATGCGCGTGCGCGTGGGCGTGGTCGGAGCCGGCGGCCGGATGGGCCGCATGCTGCTGGGCGAGGTTCTGGCGACCGGGGACATGGAGCTGGTCGGCGCCGTGGACCGCCCCGACAGCCCGGCCCAGGGCATGGATGCCGGCCTTCTGACGACCGGGGAGCCGTGCGGCGTGCTGGTCCATGACGACCCGGTCAGCCTGTTCGCCGACGCGGAGGCGGTGCTCGACTTCACCCGGCCCGAGGCGACGGTCGAGCACGCCAAGCTCGCCGCCCAGGGCAAGACCGTCCACGTCGTCGGCACGACGGGGCTGGAGCCCGACCAGGTCGCCATGATCGAGCGGGCGGCCAAGCACACGCCCATCGTCCTGGCGCCGAACATGAGCCTGGGCGTCAACCTCCTGATGGCGCTGGTCGAGAAGGTGGCCGCCGCGCTCGACGAGAGCTGGGATATCGAGATCGTCGAGATGCATCACCGCCACAAGGTCGACGCGCCCTCGGGCACGGCGCTGGGTCTCGGCCGGGCGGCGGCGGCCGGCCGCGAGGTCGATCTGGCCGAGCGCGCGGTGCGCGCCCGCGACGGGGTGACGGGGGAGCGGCGGGCCGGCGATATCGGCTTTGCCACTTTGCGCGGCGGCGACGTGGTGGGCGACCACACGGTGATCTTCGCCGGCGCGGGCGAGCGCATCGAGCTGACCCACAAGGCGGCGAGCCGGGACATCTTCGCCAAGGGCGCGGTGCGCGCGGCCCGCTGGGCGCTGGGCCAGCACCCGGGCGTCTACACCATGGCCGACGTGCTGGGGATGTGAGCGGCGGCCGGGATCAGCCGGCCTCCTCTCCGGCCTCCTCCCGACCGCGATAGAGGAAGTAGCGCCCGGGCTTGACGCCGTCGGGCAGGGCGACCGCGTCCCAGGGCCGGCCCGGCAGCTCGTGGTTGGCGACGACGAGGCCGCCCGGCGCCATCAGCCGCGCGATCAGCGGCCCCACCTCCGCCGCCAGGGCCGCGTTGGCGGCGGCGTCGCCGGTGCCCAGATCGGTGTGGATCAGCGCCGCGCAGCGCGCGCCCAGGGCCCGCTCGGCCGCCGGCAGCGTCTCCGTCACCTCGCCCAGGAACAGCCGGTCCTCGGGCGGGATGCAGTCGGGATGCGCCTTGACCCGCCGGTCGAAGACCCAGATCGCCCGGTCGGGCAGGATCTCTCGCAAGTGGTCGTAGGTCCGCCCGTTGCCGAGCCCCAGCTCCAGCACCGGTCCCGGCACGTCGGCGATCGCCGCCGCGGCGGCGTTCAGGCAGGCGCGCTGGGCCTCCATGCGCCGGATGAAGCTGTCGAGCCGGCTCATGCGTCGGCGCTCGGATGCAGGGCGGGGGCGTAGCCGCCGGCCAGCGCCGCCAGGATCGACGCCGGCGTCAGCGGCGTGACCGGGTCGGCCGGCGGCGCGACCTCGGTATAGCCCTCGAACGACCAGGCGCGCCAGCCGCCGGGCACGCGCAGCAGCGCCCGGTCGGGCCGCGCGGAATCGACGGCGATCGCGCCCGCGGGCAGGGCGCCGGGGTCGATCGGCGCCGGCCCGGGCGCGCCGCGCCGGCTGCCCCGCCGCTCGCCATGCAGCCGCGCGTCGATCGCGTCGGCCTTGGGCGCTGCCTCCAGGTCCAGGCCCAGGCCCGCCGCGAGGGCCACGGCGAAGGCGTCGTAGTCGGCGCGCCGGCATTCCCGGCAGGGCCGATGCCCGGCGGCGAACGCCGTTGCCTCGTCGAGGAAGAAGAGCTCGGTATAGCCGGATCCCATGATCGTGCGCTTGCCACCCTTGAAGTCCAGCCGGCAGGCGATCCAGCGCTTTGCCGTCCAGCGCCGGCGGCCCAGACCCCCGGCGTCGTCGTGCAGCCGTCCGCCCCGGTTGCCCATCAGCATCCCCCTGGCGGCGACGGCGTGGATCTCCCCCCAGGGGTCGACCCGGTTCTGTCGTGGCATCGTGCGAGTATCCCGGGGCGCGTGGAAGGGGCGGTGGTTATTCCCTCTCCCCGAGGGAGAGGGAGGGACCCGCGGCCGCCAGGCCGTGGGAGGGTGAGGGGTTGCAGACGGCAGAGCGGTGTTCCGCGGCCTGTATCCCCTCACCCTGTCCCTCTCCCCTCGGGAGTGGGGACGCGGGTTGGCGCCGTCACATCCCGGCACACGCCGCCATCGCCTGTCCCCGGCCACGAAATCGGATCACTCGGCGTTATGGGCGGCGGCGGCCTTGGTGGTCTTCTCCAGGCGCTGGGCCAGGACGCGCATGATCTCGACCGCCATCTGCGGGAATTCCGTGATCAGGCGGAAGAACAGGTCCTTGGAGATGCACAGGGTGACGAGCGCGGTCCTGGCCCGAACCGTGGCGGTGCGCGGCACGTCGCACAGGATGGCGATCTCGCCGACGAAGTCGTTCTTGCCCACCGTGGCGACGACCGTCGGCCCGGACGGGGTGTCGACCTCCACGTCGGCCTCGCCCTCGACGATGATGTAGGCGGAATCGCCCATCTCCCCCTGATGGAACAGGCTCTCGCCCTCCTTGAACGTCACCCGCTCGGAGGTGAAGGCCAGGAGCTTCAGCTTCGAGGTCTCGATGTTCTGGAACAGCGGGATGCGTTTGAGGAGGTCGACTTCTTCGGCGAGGCTCACGGCGGTGGTCCTTTCCCGGCTCCGGACGGTCGACGTTATTCGGCGTCGAGCAGGGCGCGCAAGGCGCTGTCTTCCTGGTGGAGGTCTTCGAACCGGCCGCGCTGGGCCAGCCGGCCGCGCTGCAGGACGATCACCTCGTCCATGTCGCGCGCCAGGCTCGGCCGGTGGACGGCCCAGAACAACCCCTTGCCGGCCTGGCGCTCGCGCAGCCAGGCATGGACGTGGGTCTGGCTGGCGCCGTCGAGCACGGCCGTCGCCTCGTGGACGATCAGGACGTCCGGGCGCTTGAGCACGGCGCGGGCGAGCGCCAGCTTCTGGCGCTGCGCCGCGCCGAGGCGGGCGCCGGCGACGCCGCAGAAATGGTCGAGCCCGACGGCCATGACCGGCTCGCGCAGGTCGAGCGCCTTGACCGTCTGGCGGATCAGCGCCTGGACCTTCTCCTGGGTGCCGGCGCGGCCGTAGCGCACCTTGCCGAAGAGCATGTTGTCCTGGATCGTCGCCGCGGTGTTGTAGCGTTCGGCGTCGAAGAACTCGACCGCGCCGCGCAGAGGCTCCGGCAGGTCGCGGGCGAACAGCCGGCGCGCCTCCAGGAACCGCTCCATCATCGCGTCGTCGATCATGCCCAGACGGTGGCGCGACGGGATCAGCTTGAACGGCAGCGAAAGCAGGCGGGTGCGTGCCTCGGGCTCCAGGCCCTCGATGCCCTGCTTGCGCACCCGCGCCACCAAGGGCTGGTAGTCCGGCAGATCGTCGGAGCCGATGAAGCTGAACTGCTCGAAGAACTCGTGGCCGGGCGGCAGGTCGGCGAACAGCTCGATCATCGTCTCGGCGACTTCCGCGCCCATGCGGATCATCGTCTCGGTCAGCCCGGCCTTGTCGAGGACCGAGAGGACGTAGGCGTTCTCGGCCATCCGCTCGAGCGAGAATTCCGGCCCGACGGGCGTGCCGAAGAGCAGGTTCTCCGCCACCGTGGCGGAGGTGTTGAAGCGGTTCTCGTCGAACAGCTCCACCAGGTCGGCGTTGTCGGGCTCACGCAGCCGCTCGGCCAGCGCCGTGCGCGCCTCCAGCACCTTGTCCGCCAGGCTCCGGCGCTCGCCCGGGTCGATCGTGCCGTTGAGGCCGAATCGGTAGACGTCAGTGGAGAGGTCGACGCCGCGCAGGACCTCCAGCGCCTTGCGCTCCAGGTCCTCGGGCCCCTCCGCGCCGGCGGCGGCGTAGTCGATCCAGTCCGCCTCCCGGTCGTGTTCCGGGTTACCGGACGCCACCGCCTCGGCGGTCCAGCGCCGGAAATCCGCTTCGGCCTCGGCGTCGCGTGCGGGCGCCGCGCCCGGCCGGTGCTTGAGGCCGTAGAACAGGTTGCCGCGCAGAGTGTCGGTGAAGACGAAGGCGCCGGCGCCGACATAGCCGAAGCGCCGGCCGACCACGGCCTCCGGCAGCTCGGCGAAGTCGTGCTCGCCCAGCCGGATCCGCCCCGCCGAGGGCACGATCAGCCGGGCGAGCAGCATCATCAGCTCGTCCTTGCCGCTGGAGCCGGTGCCCAGGACCGCGACATGCCGGTCGGTCGGCAGGTCGGCGGTGAAGCCCTCCAGCGCCGGCAGGGTGCCGTCCTCGGAGAAGGAGACGTTGGAGAAGCGCAAGATCCCGGGCAGGTCGCCCGGCAGGGTCTCGTCGGCGGTGATCTGCTCGGCCGGCATGATGTCGGGCGGCTGGAACTGCTCGACCACCTGCTCGTACTTGATCCGGATGTCCTCCTTCATCTGGTAGTAGGTCAGCAGCTCCTTCCACGGCCCGGCCAGGTCCTTGTAGGCGGCGAGCACCGCGACCAGCGCGCCGAAGCTGAGGTTGCCGATGATCACCAGGTACCCGCCGATAGCGTAGAAAAAGAACGGCGTGAGCTGGTTGAGGAAATTGTTCAGGAACTTGATGAAGAACTTCCGGCGGAAGATCTCGAACCGGATGTCGAAAATCCGGCCCAGTTGTCCCGCGATGTCCGCCATGTGCAGGGCGGCGGTGTCGTTGGCGTGGATTTCCGGGCTGCCGGAGACCGTCTCGCCGACCCGGTCGGCCAGCCGGCGCACGGTCAGCACGCGCTGCTTGCCGAGCTGGTTCACCCGCCGCTGGAGCTTCGGGATGATGTAGCCCTGGACCGGATAGAGCGAGATCGCCGCCGCGCCCAGGATCGGGTCCTGGATGAAGATGAAGGCGATGTAGACCACCAGCGTGCCGCCCTGGAAGGCCGGCAGGGCGAAGGCGTCGCCGATGAAGCCGCCCATCGGCTCCACCTCGGAGGTGATCATCGGGATGATCTCGCCCGAGCTCATCCGCTTGAATTGCGGCAGGCGGAAGCGCAGGACGCGGGAATAGAGCTCGAAGCGCAGCCGGCGCAGCATGCGCTCGCCCAATTGGCCGCGATAGACGTTGATGTAGTACTTGAACCCGCCGTTGAGCACGACAAGGAACAGGAACAGCCCGCTCAGCGTGAAGAGATAGGGGATCTGCTCGAGCTGGAAGAAGCCAAGGCCGAAGAGGTCGATCGGGAAATCCGCCTGGCCGCCGATCGCCTCGTCGACGATCGTCTTGGGCAGGTCGAGCGAATAATAGAGGAACGGGAACGACGCGAAGGTGACGAAGATCACCCAGATCTGCTGGCGCTTGCTGTAGTGCCAGATGAAGCCGAAGATGCTGCGATGCATGCGGGCGATCCGGCGGCCCGGGCGCCGATGACCGGGCGGGCCGCGGGGCGGGCGACAAAGGAGGGGCCGCGCCGACGCCGCGACCGTCCCGCCGCGCCAGCTTCCACGGTGCGACGATACCCGCTTTGCCGGCGCCCGGCAAACGCGCCCGCGCGCATCCCGATCGATCGGCGTGTGATGACTTCTTGTCGCGGTCCGTGGTAGATGACCCTCCAGAGGGTGGCCGGATCCGCCCCCGAGCCGACCGGACGGTCGCCCGCGGCAGGAGCGGGCCGGGCGCCCGGTCCCGGCGGCGGGACCGATCCGGAAGGCGGCGAGGGCCCATGGCCAAGCGCGGCGATCACACGCGGGTGCTGATCTACAGCCACGACTCCTTCGGTCTGGGCCATCTCCGCCGTTGCCGCGCGATCGCCCATGCGCTGGTCGAGGCGCACAAGGACATGTCCGTGCTGATCCTGTCGGGCTCGCCGATCATCGGCAGCTTCGACTTCCGCACACGGGTGGACTTCGTGCGCGTACCCGGCGTCATCAAGCGCCGCAACGGGGAGTACACCTCCCTCAACCTCAACATCGCGACCGAGGACACGCTCGCCATGCGGGCCTCGATCCTCGAGCACACGGCGGAGATCTTCGACCCGGACCTGTTCCTGGTCGACAAGGAGCCGCTGGGCCTGCGCGGCGAGGTGCGCGGCACGCTGGAGATGCTCAAGGCGCGCGGCACGCCGCTGGTCCTGGGCCTGCGCGACGTCATGGACGGGCCGGAGCTGCTGGCCCCGGAATGGCAGCGCAAGAACGCCATGCCGGCGCTCGTCGACCTCTACGACGCGATCTGGGTCTACGGCCTGCCGCAGATCTGCGACCCGCTGGAGGGGCTGGAGGTGCCCGTCGCGGTGCGCGCCAAGATGCGCTACACGGGCTATCTGCGCCGCGGCGTGCCGCAGGCCGGGCCGGCGCCGCCGCAGCCGTTCGACAGGCCCTATGTGCTGGTCACGCCCGGCGGCGGCGGCGACGGCGACCAGCTCGTCGACTGGGTGCTCGGGGCCTACGAGGCCGATCGGGCCCTGCCGCATCCGGCCCTGATCGTGCTGGGGCCGTTCATGCAGCTCGAGCGCCAGCGTCGGTTCAAGGAACGGGCGGAGGCCCTGGACGACGTCGCCGTGCTGACCTTCGACACCCAGCCCGAGAAGCTGATGGCCGACGCGATCGGGGTCGTTGCCATGGGCGGCTACAATACCTTCTGCGAGATCCTGTCCTTCGATCGCCGGGCCATCCTGGTGCCGCGCGCCCGCCCGCGGCTGGAGCAGACGATCCGCGCCGAGCGGGCGCAGGCGCTGGGCCTCGTCAGCATGCTGCGCGGCGGCGGCCGGCGCGATCCCCGGCGCATGGCGGCGGCGCTGCGATCGCTGGAAGGCCAGCCGCGGCCGTCAGAAGTGGTCGTGCCGGGCCTGCTCGACGGGCTCGACAGGGTCAACCACCTGCTCGACGACCTGATCGCCGGACCGCCGGCCGCCACCCTGGCCGAGCGGCGCCGGGCGTGACGGGCGGAGAGGGGCCATGAGCGACGCGCCGCTGCCGGCGCCGCCCCCCGGCCGGGGCCGGGTCGCGGTGGTCATGAAGGGCTATCCGCGCCTGTCGGAGACCTTCATCGCCCAGGAGTTGCACGCCCTGCAGGAGCGCGGCCAGAACCAGGTCATCGTCTCCCTGCGCCAGCCGACCGACACGCGCATCCACCCGATCCACCGGCGCATCGCCGCGCCCCGGCTCTACCTGCCGGAATACCTGCGCGACGCGCCGATGCGGGTGATCCGGGGCTGGCTGTTCGCCCGCCACCTGCCGGGCTACACCCGGGCGCTGTCGGCCTTCCTGGCCGATCTGCGGCGCGACCGCACGCCCAACCGGATGCGACGCCTCGGTCAGGCCTGCGTCCTGGCGCGCGAGATGCCCGACGATGTCGGCTGGCTGCACTGCCACTACCTGCACACGCCGTGCTCGGTGACGCGCTACGCCGCGCTGATGCGCGAGCTGCCCTACAGCGTCTCCGCCCACGCCAAGGACATCTGGACGACGCCGGCCTGGGAGCTGCGCGAGAAGCTGGCCGACGCCCGCTGGGCGGTGACCTGCACGGCCGTCAACCAGCGCTATCTCGCGACCATGGCGGGCGCGGCGGCGGATGGCGCGCCGAAGGTCGAGCTCGTCTATCACGGCCTCGACCTGTCGAGCTTCCCCGCGCCCGAGCCCCGGCCGCGGCGCACCGGCGGCGATCCGGGCGATCCGGTGCGGCTGGTCTCGGTCGGCCGGGCGGTGGAGAAGAAGGGCTACGACACCCTGCTCGACGCGCTCGCCCGGCTGCCGGCGGAGGTCAACTGGCGCCTGGTGCATATCGGCGGCGGGGAGTTGCTGTCCGCGCTGCAGGAGCGTGCGGCCCGGCTCGGCATCGGCGGTCGGATCGACTGGCGCGGGCCGCAGGATCGCGCGGCGGTGATTTCGGCCTATCGCCAGGCCGATCTGTTCGTCCTGGCCGCCCGGATCGCCGCCAATGGCGATCGGGACGGGCTGCCCAACGTGCTCATGGAGGCCCAGGCGACCGGGCTCGCCTGCGTGGCGACCGACGTCTCGGCGATCCCGGAGCTGATCGTGGACGGGCTGACCGGGCTGCTGGTGCCGCCGGGCGATCCGTCGGCGCTCGCCCACGCCATGGCCCGGCTGATCGCCGATCCCGACCGGCGAGTGGAGATGGGCCGCGCCGGCGCCGCCCGGGTGCGGCGAGACTTCGCCATGACCGCCGGGATCGACCGGCTCGCCGAGCGCTTCGGCCTGGATGTCGATGCCGGCCGGGCGCGCAGCGTCTGAGCCGGCGGGACCGCCGTTGCGCATCGCCTTCTACGCGCCGATGAAGGCGCCGGACCATCCGGTGGCCTCCGGCGACCGTCGCATGGCCCGGCTGTTCCGCGACGCGTTCGGCGCGGCGGGCCACGAGGTGCGGCTGGCGAGTCGGCTGAGGACCTGGACCGACGGCGCCGATCCGGCGCGCGCCCGGCGGATCGACCGGATCGGCGCGCGGATCGCCGCGCGGATCGTCGCCGCCGCCCGGGGGCGCCCCGAGGCAGCGCCGGATCTCTGGTTCACCTATCACCTCTACCACAAGGCGCCCGACCCGATTGGACCGCGCGTCGCCGACGCCCTGAGCATCCCCTACCTGGTCGCCGAGGCGTCCTACGCCGCCAAGCGCACCGAGGGGCCCTGGGCCGACGGGCTCGCCGCCAGCGCCGCGGCGATCGCCCGGGCCGACGCGCTCGTCGCCCTGACCGCGGCCGATGCCGAGGGGCTGGCGGCGATCGCGCCGGCCGCCCGGATCCACCGGCTGGCACCCTTCCTGGACGTGGCGCCCTATACCGCCGCCTCGGCCGAGCGCGCGCGCCACCGGGCGGCCGCCTTCGGCGCCGAGCCCGGGCCCTGGCTGCTCGCCGTCGGCATGATGCGCGCCGGCGACAAGGAGCGCTCCTACGCCGTCCTGGCCGAGGCCCTGGCGACCCTCGCCGACCGGCCCTGGCGCCTGGCCGTCGCCGGCGACGGGCCGCGGCGGGAGACGGTGCTGGCCGGCTTCGACCCGGCCCGGACGACCTGGCTCGGCGCGCCGCCGGTGGAGGACCTGCCGTCGCTCTACGCCGCGGCCGACCTGCTGGTCTGGCCGGCGATCAACGAGGCCTACGGCATGGCGATCCTGGAGGCCCAGGCGACCGGCCTGCCGGCCGTGGCCGGGGCCGTCGGCGGCGTGCCGGAGATCGTCACCGACGGTGTCACGGGCCGGCTGGTGCCGCCGGGCGACCCGGCCGCCTTCGCCGAGGCGGTCGCCGACCTGCTCGACGACCCGGCCGGCCGCGCGGAAATGGCCGAGGCGGCGGAGCGCACCGCCGCCACGGTCCACGGCTTCGACGCCGCGGTCGCGGCGCTCGACCGCGTCCTCGCCCCGCTCGCGGCCGAACGCGAGCGGCCCGCCCGCCCCCCGCCCCCGGCGAGGCCATGACCGATCTCGTCCTCGTCCGCCACGGCCCGACCGACTGGAACGCGGAGCACCGCATCCAGGGCCATACCGACATTCCGCTCAGCGACTACGGCCGGCTGGTCGTGGCCGGCTGGCGGATCCCGGTCGACTTCGCCGGCTACGACTGGATCACCAGCCCGCTGGCCCGGGCGCGCGAGACGGCGCGCCTGCTGGGCCGGGAGCCGCCGAGCGACGACCGGCTGCGCGAGCAGTCCTGGGGCGCGTGGGAGGGCCGGACGCTGCCCGAGCTGCGCCGGGCCGACGCCGCCGGGGTCGAGATGATCGAGGCCCAGGGGCTCGACTTCCGCCCGCCGGAGGGGGAGAGCCCGCGCGAGTTGCAGGCGCGGCTGATGTCCCTGACGGCGGAGATCGCGGCCGCCGGCCGGCCGACCGTGGCCGTGTGCCACAAGGGCGTCATCCGCGCGCTGTACGCTCTGGCGACAGGATGGAGCTACCGCCCGCCGATGCCCGACCGTCTGGACGACGACTGCTGCTTCCACTTCCGCCTCGCGCCCGACGGCCGGCCGACGGTCGCCGGGCTCAACATCCCGCTGACGTGACGGGCCGCTGACGTGACGGGTCGCTGACATGACGGGCCACGCGCCCTCGACCCGGGCGGGGCCGCGGGTCCTGTTCTGGGTCCAGCACCTGCTGGGCATCGGTCATGTCCACCGTGCCACCCTGCTCGCCCGGGCGATGGCGGCGGCGGGGCTGCGCGTGACGGTCGCCTCTGGCGGCTTCCCCGTCGCCGGCACGGATTTCGGCCCGGCGCGGGTCGTGCCCCTGCCGCCGGCGCGCGCGGCCGACCCGTCCTTCCGGGTGCTGCTCGACGCCGAGGGGGCGCCGATCGACGACGCCTGGCGGGCGCGCCGGCGGGCCGCGCTGCTCGACCTCGCCGCGGAGGTCCGGCCCGACCTGATCGTGACCGAGACCTGGCCCTTCGGCCGGCGATCCTTCGCCTTCGAGCTGGAGCCCTTGATCGAGGCCGCGCGCCGGACCAACCCGGCCCTGGTCGTCGCCGCCTCGGTGCGCGACATCCTGGTCGAGAAGCCGGCGAAGAAGACCCGCGCTATGGCCGAGACGGCGCGCGCGGTCTGCGACCTGGTGCTGGTCCACGGCGACCCGACGGTCGTCCCATTCGAGGCGAGCTTCCCGGACGCGCCCCTGATCGCCGACCGGATCGCCTATACCGGCTATGTCGCGCCGCCCCGCCGGGCGGGGGCGCCGGACCCCGGGGCGTCGACGGACGGGCGGGACGCGGTGATCGTCGCCGCCGGCGGCGGGGCGGTCGGGGCGGGGCTGTTCGAGGCCGCGGCCGGCGCCCGCGCGCTGTCCCGACGGGCCGGCGACACGGTCTGGCGCCTGCTGCTCGGCCCGGACCTGCCGGAAGCGGCGGCTGCGTCGATCCGTCGCCGGATCGGGACGGGCATCGTCGTCGAGGCGGCGCGCCCGGACTATCCGGACCTGCTCGCCGGCTGCCGGCTTTCGGTCAGCCAGGCCGGCTACAACACGGTGATGGACGTGCTCGCGGCCGGCTGCCGGGCGCTGTTCGTTCCCTTCGCCGCCGACGGCGAGACCGAGCAGGCGACCCGCGCCCGCCTGCTGGCCGAGCGCGGCCTCGCCGGCATGGTGGCGGAGGCGGGGCTCGACGCCGACCGGCTCGCCGCCGCGGTCGACCGGGTGCTCGCGGGTCCGGCGCCGCCGCGTCCGACGCTGAAGGTGGACGGCGCGCGCGAATCGGGACGTCTTCTTTCCGCCGCGCTGGGTGTTAGAGTGCCGGTTCCGCCGGGCGGGGAGGCGGATCGCGTCTCCCCCGCCCCATCCTGACACGCGCCCGGGATCATCCGCCGATGCCGTCCGCCGCGCCGCAGGGATCGATCGAGACAGCGCCCCGGCCGACCGCCGTGCCGGCGGGCGCCGGCGACTGGGCGGGCCTGCGCGCGGAGCTCGACGCCTGGGCGGCCGCCGGGCGCGCGGCGACGCTGTGGTGGCGCGACGACGACGCGGTGGATGCCACGCCGGCGCTAGACCGGCTGCTCGATCGGGCCGCGCGCTCCGGCGTGCCGCTGGGACTCGCCGTGATTCCGGCCGGCGCGACGCCGACCCTGGCCGAGCGGCTGGCCGGCCTGGCATCCGTGGCCGTCCTGCAGCACGGCCTGTCCCACGCGAACCACGCCCCGCCCGGGCAGAAGAAGGCCGAGCTGGGCGATCATCGCCCGATCTCGGCCGTGCTCGACGATCTCGACCGGGGGCGGCGGCGGCTCGACACCCTGTTCGGGCCGGCGCGCCGGCCGGTGGTGCCGCCCTGGAACCGGATCGGGACCGATGTCGCCGCGGCGCTCGCCGGGCGGGGCGTCGCGATCAGCGTCGACGGCCCGCGGCCCGGCCCCGACACGCGGCCGTTTCGGGTGAACATCCACGCCGACCCGATCGCCTGGCGCGGCGATCGCGGCTTCGCCGGGGAGGCGGCGGTGCTGGGCGCGGTGATCGGCCATCTGCGCGCCCGGCGGACCGGCGCGGTGCCCGATCCGGGCGAGGCGACGGGCCTCTTGACCCATCACCTCGTCCACGACGCGGGAACCGAGGCCTTCCTCGATCGTTTCCTCGCCGAGACGACGGGCCATCCGGCGGTGTCCTGGCCGCCGGTCGCCGATCTGTTCGCCGGGCCGGCCGGGACCGCGCCGTGACCGAGCATCGCTATCCCGTCTCCGCATTGGTGGCCGACTATCTGCGCGGCGGCGTCGGGCTCGCGGTCACCGTGCTGCCGATCGCGCTGATCGACCTGCACCCGGCGGTGTTCTGGGTGTGCCTGGCGCTGGCCGCCCTCTTCGCCGTTTTCACCGCGCGGACCTGGGCGCGTCATCGCACGGTCGTCGTCTCCGGCGAGGAGGGAATCGAGGCGCGCGGGCCGCTTGGCGGCGGCATCGCCTGGGCCGACCTGGCCAAGCTCGAGCTGCGCTACTTCTCGACCCGGCGCGACCGGGGCGACGGCTGGATGCAGCTCGACCTCGCCGGCGCCGGGCGCAAGTTGGCGCTGGAGAGCACGCTGAGCGAGTTCGGCACGCTCGTCGACCGGGCGGCCGCGGCGGCGCGCGCCAACCGGCTGGGGCTGAGCGCGCCGACCATCGAGAACCTGCAGGCGCTGGGCGCGGAGGTCGGGGCCGGCGGGGCCGGGGGCGAGCGCGGCAACGAGTCCGGCGGCGAGGCCGATCCCGACGGCCCGTGGGTCGGCCGCTGGGCCGAGCGCGCGCGGGCCCGGCGCGCGGCGGAAGCGGGC
>JAVJUS010000093.1:0-13669 GCA_040220455.1 Azospirillaceae bacterium
TCGGGTTCGCTTCGCTCAGCCGACCTACTTTTCCCCGGCCCGTAGGTCGGTAGAGCGTGAGCGAGCCCGACGTCTCGGACATCCGGCCCGTCCGTGCGTGTCGGGTTCGCTTCGCTCAGCCGACCTGCTTTTCACCGTCCCCGTAGGTCGGTCGAGCGCCAGCGAGCCCGACATTGCAGGCTCAGCGCCGGGCGAGGTACTGGAACCAGGAGCGGTCGAGCTCGTGGAGCAGCGTCATCGCGGTGTCGAGCTTGTCGTCGATCGCCGGGTCGTCGGCCAGCGACATCGCCTCGTCGGCGGATTCGATCCGGTCGAGCAGCGCCGCGCCGCGCTCGGTCAGGCGCAGGCGGGTGACGCGCCGGTCGCGCGCGCCGCGCATGTGCTCGACATAGCCACTCTCGACCAGCTTGCGGATATTGTAGGTCGCCGTGGAAGCCAGGTAGTGCCGCCGCTCGACGAGGTCGCGAAGCTGCACCTCGCTGTCCCCGATCTCCATCAGCAGCATCGCCTGGGCGGGCGAGATGTCGCTGACGCCCGAGGCCTCGAGCTTCGTGCGCACCACGTCCAGGTGCCGACGCTGGAGCCGGTGGAGCATGGCGGTGAGATTGGCGTAGTTCCGCATGGACCCGGACGCTACGGGAACGCCGTTAATTTTCCGTTATTCTTGCCGAGTTCCGGCAAATAATACTTAAGTCGTAATTCTAATATACGGCAGTCCCGACCCAGTCGTCGTTCACGTACCCCAAACGGGACTCTGCCGTTTGCTCTCTTTATCGACGATCTCGAAAGTAATCAGACTGCCCATGGCAATCAGTCATGGGGATACGACGCATGTTCACTCGACGCAATACGGAGGGCCCCCAGGGGCATCCGGAAAGCGGCCGGCGGCTCGCCGACCGCCTCAACAATCGTCGCGCCGCTCCGGCGCCCGCCCAGGCCCAGGCGCCGAACCACCTGGCCGCGCTGCGCGAGATGATGGGCGCCGACGACGAGGCGCCGTCGATCGCGCCGGCCGCCGCCCCGCCGGCCGGCCCGGACACACCCTTCGAGCCGTCGGTCGACGCGGCTCCGGTTTCCCCCGCCCCGCGCACCGCCCCGCCCCCAGCCGCGGTCGAAGACAGCGGCGGGCAGGAGGCCGATCCCGATGCCTCGTCGCTCGACCCGGCGCCGCCGGCCGATGTCCCGCCGATGGCCGGCGAACCGGAGTCCTGGCCCGATCCGTTCGCGGTGGCCGACAGAATGGCCCCTGCCGAGCCACCCGCCGCGCCGCGCAAGGCCCCGCCCGCCGCGCTGAACGGCGGCGCCGCGCCCGGCAAGGCACGGCCGCCCCACGACCCGCACGGCCGTCCGGCCCGGCCGCGCTTCGTGCCGCCGCCGGTTCGCGCCGTGTCCGACACCGTGCTGGCGATCAAGGACAAGGTCCAGTCGATGCTGGTCGAGCGCATCGACACGGCGAGCGCCGCGCGCATGCCGCGCGAGGAGCTCAAGCCCGGCATCGGCGACATCGTCCGCGACATCCTCTACGAGCTGCAGGTCCATCTCAACGGCGCCGAGCACGCTCAGCTCGTCGACGTCGTGATGGACGAGATGCTGGGCCTCGGCCCGCTGGAGCCGCTGCTCGCCGACGAGAGCATCACCGACATCATGGTCAACCGGTACAACCGGACCTATGTCGAGCGGCGCGGCAAGCTCGAGCTGACCGACGTCATGTTCCGCGACGACCAGCACGTGATGAACATCGCCACGCGCATCGTCAGCAAGGTCGGCCGGCGCATCGACGAGAGCCACCCGCTCTGCGACGCGCGCCTGCCCGACGGAAGCCGCGTCAACGTCATCATTCCGCCGCTGGCGATCGACGGGCCGTCGATCTCGATCCGCAAGTTCGCCAAGCAGTCGATCACGCTCGACCGGATGGTCGAGACGGCGAACCTGTCCGAGCAGATGGCCGTGGTCCTGAAAACGGCCTCGCGCGCGCGGCTCAACATCCTGATCTCCGGCGGCACGGGCTCGGGCAAGACGACGCTCCTCAACGCGCTCTCCCAGCTCATCGACCATGGCGAGCGCATCGTCACGATCGAGGACGCGGCCGAGCTGCAGCTTCAGCAGGACCACACCCTGCGCCTGGAGACGCGCACCGCCAGCATCGAAGGCAAGGGCGAGATCGCCATGCGCGACCTGCTCAAGAACGCCCTGCGCATGCGTCCCGACCGCATCATCCTGGGCGAGGTGCGCGGCGCGGAAGTCTTCGACATGCTCCAGGCCATGAACACGGGCCACGAGGGCTCGATGTCGACGATCCACGCCAACCGCCCGCGCGAGGCGCTGACCCGCCTGGAGAACATGGTCGCCATGGCCGGCTTCCAGCTTCCCACCGCGGCGGTGCGCCACCAGATCGCCTCGGCGGTCGACCTGATCGTGCAGGTCAGCCGCATGCGCGACGGCATGCGCCGGGTGACCAACGTCACCGAGATCACGGGCATGGAGGGCGACATCATCACCGCCCAGGAGCTCTTCAAGTACGAGTACGACGGCGAGGAGCCGTCGGGCAAGCTGCGCGGCCGCTACGTCTATAGCGGCCTGCGTCCGCATTTCATGGAGAAGGCCCGCTACTTCGGGCTGGACCAGCACCTGCTCCGCGCGCTGGGCTGATTGCCGAATCCCCAGAACCAGCGTCGCGTAGGACGGCCCGGGAGACCCCATGCTCCCGGGCCGTCGCCATTCCGGGCGGCCCCCACCACTCACCGCCGCCGGCCGATGACCACGCGGTAGTCGCGGGCGACGCGCAGGCCGGCGGGGGTTCTGTAGTGCGCGTGGTAGGCGTCCATGTCCCGCCGCAGGGCCGCGCGGGCGGGCTCGTCGAGCCGGGCGAGCAGATGGCGCAGGGGGCCGAAGCCCGTCTCGTACCACGCCCGGATCGCCGCTTCGTCGGCGTGGTGGGCGTGGTTGACGCCGTCCTCCAGGACCAGGTCGAAGGCGTCGCCGAGCCGCGCCGCGACGACCTCCGGATCGCCCCAGGCGAGCGGCGAGGGGCCGGCGGGTCCCGGTTCCGGCCCCGGCGCCGGGTCATGGCCGGCGATCAGGCCGAAGAACGTCGCGACCGCCCCGTCGGGCGTCCAGACCGCGAGCACGAGCCGCCCGCCCGGCCGGCAGACCCGGGCGAGCTCCGCCGCCGCGCGGTCCGGATCGCCCGCGAACATGACCCCGAAGGTGGAGATCACGCCGTCGAAGGCGCCGTCCGGAAAGGGCAGGCGCTCGGCGTCGGCGAGGCGGTAGTCGATCGGCGGCTCGACCCCGGCGGAAAGCTCCCGGGCGGCCGCCAGCAGTGCGGGCGCGATGTCGACGGCCGTCACGCGCGCGCCCAGCCGGGCGGCGTTGCGCGCGGTCCAGCCGGTGCCGGTGGCGATGTCGAGCACCCGGTCGCCGGGCGCCGGCGCCAGCCGCTGGGCGGCGTGGGCGAGCGCGTCGGAGATCGCGAAGCTCACCGTGTCATAGGCCGCGCCGCCGGCGTCCCAGACCGCGGCGGCGCCGGCGTTGTGCGGGGCGATCGCGTCGGCCGGAGCGGCGGCGGTCGCGAGGGCGGAGGGGGTGGTCGTCGAGGCGATGTCGGTCATGGCGGGTCTCCCGAAATGCGGGCTCACCTCACCACCGTTTCCACCGGGCCGGATACTCCACGATGTGTAGTATCGCCGTCGCCTTGGCGGGCCTATCCTGACCGTCGAGCCTGATGGTGGCGGGAGGGGGTCATGCGCGGTTATGGCCAGTTCTGTCCCGTGGCGAAGGCCGCGGAGGTTTTCTGCGAGCGCTGGACGCCGCTGATCCTGCGCGACCTGGCCGGCGGGGCCTCCCGGTTCTCCGAGCTCCAGCGCGGCGTGCCGCTGGCCTCGCCGACGCTGCTGTCGCGCCGGCTCAAGGCGCTGGAGGCCGACGGCATCGTCGAGCGGCGGCGCTCGCCTGGCGGCAGCGCCTGGACCTATCACCTGACCCCGGCGGGCCGCGAATTCGCGCCGATCGTCGAGGCGCTGGGCGTCTGGGGGCAGCGCTGGGCGCGCCGAGACCTGGCCGAGGGCGAGGTCGATCTGGGCCTGCTGGTCTGGGCGCTGGAGCGCTACGCCCGGCCGGCCGCGCTGGGCGCCGGGCCGGCGGTGGTGCGCCTGGAACTGGTCGACCAGCCGGCGGCCAAACGGGTGTGGTGGTTCCTCAACGCCGAGGGGCGCTGCCAGCTCTGCGTCGACGATCCGGGCTTCGAGGTCGCCTTGTGGCTGGAAGCGGGCCTGCGTGACATGATCCGCGTCTGGCGCGGCGACCTGACCGTCGCCGCCGCGCTCGACCGGGGCGTCCTCGTCGCCGACGGGGCGCCGGCGGCCCTGCGCGCGCTGTCCGACTGGCTCGGCCTCAACCCGCTGGCCCATGTCGGGCCGGCGGAGGCCGACGGGCAAGCGGGCCGCGCGCCTATTCCTTGATCCGCTCGATCTCCACGCCGACCGAGGCGGCGTCGTGGAAGATGTCCAGCTTCTCGACCCGGACCCGGGCGGCCAGCACCATCGGGTGGGCGAGGCAGTGGGCGGCCAGGCGCTCGGCGAAGGTCTCGATCAGCTCGATATGCGCCTCGCGCGCCAGGCGGCGGGTGTAGCGCACGATCGGCTCGTAGCTCACGACCGTGCGCACGTCGTCGTTCAGCGCCGCCTCGGGCGTCGAGACCGTGAGGTCCAGGTTGACCCGCACCCGCTGGGTGCCCTGCTTTTCCGAATCGTAGACGCCGATGCGGGCGTCGACCATCAGGTCGCGCACGAACAGATGCCGGGTGCCGGCCCGCGCCGACGCCCAGGTCGCGCCACTGTCGCGTCCGGGGACCTCGTTCATGGCGCCAAGGGCTAGCACGCGGTCGTGCCCGCCGGCAACGTCGGGCGGTGTGCGTACGGGTCCTGGCGGACAGCTCTCGACGATGATGCGGAAACGTAGGGAGTGGAAACAGCAAGGCCCCGCCCGGTCTTCAACAACCTCGAGCATCTTATCTGCGCCCGTCCGGCCGCAGGATGCTCTAGGGGCGGGGCCTTGACTGACACCAGGGACAGCTCGCGATCACCGATCCCTGGCGGCCAGCCGAAGCTGGACTTGATTGCCGGCGCTACCGGCGACCTCGTGTCCTGGCCCGGACCCTGTCAGCCACCGCCGCCCGGCGACGCCCCGGACGAAGCCGGCGTCGCCGCCATCTCCGCGCGGATCTTCTCGCGCAGCAGGTCGATCGGGCGCATCTCGCCGTTGCCGGCGTCGAAATGCCAGAAGGTCCAGCCGTTGCAGCTCGGCTGTCCCAGCAGGGCGGCGCCGACCTGGTGGATCGAGCCGCGGTGGTTGCCCTGCGCGTTGGCGGCGACCAGCGTGCCGTCGGCGCGCACCCGCGCGCTCAGGTCCCGGCGCAGGCCGTAGAGCGTCTGCCCGGGCTCGATCAGCCCGCGCTCCAGCAGGGCGCCGAAAGGGATGCGCGGCGCCGTGCGCTTGCCCTGGACGGCGACCCACTCCGCCTCGCCCGGCGGTGTCGTGGCGGCGATCCGGGCCTCGGCATGGGAGGCGTAGCCGCCGTCGCGCTCGATCCCGATGAAGCGGCGGCCCAGGCGCTTGGCCACCACGCCCGTCGTGCCGGTGCCGAAGAACGGGTCGAGCACCACGTCCCCCGGCGCGGTCGAGGCCAGCAGCACGCGCCAGAGCAGGCTTTCCGGCTTCTGGGTCGGGTGGATCTTGCGGCCGTCGTCGTCCTTGAGGCGCTCGGGCCCGGCGCAGATCGGCAGCGTCCAGTCGCTGCGCATCTGGATGCCGTCGTTGAACGCCTTCATGGCCTCGTAATTGAAAGTGTACCGCGCCTCCGGCGATCGCGACGCCCAGAGCAGCGTCTCGTGCGCGTTGGTGAAGCGCGTGCCCCGGAAATTGGGCATCGGGTTGGTCTTGACCCAGACCACGTCGTTGAGCAGCCAGAACCCCAGGTCCTGCAGGATCGCGCCGACCCGGAAGATGTTGTGGTAGCTGCCGATCACCCACAGCGTCGCCCGGTCGGTCATCACGCGGCGGCAGGCGGTCAGCCAGGCCCGGGTGAAGGTGTCGTAGGCGGCCAGGTCGTCGAACCGGTCCCACTCGGCATCGACGCCGTCGACGCGCGTGTTGTTCGGGCGGTGCAGCTCGCCGCCGAGCTGTAGGTTGTAGGGCGGGTCGGCGAAGACGCAGTCGACGGACCCGGTCGGCAGGCCCTCCAGGGCCGCCAGGCAGTCGCCCCGGATCACCCGATCCAGGGGCAGCGCGGCGCGCGCGCTCCGGGCGTCGATTCGGTTCATCGGCGCACCATGACCGGGGGGCGGACTCCGGTCAAGCCGCCGATGCGTGCGGAGTCAGCGGGTTATGGCAAGAGCCTCAGATACCGGGGCAAAGCTGCGCCGGTGATGCGTGCACGGGCCCAGCCGGGTCAGCGCCGCGCGATGCTCGGCCGTGCCGTAGCCGGCGTTGCGCTCCCAGCCGTAGCCCGGAAAGTCGGCGGCCAGGCGCGCCATCTCCGCGTCGCGCGCCACCTTGGCGACGATCGAGGCCGCGGCGATCGACAGGCTCGCCCCGTCGCCCTTGATCACCGCCTCGGCCCGGCAGGCGAGCCCCGGCGGCACCCGGTTACCGTCGATCAAGGCGACCGCCGGCGCCGCCGCGAGCCCGGTCAGCGCCCGGCTCATCGCCAGGAAGGTGGCCTGGAGAATGTTGTGCCGGTCGATCTCCTCGACCGAGGCTTCGCCCAGCGCGACGGCGGCATGGGCGCCGATCGCCTCGGCCAGCACGGCGCGGCGGGCGGCGGCCAGGGTCTTGCTGTCGGCGATGGCGGCGGCGAGGCCGTCCGGCAGGCCGTGCGCGGGCAGCACCACCGCGGCGGCCATGACCGGCCCGGCGAGCGGGCCGCGCCCGACCTCGTCGACCCCGGCGACCGGCAGGCCGGGGGCGCCGGCGGCGATCTCGAGGCTCAGATCCGGCATGGCGGCGCCCTCGGCTCGCGTCCCGGCGGCGATCAGGGCGTCGCCCGGGTGACCGGGGTGACCGCCCGCTCGGCCGGCAGGACGAGCCGGACCGATGTGCCGCGCCCGGGCGCGCTCTCGACCTCCAGCGTGCCGCCGTGCAGCTCCGCCAGCTTGAGCGACAGGGGCAGGCCGAGCCCGGTACCCTCGAAGCTGCGCGACAGCCCGCCATGGAGCTGGCGGAACGGCTCCATGGCGATGGGGATATCCTCGGGCGCCATGCCGATGCCGGTGTCGCTGACCGTGATCACGACCCGGCCGCCGGCGTCGCGCATCGCCTCGATCGACACGCTGCCGCCCTCCGGCGTGAATTTCACGGCGTTGGACAGGAGGTTGAGCAGGATCTGGCGCAGCTTCGGCTCGTCGGCGTTGAGCTGGGGCAGCTCCGCCGCCAGGTGCGGCTCCAGGCTCAGCCGCTTGGCCGCCGCGCGGGAGCGGATGATGCGCAGGACCACGCCGACCACCCGGTCGAGATCGACCCGCGTCTCGTGCAGCTCCGCCTTGCCCGCCTCGACCTTGGAGACGTCGAGGATGTCCTCGATGAGCTGCTTGAGATGGACCGCGCTGGCATGGATGTCGCTGGCGTATTCCCGGTACTTGCCGGAGCCGAGCGGGCCGAACGCCTCGGCGATCAGGATCTCGGCGAAGCCGATCACGGCGTTGAGCGGCGTGCGCAGCTCGTGGCTGACATTGGCCAGGAACTCGCTCTTGGCGCGGTTGGCCATCATCGCCGCCTCGGTCGCCTCGCGGCGCTGCTGATCGCGCAGCCGGGCCTCGGTGATGTCGATGATGTAGCCGTCGTTGAACTGCCGGCCGTCGCCCGTGGGCACGGCGTAGCCGGATTCCCGCGCCCAGACCAGGCGCCCGTCCTCCGGATGGGTGTAGCGGAACTCGTTCGTGAAGGGCTCGCCCGTCTCGCGCCGGCGCCGCTCGGCCTCCATGTAGGCGTCCCGGTCGTCCGGGTGGATCGAGGCCTGCCAAGCCTGGCGATCGATGCGGCCGTCCGGCGCCAGGCGCGGGGCGATGGTCTCCGCCTGGGTGCCGAAGACATAGACCTCGCCCGTCGGTTCGCCGCGGTAGAAGACGATGTCGCGCAGGCTGTCGAGCAGGGAGCGCAGCCGGCCCTCGGCCTGGCGCAGCGCGTCGATCGTCCGGTCCCGTTCGGCGAGCGCCGCCTCCAGCTCCGCGATGCGCCGGGCCGGGTCCTCCGGACCGTGCCGCTCGCCGGCATAGCCCGGGTCGCCAGGGTCGCCCGGGTTGCTCGCCCGGATCGTCGGGCCAGGATCGGCCTCCGGCTTCGGACGGTCGGCGGCGGAGGGATGGTTCGGCGTATGGCGCACCATGTCGGCACAATCGGTCGCTTCGGCTTTGTTGTCAAAGCCGCAGGGGCGTGGCGGCGGCGGGTGTCTCGCCTTCGGCGGGTGGCGCACTCGGCGCCGTCACAGAAGGGCGAGCTGGTCGCCCGGCCGGGGTGGGCGGCGGAACCGGGTCAGGTCCAGGTCCCAGCGTCGCTCGTTGAGGCCGTGGCGCCGGCAGGCCTTGGCGAAGCGGCTGCCGATCATGTCGGCATAGGGCCCCTGGCCGCGCATCCGCTTGCCGAAGCGCGGGTCGTAGAGCGCCCCGCCGCGGCACGACCTCAGCAGGTTGAGCGCCCGGTCCGCCCGGTCGGGGAAATGCGCGCGCAGCCATTCCTCGACCAACCCGGCGATCTCCCCCGGCAGGCGCAGCAGGATCGTGTTGGCCCGGGTGGCGCCGGCCTCGGCCGCGGCCTCCAGGATCGCCTCGATCTCGTGGTCGTTGATCGCCGGCAGGACCGGAGAGACGAGCACGGCGACCGGGATGCCGGCCTCGGTCAGCCGGCGGATCGTCTCCAGCCGGCGCGCCGGCGTGGCGGCCCGCGGCTCCATGATCCGGGCGAGGTCGCGGTCGAGCGTCGTCACCGAGACGCAGACGGAAGCCAGGTTCGCTGCCGCCATGGGCGCCAGGATGTCCCGGTCGCGCAGGACCAGCGCCGACTTGGTGATGATCCCGACCGGGTGCTCGTAGGCGGCCAGCACCTCCAGCACCTTGCGCGTCAGCTCGAGCCGCCGCTCGGCCGGCTGGTAGGGATCGGTGTTGGCGCCCAGCGCCATCTGGGCGGGTTTGTAGCCCGGCGCGCTCAGCTCCTTGTCCAGGATCTCCGCGGCTGCGGGCTTGTAGAACAGCCGCGTTTCGAAATCGAGGCCGGGTGACAGGCCCATATAGGCGTGGGTCGGCCGGGCGAAGCAGTAGACGCAGCCGTGCTCGCACCCCCGATAGGGATTGATCGAGCGGTCGAAGGGCACGTCCGGGCTGTCGTTGCGCGCGATGATCCGGCGCGCCCGGTCCGGATGCAGGATCGTGCGCGGCGCCGGCGCGTCGTCCGCGGCGTCGGCGGCCAGGCTTTCCCAGCCGTCGTCGAACGCGACCGTCGCCGCCGGCTCGAACCGGCCGGTTCGGTTTGACAGGGCGCCGCGGCCCTTGCGCGCGCGATCCAGGGGCGCGTTGTCGAGGTGCGCGTTGTCGAGGTGCGCGTCGTCGAGGTGCGGGTTGTCGAGGGGTGTCCCGGACATGTCGGCAGGCTAGCCCGAAGCCCTGAACGTATCAAGAACATTGAGCGACGCCCCGCCGCGGCACGTTCGTGCTAGACCGGGGGCACCATGGCCCGGCGCATCCGCACACCGACCCTGCTGCTTTGGTGCCTCGGCTGGCTCGCCGCCTGCGCCTCTGGGCCGCCGCCGCCCGCCGATCCGGGGCCCCCGGCGCACGAGATCCGGGTGGTGCGCCACGGCTGGCACACGGGGCTCGTCGTCGACCACGCGGCCCTGGCCGGGACCGGTCTGGTGCCGGAGGTCGCGGATTTCCCGGACGCCCGCTTCCTCGAGTTCGGCTGGGGCGACCGGACCTTCTACAGGGCGCCGACTCAGACGGTCCCCATGGCCCTGCGCGCGGCCCTGACGCCGACCGACGCGGTCCTGCATGTCGCGCCGCTCGGGGATGGCGCCGTGCCCGGGGCGGTCGCGATCGACGTCTCGGCTGTCGTCTTCCGGCGGCTGGCCGCGGCCCTCTCGGACGCGTTCGACCGCTCCCCCGGAGGCCGCGCCGAGGCCCTGGAGCCGAGTACGGCGAGCGGCGGTCGCTTCTATCCCGCGCAAGGGACGTTCCACGTCTTCAACACCTGCAACACCTGGGTCGTGCGCAGACTGGCCATGGCGGGTCTCGACGTCTCCCCGATCGGCGTCCTGACGGCCGGCGAGGCGATGCGGCGGCTGCGCGAGGCGGCCGAGCGGCAGGCGACGCGGCGGAGCCCGCGACCCGTGTCGCCGGTCGGAGCGCGTCGGTGACCACCGGGCCGCGGGCGATCAGCCGGCGCGCGTCTCCAGCGCCTCGTGCTCGCGCAGGCGCGGCAGCAGCTCGACGAAGTTGCAGGGGCGGTAGCGGTAGTCGAGCTGGTGGGCCAGGATTCCGTCCCAGGCGTCCCGGCAGGCCGAGGGCGAGCCGGGCAGGGCGAACAGGTAGGTGCCGCGCGCCACGCCGGCGGTCGCCCGGCTCTGGATCGTCGAGGTGCCGATCTTGTCGAAGCTGAGCCAGCGGAAAAGCTCGCCGAAGCCCGGGATTTCCTTTTCCTGGACGCTGGCCAGCGCCTCGGGCGTGACGTCGCGGCCGGTCACGCCGGTGCCCCCTGTGGTCAGCACGACCTCGACCGCCGGATCGGCGATCCAGCGCCGCAGCTTGTCGCAGATCGCGGGCAGGTCGTCGCGCACGATGTCCCGCGCGACGATCGTGTGGCCGGCGGCCCCCGCCCGCTCGGCCAGGGTGTCGCCCGACCGGTCGTCGGCCTCGGTCCGGCTGTCGGAGACGGTCAGGATCGCGATCCCGACCGGCACGAACTCACGGCTCTCGTCGATACCCGCCATCGTCGCCGCCATCGCTCCCGGGGTTGGACGCGACCTGGGTGTCGCGCCGGTCCAGGGTGATGTATGGCGGCCAGGCGCCCGCCGCAACGGCGTCGAGCGAGGGCGTCGGCTGGGCGAGCCGGGCGCGGTAGATCCAGAACGACGCCAGCACGCGCTCGACATAGTGGCGCGCCTGGCCGTTGGGGATGCTCTCGATGAACAGCAGCGGGTCGCCGCCGTGCTCGATCGCGTCGAACCAGCGTGACACGTTGCCCGGGCCCGCGTTGTAGCCGACGATCAGACGCACCAGGTCGGGGCCGACCTCGGGATGGCTCAGCATGCGCCGGATGTAGCGCTGGCCGAGCTCCAGGTTGATCTCCGGGCGCTCGAGCGCGGCCGGGCCGGAGCGGTAATCGGATTCCGCCACATAGGCCGCGGTCGCCGGCATGAGCTGCATCAGCCCGCGCGCGCCGGCATAGCTCACCGCCTCCGGATCGAACAGCGACTCCTGCCGAATCACCGCGTGGACCAGGGCGCGGTCGACGGCGAAGCCGCTGTCCGGGGCCCAGGGGCCGAGCGGGTAGAGCGCGCCGTCATAGTAGCCGCCCGGCGCCGGACGCAGCGCCATGCCGAGGCGCACGGCCAGCCCCGGCATGTTGGCCTGCTGGGCCAGCGCGACGAGCCCGGCGGCGACCGGGTCGTCGGCGCCGTCCGGCCGGATGCGGTACAGCTCGGCCTCGGCCAGGCCGTGCAGTCCGACCTGGAGCAGCCCGATCGCCCGCTCGCCGGCCGGGGTCTCCGTCAGCGCCGCCAGGGTCGCCCGGTCGAGGACCGGCGCCTCGAACTGCAGGCCGGGGCCAAGGCCCAGCGCGCGCCGGGCGATCAGGCCGTAAAAGGTGCGCGGGAAGGCCGCGGCGGCCGCGAGGCGGCGGCTGACGGCTCGGGGATTGCCGCTCCGGAGCTCCGAGCGCGCCGCCCAGTAGGCGCCGGCGGCCCGATGCCAGGGCGAGGCGCAGCGCGCCGTGGCCGCCGCGCCGAACAGCTCCGCCGCCGCCGCGTAGTCGGCCCGCCGCCAGGCGACAAGCCCGGCGATCCAGGCGGCGTCCGGCGCGACGTCGGCCGAGGCGGCGGCGACCGGCTCGGCGATCGCCCAGGCCCGGTCGTAGGCCCGGTCGAAATAGCGCGCGGCGGCTTGATCGGCGCGGTCCTGCGCGCGGCCGCCGGTCCCGGCGTCGCAGGCCGCCACGCCGTAGCGCTCGACCGTGCCGTAGATCGGCCCCGGGCCGTCGACCGGCGCGCGCGGCCCGGCCGTGCCGGCGGGCTTGCGCCGCATCGCCAGGCGGTGGATGCGATCCGCGCCCGGATGATCGGCGTAGCGTTCCAGCCAGCCGGACAGCTCGGCATAGCTCGACCGCCAGTCGGTCGGGTGCATGTAGCGCTGGAAGAGCACATGGCCCATCAGCCGCCGGTCGCGGATCCCGGCGATCAGCCGGTCGGCCTCGGCCCAGCGGCCATCCTCCTGAAGGGCGAAGACCCGGCGGTAGCGGCGGATATCGGCGTCTTCGATCAGCCAGGGCGCCGCCGCGGCGTCGATCGGCCGCAGATAGGCGGCCGGGGCCGGCCGGGCGTCCGGCGTCGCCTCCGGCCCGGCCGCGGCGACGGCGACCACCGGCTCCTCGGCCCGGGCGGGCGCGGTTCCGGCCGTGCCAGCCAGCACGGTGGCGATGCCGAGCGCCGCGGCGGCCGTGAGAACCCGAGCCCTGGCCTGCGCCAGGGCGGCAAGCGGAGTCCGGGTATCGCGGGTCCGAAGGGCGCGGCGGGCCGCCGGAACTCGGCCGGCGGCCGGGCCTGTCGATCGGGGTCGGGGCATGGCCGGAGGTTCTTAACCGATCGTAAACGTCTTCGGCAAGCCCACCTGCCGCATTTTCGCCACCCGACTGCCGCATTTGCCCCGAGGTTGGGAATACCGGTCGTCCACCCGGTCCGACCGATCGCTCCACTCTCCGGCAGGGCGAGGTTCCGAAAGAGAGCCGGCGACATCGGCAGCCTCGGGCTCGATCGGTGAGGAACGCCGGCGCGCCGCTCAGGTTCCACCCGCCAGCCGTGTCTCCACCGCCAGCAGATCGCGCCAGGCCTGGCGCTTGGCGGCGGGAGTGCGCAGCAGGTAGGCCGGGTGGAAGGTCGGCATGGCCGGGACCGGGGCGTCGAGGCCCGGTACGGCGTGGTCGACCCAGCGGCCGCGCAGCCGGGTGATCCCCTGGTTGGTGTCGAGCAGGGCGCTCGCCGCCGTGCCGCCGGCCAGGATCAGGACCTTCGGCCGGACGAGCGCGATGTGGCGCTCGGCGAAGGGCAGGCAGACCGCGATCTCCGCCGGGGTCGGCTTGCGGTTGCCGGGCGGGCGCCAGACGACGATGTTGGTGATGTAGGCGCTCGACCGGTCGCGCCCGATCGCCGCCAGCATGCGGTCGAGGAGCTGGCCCGCCCGGCCGACGAAGGGCAGGCCCTGGCGGTCCTCCTCGGCGCCCGGCGCCTCGCCGACGATCATCAGGTCGGCCTCGGGATTGCCATCGGCGAAGACCAGTTGCGTCGCGGTATCGCGCAGCCGGCAGCCCTCGAATCGCTCCAGCGCCGCGCGCAGGGCCGCCAGGTCGCCGCAGGCCGCCGCCAGCGACCGGGCGTCGCCCGTCGCCGCCGGATCCGCCGCGCCCGACTCGGCAC